>NZ_RCVJ01000054.1 GCF_003667505.1 Micromonospora sp. BL4
GGCGTGGTCGGCGGCGGCGTGGTGGGCGGCGGGGTCTGCGGCGAGCAGCTACCGTTCGACACCTTCAGACCCGTGTTGGCACCCACCGTCTGACGGACGATGTCCGGCACGCAGCTCGCCCCGTCGAGGCTGTACGAGTACGGGATGCTGACGGTGGTGTTGGACGTCGGGTTGGGGCCGGCGGGGTAGTTCTCGCTGCCGGCGCTGGACCAGGTCACGTTGTCGAAGGTGTTGCCACTGACCTGCCAGTAGCCGCGCTCGTTGGTGTAGAAGGTCCCCAGGACGTCCTTGGAGTTTCGGAAGTAGTTGTTCTCCACCTTGGCCCTGGCCCCGGCCCGGGAGTTGATGCCGGACTCGTGCAGGCTCACGTAGTGGTTGTTGTAGATGTGGGCCGTGCCGCCGCGCAGCAGCGGCGTACGTGAATCGATGTTCTCGTACAGGTTGTGGTGGTAGGTGATGAAGCCGTTCGAGAGGTCGCTCTCGCTGGAACCGACGAGCCCACCGCGACCCGAGTTGCGCAGAATGCTGTACGACAGGGTCACGTACTGGGTGTTGTCCTTCATGTCGAAGAGGCCGTCGTACCCCTCCGACTCCCCGCCCGAGGCCTCCAGGGTCACGTGATCGACCCAGACGTTGCGGACCGTGCTCTCCATACCGATGGCGTCGCCACCGTTGGAGGTGGGCGAGCCGGACTTCTTGACGTTCCGGACGGTCACGTTCTGGACGATGATGTTGCTCGAGTCGCGGATGTGGATGCCGAGCTGGTCGAAGACGGCGCTGCCCACCCCGAGGATCGTGACGTTGCTGATCTGCTTGAGCTCGATCACGCCGGCCGCGGTGTTGCAGCTCGACCCCGACACCTTGCTGGTGTTGCCGTGGTTGATGGTCCCCGTGACCTCGATGATGATCGGGGTGCTGCTGCTGGGCCGACCACACAGCGCCGCATGGATCGCGGTCCCCGTGCTCGCCCGCACCGTCTGCCCGCCCGCGCCGCCGGTGGTCCCGCCGTTCTGGGTGGCGTAGCCGGTGGCGCTGCCGACCGCCGCCGTCGCCTGGGGGGTCGGCAGCGCCACCCCGATGGCGATCCCGACGGCCGCCGTGGCCAGTGTTGCCTGAAGTCGCAGTGCGACTGGTCGCCTCATCACGCCTCACCTTCGTAGTCGAATGAGAATTGCCGGCGCCCGGGGCGGTCGACGCGACCGCACTCCTGTCAGCCCACGGTCGTTCCAGGCCGCCCAGAATTGTCGGCAATCAATGCAAGGAACTTTCTTGAATGCGCATCGCCCTGGCAACAGTGGTGATGTCGCTGCGCATACGGCATGCGACCACTGACGTTGCTCGATGTTTGCGCGCCCGGCTCAGGAATGAGACATCGATGTGCCGCAATCATAGGAAAGCGTTTTCCCTGAAGGCAAGAAGGAGCGTTTGCAGGTTTTTTGCAGTGTCCGTGCGAGAGCCGGCGCAACCCGGTGGATCCGTCAGCGGCCGACGCTGCGCGACCGCGCTCGCTGTCGTACGGTCATCGCCGCCGCCCGTTCCACCGCGGCCATGTCGCCGGAGCGGGCGGCCGCGACGAACGTGGTCAGCAGTCGTCGGTGCGCGGCCGCGCTCGTCGGCGTACGTCGCCCACTCGCGATGTCCCGGCGCGCCCGGCTGACCAGTTGGCGCACCGCGGGTTCGGTCGACTGCAGGATCCCGGCGATCTGCGCATACGGGTAGTCGAAGGCCTCCCGGAGGACATACGCGGCACGCCCGTTGGGGGTGAGCTTCTCCAACAGCAGCAGGGCCGCGAGTTCCAGGGCCTCGCTGCGCTCGACCCCCAGGTGCAGGTCCGCAGCCGGGTCGACGGGTTCCGGAAGCCCTGGTTCGATGCACGTCTCGCGGCGCACCCGCGCCGACCGCAGCGCGTTGATCGCCAGCCGGGTCGTCGTCGTCGCGAGGAACGCGGCCGGGTTGACCACGGCGCCGCGGTCACACGTCTGCCACCGCAGCCACACCTCCTGGACAAGATCCTCAGCCTCGGGGGCGCTGCCGAGCATGCGGTACGCGATCCCGAACAGGCGTGGCCGAACGCTCGTGAAGACCGCCGCGGCCTCCTCGAGATCACTCGTCCCGGTGTCCTGACTCACCGCAGCTCCCCCGTCCCTCGTCCGCGTGCTCACGTCGCGACTGCCGCTGCTCCCATCGTGGGCCGGACCTGCGGCAATTCCCAACATCCGGACCCGGCAGTGACGGCGACCACGCGTCTGTCACAAATTCCGGGGCTGCGCTGTCTCGGCTGGTGGAGGCATCCGAACTCACCAGGAGAGCCATGACCAACCAGAAGCTGACCGTCGTCCTCGTACACGGCGCGTTCGCCGAATCTGCGAGCTGGTCCGGGGTCGTCGAGCGATTGCAGGACCGGTTCATCCACGTCGTCGCGGTGGCCAACCCGCTGCGCAGTGTGTCGGGCGACGCCGCCTACCTGCGCGACGTGATTGCCGGGATCGACGGAACCGTGGTGCTCGTCGGCCACTCGTACGGCGGCATGGTGATCACGGACGCCGCCGCCGGAAACGACAAGGTGGCCGGCCTCGTCTACGTCTGCGCATTCGCGCCCGATCACGGCGAGTCCGCGTTCGAGCTGTCGAACAGGTTCCCGGGAGGCACCCTCGGCCGGGCGCTGACCGCGTATCCGGTCACGAGCGGGGGCAACGAACTCGCCATCCGGCCGGACGCCTTCCACCACCAGTTCGCCGCCGACGTGCCGCCCGCGCGGGCCGCCCTGATGTGCGCGACCCAGCGCCCGGTCACGGAGACCGCCCTCACCGCGGGGCTGCCGACGGACGTCCCGGCGTGGACCTCGATCCCGTCGTGGTTCGTCTTCAGCGACGAGGACCGCACCATCCCGGTCGCCCTGCACCGCTTCATGGCGAACCGGGCCGGCGCCCAGGGCGTCCGCGAGGTGTCCGGGGCGTCCCACGCGCTCAGCGTCTCGCACCCCGAAGCCGTGACCGCGTCGATCCTCGATGCCGTGGACGCGGTCGTGGAGACTCCGGCCTGAGTGGCCGGCTTCTTCGGCGGCCGGGTCGTGGTCGTGCAACTGCGGGCCCGACGCCGTGGATCAGCAGGTTCGGGGACATTTGGCGAAGGTGTCACAGCGCCGGGGGGTTCCCGGTCTTAGCTGGTGACCGGACGGCAACCGACGCCCCGGCCAGCAGGAGGGTTTCTCATGAAGATCGTAGTAATCGGCGGCACCGGCCTGATCGGGTCGAAGGTCGTGGCGAAGCTCGGCGAGCACGGCCACGAAGCGGTGCCGGCGGCGCCGAACACCGGCGTCAACACCCTCACCGGCGAGGGCCTTGCCGAGGTGTTGGCCGGGGCGTCCGTGGTGGTCGACGTGTCGAACGCCCCCTCGTGGGAGGACAGCGCGGTGCTGGAGTTCTTCACGACCTCCACCCGCAATCAGCTCGCGGCGGAGGCGGCGGCCGGCGTGCAACACCATGTGGCGCTGTCGATCGTGGGAACCGAGCGGCTGCCCGAGAACGGCTACTTCCGGGCGAAGGCCGCGCAGGAGAAGCTGATCGCGGACTCGTCGATCCCGTTCTCGATCGTGCACGCGACGCAGTTCTTCGAGTTCGTCAAGGGCATCGCCGACGGCGGCGCCGACGGTGACAAGGTCCGGATGGCACCGGTGCTCTTCCAGCCCATGGCCGGCGAAGAGGTGGCGCAGGCGCTCGTCCGGGTGGTGCTGGGGTCACCGTTGAACGGGCGGGTCGAGGTGGCCGGGCCCGAGCGGCTTCGGATGGACGAGTTCTTCCGAGCCGCTCTGGCTGCTCTGGGTGATCCGCGTGAGGTGGTCACCGACCCGCACGCGCGCTACTTCGGCTCGGAGTTGAGCGAGCGGAGTCTGGTGCCGAAGGGCGAGGCGATCCTCGGGACGATGACGTACGCCGACTGGCTGGACCGGACCGGGTCCGGCAGGTAACCCGCCGGCGCGGTTGCGGGAGGCCGAGCCGTCGTTCATCCCGGCGGGAGCGCAGGCGGTGACCGTGGTCATCGGGTTCCCGCCGGGCGAGGCCGGTACGCCTCGGCCCCGCACTCTGGCCCCGCGTTCGGCGACAACCGCCACGACCGCCCGCTGACCTGGAGGTGGGCCGAGGATGACGAAGGAGGATCGGATGACCATCAACAGCGGTGCACCCGTCGTGGTTGGTGTGGACGGTTCCGCGGCCGCACTGGACGCGGTTCGGGTGGCGTCCCGGGAGGCGGCGTACCGGCAGCGTCCGCTGCGGGTCGTGCACGCCTTCATCTGGCCGCTGACCCGCGCGCCGCTCACCGCGGCGCCGGGCGCTCCAGCCGACGCCGGCCTGCGTCATCAGGCCGAGCGGTACGTTGCCGAGGCCGTCGCCGAGGCCCGCAAGGTTTCCCCCGAGGTGCCGGCAACCGGCGAGCTGGTGGTCGGCGCGCCGACTCCGGTGCTGCTGGACAAGTCCCGGGAGGCGGCGCTGGTGGTACTGGGTCACCGTGGTCTGGGCGGCCTCGCCGGCCTGCTCATCGGCTCGGTCACCGTGCAGGTCTCGGCCCGTGCGCAGAGCCCGGTGCTGGTGGTACGCGGTGAGCCGCGGGCCGACGGCCCGGTTGTGGTGGGCGTGGACGGCTCGGAACTGTCCACCGAGGCGGTCGGGTTCGCGTTCGAGGAGGCCGCCCGTCGGGACGCCCCGCTGGTCACGGTGCACGCCGGGCTCCACCCCACCTCGATCGGCCCGGGCGACACACTGACCTCGGTCCACGACCTGGATGCCCTCGCCTCCGAGGAGGAGCGCATTCTCGCCGAGACGGTGGCCGGGTGGTCTGAGCGCTACCCGGACGTGCCGGTGCGGCACCAACTGGTCCGCGGCTCCCCGGCCCGGGTACTGGTGGAGGAGTCAAGAGCAGCGCAGCTGGTGGTCGTCGGTGCGCACGGCCGCGGCGCGCTGGGCGGGCTGCTGCTCGGTTCGGTCAGCCACGCGGTGCTACACCACTCGCACGCCCCGTTGGCGATCGTTCGGCACCCCCGCCCGGCCGACGAACGCTGATCTTCGGAGTCCGGTCGACGAGGACGCCCGGGTTGAGGATCCAGGACGGGTCGAGCGCGCTCTTGGCGGCGCGCAGTGCGAGCGCGACCGGGTCGGGACGCTGCCGGTCGTACCACGGTCGGTGGTCACGGCCGACGGCGTGGTGGTGGGTGATGGTGCCGCCGGCCGCGAGCAGCGCCTCGGAGACGGCCTGCTTGATCTGGTCCCACTGGGCGAGGGTGGCGCCCCAGCGGCCGGTGGCGTACACGCCGAAGTAGGGGGCGGGGCCGTCCGGGTAGACGTGCGTGAAGCGGCAGGTGACCACGCCGGTCGCGGCGACGGCGCGCAGCGCCTCGCCGGCCGCGTCGAGCACGGCGGCGCGCAGGGCGGGGAATCGGTCCCAGGTGCAGGCGGTCTCGAACGTTTCCACGATCATCGACCGGGCGGCGAGCGCGTCGCGTTGGTACGGCATCCGGAGGAACGCCGACCGCCAGGCGTCCGCGGCGGTCCGCTGTCGCGGGCCGGACGAGGTGTGGGTGCGGGACGGCTCCGGCAGGGTTCCCCCGTGGTCGCGGCACAGCTCGACGGCGCGGTCCAGCCACGGTGTGACCGGATGGTCGGCGGACTCGAACCCCAGGACGAGCACACCGCCGGTGGTGGCGGTGCCGGCGTTGAGAAGCGCCTCCATCGGATCGAGCAGCCGGCAGTTGCTCGGTTGCAGACCGGACTGGGCGATGGCCCGGGTGGCGGCGACCGCGCGGTCGTAGTCGGTGAAGTGCACCGAGGCGTCCGCCCGCCAGCGGGGCCGGTCCTGAAGCCGCATCCACGCCTCGGTGATGACGCCGAGCGCGCCCTCCGAGCCGAGGAACAGCCGGTCGGGGGACGGTCCGGCGCCGGAGCCGGGCAGGCGGCGTGACTCGCTGGTGCCCGCCGGGGTCACCACCCGCATGGACTCCACCAGGTCGTCGATGTGGGTCAGGACGGTGGCGTAGTGACCACCGGCGCGGGTGGCCAACCAGCCGCCCAGGGTGGAGAACTCGAACGACTGCGGAAAATGCCGCAGCGTGAGGTCGTGGCGTCGGAGCTGGTCCTCCAGCGCCGGGCCGAACACGCCGGCCTGGATGCGGGCCGCCCGGGTGGTCGGGTCCACCTCCAGCACCCGGTCGAGGCGCCCGAGGTCGAGACTGACCGCCGCGGGATAGGTGTCGTCGAGCCGCGCCTCCACACCGCCGACCACGGACGAGCCGCCGCCGTACGGGAGCACCGCGATGTCGCGGCCGGCGCACCAGTCGAGCACGTCGACGACGTCCTGCTCGGTCACCGGTCGGACCACCAGGTCCGGCGGGTCGTGGACCTCCCCGTGCAGGTTGCGCACGACGTCCCGGAACGCCTTGCCGTGGCTGTGCGCCGCCCGGTCGGCCACGTCCGTCGAGCACAGTCGGGCGAGTGACGCCGGCGGATCGACCCGTGGCGGGCGCAGGCCCAGCTCGGTCACCGGGGGCGCGACGTGCTCGGTCAGGTCGGCCTCGGGCAGCAGAGTACGCACCCGGTCCGCCAACGCCGTGGCCTCCGCGCCGGTCACCGCGTCCTCGACGTGTCCCCAGCCCCACCACGAACGGTGTTTCCCGGCCACGCGGCCTCCCCGTCGTCCACCATCGCCAGCCGTACTCGCCGGTAACGTACTCGACGGCCGGCACCGCGTCGATGCCGTCGCCCGACGAGGGTGGTCAGCGCCGCCGCGTCCCGCCTCAGGTTCGGACGGTCGGCGCCGGTCGCCGGTCGTCGCACCGTGCCGGGATCGTCACGACGGGTCCGGCAGGCCACCGAAGGCGCACCGGACCCGTTGGTTGGCGTCCGCCTGCGAGAGGCCGGACGCGACGAGCAGGTCGCTGGCGGTGGTGCGGATCTGGGCCAGGACGACGGTCCCGGAGAAACCAATGTCATTCTTGTACGCCGCGCCGGCTCGGTGAACGGCCTGCAGGGCCTTCGCCTGCGCTTCGTGTGGCTCGCTTCGAGCCGCGAACTCGTCGTGAAGGGTCCGCACCGCCTCCGCAAGGCCTCGAACCGCGTCGATCATCGCTGCCGGCACCGGCTCCTTGTCCTCGATGACCGTGACGGCGCGACGGATCAGTGTCCCGCTGCTGCCCATCGCCCTCTCCAACGGCTCGGCGGTCCGGGCGTAGTGACTCAGCACGCCGTGCCGGTACCGCCAGGACAACGGAGACAGCCGGGTAACCTCCCGTGCGCCCGCCACCGCCTCCCGCAGGACCCGAAGTTCCTCCTGGTTGCCGCGCAGTCGGGTCCGGGCGAGGATCGCCCGCTCGATGTCGCGCTCGCACAACGCCTCTGCCGTTTCCGTCAGTTGTTCGACGAGCGTTCGCAGCGCCGGTCCGGCGGCGCGCCGCACCACTCGCAAGGGGTTCACCGGCAGGAGGATCGCCGTGGCCAGTGCGACGGCACCGCCGAGCAGCGCGTCGACGAACCGGGTGAGTTCCACGTTCGTGGTCTGCTGCCCCAAGGTGGTGATCAGTACCGCGGTACTCGCCGTCTGGATCACCACCGCAGCCCGACTGCTGAGCGCGAAGGCTGTGAGGATCGACAGGACGACGACGAGGCCGAGCTGCCAGGGTCCGGTGCCGATGACCGAGAGCAGCGCACTACCGACCAGCACTCCCAGCGCCACACCCACGACCAGCTCGACGATCCGGCGTACGCGCTGTCCCACGGACACGGCCAAGGTCCCGACCGCGGCGAGCGGAGCAAACACCGGGTTGGGGTTGCCGGTCAGTTCGTGCGACAGCAGCCAGGCGGCTATCGCGGCGATGCCCGCCTGGAGGGCCACGATGCCTCCGCCGTACACCCGGACCGCCCGCTCTCGCACCTTGAGCCGTTGAACGAGCCGATCACGCCGATCATCGGCGGCGCCCCGTACACCCAGATGCATGCTGCGCTTTACCCGTGCATGCGCCCCGCACACGACCAGTGGCGATGTGCGAGCGGAGTGCCGCGACCGTACACCTGACGTCTGTTCGACCGATTGAGGAGGGACGGCGGATGACGACCTTGACAGCGGCCTCGTCCGTTCAGGGCAGCGGGCCGTCGTTCTGCGCGGTCGCGCCGAGGCGATCCCGGATCAGCGCGATCACGGTGTCGGCGGTCCGGTCGAGGTGGGTGCGGCCATCGGGTAGCCGGGCCTGCGGGCTGATGTAGCTGCGCGGACCGACGTGGGTGGCCGGGTCGAGGCGGTGCACCGTGATCTTCCCGGCACGGTCGGCCCGGTTCCATCCGCTCCGGCGGAACAGCCGCCACCGCTGCGGAAACATCCAGGTGCCGACCCGCTCGATCCGATCGCCGGCGCTCGTGAGCTGGTCGAGGTGCTGGGCGTGGCTGATGTCGTTGGCGCCGTTGTGGAAACCGCCGAGAGTGATCAGCCAGAGCGGGGGGCGCAGCTGGGACCACAGTTCGTCCACCGCACCGGTGGCGACCTGGGCGCCACCGCTGTAACTGAGCATCACCACCGGAATTCCGCTGTCCCGTTGATAGCCGGCGAGCCGGAGCTGAGTGGCGATCTGCGAGCCGACGGCGCGGTTGTACAGGGGGCGGTAGCGGCGGTCGGCGGCGACGAAGGTCTGCATCACGTTGTGCAGGAACAGCACCAGACCGATGCGGCGGCGCAGCCATACCCACACCGGACGGTTGGCGAGCGGCAGCGCCAGCGGCGAGTAGGGCTGCACCTGGCCCAGCACCCTGAGCTCCGGCGCTCCGGCGATCAGTGCCTTGACCAGTCGGCCGCCGTCGCGGGTGTCGTGGAACCGGCGTTTCCCGATACCGTCCAGATAGACCAGGTACGCGGCCGGGGGGCGGTCCACTTCCGCGCCTCGCGCGGGGGCCATGCCCTCGGGGCGCGCGGCGGTCGGGCTCCGCCAGCCCGCGGCGTAGACCACCACCTCGTAGCGGGCGAGCAGAGCTTCGGCGAGCAGCACGGGGCCGATCCCGCCGAGCAGCAGCAGGAGCGCGAGTTCGATCACGGAAACAGCTCCGGCGCCCTTGTCGTGTTGAGCCGCACGACCAGGCGTCTGATGCCCTCGACGGCGACGCCCAGGCCGACGCCCGCGACGGCTACACAGCCGGCGGATTCCCACCAGGCGACCCCGGCCACCGTGGCCAGGGCGGTGGCGAGGCCGGTCCCCACTCCCACCATGAGGAGCAGGTGCAGCAGCGGCCCGAGCAGCGGGAACGCGAGGACTGCGGCAAGCAGCAGCGGGGCGGCCAGGCCCGGTGTCCAGGCCAGCGCGGCCTGGTCGGGCGATGCGGCCGGCAGCACCAGCTCGGCGAGGGTCCAGGCGGACAGTGGCCAGAGCGCGAAGACCGCGCCGTCGACCACGGCGCCGGCCAGCACCATCACGAACACCTTGGTGTGCGACACGCCGGACAGGCGTGCCACCACGGGCAGGAGGCGCCCGACGGCCTCGGACAGCCCGGCGAACAGCAGCATGATGGCCACGACAGGGGACATCGGTCAGCCCTGCGACGGCAGGTCGGCAGGGACCGGCTGGGCGAACGAGCGGGCCTGCCGCACGTGGCGCTCGAGTTCGTCGGCGGCCCGCCGATAGCCGCCCGCTTCTCGCTGGGCGATCCGCAGGGTGCTCGCGGCGGCCCGGAATCGGGGCTCGTCGAGCAGGCGCTGGGCGGAGCCGCGCAGTGCCTCCACCGTGACATTCTCGGTGCGGATCGCGAGGCCGGCACCGAGCTCGACGATGCGCGACGCCACCAACGACTGGTCCGCGCCCTGCGGGATCACCAGCATCGGGACGCCCTCGTACAGGGCCTCGTTGACGCTGTTCACCCCGCCGTGGGTGATGAACAGCGCCGCGCGGGACAGGACTTCCAGCTGCGGCACCGAGCGGTGGGCGATCACGTTGGCCGGCAGCGGACCGAGCGTGGCGGGATCGGTGGATCCGGTGGAGACGACCACCGTGCCGCCGAGCGGGGCGAGCGCGTTGGCGAAGGTGCGCAGCAGCCGCTGGTCGGCGGCGAACACCGTGCCCAGCGAGGCGTAGAGCACCGGGTCCCGCAGCCGATCGAGCGGGAACGACGAGTCGGCTGGGCGGGCGCCGATGCTCGGCCCGACGAACCGGTAGGACTGGTCAAAACTGTCGGCCTCGGGGTGGAACGCCCGCGAGGTGTAGACCAGGTTGAGCGGCTGGCGGATATTCGCGAGGTCGATCAGGGGCACCGCATCGGTGTCGTACCGGCGGTGCAGCTCCCAGCGCGATTTCAGGTACCCCGCGGTGGGGCGGGGATTGACCGCCGCCGCGGCGAGCAGCTCCCAGGAGCCGTGGGTGGGGCTGGGCACGTATCGGTTGAACGCGAACGTGGTGAACGACGAAGCGCCCGGCACGTCGAGTTCCCGGGCGACCACCGGCCCCCACAGGCAGAGGGAGTCGTGCACGACCAGCTCCGACCCGGCATTGCGCAGATCGGTGAGGACGGCGGGCAGAACGCGTACGGCGGTGCGTGCGAGCTGCTCCATCACCGTGACGGGCGTCGGCGGGCCGGAGAGCGGTATGTCGTCGCCGACGTAGGGAATCACCCGCGCGCCGGTGGTCGCGATCTCCTCCGCGTACGCGGGCGGCGTGTGGTAGGTGACGGAGTGGCCCCGACGAACAAGCTCGGCCACGACCGGCAGCGTCGGGTTGACGTGCCCGTGCATGGCGATGTTGAGGAACGCGATCGCGCTCATCGGTCGAGCACGGACAGCGAAGGGGCCAGGGCCCGGCAACACGTAACGATCATGACCCGCCTTTCTCGGTTTCAGCGTAAACGCTGCCAGATGGCACTGCGGCGCGGACAAAATTCCCGCTTCGGTTGGCGCGCGCTCCCCTTCGCCGCGCCGATCCCGGCCGCTCGGCGGGGCGTCCAACGGGACGGCCGCACAACGGCAGCGGCCGGCGCGCGCCCGGGCGGGTACGTGTGACGGCGAGCGCGCTGGGAAGGTCGGTTGGATGCCTGACCCCGGAGAGGTGGCGCGACGTGCACTCCAGCGGATCCACGAGGCTGCCGTCAGACATCGGGACCCCGAGCTGCACCACGCGGCCGAAGACATCGTCCGAGCGGCCCAGGCGAGGGGCCTCGATCCAGGGCCCGTCGAGGCGTACCGCCCCTGCCCTGTCTGCGGTGCCGAGCCGGGACAGTTGTGCATCAACGTCCCTGGTCGCCCCGTGACCCCGGGCGAGATGCACGCCGAGCGCGCGGAAAAGGGGACACCGTAGCGCTTGCCGTGAACTAGTTGACCGCGCGAAGCATGCGATCGGGCTGGCGGCGCAGCCGATCCACCGCCCGTGCCGTCGCGTCATCGGTCGGCAGGAGGACGACCAGCTCCTGCGCGTCGGTCCGGGGCAACTCAAGCTTCTCCCGCTGCCACTGGAGCTGTTCCGCAATGGGATGGTTGAGCCGAAACGGGACGGGCCGTGGGGGCAGGTGACGGTTGAGTCGTCGGGTGAACTCCGCCCCGGCCAGGGGGGTCAGCTCAGCCCGGAACCACTCGGAGGTCTCCGCGGACGGCCCGAGCCACAGGTCGAAGGCTCGTTCGTCGGCCACCTGCTCCCAGTCGGGGAAGATCGTCCGGGCGCGCGGATCGGTGAACACGTAACGCGTCAGGTTCGGCGTTCGGCTCTCGAGCAGCCCGATCCCCCGCATCAGAGTCTCGAACGCACTCGTGTACGCGAGCACGTCGCCCAGGCGGTTGGTGACGAAGGCGATGCCTGGCTCAAGAAGTTCGAGGGTCTGCAACACCGTCGGCCGGACATGACGGTTGGGTGGCACCGGCCGCCCGCGCCCCGCGCACGCTCCGCCGGTGATCTTGGCGAGGTGGCGCAGGTGATCGCGTTCGACCGCATCGAGGCTCAGTGCGTCCGCGAGTGCATTGACCACGGCGGGGGACGGGTTGCGGTCTCGTCCCTGCTCGATGCGGGTGAGATATTCGACGCTCACTCCCGCTCGCGCTGCGAGGTCGGAGCGTCGTAGTCCCGGAGACCTGCGGCGGCCATGAACGGGCAACCCGAACGACTCTGGCTGGATGCTGTCGCGCTTGGCGCGGATGAAGTCGCCCAGCGGCGTGCTCATGCCCAGAGCCTACGGCGACATCCCCAGCTCAACGAGCCCGCAGGGTGGCCCCACGGGGGCCAGCCTGAGCCCGGTCTGGTTGCCATCCTCGAAACGATGGACCGTGGCCCGCATGAGTGAGAAGCACAAGTTGGCCATCATTGTCGGGAGCGTCCGCGAGGGCCGATTCGGGCCTGTCGTCGCCTCCTGGATCGCCGACCAGGCGCGCGAGCACGACGGTTTCGACATCGACGTCGTCGATCTCGCCGACTTCGAGATCCCGTTGTCGTTGCCGGCAGTCTCACCGAAGTTCGCTGGCGACTCGTACCCGCGCCCGCACGGCATGGCGCCCTTGACGTCCCAACTGGCGAACGCGGACGCGTTCATCATCGTCACGCCGGAGTACAACCACAGCTACCCGGCGTCCCTGAAAGCGGCCATCGACTGGCATTACACCCAGTGGACGGCCAAGCCGGTCGCCTTCGTCAGCTACGGCGGGGCAGCCGGCGGTCGTCACGCTGTCCTGCACCTGGAGAACGTGCTCACCGAACTGCACGCCGTGACGGTCCGCGATGGTCTGGCGTTCCCGCTCTACCGCGCCACGTGGGAGGAGGGGCGGCCGCTGGACGCCGCAGCGCCCGGATACGCCAAAACTCTGCTGGACCAGCTCGCCTGGTGGGCCGCCGCCCTGAGTGTGGCACGCAACTCGGTCCAGTACCCGGTCTGAAGGTCCCGCACGAAGCAGGCAGCTCCGCGCACGGCACGGGCCGTCTCCCACCACGGGAGACGGCCTCGTCGACCGCCGGGCCATCCTGCGACGGGACGCCAACTGCGCGCAACCGCTTGCCCGCCCGTCGAACGCCCACTCGACCATGTCCGCATGCGGCCAGGACGTCGTGTCATTCTCGGGGTCGACGTGGGCGCCACGGCTGTGCGGGCGGGCGGTCGCCGAGCGGCTCGGCTACCGCACGAACCCCCTGGCACGCGCCCTCACCACGTCGCGTACGCACATGATCGCGCTCGTCATCCCCGACATCAGCAACCCGGTGTACGCGGAGATCTGCCGGTACGTCTCGTCGTCCGCCGATCGACGGCCGAGCGCAAGCGGAGCCCGGGTCGCGCCCGGGCGCCCTGGCTACGGCAGCGGCCCGCCCCCCGACCCGGCGGCCCACCTGTCCTGATGCCCTGACGCCACGGCACTCGGCGGCGCCAGCTGCCGCAGAGAAACAGACGGCCACCCCTGTCGGAAGTCGACGGTGCCACACCGTCTGCCTGCCCTCCCGGTTGGGCTCCGGAAGCATCCGGAAGTTCCGATGGCGCGCCTGCGCTGATCCTGGTCCTTCGACCGAGGATCCCATGGGTCACTCGGACTCTCGCTCGATCAGCTCATGCTGCTGGGCAGGATGAACGCTCCCCCACCCATACCTCGCCGACACAGCCGGGGCTTTCACAAGGTTTCCGGAAATTGTTGACAACTCGACGCAGTGGTAAATACGGTCGCCACCGACGGGGTTCGATCGCCGTCGATGCCACCCACCGCGACCCACTCCTCCCGGTCGTCGTGCAGGACGACCGGCCAACCACCACCACCGCGCGGTACGACGTCGATGTCCGGCGGCCGTCGCCTGGCCGCCGACCGGCCGCCGGGTCGTACCGCACTGCTGGCCTCCGCCAGCCGTCACGAGGAGGAAGCAAGCACATGGACGACATGCACCACACACCCACCAGACCGAGAGGGCGCGGCCGCATGCGGTTGCTCCTCGGCGCCGCGTGCGCCGCGGTGGTGGCCATCGGCAGCACGGCGCTGGCCACCAACGCGTACGCCGAGGCCGATCGGACCGTCAGCTCGAACGCCACCGGCACACACAACGGGTTCTTCTTCTCGTTCTGGAAGGACAGCGGCAACGCCAGCATGACGTTGCGCGCCGACGGCCGGTACTCCAGCCAGTGGGGCAGCGGCACCAACAACTGGGTCGGCGGCAAGGGCTGGGCCACCGGCAGCCGCAGGACGATCAGCTACTCGGGCAGCTACAGCCCGAACGGCAACAGCTACCTCGCCCTCTACGGATGGACGCGGAACCCGCTCATCGAGTACTACGTCGTGGAGAACTTCGGCACCTACAACCCGAGCACCGGCGCCACCCGGGTCGGCTCCGTCACCACCGACGGCGGCACCTACGACCTCTACCGCACCCAGCGGGTCAACCAGCCGTCCATCGACGGCATCGCGACGTTCTACCAGTACTGGAGCGTCCGCCAGCAGAAGCGCACCGGCGGCACCATCACCACCGCCAACCACTTCGACGCCTGGGCCCGCGCCGGTTTGAACCTCGGCAGCAACCACAGCTACCAGATCATGGCCACCGAGGGCTACCAGAGCAGCGGCAGCTCCGACATCACCGTCCGGGAAGGCGGGAGCGGCAACCCCGGCCCCGGGCCCACCACCGGCAACCCGCCCGGAGGCGGCAACTGCACCGCGACGCTGTCCGCCGGCCAGCAGTGGGGCGATCGATTCAACCTCAACGTCGCGGTCAGCGGCACCAACAGCTGGGTCGTCACGCTCGGTCTGGGCGGCGGCCAGAGTATCCAGAACAGCTGGAACGCCTCCGTCAGCGGCACGAGCGGAACGGTCACCGCCAGACCGAACGGCAACGGCAACAACTTCGGGGTGACGATCATGGCCAACGGCAACTGGACCTGGCCGACGGTCACCTGCCGAACCGGCTGACCCCGTTCAACTCCGCAAACCCGCACCCGTGGCGCGGCGGCCGAGGCCGCCGCGCCACACTCGGCTCTGCGGCCACGCCGTCGTCGGCTATGCGGTCCCTCCGGCTGCCGACTGCTCCGCCGTTGGTTCCTCGGTCGGGTTCGCCGTCGGTTCCTCCGCCGGGTCGTCTGTCGGTTCCTCCGTCGGCTCCCCCGTTGGTTCCTCAGTCGGCTCCGCCGTCGTTCCGCCCGTCGGAGCTGCCGTCGGTCCCTGGGGGGCGCTCGCAGAGGTGGTGGGCTCGGGCGTATCCGCACTGCTTCCGCCGGACGGCGCCGGTGGGCCCGTCGTCGTCCCGGCTGCTGGACGGGTGGTGGTGGTCGTCGGGGTCGGGGATCCGGGCGCCCGGACCGGCAGACCGGCGGACCCGTGGGTGGCCGGCTCGCCGCCACCGACGCCAGGGCCGGGCCTGTCCTGCGCCGGCGGCGCCGATGTCGACACCGAAGGCGGGACCGCCGGGGGCGCCGACGGTGGCCCGGCCGGGCCGGGCATCATCCCGGTGGGATCAGCGAACACCAGGACGGCAGCCACGGCGGCCAACGATCCGAGAAGCACCGCGAGCGTTGCGTGCCCAGGAGTGGCGGCCCCGGTCAACGCACCGCCGAGGGCCGAGCGTGTGGCGGGCGGTCGCACGGTTCGCGACCCGATCGAGGTCGGCCAGTCAGCGGTCCGCGTCCGCTCGTCGGACGCGTCCGCGACGGCCTGCGCCGCGGTGGCCATGGCCGCCGCCGTCGGGAACCGGTGCGTGGGCTCCTTGGCCATCGCAGTGGCCACCAGCTGGCGTACCTCCGCCGGGACGTGCTCGGGCAGCGGCGGCGGTTCCTCTTCGAGGTGCCGCAGCGCCACCGCGACGGCGTTGTCACCCTGGTACGGGGGCTCACCGGCGAGGCAGTGGTGGACGACGGCTCCCAGCGCGTAAATGTCGATCGCCGGTGTGGTCTCGTTCCTGGAGACCTGTTCGGGTGCCATGTACAGGGCGGTGCCGACGACCTGGTTCGTCCCGGTCAGGCTCGCCGCCTCCTGCGTGACGGCGACACCGAAGTCGACGAGTACGACATGCCCGTCGGGCTCGATGATCAGATTGTTGGGCTTGACATCACGGTGCACGACCCCGGCGTCGTGCGCGGCCTGCAGAGCGCGGGCGGTCTGCGCGGCGATCGACATCGTCTCGGCCACGTCCAGCTGACCGACCTCGGCGATCCGTTCCGACAGGGACTGTCCCTGCACGCACTCCATCACGATGTAGGCGAGGGCCGGCGCTCCGGGCCGGGACATCTCGCCGTAGTCGTAGACCTGGGCGACGCCCGGGTGACGCAGGGCCGCCATCGCGCGCGCCTCGCGGCGGAACCGCTCGCCGAAGCCGGCGTCGGTGACCAGCCGGGGGTGCAGCATCTTGACGGCCACGCAGCGGTCCAGGGTTTCGTCAACCGCCCGCCACACGTCACCCATACCGCCGCTGGCGATGCTCTCCACCAGGCGGTAACGGTCTCCGACGAGTTGCCCCACATTCGGCATACAACTTCCGGTACCCCGGACTCCTCGATCTCAAGCACCCGACGTCGCCCGGCCTTTCTTAACCGGTTGTCGCCGCCGTGCGCCTCGACGATGATGGCCACGACCCGCCCGACCATCACCAGCCGACCGGACCCGCCATGGATCTCGCCCAACGTCGCGAGCTCGCCCGCAGGGCGCTCGAGGGCTACGAGAGTGGCCAGGACGCCACGACCCGGGCGACGGCCAGGGCCCGGGGAAAGATCGACGATGCCGCGGCCCTGGTCCTGGTCGAGGGTCTCAGCGACCAGATCGCGTTGGAAACGGCCGCCATCGGCCGCGGCCGGGATCTCGACGCGGAGCACGTCGTGATCGTGCCGATCGGTGGGGCGCACGCGATCGGTCGCTTCCTGACCGAGTTGGGCCCGCTGACCGCTCAGGTACGCCTCGCTGGCCTGTACGACGTGCGTGAGCAGGAGGTCTTCCGGCGCGCACTGGTCGCCGCCCAGGTCGGCTCGCCGAACAGTCGCGCCGACCTGGCACGCCTCGGTTTTCACGTCTGCGTCGACGACCTCGAAGAGGAACTGATCCGTGCCGTGGGCGCCGTGGAGGTCGAGGCCCTGTTCGACTCGCAGGGCGACCTGGGGTCGTTCCGCTCGTTGCAGAATCAACCCGCCTGGCGCGGCCAGCAGCCCGAGCGGCAGATGTGGCGGTTCCTGCGCAGCGGCGCGCGCCGCAACCTGCGCTACGCACGACTGCTCACCGAGGCGGCAACGGGCCGGGACGCCCTGCCTCGGCCACTCGCCGCGCTGCTCGAGGCGGCGAGGACCGACAGGTCCATGGCCTGACGTCGTCCCGTCGTGAACGTGCTGACGCGGACGCACCACCCGATCGGTGCTCCGTTCGCGCCAGCGCGTCCAGCACCGGCGGCAGCGGTCGGCGGCGTGCCCGGCCCGACCGGCAGCGCGGGACGATCAGCAGGTCAGGCGGCCAGCGCGGTGCGGGCCGGCGGCCCGTGGTGCAGATCAGACGGTGATGACGACCTTCGCCCGCGCGTGTTCACCTTCGAGGTATCGCATGGCCCGGGGCACCTCGTGGAGTGGATAGGTCCGGTCGATGACCGGGGTGAGGCGGCCGGTTTCCGCGTGGGCGCGAAGCGTGTCGAGGTGCTGCCGGCCCGGCGCCGCCGCAAGGATGACGATGCGGTGCCGGACGAAGGGCGCCAGCAGCCGCCCGCGCACGATGAGCCCCATCGGTCCGACGAGGCTGCCGCCGCGGTACACGCCGCCGCCGGAGAGCACCAGCGTCCCGGTCGGAGTCAGCACCCGCCGGAGTGCGGTGAGTGAGCGGTTGCCGACCAGGTCGAACACGACGTCGTAGCGGCGGGTGTCGCGGGCGAAGTCGTCCCGGGTGTAGTCGACGATGTGGTCGGCGCCAAGGGAACGGACCAGATCGACGTTGCGGGTGCTGCACACGCCGGTCACGGTCGCCCCCAGCGCCTTGGCCAGTTGGACCGCCAGGGTGCCGACGCCACCGGAGGCGCCGTTGATGAGGACGCGGTGGCCGGGCGCGACCTGCCCGACCTCGCACAGTCCCATGAGCGCGGTGATGCCGGCCAGCGGCAGGGCGGCCGCCTGTTGCGGCGTCAGGTTCGCCGGCTGCGCCGCGACCAGAGCCTCGGGCACGCACACGTACTCCGCGAACGCGCCGTTGGCGTCGCCGAGGTCGCCGAAGACGGCGTCGCCCGGGCGCACCTGTCGAACGTGGGCGCCGACGGCCTCGACCCGGCCGGCGAAGTCCCGGCCACGGACGCGCGCCCGGGGCCTTGACCGGCCCATTGCCAACCGCGCCATCCGTGGATCGCCACGCATCACATGCCAGTCGTACGCGTTGAGCGCGGCGGCCTCCACCCGCACGAGCACTTCGTGGGCGGCGGGCACCGGCGGATCCACGTCCGCGAGCGTGAGTGTCTCCGGCGGGCCGTAGCGGTCCTGAACGATCGCCTTCATCCTTCACCCCTCCCCCGGTGTACGGCGTACACCCTGTGGAACAGAAGGTAGGCGTACGCCGTACACCTGTCAAGAGGTTTATGGTTCATTCGGCCGCCGAATGATGAGGAGCGAGATGGCTGAGCAGGCTGAGACGCTGCGCCGGGCGCCGCTGAGCAGGGAACGCGTCCTGCACGCCGCCGTCGCGCTCGCCGACGGGACCGGGATCGAGTCCCTCAGCATGCGCAACCTCGCTCAGGACCTGGGCGTCGTGCCGATGGCCCTCTACAAGCACGTCGCCAACAAGGACGAACTGCTCGACGGCATGATCGACGTGGTCGTCGGCGAGATCGATCCGCCCGTGCCCGACGCCGACTGGAAGCACGCGGTCCGTCAGCGCATCCTCTCGGCGCGGCGGGTGCTGCAGCGCCACCCCTGGGCGCCGCTCGCGATCGAGTCGCGGAACATGGCGACGCCGGCCATCCTGGCCTACCTCGACGCGATGATCGGGACGTTCCGGGCCGGCGGTTTCTCCGTCGACCTCGCGCACCACGTGATGCACGCGATGGGCAGCCGCATCCTGGGCTTCAGCCAGGAACTGTTCGACGCCGCCCGGCAGGCCGGGCGGTCCGGCGCGACCACCCCGGACCCGCCGGCAGCCATGCCTCCCGAGGTCGCGGCCCGATTCCCGCACGTCGCGGAAATCGCCATGGCGGCGTCCCACGACGACGCGTCCGTCCTGGGGCAGGGCTGTGACGACCAGTTCGAGTTCGAGTTCGCGCTGGACCTGCTTCTGGACGGCATCGAACGGCTGCAACAGCAGGGCTGGACGTCGGCACGCCGGCCTCGCTGAATCACCCGAGGCGGTGACCGCCGGACAGTCAGTGGTCGTGTACGTCCCCGGTCAGGTCGGCGATGGTCACCGGCTTCGCTGACCCGCACCGCCGGCAGCCGGCCCCCGGACGTGGAACTCGTTGCCGTCCGGATCTGCCAGCGTGACCGCGCCGGGCTCATCGATCTCGAGCCGAGTGGCACCGAGAGAGACAAGCTCGTCCACCGCCGCCTGCTGGTCGCCGGGGGCCGGGATGAGCTCGAAGCGCTGCCGGTTCGGCTCCGTCTTCGGGGCCACGGGTGGGCCTCCCCAGGCGACCTTGGTGCCGCCGCGCGGTGACTGGATCGCGGTCTCCTCGTCCTGGTCCCACACCAGCGGCCAGCCCAGCGCCTCGCTCCAGAACAGGCCGACTTCCCGGGTGCCGTCACAGGCGAGCTCACCGAGCGGGCCGCACCCGGCGAGGTAGGCGTTGCCGTGCTCGATCACGCAGAACGCGTAGCCCGCGGGGTCGGCCAGGACGACGTGCTCCTCCTCAGGTCGCTGCCCGACGTCGAGGTGGCGGCCACCAAGCCTCAGCGCCATCGCCACCGTGTGCTGCTGCTGGTGAGGATCGGCGCTGGTCAGGTGCAGGTGCATGCGGTCCGCCCCGAGTTGGCCCCCGCGACCCGGAACGAACCGAAGGCCCAGCTGGGTGTCATCGCCCGGCAGGAACGCACCGAGGGCGTCCTCGATGACCTCGCGGCCGAGCAGAGCGGCCCAGAACTGCGCCGGACGAGCGGGATCTTGCGCCTCGACGGTCACTGCCAGCAGTCGCGGATGCATCAGCAGACAGTAGGCACCGCCCCGGAAGGCAACAAGGCATTAACGAGTTGGCGCAGCTACCAGCGGGTCTCCGGGCTTCTACCGGATGCCTCAGTCGCTGGCGGGTCCGGCAGCCTCGACGATCGAGACGGGAGTGCCAAGTTCGACGGTACGGGAGACGGTGCACAGTCGTTCGTGGGACTGCTGCAACGAGCGGGGTAGCGCCTCACGCGCCCGGTCGCCGTCCGCGCCCGCCGGGAACGTCACGGCGAACTCGACCCTGATGTTCTGCATCCGATTTCCTCCGGCCTCGTCCCGGATCTTGTCGCCGGTGACGGCTACGGAGAACTGGGTCGGCTCGGCGCGGCGGCTGGTGATGTGGTCGACGTCTACCGCGGTGCAGCCGGCGATGGCAGCCAGAAGCAGTTCCACCGGCGTAAAGCTGGCGTCCGCTCCCGCGCCCATCGGCAACGACCCACCACGGACATTTCGCGCGACGTAGTTGCCAACGCTGGTGCGCTCGATCTCCACCGAGCGGAAGGTGTCGTCACTCATGACAGGAAACTACCGAAGTCACCTGGTCCCCCGAGCCACCGGTCGGGACTGTCGGCCATCCTGTGGCGCCTGCCACCAGCGTCACCGCATCCCCTGGGGGACTCAGACGTCGGCTTCGAGGGCGAAGGTGTTGCCGTCCGGATCCTGGAACCACGCGATGCGTCCACCGCCGGCCCGAGCAGTGATTCCCTTGGCGTCGTGTTCGAACTGGGGGTAGCGGACGAACTCGACGCCGGACGAGGAGAGCTCGTCGACGATCTGGTCGATGTCGTCGACGTACCACGTCGCCAGTGTCGCCGAGGTCGTCCCGGCCGTGACCGACTGGTACACATTCAGCGCCGGTCCGCCACCAGAACCGTAGACGCGGCTGCCGTCGGCGATGGTGGCGCTGGGGCCGGACCGCAGCGCCTGTAGGCGCAGTTTGCCTTCATAGAACGCGACCGCCTCTCGTATGTCGGACACGGCGATCGAAGCTCTGAGGTGATACGTGCTCAAGGGCATGAACCACCGTGCCACACGGGAGCAGTGAGCCGCTCCCTCTTCCGAGGGAGCCTCGTCGAAGGCACTGGCGGTGAATCGGGCCCCGCCGCTGCGCGACGGGGCCGACTCAACCGAACGCGGGCCCGGTCAGCTGTTCAGCATCGCGAGCAGCGCGCTGGCCATGCCCTGCTCGCCCCGGGCGTTCGGGTGGAACGGGGCGGCCGAATTCTGCGGCACCAGGCCTTCGACCCACCGCGTGCCACTGCCCTTGCACGCGTCGCGGCCGATCGACGGGGTGTAGACGTCGGCGTAGGTGGCGCCGTTCGCCGTCGCGGCGCTGGCCAGCATCGCGTTGAGCGACTTCGCGATGCCGCGCAGGTACGGCACGTCCTGGTAGGCGATCGGGACGACGGGCCAGCAGCCGTATCCGGTGTCCGGCAGGATCGCCGGGTACCCGAGCACCACGACCCGCGCGCTCGGGGCGGCCTGGCGGACCGCCCGCAGGACGGCGGTCACCTTCGGCGCGGCGGCGGCGACCCGGGCCTGCAACTGGTCGGTGCCACCGGCGGTGTACCGGTTCTTGCACGGCGATCCGAGCGGGCTGCTGAGGCTTGCCTCCGCGCAGTCGCTGATGATTCCGGAGAAGCCGATGTCGTTGCCGCCGATCTGCACCGTCACCAGTGCCGTGTTCGACGTGACCGCGTTGAGCTGCGGTGGCACGGCGATGCCCAACTGGCCGCTGCCACCGTAGAGGATGTCGTCCGTGGTGGCGCCGGAGCAGCTCACGTCGGCGAACGACGACGAGCCGGCGGACGCGGTCACCAGCGACGGATAGTTGCGGTTGGACCGGAGGCAGTTCAGGTCGACCTGGGTGGGGATCAGCGGGCCGGCGGTGTACGAGTCGCCCAGCGCGACGTACCGGCCGGCGGGCACGGCGGCGTTGGCGGGTGTGGCGACGGTGAGCAGCACGCCGACGGTGGCCACGGCGAGTGCGGCCAACCGGGCTGCCGCCCTCAGGATCGGCAGGCGGGGACGGGTCATGGCGCCTCCCAGGGGGATCACGGTGGTGGTGGTGCCGAGATCCTGTCGCCGTCAACGACAGACGTCAATATAGACAGGGCTCACTAAACGCTGCTCAGGAGTGTGGGATTGAGGGACCCGGCGAGAATCAGCGGAAGCTGATCGCGATCTCGAACTCCCGGCGTCCGCGCGATCAGCGACGGGTACGTCGACAGCCGGCGAGCCGACCGGTCTCAGCCACCCATGCCGAGCTGGGGATACCGGGCGTCCGGGGCGGCGACCGCTCCGTTCGGCCGCAGGACGTCGACAGCCGCACCGAAATCGCTGTAACGAAGGGACGCGTTCGGCACCCCGCTGGCGGCCGGGATCACGAAACTGACCAGCCGGCCCTCGGCATCCAGAGTCGCACGGAACGCAGAATAGGCGGCTTTCGCAAGGTCAGCGGCGGCTCGGCCACCCCGTTGCCAGACGAGGGTGGTCCGACGCACTAGCATTGCCGCGGTCCGGGACGGCTCTGCTGAAACGAGGCAAAATGCGTTGGCTGCGGCGATTGCTGGGCGGCGGGCGGGTCCAGCTCGATCCCGCACGGCAGCAGGCGCTGCTGCGGGATGTCCAGCAGCGGTACGGCGCCCACGCGCGGATCGGATTTCCCGAGCAGGTCGAGGCGATCACCGCATTGCTGGACAGCGACGACGGCCTGGTGGTGGCGGCTCGCATCGTGAGCCAGGTCGCCGACGAGGCCTACGCCGACCTGCAGGCCCAGGCTCAGGAGTTTCACCGCCGGACGGGCCGGCGGCTCCTGGTGCACCGCCGGAACTACCGGCCGCTGTGGAGGGAAGCCGGCGGGGCCCTGCGGTGGCCGCTGTTCGCGCTGCCGTGCGGCTTCCACCCGTACGCTCAGGTGGCCGCCGCCGTCACGGTGGTCGGCGACCGGGCGCGTCGGCTCGACCGGGTGACCGACCCGAACCCGCTCCTGACCCGCGTGTTCGAGGTGCTCGACCTCACCACCGCCGGCTGGGAGTACGGCCGGGTGCGGGTGGACACCGACGCCGCCGCCCTCGCGGATCGACTGATCTTGAGCGCCGGGCAGGTCCTCGCGGCCATGGACGACCCGCCCCGGCTGCCACCTCCGGTCCGCGAGCTGATGCGCCGCAACAACACCCTGGACGTGCACGATCCGACCGGTCCCCGGGCGGTGGGTGGCATCAATCCGGGCGCGACGATGCGGGAACGTCTCCTGGTCTGAGGGACACCGCGCCGGGACGGGTCGAGCAACCGCGAGTCCTACCGCAGCCACCGCAGTGCGGCGTCGGCAGTGTCCTCGGGGGTGCTGTTGAACGCGATGGCCGCGCCGGGAGCATGCTGCCGAACAAGGTTGACCACCTTCTCGAAGAGCTCCAGGAGCGGCTCATGCTTGCGGATCCCGCCCCCGATCACCACGCACGCGTAGTCCTTCCGGGTCAGCGCCTCGACGATCGCGCCCTCGGCGTCCTCGTCGGGGGCCACCAGGCACAGGTCGGCCTCGATTCCATGATCGGCGAAACGGGCCTGGCCACGTGCGATGGCCGATACGACCGGCTCCGGATCCCAGCCCGGGATCCGGACGGGATCGAGACCGACAACGAGCACGCGTCCCAGTGCCATGCACCCTCCCTCAGCGGTGGCAACGCCACACCAGCGGCCGGTACACCTGCTTCTCGTAGACGGCGCCGACCACGGTCAGACCGTCGTCGCTGATCCCGTTGGCCGTGTACGTGCCCGCCTCGGTCGCCCGGACCTCGGGCCGGCCCGGCAACCGGCGGGACGTGCCGTCCGGGGCGACGATCAGCGGCGCGCCGTCGCCGACCAGCAGGTCGCCGTTGCCGGCGATCCCGCTCGTCCCCGGAAACGGCAGCAGGCTCACCGCCCCGGTCGTGAGATTCCAACGTACCGGCAGCATCCGCACCGCGCCGCCCTCCTTGGGGCCGGGAACGCTGCCGACCGCCCATTCGCCGCGCGCCGAGTCGATCGAGGCGCGCGGGTAGCCGTCGGGCACCGTGAGCGCCGTCCCGGTGCCCTGTGGCGTCCACCGGTAGGGCAGTTGGCCCATCGCGCCGACGACCGTGCCGTCCTCGGTGATCCCGGTCGCGGCGGAGCCCGGCCGGCCGATCAGCCGGTACTCCTGCGGGCGGTCCGCCGACCACAGGACGGCGTGGTGCGAGTCGCCGGCTCCGCTGGCCGTACCGGCGATGTCGCCCCGGCCGTTGACCGCGTGCACGAGGACCGCGTGGTAGCCGGGCGGTGTGGCCAGCGAACGCAGCCTCCCGTCCCGGTAGACCCAGCCGGTGCCGTCGCCATCGGTGCCGACCACGTCGCCGCCGGCGTTGACCGCGGCCGCGTGCCGCGCGCCGGTAGGCAGGACGGCTGCCCGCCCGTCGGTCCAGAGCACGACCCGCCCGTCCTCCTGCCCGCTGCCGATGTCGCCGACGATGTACCGCCCGGTGGGGTCGACGCTGTTCGCCACGGCGACCGGACCGCCGATGGGCCGCGGCAACCACGACGCCGCGCAGGTGACCGGGGAGCCCTGGGTTGCCGACGCGGTCCCGTCCGGGGACGCCGCGAGGACCGGCGGTGCCGGAGCCGGCCGGCTGGCGGGCCGGTCGAGCTGGACGGCGCCCACGGCGCCGAGCCCGGCCAGGACCGTCACCGCGGCGATCCCGCCGACGCGGCGGCGCTGGCGGCGACGCCGGCCGTCGCGGATCGCGCGGCCCACGTCGACCCGCGGCGCCGGAACCGGCGCCGATCGCAGCAGTGCCGCGATTCGTTGGTCGTCCAACGTGGTCATCTCGTATTCCTCCCCGACATCTCGGTAACGTCGAGCACCTGGCGGACCGCCGCCAGCGCCCGAGCCGTCTGCGACTTCACGTTGCCTTCGGAGCAGCCCATCGCGGCGGCCGTGTCGGCCAGCGACAGGTCGCACAGGAACCGCAGGACCAGTACGGTGCGCTGGCCGCGCGGGAGGTCGGCGAGCGCGGCGACCAGGCTGTCCCGCTCGGCCAGCTCGTCGTGCGGCGTGACCGGCGGGCGCTCCGGCTCCGGCATCGACCCCAGCAGCCGGACCTTCGCCCAGCTCAACCGCTTCTCGTCGACGAGCTTGTGGACCAGCATCCGATGTACGTACGCGTCGACGTTGTCGGCGCGGCTGACCCGGCGCCAGTTCACGTACAACGCCGTGATCGTCTGCTGCACCACGTCGTCGGCCAGATGGGCGTCGCCGCACATCAGGAACGCGGTCCGATGCAGGGTCGGCAGTCGCGCGGAGACGTACTCCACGAACTCACGCTCGGCATCCACCATTCGGGGCTCCCTCCTCCGCAAGCTCGACGGGTCCGGACGACCGTCAGGTTGCGTCGACGGGAAAGTTCGGCGGAAGGCCAGATCAGCCGTGGCCGAAACGCGTGCCTAACCCGCGTCGTCGCGGCGGGTCGTGCTGAACCGGCGTTGGTGGGCGGCCGGGCTGATCGACAGCTTCCTGGCGAAGACCCGGCGCATGCTCTCGTAGCTGGGGAACCCGGCGAGGGACGCGGCCTGTGTCGCGGTGTGCCCCTGGTCGAGCAGTGCCCTGGCGAGGTCGAATCGAACGTTCTCCACGTAGCGGGCCGGTGTCGTGGACAGCTCGTCGTGGAAGAGCCGGGTGAGGTGCCGGGTGCTCACGTTGAGGTGTTTCGCGAGTTCGCCGAGCGAGTGGTCCGCGCGCGGGTTCGCCGTTACCAGGTCGGTGATCGTACGGAGAGCCGGCGAGCGGGGCGGCGGTCCTTGCAGCGGCGCCGAGAACTGGGACTGGCCGCCCGCCCGCTGCATGTACACCACCAGGGCGCGGGCGACGTCGCGCGCCAGGTCGGGCCCGTGGTCCTCTTCGACGAGCGCGAGAGCCAGATCGATGCCGGCCGTCACCCCGGCCGACGTGTACGTGGTGCCGTCTCGAACATAGATCGCGTCGGGCTCGACGCGGCACGTCGGATACCGGGCGGCCAGCTCGTGCGCGACCTTCCAGTGCGTGGTCGCGCGCTTGCCGTCGAGGACGCCGGCGGCGGCGAGAACGAACGCCCCGGTGCAGATCGAGGCGACCCGGCTGGCCACCGCCACCGGTATCCGTGCGGCGTCCGCCAGGTCGGCGGGGACCCGGGCGCGCGGATACAGGTCGGACCCGGCCACCAGCAACGTGTCGACGGCCGGCTCCGGGGACACGGCGCCGTCGACCGCGACCCGGATCCCGAGGCTCGACGTGACGTCCGCACCGGTCGGCGACAGCAGCGAGATTTGATAGTCGGCGCCGAACCGGTTCGCCTCCCTGAACACCTCCGCGGGACCGGCGACGTCCAGCAACGTCACTCCGTCGTAGACGAGGATCGCGACCCGATGCTGGCCGGCCTTCGCCACCCCCGTCCCGTCGGAGCCGGACCCGCGCGATGAGCGGCCGGACCCCGGCGGCACTGACCGCCGAGGGGTCGGCGAAACAGGAGGCATGGACACCGTTTATTGTTAGCACGCCATTATCGGGGACAACGGGAATCCTCGGGTGCGGTTCTGCTCACGTTACGAATATTGCGGATGAACGAACTGTCCGTGATCTTCGCCTGATTACGTGCGCAACGGGTCCGCAAACACCGCAGCCGCCGGGAGGCCGGTCCAGCAATTCCTCGTGCCGCGATTGATGACTGGTGACTCACGCGCTGGACCCGACCCGGATCCCGGTGCCGCGCGTGATGGAGCACACGACCGCGATTCGCGCTGTCCGGATATGAGGGATTCCTGGCCGGACGAAGGCGGCGCCGTACGACGATCGGTGGGCAGCATGGAGGTCGCAGACACGGATCGTGCCCATATTTCGGAAGGTCGAAGATCGTGCCAGAGATCATCGCGGGGTTGGAGATTCCTGAGACAGCGGCGGTCGCCGAGGCGACCCGGCGCATCCAGGAGTCGACCAGCCCGCTCATCTACCACCATTCCCGGCGGGTCTTCCTCTTCAGCCTGATCCACGCTCAGAAGCTTGACGTGAAACCGGACCCGGAGTTGCTCTATCTGGCGGCCATGTTTCACGACACCGGCCTCCTGACGCCCTTCTCCGACGTCGTGCAGCGCTTCGAGGTCGACAGCGCCGACCACGCGCGCACGTTCCTCCTGGACCGGGGTTTTTCGACGGCCGCCGCCGAGACCGTCTGGACGGCGATCGCGCTGCACACCACGCCCGGCATCCCCGACCGGATGGCCCCGGAAATCGCGACCACGTACCTCGGTGTCCTGACCGACGTGCTCGGCTTCGGCCTGGACGGACTCGAACGCGATCAGCTGAACGAGATCCTCGCCGTGCATCCGCGGGGGGATTTCAAGAACGGGTTCCTGCGAGCCTACGTCGACGGGCTGAAGAACCGCCCCGAGACCACGAACGGCACCGTGAACTCCGACGTGCTCGAACACTTCATTCCCGGCTTGCAGCGCGTGACGACGGTCGAGCGCATCGTCGGCTCGCCCTGGCCGAGCTGATCGGACACCGGCTTCGCCAGCGCGCGCCGACGGCGGGCCCACACCAACCCATTCCGACGTACCTTCCTGGAAAGGATTCGAGCATGCGAGCGATCACCGTACGAGACCGTGACGCGGGTGTCAGCGGGCTCACGCTGACCGACATGCCGCACCCGCACGCTGCGGAGAACGACGTCATCGTGCGGGTGCACGCCGCCGGCTTCACCCCCGGAGAGCTCGACTGGCCGGCAACGTGGACCGACCGCGCCGGTCGCGACCGGACGCCCAGCATCCCCGGGCACGAGCTGTCCGGAGTCGTCGTCGAGCTCGGCTACGGAACCACCGGCCTCACCGTGGGCCAGCGGGTGTTCGGGCTGACCGACTGGGCCCGCGACGGTTCCCTGGCCGAGTACGCCGCGGTGGAGGCTCGCAACCTCGCTCCCCTCGCGGCCGACATCGACCACATCGTGGCCGCCGCGCTGCCCATTTCCGGACTGACCGCATGGCAGGGACTGTTCGACCACGCCCATCTCCGGACCGGCCAGACCGTCCTCATTCACGGCGCCGCGGGCGGGGTCGGCTCGATCGCCGTTCAACTCGCGCGGGAGGTGGGCGCCCACGTGATCGGCACCGGCCGGGCCGACGACCGTGAGGTCGCGGTCGGCCTCGGCGCGCAGGCCTTCTTCGACCTGGCGGCCGACGACTGGCACCGGGCGGGCGAGGTGGACGTGGTGTTCGACGTCATCGGCGGCGACATCCTCGATCGATCGGCCGGACTGGTACGCCCGGGCGGCACCCTGGTCACCATCGCCGCGCCGCCCACCGTGCAGCCCAGGGACGGGCGAGCCGTCTTCTTCGTCGTCGAACCTGACCGCGCCCAACTGACCGACCTCGCCCAGCGCGTCCGGACCGGACGGCTCAACCCGATCGTCGGCGCCGTGCGACCGCTCTCCGAGGCGGCCTCCGCGTTCGCCCGCCGTCGCCGCACGCCCGGCAGAACGATCATTCAGGTCGCCGATCAGGAAGCAACGCCGGGCTCGTGATCAGCCTGCGAATACCACCGAACGGGCGTCCGACGGCGACGATCGGCCATTTCCATGTGCGACGGTTGCCCCGCGACGCCTAGGAAGGGAGGCATGACCAACGAAGTGACCGTTCCCCTGCTGCCGTGCGGTTCCGTCGACGACATCGCCGCCTTCTACGAGGTTCTCGGGTTCCGCACCACCTACAGTCAGCGCAAGCCCAACCCGTACGTGGCGTTGCAGCGCGAGGACCTGCATCTGCACTTCTTCGAGATGGCCGGATTCCAGCCCGACCAGTCGTACGGCTCCTGTCTCGTGCTCACGTCGGACATCGACGGCCTGCACCGGGCGTTCGCCGCCGGCATGCGCGCCGCGTACGGCAAGGTGCTGGTCTCGGGGATACCGCGGATGACCCGACCCAGGGCCCGGAAGAACTACGACGGGTTGGGCGGGTTCAGCGTCATCGACCCGGGGGGCAACTGGATCCGCGTCGTGCAGAACGCCACCGCTGCTCCCCCGCCGGCTGCCACACCTGAGGGCCGTCTGGCGAAGGCGCTGGCGAACGCTGTCGTGCAGGCCGATTCCCGGGGCGACGTCGCACAGGCCGTCCGGATCCTCGACAGCGCGTTGGCCCGCCCGCAGGCCGACGACGACCCGGTCGCTCGGGTGGAGGTCCTGGTCTACCGCGCCGAACTGGCGATGGTGCTGAGCGACCCGGAGACCGCGGCGGAGATGCTGGAGCGCGCCGAACACGTCGCGCTCAGTGCGGACGAGACCGTACGGGCGAGGTCCGCGTTCGAGGCCGCCGCCGACCTCGCCGCGGCGTTGGGGTGAGTCGACGTACGCGGGGCGGGTTCGGCCGTGCGCCGAGCCCGCCCCGCCATCTCCACCCGATCCTGATCGCGAGTCGCGGTTAGGACCTGTGACAGGCCGTCAGCGTTGCAGTGTCAGCAGACCCGGCCGGTAGGGCAGGAGACCGTAGTCGCCGCCGGAGTTCGGGGACCGCCCCTGGTAGAGCAACTGCAGATTGCACGGATCGACGGTCATGGTCTGGTCGGCGTTGCTGCGGATCAACTCACCGTGGCTGATGTCGTTGGTCCAGGTGGCACCGCTGTTGGCTCTGCCGGCGAAGGGATTGCTCTCGGTCGCGGCCTGCGGTGTCCAGGAACCGCCCAGACTGGTGGCCGTGAACGAGCGGAAGTAGCGGCCCTGCGAGCCGATGGCCTCGACCAGCATGAGGTACCGGTTCTGGCCCTGGAGCTTGTACACCTGAACGGCTTCGAACAGGTTGTTCGTGGTGTCGCTCATGATCACCGTTGAGTTCGAGCCGAAGCTGCCCGGGAAATTCCCGATGGGCATACTGGCCCGGTAGATCCTGCCGTTGTCCCCGGCGAAGAACAGGTACATGTTCGTGCTGTCGCCGATGAGCGCCTGGTCGATGGGCCCCGTACCGGAGCCGGAAATGCTTCCGGAGAAGAGCACCTGCTCGGATGACCATCCATTGGCATTGGTGGGGTCGCTCGACGTCCGGTAGGAGAAGGCGGTCCCACCCCACTGGTAGGCGAGCACCCAGATGTTCCTCGGCGCGAAGTAGAAGAGCGTGGGCGCGACAGCGGAGAAGGACATCGCGTTCTGGCTGGCCGAGGCCAGGTCGGACCAGTTGGTGAAGAGACCGAAGTTCATCGAGCCCCACCTCGTCCCGGTGTCGTGCGTCGTGGCATAGACGAGATGCCTGCCGTTGTAGGGGGCGTAGGTGAAGTCCTTGAGCGAGACCCACCCCGACCTGGGGTTCGCCAACTGGCCCGTCGACGACCAGCGGTACGTCGACGGCAGAGCGCACGTGCCGGGCGGCGGCGTGGTGGGGTTGCCCCCGCCGTCGACGCGGACGAGCTGCCACTGCTGGTTGCTGCCGTTCCAGTCGTCGTACTGCACGATGTTTCCGCCGTCGGCGGTCGACGCGCCCTGCACCTCCACCACCTTGTTGCTGTTCCGGTTGACCAGCCGGACGTAGCCGCTGTCGGAGTCGGCCAACCGGAACTGCTGGTTGGTCCCGTTGCCGTCGGTCCACTGCACGATGCTGGCACCGTTGGCCGTCGAGAAGTTGTAGACGTCCAGCACCTTGCCGGACAGCCGCGACTTCAACCGGTAGTAGCCACCGCCGGAGTCGACGAACTGCCACTGCTGCTGGTTGCCGTTGTTCCGCGCCCACTGGGTGATCCGCGCGCCGTCGTTCGTGGCCAGGTTGTAGACGTCCAGGGCCTTGCCGCTGTTGCGGTTGATCAACACGTACCACGCGCTCGTGTCGACCGTCGCCGCGGCGGCGGGCGTCGACACCACCGCCGCGGCGGCACCACCGACCACCATCGCCGCCACGCCGGTGGCGACGACCCGTAGCAACCAGCCACGCCGCCGGGGCGGCGGCGCGGGCGATGGAGACCGATCTGAGACAGACATGATCCTCCTCAATGACCAGGAGCCGAACGGTCCACCCGGAGATGGGCGCACCGCGACGCGTGGCCGGGCGGATGCATCGAGGATTGTCAGCGCTAACAAGACGTCTGCATGCCCTGGCGCACGCCGTGATTTCGAGGTCGACGAAGCGGACTTGCCCGGTCAGCCACAGATGCCGTCGTCCCTAGCCATCGACTGTGAGCGATAACATGCGGTTCGTCAAGTCTCAGCTCATCGATTGGCATCAACAGCTGGGTCTACGAGGAATACGTCAGCGCGACAACGGGTGCCCGGCAGATCACCCGGGTCTACTTGACCTGCGGCCACCCGTTGGCCGCTGTGAAGAGGCTCTCGGTGAGTTCGTCCCACGGCCGGAGCCGTGGCACCTTCTGGCCGAGGGCCTCGGCGAGGAAGCGGAAGTCCTCCTCCAGCACGTCGATGGTCCTCATGTAGGTGTGCGCGTCGAGCGACTTCAGCGTGAACAGCGTCGCGTCCGCGACCTGTTGCACGGTGAAGAGGTGCTCGGAGCCGTGTGGGATCAGGGTCCGCATGATGTCGGTCTTCGCCCGGTGGACGTAGCGGATCAGGTGTGAGGACGGGTCCAGACGGATCATCTCGGCGGCCACGCCGGCGTTCTTCGGCACGAGGAAGGCCTGGAAGGCCAGGTATTCCGGCACGGCCTCGGTCCACTCGCGGAGCCGCCGGAGAAAGCGCTGTTCGATGATGTGGTCCAGCTCGAACAGGTATCCGAAGCCGGACACGTCGCGGACCCGGTTCTGGAGCTCGTTGTACTGGTTGACACCCATCCTGGCCACGTTGTCGTAGTGGCCCAGCATCGCCGGCGTGAGGGTCACCTGGTTCGGCAGCCTGCCGTGGGCCGCCTTGATGACGGTGCGGTAGTCGTCGCCCAGGTGCGCCGTGAGGTAGGCGTGCACCCACTGACGATCCGTGGCGAGCAACCAGTCCAGCGGCGCCTTCGGGACCGTCGCGCGGCGGGTCGTGATGGTGAGGTACTGGTCGTACTCCCAGCGCAGCATCGAGTTGGCGAACGAGGCCATGTCCTCGGTGAACAGCGCGCGCACATCAAGGGCGAGGAGGTCGTCGGCCTGCTTCGAGGCCTTCTTCGCCTCCTGCAGCACATCCTGGACGCCCTTGGCCACCGCCGAGACCGCACGGGGGTTACCGGCGGCGGCTTCCAGCATCTTGGCGAGCTTCTCCTGTCGTGGCGCCGGTAGGTTCTGGAGCCGTTTCAGGAGCGCGCCGGACCGCGCGGAAGTGTCGACGTCGTCCACGACCCGGCGCAGGTCAGCCATCAACCCTTCGATGCGGGCGAGTTCCTCGCTGAGCCGCGCCGAGCTCCTGCCCAGGCGGACGTAGGCCGTCGCGCCGACCGACACCGCAGACAGAGTTCCGTACAGGATGATCTCGTTGGAGGTGACGCGAGTGCCCCAGAAGTCACGACCGGTGGCCATCATGAACGCGAGCTGTCCGAGCTCGTAGAGGTCACCGACGACGGGGACGAAGCTGAGCGGCACCTCGATCATCAACTGGAGCACGGACAGGAAGCCCGTCCGGTCGGGCAGCTCGTGGCGACGGAGCGTCCGCACGTCGGGGTCGAGGTCCGTGCCCTGGCGAGGAACCTTCTCGTGCGCGACCTTGCGGGAGTAGACGTACGTCGCCCGCGCGACGGCCTTCGGTCCGGCACGGACGGCCACCGTGACGTTGTCGTCGTGCTGGACGATGATCCGGCTGGCCGAGCCGTGGCAGCCAGCCGAGTAGGCGTACGCCGCGGGCTTGTCCGGGTCCTTGATCGTGACCTGTACCTGGAAGCGGCCTTCCCAGGACTGGATCACCACCCCGGTGGGCTGCGGCACGATCACCAGTCCGGGCGGCAGTCCCCGCTTCCAGACGTAGCCGAGGCTCACCGCCATCGTGTCGGCGACCCTGCCCAGGTCGCCCTCCACCGGGACGGGATCCTCGGCCCCCGAGACGAGCACGTACGGAGTGCCCATCACCGCGAGAATCGACTGCGGATCGCCGAACGACGGCGTCACCCGCGGATCCTGGTTGCGGATCACCGTGACCTGGGGCGTGAGGTCGCACAGCAGGGTGTCGGGATCGAGGACGTCGTGGCGCAGGTCGGACATGGGCCGACGCTGGTGATGCGACGGGTGGCACTGGCAGGAGGGCCCGGGTGAGGTGGTCACCGCCGAGAACGGGGACCGGGGTCGCGCGACGCGGAACGCGGTGAACGACGGCCGGTCCCGTCGTAGCTGCACGGTGACGTCCCGAGCCAACGCCATCAGCAGTACCGGCCGCCGGAAGACCGGCGACTCGGGATAGGTGACCCTCGCCGGGCCGCCTGCCGCCGGCAGCCAGTGCCACACGACCGGCGGGATGCCCAGCTCCTTCCAGCGCTTCGCGCTCGCCCGCCCGGGGCGGATCGTCCAGGTCCAGGAGACCTTCAGCGAGGTGTCGGTGATGGTGATGCGGGCGAGGTTGTCGGCCGGAAGCAACCGGCCGCTGAACGCGAGGGCGCCGGCCAGCGAGGGCATCGACGCGTAGGTGGCGCCGTCGCGAAGCACCCTACGGCTCCTCGTCAGGCACCCAGTGCCCGTCGGCCTGTCTCGTCCAGCGCGGCAACCCCTCCGCCGTGCGCAGGTGCATGAGGCTCGTGGGCACCCGCACCTCCCACGGCTCTCCGACGGGAACCTCCGAGCCGGGCACGCCCAGCCGTTCCGCTATCTCGTCCGCGATCGGCAGGTACGTGTCGTCGCTGACCGTCGGGAGCGGACCACCCTGCCAGGGGTCGCCGGTCTTGCGGAAATGGTCCACCGCGGGCTCGAATCCGGGCCGGACCGGCAGGACGAGCCGTGCGTAACCCGCCTTGAGGAAGTCCTCGAACTCCAGGTCGCCGTCGCGGATGTCGAGACGCTCCAGCCAGCTCGACCGCCGTCCCCAGAAGTACGGGTAGCACACCCAGGACATGTTCTCCCATTCGAAGGCCTGCTCGAAGAACCGCACGTAGGCGCCCTCGATGCCGGCCTGGTCGAAGCGGATCCGGGGCAGCCCGTCCGGGCCCGTCGTCGTGGCGTCGAACAGCTCGAAGTGCTGCTCGGTCAGGAGCGTGACGCACATCCGCTTGAGTTCGTCGACCATCGTGGCCCGGTTGCGGTACGCCTCCCGGCTCACGACCACGGGCGGCGCCGTCGCCTCGGCGGTGGCCAGCTTCGCTTCGTACTCGGACAGTCGCGAACGATAGGCCTCCACCAGTTGGGCGTGGGTCTCGTGCTGCCAGACGGCCAGCGCGCGCGGCGTCGCGGCGCAGGTGACCTCGACGGCGCACGCGATGTGTCCGACCTTGTCGGTGGTCAGCGCGAACGGGACGGCCTCGGTCTCCCCGTCCAGGTCGGTGATCCACACCCACGGGGACCCCTGGCCGAACCGGTGTGCACGTCGCCCCATGACGACATCGACGCTCCAGCCGTCCCAGATGGTGGTGACGACGCCGACCGATGCCTGCACCGCGCGGTATCCGTCGGGCACCTTGACCCTGGTGGAGTCGGTGAACTCCTGGGTCGACTCCTCGCCGCCGGTGTGGAAGTCGTACGCCTCGGTGGCGAACGGCTGCGGCGGCGGCTTGATGCCGGTGGCGCCGTACATCGTCACGAAGGACTGGTAGGTGTCCGGGTGCAGTTCCTCGGGGCGCACCGAGAACGGCACCGGCTCGACGATGTCGACGACCTCGGCCCGGCTGCGGCGGAACGCCTCGATGAGCTGCGCTCCGGGCTCGGGCACCAGCACGTCGTACAGCGTCCGCCTGCCGTAGTTGTAGACCTGAGCCTCGTAGACCTTGGTCAGCCACTGGTACACGCCCACCACGTGCTCGGCGCCCAGCGTGTTGTTGAACGTGTGCTGGTCGGTCTCCTCCACCTCGGTGGTGGTGCGGCGGGTCTGCCGGGTGAGGATGCGTTCGGCGGTCCGCTCGGCGGCGGTCTGGGTCACCTCGCGCGCCATCGTGCTCGCCGAGGATTCACTCTCCTCGGTGTTCCGCGTCCACGCGGCCTCGGCGCTGGCCTGGAAGTCGACGGTCGGCCCGTAGCTGCCGGAGACCGTGAGCGACCCTTTGACGTCGGAGCGCTCCTGCAGCAGGGACTGTGTCTCGCGCTGCATCTCGAAGCGATCGGTGGTCGTCAGGGAGCTGCTCTCCTCGTGCTCCTGCTCCCGCTCCTGGACGAAGATCGTCTCCGTCTCGGTCCGGGTGCGCCGGACCCGGTCCCGCGACTCGCTGCGCATCACGTTCTCGACGTACGCGATCTCGTCGCGTGCGTAGCCCTTGAGCTGCTGGCGCACCACGTACAGGTCCATGACGCCGGCGGGGCCCAGATCGGCGTGGGTGCGCGGGACCGGGTCCGGGACGGGCGGGCTCTCCAGGGGGTCGAAGAGGTCGAGCAGTTCCCGCGGGGTGCGGCGGCGAACGTCCGCGAGCAGGCCGTTGGCGCGTGAGACGACGACGTCGCCGCGTCGCCACCACGTGGCCCGGGGCAACAGTGACCCCACCAGGCTCTGCGCCGACTCGTGCAGCGCCCGTCGCTCCCGTAGCAGGGCGGAGACGACGTCGGGCAGATGGTTGGACGGATCGACCTTGAGGCCCTGGAGCGCCTCCTTGGTGCGACCGTCGAGCCGGTCGATGGTGGCCGTGTCGAGCCGTACCCCGACCGGGTCCGTCATCGGCAGAAACTCCGGGCGTCCACTGATCGCGATCTCCGCACCGGGCTGCGCCCGGATGCCGGGTGCCGGCGACGGCAGGTCCGGCAGCCTCAGGGACAGCTCGAGTTCCTTGCGGCGGATCGTCAGGTCACGCTCGAAGAGCGCCTGCGGTCGCAGGTTCTCCGGTGGCAGCACCTGTGGATACTCGCGCTGGGCAGTGCGCCGGAAGCCGCTCGCGGGCACGGCCGCCAGTTCGGCGATCGCCGCGTCGACGGCCTCGTGCCGGGCCGCCAGCTCTGCCAGCCGGTCTCTGATCACGACCGGATCGCGGGGTGGCGATGCCGGTCGGGGCCCGCGTCCGAACCAGGCCGGCAGGCGGACGATCCGCAACAGGCGCTTCTCGCCCGAGGAGATGTAGTCGTGGATGCGCAGGGCGTCGACGAGACGGGCGATCGGGCGGCGGTGTTCGGCCGGCAGCAGCTTGACCACCAGGACGCTGTCCTTGATGTCGGCGATGCCCGCCACCGTCTGCGGATCCGCGAGAAAGTCGGCGACCGGGCGGCCCAGGAGATCCGCGAGGTCGAGGGGCCTCTCGGACCGGGCCAGCGCCTCGCTCACGGCGCGCGTCGCCCCGACCACGCCCGTCGTCCCCTCCCCGGTCACGTAGTGCGGACCGGCGGCGAACTCCTCCGCCAGGCGCTTCATTCGCGCGAGGGAGTCCGGTTCGGACGCGACCGCGGCCAGTCGCTGTTGCAGCTCCGTGTCGGCGCTCAGGTCGAGCGCCTCCGGAGCGTCGGTCGTGAGCGGTTGCCTGACCTGCGCGAATTGGAACAGGGCTTCCATGGCCGGATGCTAGGCCCGGCCGGCACCCCGACTCAGTCACCTTCGCGACCAGGAAACCGCGGATGATGTTCACCAAATCCGTGCTCAGCGTTGCGGCGGGACCCGTGGCGGGAGCTCGTCGAGGTCGTCGTGCGCCCGCGGGCTGGGCGGCGGCACCGGGTTCGGGATCTCGTCGAGGCTCTCGTCCTCGGCGAACACGATCTCGCGGCGCTTGCGGATCGTCGGAAGGACGGCGACGACGAGCGCCGCCACGGCCAGCGCCAGGAACACGGCGGAGATCGGTCGGGTCAGGAAGACCGACGCGTCGCCGCGCGAGATGATGAGCGCACGCCGCAGGTGCTCCTCCAGCAGCGGGCCGAGGACGAAGCCGAGCAGCAGGGGCGCCGGCTCGCAGCCGCACTTGATCAGGATGTAGCCCAGGATCCCGAAGAACGCGATCGCGTACACGTCGTACGCGTTGAAGCTCAGCGAGTAGGTGCCGATCGCCGCAAACAAGATGATCATCGGGAACAACACCTGGTACGGGATGCGCAGCATGCGCACCCAGATGCCGACCAGCGGCAGATTCAGCAGTACGAGCAGCACGTTTCCGATCCACATCGACGCGATCAGGCCCCAGAACAGCGCCGGCTCGTCGGTGATGACGTTCGGGCCGGGGGTGATGCCGTGGACGATGAACGCGCCGACCATCAGCGCCATCACCGGGTGGGCGGGCAGCCCCAGGGTGAGCAGCGGGATGAACGACGTCTGCGCGGCGGCGTTGTTCGCCGACTCGGGACCGGCCACGCCCTCGATCGCGCCGCGTCCGAACTCCTGCTGCCGCTTCGAGATCCGCTTCTCGACGGCGTACGAGGTGAACGAGGCCAGCACGTGGCCGCCGCCGGGCAGGATGCCGAGCGCGGCGCCCAGACCGGTGCCGCGCAGGATCGGGCCGACGATCCGGCGGCGGTCCTCGCGGGTCGGCCACAGGTTCTTCACCGTGCTGACGATTGCCGTGCGGGTCCGCTCGTTCTCCAGATTGCGCAGGATCTCGGCCACCCCGAACATGCCGACGGCGACCGACACGAAGTTGATGCCGCCGTACAGCTCACGCTGGTCGAACACGAACCGGGGCGTGCCGGTGTAGATGTCCTGGCCGACCGTGCCGAGCAGCACGCCGAGCGCGATCATCGCCAGTGCCTTGAGCGCCGATCCGCGCGCCAGCGCGATCGACACGATCAGGCCGAACAGCACCAGCGAGAAGTATTCGGCCGGGCCGAACCGCAACGCGACGCTGGCCAGCGGTGGGGCCGCGACGGCCAGCGCGACGGTGGCCACCGTACCCGCGATGAAGGACCCGACCGCGGCGGCCGCCAGCGCCGGGCCGGCCCGACCCTGCCGGGCCATCTCGTGCCCGTCCAGCGCGGTGACCGCCGCCGACGACTCACCGGGCAGGTTGATCAGGATGGCGGTCGTCGAGCCGCCGTACTGTGCGCCGTAGTAGATACCGGCCAGCATGATCAACGCCGTGACCGGCTCGAAGCTGAACGTGATCGGCAGCAGCATCGCCACCGTCGCTGTCGGCCCGATGCCGGGCAGCACGCCGACCGCAGTCCCGAGCAGCACTCCGACGAAGCAGTAGAGGACGTTCTGGACCAGGAGGGCGGTCGAGAAGCCCAGCGCGAGGTTGTCGAGAAGCTCCATGCCTCAATCCGGATGTCCCGTCAGAACCCCAGCCACGGACCCCATAGCGGGATCCGCAGCTGCAGTCCGACGACGAAGATGAGCGTGCTGGCCACGGTCAGCCCGGCGGCCACGGCCACGGCCGTGAGCAGCCGTACGCGGGAGCTGGCCAGCGTGGTGAGCAGGGCGGTCACCGCCGACGTCGGTACGAATCCGAGGCGCCGGACGGTGAATCCGAAGAACAGGACCGCGAGCACGATGACGGCGACCGCTCGCCAGGGGATCGCCCCGAACGAGGTCACCTCGCCGGCGACGAGTCCCTTGCCGATGATCGCCAGGCCCAGGACGGCCACGGTCGCGCCGACCAGCATCGGAAAGGCCCCGGGGCCCATCCGTAGTGGGGTGCCCAACCCGTAGCCGAGCGCCCCCCACACGAAGGCACCACCAATCAGGACGAAGATTCCCCCGGCGAGGACGTCCGGCATCGACCGACGGCGCTCCACCTCAGGAGACCGTGACCCCGGCGTCGGCGATGATCTTCGCCCAGGTGCCGAGCTGCTCTTCGAGCTTGGCGCGATGCGCCTGCGGGGTCGCGTCCTCGGCCGGGACCGGCGCGGTGCCGAGCTTGGCCATCTGGTCGATGACACCCTGGTCGGCCAGGGCCACCTTCAGCGCCTCGGACAGCTTCTGGACGATCTCGTCCGGCGTGTCGGCCGGGACGTAGAGACCGTGCCACACGCTGACCTGGAGCTGGGACAACCCGGCCTCGGCCGTGGTGGGCAGGTCCGGCAGGCTCTTCACCCGCTCCGGCGTGGTGACCGCGTACGCCTTCACCTTGCCCGCGGCGATCTGGCCGCTGGTGTTGGTCGTCTGGTCGCACATGAAGTCGACCTGGCCGCCGACGAGGTCGGTCAGCGCGGGGCCGGTGCCCTGGTACGGGACCTCCTGGAGCTTGACCCCGGCGGCGGTCTGGAACAGCAGGCCGCACAGGTGGGATGCGGCGCCGATGCCGGCGTTGGCCAGGGTGACCTTGTCGGCGTTCGCCTTCACGTGGGCCACGAGGTCCTGGAGCGTCGCGGGTGCGAAGTCCTTGCGGGCGACGACGGTCATCGGCACCTCGGTGACGAGTCCGACCATCTTGAAGTCCTCGAGCGGCTTGTAGTCGAGGTTCTTGTACAGGGCGGGCGCCGTGGACATGCCGATGTGGTGCATGAGCACGGTGTAGCCGTCCGGATCGGCCTGCGAGACCTCGCCGGCGCCGACCGTGCCGCCGGCACCCTCGACGTTCTGGACGACGATCTTGCCGCCGAGCTTGGCGGCCATCGGCTCGGCGATCATGCGGGTGACCGTGTCCGTGGGCCCGCCCGCGCTGAACGGCACGACGATCGTGATGTTCTGGTCCGGGTAGCTCGAGGCGTCGCCGCCGCTGCCACCGCCGCCGTTTCCGGAGCAGGCGGCCAGGAGCGAGAGTGCGCCGAGCGCGGCGATCATCCGCGCGGCGACCCGATGCCTGGTCGTTGTCATATCGAGGCCTCCTCGTCGGCGCGTGCGCGTTGTCGGGCCTCAGTCTCGGCGGGCGGAGACGCGGATGGTGTCAGAGAAATCCCAAGGAATGCGCTCGATGTCAGAGGAATCCCAAGAACTCCAGGGCTGACATGAGCGTCGATACAGGCCGTACAATCCGCCGGTATGCGGATAACCGTCATCGAGGATGACGACCGCGTGGCGCGCGGTCTGGTGACCGTGCTGGCCCAGGCGGGTTTCGAGGTCCACCGCATCGCCACCGCCGCGGAGGCCGTGCGTGCGGTGCCGGCCGACGTGGTCCTCGTCGACCTGGGTCTGCCCGACGGCGACGGGCTCGACGTGATCCGCAAACTGCGTGACCGCCCGGAGACCGCGGTCATCGCGGTGACCGCGCGATCCGAGGAGCACGAGCGGGTCCGTGGCCTGCGCGCCGGCGCCGACGACTACATCGTCAAGCCCTTCGGCGTCCCGGAGCTGCTGGCCCGGATCGACGCGGTCCTGCGGCGTACCCGGACCGCTCGCGCCCTGAGCCACCCGGACGAGCCGCTCGTCATCGGCCCGATGCGGATCGGCGTCGGCACCCGCGAGGTCACCGTCGGCGACACGCCCGTGCCGTTGACCCGCAAGGAGTTCGAGCTGCTCCTGCTGCTGGCCCGACGGGCGCCGAACGTGGTCAGCCGCGACGTCATCCTCGACCAGATCTGGGGCGCGACCTGGGAGTCGTCGAGTCGCACCCTGGACACCCACATCGCGGCGTTGCGCCACAAGCTGGGGCCGGACGTGGTCATCCGCACGCTCCACGGTGTCGGCTATCGGCTCCTGGCCGACCAGCCGGAGCTGATCGGCTGACGCGCCGTGCACCGCCGCCTGCTCATCGTGCTGGTTCCCATCGCAGTGCTGCTCGTCGCGGCGCTCGGGGTGCCGCTCAGCGTCACCGTGGCCGAGCGTGAGATGCAGGAGACGTACGTCAACCGGCTCAACGACGTCGGCCGGTTCGCATCGCTGGCCGAGACCGCGCTGTCGAGGGGGCGGACCGAGGCGTTGCAGCAGGAGTTGACGCGCTACCACGAGCTGTACGGGATCCCGGCAGCGGTGATCGACACGTCGGGCACGGTGCTGCTCGGACCGGCCGACGCGTACCAGGAGGCGGCGCGGGCCGAGCCGGCGTTGCCCCGGATCGTGACCGCGGCGCTGGCTGGGGCCCGGTCCGAACCGTCCTGGGAGTGGGCGCCGTGGGACGACTCGGCACTCGTGGTGGCCGAGCCGGTGGGCCGGGACAGTGAGGTGGTCGGCGCCGTCGTGACGATCTCCGACCTGTCCAGGACGCGCGAGCACATCCTCGTACGCTGGGCCTGGCTCGCCGGGCTCGGCCTGCTGCCGTTGATCGCGCTGGCGGCCGTCGCCTGGCCGGTGTCCGCGTGGGTGCTGCGGCCGGTGCGGAAGCTGGACGCGGCGACCTCGCGGATCTCCGAGGGCGATCTGACGATCCGCGCCGACGCCGAGGCCGGCCCGGTCGAGCTGCGGCGGCTGGCGGAATCGTTCAACACCATGATGGACGCCGTCGAGAACGCGGTGCAGCGGCAGCGGGCGTTCGTGTCCGACGCGTCGCACCAGCTGCGCAACCCGTTGACCAGCCTCCGGCTCGCGGTGGAGAGCCTCGCACCACACCTGCGGCCCGACGGCGACGGGCGGCAGGTGTACGACGTCGCCGTCGACGAGCTGAAGGCGATGCAGCGGATGTTGAACTCGCTACAGGCCAGCGCGCGGATGGAGAGCATGCGGACGGCGTCGCCGGTGGATCTCGACGCGGTGCTGGCGACCCGGGTGGACCGGTGGCGCGCGTTGACGGCGACGGCGGGACAGACGCTGGCGGTCGACGTGCCGCCGGGGTTGCGGTTGCTGGAGCCGCCGGGCGGGTTGGGCAGCGTCCTGGACGAGCTGATCAGCAACGCGTTACGGCTGTCGGACGCGCAGGTGGTGGAGGTGAGGGCCCGGATCGTGCCCGGTGACGCGAGCGCCGGGCACGGCAACGGCTCCGCGGCCGGCGGGGTCGTCACCGTCGCGGTCCGCGACGACGGCCAGGGCATCGACGTTTCCGAGCGGGCCCAGGCGCTACGACGGTTCTGGCGGTCGCCGCGACACCAGAACGTGTCCGGGACCGGCCTGGGACTGGCGATCTGCGCCGACCTGGTCGGCGCCGCCGGGGGCGAGCTGCGGCTGGAGAGGGGCCTGCCACGTCCGGACGGGTCCGGGCACGGGTTCGCCGCGGTGGTCGCGATGCCGGCCGTTCCGCGGGTGACGTCGACGTCCGGCGACCCGGCTCCGTCGCCGGTCTGAGGACCCGGCCCGCCCGGCCCGGGGTCAGCGCTTGCGGTCCCGGAACCAGGCTGCCGCGCCCGGATGGAGCGGGACCGACGCGGTGGAGATACCGGTGCGCACGTTGATCCGCCACGCCTCCGGAACGGCTTCGGCGTCGTCGCGGCTGGCCGAGGTGATCGTGCCGGTGTGCGTGAAGATCGTGTCGGTGATGGCGTAGACCAGATCCTCGGGCAGGTCGTTGCGCACGAGCAGCACGTTCGGCACGGCGATGGTGCGGGTGGCCGGGACGCCGGCGTAGGCGGTCGCGGGGATCATCGCCGGAGCGTACGGACCCGGGTACGCCGTGAAGAGCGCGTCCGCCTGCGCGTCCAACGGGATCAGCCGGATCGGGTGCCGCTGCGCCAGGTCCGTGATGGCGGGTGTCGGGACGCCGGTCAGGGAGAACATCGCGTCGATCCTGCCGTCGCGCAGTGCCGCCGCCGATTCGGCCTGGCTGAGGTACCGACCGTCGGCGTTCACCGGGCCGAGCTCCAGCACCCGCAGCGACGTGAACTCGGTGCCCGAGTCACGGGCGCCGAGGGATATGCGCCTGCCCTCGAGGCCCCGGAACTCCCTGATCGCCGAACCGGCCAGGACCACGAGATGCAGGTGACTGTCGTAGAGCCGGCAGATCGCCGAGAGCCCCTCGGGCGCGGTGCCGTCGGTCGTGATCAGGGCGTCCAGGCTCGTCAGCCCCAGGTGCACCTCTCCGGCCCGCAGCATCCGGATGTTGTCGGTGGACGCCCCGCTCGGCACGGTGGTCACCGTGGCGCCCGGCACCTGCTCGGAGATGTGTTCGGCCAGCGCGCCACCGATGCGCCGGTATACCGCACCCGCCGGCCCGGTGGCCAGTCGCAGGTGGACCCGGTCGACCTCGGGCTGCCGGGAGCACCCGACGAGCAACCCGCCGGCGGCCACGAGCGCCGCCCGGCGGCTGAACCGTACCCCCGGGTTCAGCACCATGCCGCGATGATACGGACGCCGGCGTCGATGGGTCTTGCCGCGATCACTCGTGCGGCGTAGGAAGAACACCACGCTCCGTCCGCCATCGAAGGAGATGCGTGTGGCCACCCCCGTACGGCTCCGTCTCGCCGTGTCCGTGCTGGTGACTGTCGGTGCCGTACTGCTCGGCACGGCCGCCGCCGGCGCACCCCCCGCGATGCCGTCGCAACCGGCCACCCACGGTGGCTGCGACCCGATCGACCCGACCGCGTGCCTGCTGCCCTTCCCGAACGACTACTTCACCGTGCCCGATCGGGCCACCCGCACCGGCAGGCGCGTGCAACTCGCGCCGTCCTCGATGCCCGCCAACGTGCAGGGCACCCCGATCAACCCGGCCGAGTGGAACCGACAGGACGGGTTCAGCCCCGGCTCACCGATCCTGGTACGCGTGCCCCGCCTCGACGCCACGGCCACGGGGATCGCTCCGGTCACCGACATCGGCCGGTCGCTGGCCCCGGACGCGCCGATCGTGCTGCTCAACACGGCCACCGGCAGGCGCACCCCGTACTGGGCGGAGCTGGACGCGCACGCCGCCGACCAGCCCGACAGCCAGCTGCTCATCATCCGGCCGGCGGTGGCGCTTGCCGAGGGCACCCGGTACGTGGTGGGCCTGCGTGACATGCGGGACCGGAGCGGGAAGCTGATCCCGGCGCCGGCCGCGTTCCGCAGGTACGTCACCGGCGCCGGTCTTCACCCCCGGGACCGCCGCACGCCGCAGATCAAGCGGATCCTCGCCAACCTGACCAGGGTCGGCGTCAAGCGGCACAGCCTCCACCTGGCGTGGGACTTCACGGTGGCCAGCCGGCAGGGCCTCACCGGGCGGATGCTGGCGATCCGCGACACCGCCTTCGCCGCCCTGGGCGCGGCGGCGCCGTCGATCACCGTCACCCAGGTGACCGACTACCCGCCGGAGCAGGATGCGCGGATTGCTCGGCAGGTGACCGGCACCATCGGCGTACCGTCCTACCTGACCGGCAGCGGCGAGCCCGGTTCGCGGCTGCACTACGGGCCGGTCGACGGCGACGGGACAGCACCGACGAGGTACTCCCTGCCCACTCCGTCCGGCGCGACGCTGCGGGCGGACTTCGTCTGCAACATCCCGCGCAACGCCTCGGCCGCCAATCCGGCGCACCTCTCGCTCTACGGCCACGGCCTGCTGGGCAGACCGACCGAGATCAACGCCGGCAACGTCAAGACCATGTCGGCCACGTACGACTTCACCTTCTGCGCGACCAGTTGGATCGGCATGGCCGCCGCCGACGTCCCGTACGTGGCCGGCGCCTTCAGCGACCTCAGCGCCTTTCCCGCAGTGGCGGACCGGCTGCAGCAGAGTTTCCTGAACTTCCTCTTCCTGGGCCGGGCGATGATCCACCCGAACGGGATCGCCGCCGACCCGGCGTTCCAGAACGCCGACGGGCAACCGCTGATCGACGTGGCCGGCGGGCTGCACTACGACGGCAACAGCCAGGGTGGCATCAACGGTGGCGCGCTCACCGCCATCGCCCAGGACTGGACCAGGTCGGTGCTCGGCGTGCCGGCGATGAACTACTCGACGCTGTTGCAGCGCAGCGTGGACTTCGCTCCCTTCCAGACGATCATGGATGGCTCCTATCCGGACAAGGTCGACCAGCAACTGATCTTCGCGTTGCTGCAGATGCTCTGGGACCGGTCCGAGGCCAACGGGTACGCCCAGCACATGACCGACAACCCGTTGCCGCGCACCCCGGCGCATCAGGTGCTGATGCACGTGGCCTTCGGCGACCACCAGGTCTCCCCCGCGGCGGCCGAGGTGCAGGCGCGCACCATCGGCGCCCGCCTGCACACCCCAGCCCTCGCCGACGGCTGGTCACTCGACGTGAAGCCGTACTGGGGAATCGCACCGATCCGGTCGTACCCGTACACCGGCTCGGCGATCGTGATCTGGAACAGCGGTGCGGCGTACGCTCCGCCGACGACGAACCTCGCCCCGGCCGGCCCGGAGTACGGCGACGATCCGCACGAGTTCGCGCGCGCCCAGCCCGGAGCGCAGGAGCAGAAGGCGACGTTCCTGCTCACCGGCAAGATCATCGACGTCTGCGCGAAAGGACCCTGCCCCTGACGCGTGCTCGCGGCTCGCACGCGACGACGTCCGGCCCGAATGAGTTCGAGGTAACGGCTCGCGTCGTCCAAGCGGATCCTCCAGATGCTCCTCCCGGGCGGAGCTGTCACCTACGTGACATCCATCGGCGTACATCTTGCTGCAACCGCCGGGAGGGTCATCAGGTGTCTTGCCCGTAACACCGCCGACGGTGCGGTACCGCCGGCGGCACCACGGGGATCCGGAGGACCAGACATGACCACGACCACAACCCGTCGGCTCGTCGCCGCCGTCCTGGGCGCGGGGGTCGCCCTGTTCGGGACAGCCGTGCCGGCCGCACAAGCCGCCGTCGCGCCGGGCGACACGTCCGTGTCGGTCGGCCGGCTGGTGCTCGAACCCACCGACCGGGGATACGCCGGCAGCCTGCCGGTGACGGTGACCTACCGGGGCGCGAAGGCCTCCTACCTGAACCTGACCCTCACCGAGCCGGTACCCGGCGCGTTCGCCGGGCTGACGCCCGCCGACGCGTGCATCTTCGGCAGCCCGCAGCCGCTGCGCACGATCGACTGCCTGGTGCCCGGCGGCGCGTTGCAGCGCGGCGAGCGGCGCCGGTTCACGGTCGACTTCCGGGTGCTGACCACTCCGCAGGCCCACGCCATGCGCGCCACGGGTGGCCGGCTGACGGTCGAGACCGGGGACGCGAACCCGGCCAACGACACCAGCGGGTTCGCCACCCTGTTCCGGTCCACCACCGGCTCGCTGCGCAGTCCGCAGCCGTACGTCTGGGACACCCAGCCGGACGCGTCGCTGGCGGTCGGGTCCGCCACCCTCTCCCGCCAGGAGGACGGGAGCTGGCTGGGCCGGCTGCCGGTGACCGTGCGGTCGGCGGGCGACGCGGCGCACGACGCGTACTGGCTGGACCCGAGGCTGCCGGCCGGGGTCAGCCTCGTCGGGATCGAGCCGGAGGAGGCGTGCGCCGCGAACTGCGCGGTGGCCGGTGGGCGGTTCATGGAGGGTGAGGAGCGCACCGTGGCGCTCCTGCTCCGGGCACCCGCAGAGGTCGCCCCTGGTGACCTCGGCTCAGGGTCGGTGCGGCTGTACGCGGTGTTCGGCTGGGGCGACGAGCTGACCGACGTCGATCCCAGCGACAACTCCGCCGACTTCCGCGTCACCGCCGTCGTCGACTGACGATGACGCAGTCAGATGCGCGGCCGTGGGTGACCCCGCGGCCGCGCACTCCCACTCACGTCGCCGCGATGCCTCCGGAACGATTGACGATCGAGGTGAGGGCTGCTGTGGAGGAGGATTCCGGTCCCGGCTTCGACGAGGTCTACCGCCACCATTTTCAGCCTCTGGTGGTGCAGCTGTACGCCTTTGTCGGAGACATGGGCGAGGCACAGGACCTGGTGCAGGAGGCGTTCAGCCGGGCGTGGCCCCGCTGGCATCGGATCGCCCGCTACGACGATCCGGTGGCCTGGGTCCGCCGGGTGGCGTGGAACGCCGGCGCAAGCCGATGGCGTCGGGTGCGTACCGCCCGGCTGTTCCAGCAGCGGCAGCGGCTGGATGTGGTGGACGGCCCCGGCCCGGAGCGGGTCGCGCTGACCGCGGCCCTCGGGACGCTCCCGGCCGACCAACGACGCGCGGTCGTGCTCCACTACCTGGCCGAACTCACCGTCAACGAAATCGCCGAGGACTGCGGCGTGGCTCCCGGCACGGTCAAGTCCTGGCTGCATCGCGCCCGTGCCGCGCTAGCCACCCGGCTCGCCGACCACGACCCCCAGGAGCCAGGCGAGCGCCGACCGACCGGAAGGACGGCGGACTGAGATGAACCATCACGACCAGGGATCGGATCCTCTGGCGGCATCCTTCGCCGAGCTGCGCTCCGCGAGCCTCCGGCACGTCACCCAGCCCGACCCGGACGAGCCGCGTCGCCGAGCGTACCGCCGGCTGCGCAGACGCATCGCCGTCCCGGGCGTCGCCGCGGCGGTCGTGATGGCCGCCGGCGCGGTCGGGTTCGTCAGGATCGCGGCCCCTCCGCCCCCGGGGGTCGTCACGGACGACTCCCCCGCCACCGACTTCCCCTCGGCGTGGCCGAGCACCGGCTCGACCACACCGCCACCCACCCGATCGGCCACCCCGAGCGCCACCCCCTCGGCGACGCCGAGCAGCCCGGCGACCCCGGCGACCCCAGCGCCGCCGACAAGCGGCACGCCAACGCGATCCGGGTCCAGCCCCGGGGCCACGCCGTCCGCGACCTCGACCCGGGTTCTCGACCTGTCGATCAAGGCTCCACGGACCCTCACCCTGGAAGTGTCCGGCGACGCCTACGCCGGCTGGCTCGACGTCACCATGGGCAACGCCGGCACCCGGGCGTACGACAGTGGCGACCTGATCGTGGTGCTGCCGGTGGAGGCGACGATCGACCTGGACGGCACCGGGATCGGCGGCTGCTTCAACCAGGGGCAGAACGACGACACGAAGACGATGTTCTGCACCGGCGACGCGCGGATCCCGGCGGGGGGTTCCCGGTCGTACCGGATCGGCGTGCGGGTGGACATCGCGCCGGGCGGGCCGGCGCGGACGCTCACCGGCTTCGCGCTCACCGTACGGGCGAACGTGCAGGGCGCCTTCCCCGCCGACACCACCCCGGCCGACAACACCGCCCGGACCGATCTCAAGCTGCCGCCCGGGTGAGCCGCCCGCGCGGTCGGATCAGCGGCAGCGCAGGCCGCAACCGGACCGCGCCGGCGGTCAACGGACGCCCTCGAACAGCGAGCGGCGCCGCCTGCCAGCACTCCGGTTCGGGTGATCGTGCGTATTGTCAGCAGGGTGGTCCGGCCGGGGCGAGGGCCGTTCGCGCCGCTGGGAGCAGGGGAAGGCGGTCCACGCATGTTCAACACGGCGCGACTGCAGGTGGTGCTGGAGATCGCCCGGCACGGGACCATCGTCGCCGCGGCCGAACAGCTCCGGCTCAGCCCGTCCGCCGTCTCCCACCAGCTCGCCACGCTGGAGCAGGAGGCCGGGGTCGCGCTGGTGGACCGAGGGCCGCGCAGCCTGCGGCTCACCGTGGCGGGTCAGCGCCTGGCCGACTACGCACAGCAGATCATCGATCTGATGTCGGCCGCCCGCGACGAGCTGTCGGCCCACGGGGAGGGTCGGCGGGGTCTGCTGCGGATCGGCTTCTTCGCCACCGCCGGCACGGAGCTGCTGCCGCGCGCCCTGTCCAGCTTCACCGCCGACCACCCTCAGGTCGAGTTGGCGTTGATTCTGGGGCAGCCGTCCGAGCTGCTCCCCCGCCTCAACCAGGGCGAGCTTGACCTCGTGGTGGTGTTCGACCATCCGCTGAGTCCCGCAGCGGAGATTCCTCCCGCGACGGTCTCCCCGCTGATGGTCGATCCGCAACTGGTGGTGCTCCCGGCCGGCCACCCGCTTGCCGGGCGGCGGCTGCGGCTCAGCGACCTGGCGGACGAGCCGTGGATCACCACGCTCGGTGTGCAGGGCGAGGTCTCCGTGCTGGAGTTGGCCGCGCGCGCCGAAGGGTTCCAGCCCCGGATCCGCTGCCGCAGCGACCACTACGAGGTGGTGCTGGGCCTGGTCCGGGCCGGTGTCGGCGTCGCGTTGGTGCCGTCGTTGGGTCTACGCGACCCCGGCGAGGTGGCGGTCCAGCCGCTCGATCACGCCAACCTGCACCGGGAGATCGGGGTGGCGCTGCGCCCCGGCAACCCGAACCCGGTGGTCGGCAGCTTCGTGGATCGGCTGACCGACGCCGCGTCGGGGCTCAGTCAGGCGCTGTCGGAGCGGTGGCCGCGCGTGCCGGCGAGCCGGCCGACGGTCGTGCCCCACCGCCGCAGTTCACCCACCGCGGTCCGCTCCGCGCCGGACGGGAACGCCGCTACCACGGCGTAGACGACGGTTTGCCGGCCGACGACGATGCCGGCGTCAGCGCGTACACCGGTGTCGGTGCCGGTCTTGTTCAGCACCTGGACGCCGCCGGTCGACCAGGGGTCGTGCGGGATGGTGTCGGCGACGAGCGTGCGGTCGGTGTTCCGGGCGAGCCAGCCGCGCAGCAACCCGGACGCCCGCTGGCCCTGCCAGGTCCCGTTCGCCACGTCGGCGAGGAGGGCGCAGAGGTCGTGGGCTGTGCCGGTCGCGAACGTCGGGGGTACGTCCGGGCCGCGGGCGGCCCGGATCCGGTCGTGCACGGTGGTGTCCCGAAGGCCGCTGCGGCGAGCCAGCTCCTGGACGGCGTCGAGCGTCACCAACCGCAGCAGGGCGTTGGTGGCCGCGTTGTCGCTCACCGTGGCGACCGCGGTGGTGAGGTCGGTGACGGTCCACCGTCGCGGCGAGAGCACGCCGAGCAGGCCGGTTCCGCCGAGCGCCCGGTCGTCGTCGAGCAGGTCGACCGGCTGGTCGGGGGCGAGGGTCCCTTCGGCGAGGCGGCGGGCCACCTCGCCGAGGAGCAGCAGCTTGCCGACGCTCGCGAGGGGCAGGACCAGGTCCGGGTCGTGTGTGAGGGTCCGCCCGTCGTTCAGCCGTCGCACCATCGCACCGATCCGCGTGGGGGCGGCCGGGCCGTCGGCGATCACGTGCGAGCCCGGGTGGCGGGTTCACGATCCGGTACGGCCAGCACCCGACCCGGTCTGGCGTCGATGACCCGGTCGCCGTCCACGACGACCCGGCCGCCGACCACCACCTGGCGGACACCACGTGGCGGCGCGAGCGGATCGTCGTACGTCGCGCCGTCGGCCATCTCCGCGGGGTCGAAGACCACCAGGTCCGGCGCGTACCCGTCGGCGAGCAGGCCCCGCTCGACAAGGCCGAAACGGCGGGCGGGCATCGCGGTCATCTTGTGCACGGCCTCGGCCAAACTCAGCAGGCCCACGTCACGGACGTAGTGGCCGAGCACCCGGGCGAAGCTGCCCGCCCAGCGCGGGTGGGGTCGGCCCGGTTTGGGCACGCCGTCGGAGCAGAGCATCGACAGCGGGCTGGTGAGCACCCGGCGTACGTCGTCCTCCCGCATCGAGTGGCTCAGGATGGTCACGTTGCCGTCCTCGGCCGCGAGCAGATCGCAGACGTAGTCGACGGGGTCGATGTCGCGGGCGGCGGCGAGCTCGGCGATGGTGCGGCCCTCGACGGCCGGGCTGGTCGGGGCGGAGGCAACCCGAATCAGGTCCCAGCCCCCGTTGCCGACGGTGTTCTCCCAGCCGGGCAGGCCGGTGGCCACATCGACGCGGATGCGATCGCGGACCGTCGCCCGTCGGACGGAGGTGAGCATCGCCGGCACGCCGTCGGCGATGACCCAGGGCGGGAGCAGAGCGTGCAGGGCGGTGCTGCCGGCGGTGTACGGGTAGACGTCGCAGAGAACGTCCAGCCCGTCGTCCCGCGCCTGCTCGAGGCGGGCCAGGGTGCGGACCGTAGCGCCCCACGACCGCCGCCCGGCCGTCTTGTGGTGCGAGACCTGCAACGCCGCCCCGGCCGCGGTGGCGATCTCGATCGCCTCCTCCAGCGCCGACTCGACCTGCGACATCTCGTCGCGCAGGTGCGTCACGTACGGCTTGCCGTGCGCGGCGGCCACCCGGGCGAGCGCGATGACCTCGTCGGTGCCGGCGTTGACCCCTGGCGGGTAGATCAGGCCGGTGGAGAGGCCGGCAGCGCCGGCGGTGAGCGCCTCGTCGAGCAGCGCGCACATGCGCCCGAGTTCGTCGGCGGTGGCCTGCCGCTGCGCGAAGCCGACGACCGCGGCACGGAGCGTGCCGTGGCCCACCAGGGCGGCGAGGTGGTTGCGCCGGGCGACGCCCTGCGCGGCGGCGAACTCCGCGAAGGACACGTACGTCGTCGCCGGCGGGCCGAACGTCGCGGCGACCAGGTCTCGCACCGTCCCCGCGCGCTCCGCTGGCACCGGGAAGGGGCTGATCCCGCAGTTGCCGCAGATCTCGGTGGTGACGCCCTGGAGCAGCGGCGCGAGCCGCAGCGTCTCCCGCTGTTCGTCGTGGCCGGCGAGCAGGTCGGAGTGGGTGTGCACGTCGATGAAGCCCGGGGTGACGACGAGCCCGCCGGCGTTGACCACCGTGTCGGCGGCGCTGCGGCTGCTCGGAGGCAGCAGCAGCAACCTGCCCGCCCGCACCCCCACGTCGGCGCTGCGGGTGGGCGAGCCGCTGCCGTCGATGACAACTCCGCCGGTGACCAGCAGGTCCAACCGCATCACAGCACCTTGGAGAGGAAGGCGCGGGTCCGTTCGTGCGTCGGAGCGGCCAGAACCTTCCGCGGCGGGCCCTCCTCGATGATGAGGCCGTCGTCCATGAAGACCAGGTGGTCGCCGACCTCGCGGGCGAACCCCATCTCGTGGGTCACCACGATCATCGTCATGCCGCTCGCCGCCAGGTCCTTCATCACCTCGAGCACCTCGCCGACCAGTTCGGGATCGAGCGCCGAGGTCGGCTCGTCGAAGAGCATCAGCTTCGGCGACATCGCCAGGGACCGCGCGATGGCGACCCGCTGCTGCTGCCCGCCGGAGAGCTGCGCCGGGTAGTGGTGCGCCCGATCGGCGAGCCCGACCCGGTCGAGCAGCTCACCGGCACGCTTGCGGGCGTCGGGCACCCGGACGCCCTGCACGGCGACCAGACCCTCCATCACGTTCCCCAGCGCGGTGCGGTGTGGGAAGAGGTGGAACCGCTGGAACACCATGCCGATCGACTCGCGTTGCCGGCGCAGCCGGGCGTCCGGCAGCGGTCGCAGTCGCCCGCCGCGCTCCTCGTACCCGATCAGCTCGCCGTCGACGTGGATCCGGCCCGCCTGCGGCTCCTCAAGGTGGTTGAGGCAGCGCAGCAGGGTGGACTTGCCGGAGCCGGAGGGGCCGACCACGCAGACCACCTGGCCGCGCTCGATGACCAGGTCGATACCGCGCAGCACCTCCAGGCGGCCGAAGCTCTTGCGGACCTGCCGGCACCGCACCATCGGCGCGGTCACCGCGCGCTCCCGGTGAACCGCAGGTTGCGGCCGATGCGTCCGCGCAGCGTGCCGGGAACGGTGGTCCCGAAGCCCCGGCTGAACCGGCGCTCCAGGAAGTACTGGCCGACGCTGGCGACGGTGGTGAGGACCAGGTACCAGATGGACGCGACGATGAGCAGGGCGATCACCTCGAAGTTGGTCAGGTACAGCCGCTGGGCGACGGTGAGCAGGTCGGCACCGGCGATCACCGAGACCAGCGAGGTGGTCTTGAGCATCGAGATGAACTGGTTGCCGGTGGGCGGGACGATGATCCGCATCGCCTGCGGCAGCACCACCCGTCTCATGATCTTCGCGCGGGACATGCCGAGGGCCGCGGCGGCCTCCTGCTGGCCGGGATCGACGGCGCGGAGCCCGGCCCGGACGATCTCGCTCATGTAGGCGCCTTCGTTGATGCTCAGCCCGAGCAGCGCCGCGACGAAGCCCGTGACGAGGGCGTTCGTCTCCCAGGTCATCAGCTTCGGGCCGCCGAACGGCACGCCGAGACCGATCTCCGGGAAGATCAACGCGATGTTGAACCAGAAGATCAGCTGCACCAGCAGCGGCGTGCCCCGGAAGAACCAGACGTAGGCCGTGGCTCCGGTGCGCAGGATCCGGCTGGCCGAGGTCTGCATCAGGGCCACCACCACGCCGAGGACCACGCCGATCAGCATCGACGCGACCGTGAGCTGGATGGTGACCCACAGCCCTTCCAGGATGACCCGGTCGAACTGGTAGTCGACGACGATGTCCCAGTGCAGGTTGGGGTTGACGGCGATGGACCATCCCAGCCAGACCAGGACGAGTGCGACCACCCCGGCGGCCAGCCACCGCCCCGGTCTGACGGGGTGGCTGATCCGGTTGGCCTGCGCGGTGTCCAGCTCAGCGGGCGCCGGGTCCGCTGCGCGTACCCGCTCGTCAGCCGTACGGTCCACGGGCGTGCTCACTTCTGGTCGTTGACGGTGGCCGCCTGGATGGCGCTGCCCGTCACGCCCCACTTCTCCAGGATCTTCGTGTAGTCGCCGCTGTCGATCAGCTCCTGGAGCGCCCGCTGCACCGCGTCGCGCAACTGGCTGTCCTTCTTGTCGATCGCGATCCCCCACGGTCCCGCCTCGTACTGGGCCTCCAGCACCTCGTACTTGCCGCTCTCCTGAGCGAGCATCTTGGCGACCGGGTAGTCGACGATGGTGGCGACGGCCCGTCCGGCATCGATCTGGAGCAGGCCGGTGGGCGCGTCCTCGCTCTGCGAGATCGTCATCTTCTTGGCGCACGTGGCGTTCTGGCCCTCGCCGATGGCGAGGTTGGAGCTGCCCTTGGCCAGCACGACGGCGCGGCCGCACAGGTCGGCGAGGTCCTTGACCGCGGCGGGGTTGCCCTTGGCCACCATGATCGAGCCGCCGGCCTGGAAGTAGTCGACGAAGTCGACCGCCTTGCGCCGCTCCTCGGTGTCGCTCATCGAGGACATCGCCAGGTCCCAGCGGTCGGCCTGTAGGCCGGGGATGAGACCGGGGAAGCTGGCGTTGGTGATGTCCAGCTTGAGGCCGAGCCGCCCGGCGATGGCCGCCGCCAGTTCCGGGTCGACGCCGGTCAGATCCTGGGTGCCCGCCTTGTACATCTCCATCGGTGGGTAGCCCTCGGCGGTGGCGACCCGGAGGGAACCCTTCGCCTTGATGTCGGCGGGCACGAGGTCGGCGGCCTTCGCGTCGGCGGCGACGGAGGCGGCGCCGCCGGACTGTGGCGTCTGTCCGCTCGCCGAGCGGCCACAACCCGTTGCCGCGATCGAGATGGTGACGAGACCGATGACGACGTGGAGCGCACGCTTCCTGAGCACGGCAAACCTCCTGGCTGGGCGACTGGCGGGACCCTATCCGGGATCAGCCAGCATGAACAGCCTGAATGCTCTGCATGGTGTGCATCGAAAAGTTCGATGCTGGGTCGGTCGCAGGTGTCGGTCAGAAGGGGAAGCGGCCACGGCGCCACTGCCAGTGGCGGCCGGCCTCCAGGTGGTCGACGATCGCCCGCTGAAGCACCGTGCGGCGCGGCAGCTGGTCCAACGGCGTGGTCAGGGTGCGGAACCCGAACCGCAGCACCTCGACGTCGGCGTCCAGCCCTTCCGGCTCCTCGTAGGGCTCCAGCTCGAACCTCCGCTGGAACCGGACGATGTTGGAGTCCCCGGGCAGGTACTCGCGCAGCTGCGGGTCGAGCAGCCACGAGCCGCAGGAGAACGCCGTGTAGTGCTCGTCGGGAAAGTGGCGCGGAAAGAACGCGCGGGCCTCGTCGAGCGATGCCGCGACCGCCTCCGGGGTCAACGGCCCCGAGTCGGGGATGTGCAGGTCGATGGCGGTACCGCCGCGCTGGTGCTGCAGCCGGCCCAGCTCGTAGATGCCACCGCGCGCGTGCAGCGTCAGCCAGCTCTGCATGACCGGCCAGCCCTCGCGGCGCATCCGCCGGTCGATCGCGAGGTTGCGGCCCAGGTCCGCGAGGGTCACCCACGACACGTCGTCGGGGACGCCGTGGTCGCGGTGGTACCCCCGGACGACGTCGACCAGGGCCAGGTACGCGTACACGTACAGATGCCGCCAGGCGGGACCCCGGTCGCGCGGTAGCGCGGGACCGGGCGACAGCCAGCCGTGGCCCCCGAGATCGGCGCGGACCAGGGCGATCGAGCGGTCGAGCAGCCAGCGGAGCTCCGGCGTCCACAGCGCGGAGTCGACGTCGGGCCAGCCGGCCATGATCTCGGCGGCGTCGTCCGGCCGCACCGCGAGCCGGTCGAGGATCGCGGGCGCGTCGGCCCTGGCGGGCAGCGGGGCCGACGGCCGGTCGCCGGCGAGCTGGTGCACGCGCTCGACGTCCTCGACGGGTACCCCGAGCCGGAAGGCGGTGTCGGCCAGATTCACGCGGACGACCCTACCGGCCGGTGGGGTCGTCCTGCCGGCGGCGAGATCCACCGCCGGCAGGACGGCCCGGCCGCTACCTCGTGCCGTTGAGGCCTGCCGCCAGCGCCTCGGCGAACGACGTGTCCGCGGCGCTCCCGCTCACCCCGAGCCGCCACGTGCCCCCGGGAAGGTCACCCACCGGCAACGACCGTCCGCCGGGCTGCCACAGCGGCTGCCAGGCGATCGATCCGCTGGGCCGGTGGAACCACCGGTTGTCCTCGTTCCAGGCCGAGCCGGCGCGGTAGGCGGCCACCAACGTGGTCGTGTCGTCGGTGGCAAGTGTCCAACTGGTGAAGCCCGCCGCGTCGCCGTCCCGGTCCTGCTGGCCGGGGTCACCGAGCCGCGGCAGGGCCGAGTCCAGGTTCCAGGCGGCTTCCCAGACCGGCGCGGTGGTCGGGCCGGCCACGTGCCAGACGAAGCTGAGGTCCGTGGTGGTCGTGTCGAACCGGAACCGCCAGTCCGCGGTCACCGGCTCGTTCCCGAGCGGGATGCCGTTGAGGCTCACGTCGGTGCCGTCGGCGGAGACGGTCACGTCCCTGGCCGCGCCCGCCACGTCGGTGGGCCCGAAGGCTCCGACCGCGAGGTAGGGCGCCGTGGATCGGGACGACGAGTCCGTGACGGGCCGGTACTCGCCACGTCCGGCGGGATCGGCGTCGTAGGAGACCAGCCGCGCCTGGGGCGCCGTCTGCACGACGGCACGGTAGTAGGGAGTGGTGACGACGCGACCCTTCGTCACCACCGGCGTACGCCAGTTCAGTGGTGCCAGCCAGAGCCCGCCCTGACCCCAGCCGGCGCCGGTGACGTACCAGTCGCCCGTGCCGGAGTCGTCCTTGACCACCTCGGCGGCGTGCGCGTTGATCTGCCCCGCCAACTGGTCGACGGTGAAGTGGAAGGGGTCGGCGCTGCGGTAGACCCGGGTGTCCTGGTATCCGCTCTCACAGCACACGAAGAGGTACCACGATCCGCCGTGACGCACCACGAACGGCGATTCGGTCGGTCCGCCGAAGGTGCCGGTGGCCGGGTGTTCGAAGGCCGTCCGCCGGGCTCCCCAGTGGATCAGGTCCTTGCTGGTGCGGTAGGCGACGATGTGGTGACCACCCGCCGGTGTGCTGTTGGCGGTGTAGTACATCACCCACTGGTTGCCGACGCGGGTGACCATCGGGTCCCGGCCGTCGAAGCCGTCGGTGAACAGGGGGTTCGCCGGGTGCCGGGTCCAGGTCTTGAGATCCTTCGACGTGGCCAGCTGCATCCGGTAGGCCGTGTGGTCCGCGGTGCCGCCCGCGTAGTACATGTAGTACGTGCCGCCGTGGAACAGGACGTACGGCGCCCAGATGTGGCTCTCGCCCGCGGCGGGGTCGGCCTCCAGCGCGAACGGCTGCTTCGTCCAGGGTCCGCGCGGCGACGGCGCCGTGGCGTGGCCGAAGAACCGCTCGTCGAGCGGGTTGGCGGGCTCCGCGTGGGTGATCGCGAAGATGTGCCACTCGCCGGTACGGCGGTCGCGCACCATCGTGTGGTCGTTGTAGTACCAGCGCTCGTTCTCGCCGACGCTCGGGTCGTACACGTGCACGAAGTCGCCGGCACCGACCACGGTCGACCGGTTCTCGTACGGCTGGTTGTCGATCGCGGGCGGATCGGCCGCCCGAGCCGCGACCGGTGTCGCGATCAGGCTCAGGGCGACCGCGCACAGCGCGGACAGCCGGCCGACGCGGGACGGTAGGCGGGGCATCGCTCTCCTCCAGGGCTCGATGCGGATTCCGGTGGCGGTTTCCCGGTCGTTCGGCAGTGCGGACCCGCCAGCGTCCTCGGCGGGCCCGCACCTGAGGAACTGCTACTGCTTGCCGCCGAGCTCGGTGTAGGCCTGAGCGGCGTTGTCCTTGGTGATCTGCATCGTGCCGAGGGTGGTCGACTTCGGCACGTCCTTCGAGCAGTCGACCAGGATCTTCTTGGCCAGGTCGATCGCCTCGCGGCCACCGGTCGCGTACTGGAACGTCGCCTGCAGGCGACCCTGCTCGACCGCCTTGATGCCGCCGGACGCGACGGGCAGGGCGTCGATCCCGGTGAACTTGATCGCCGTCTCCTTGCCGGCGGCCTTCGCCGCGAGGTAGGCGCCCTCCGCCATCGGGTCGTTGTGCGCGTACACGGCGTCGATGTCGGGCTGGGCCTTGAGCATCGCGTCCATCACGCTCTGCCCCTTCTCCCGCAGCCACTCGGCGGTCTGGGTGGCGACGATCTCGATCTTCGGGTTGCTGGCGATGCCCTCCCGGAAGCCCTGAGCGCGCTCGGCGGCCGGGGTGGAGCCGGGCAGGCCGGAGATCTCGACGACCTTGCCGCCCTGCGGCAGCAGCGTCTTGGCGTAGTACTCGCCCGCCGCCTTGCCGATCGCCACGTTGTCGCCGCCGATAAAGGCGGTGTACGCGTCACCCTCGACCTTGCGGTCGAGCACGATGACCGGGATGCCCTGGTCGTACGCCTTCTTCACCACAGCGGTGAGCGGCTTCGCCTCGTTCGGCGAAATGATCAGCAGGTTGATGCCCTGGGAGAGGAAGTTCTCCACGTCGGCGACCTGCTTGCTGTTGTCCTGGGCCGCGTCCGAGACGACGACCCGGAACCCGGGCACCGCCTTCGCCGCGGTGCTCACGTCGTCGTTCATGACCTGCCGGTACGGCTCGGCGTTGTTGGCCTGCGACATGCCGATCAGGAAGTCCTTGCCGCCGCCGCACTGGGCGGAGGCGTCGGTGCCGTTGTCACCGCCGTCCTTCTCGACGCTGCATCCCGTGGTGAGCGCGAGCGCGGTCAGCGTGAGGATCGTGATGGCTCTTCGGGCGTAGCGCATGTTTCCTCCAAGGTGGTGGTGGGTCAGGCGATGCGGGGGCGGAGCCTCTGCAACGCGGCGGCAGCCACGATGACCAGTCCCTTGACGACCAGCTGCACGTTCGCGTCGATGTTGTTGAGGGCGAGGATGTTGTTCAGGATCCCGAGCAGCAGGGCGCCGGCGATCGTGCCGCCCATGGATCCGCTGCCGCCGGCGAGACTCGTCCCGCCGATGACCACGGCCGCGATCGCGTCCAGTTCGTAGCCGGCACCGTCGTTCGGGCTGCCCTGGTTGAGCTGACCGGCGTGGATGATCCCGGCCAGTGCGGCGAGCAGGCCGGAGATCGCGAAGACGGTGACCCGGACGCGCCGTACGGGCACGCCGGAGAGCCGGGCGGCCTTCTCGTTGCCGCCGATCGCGTAGACGTGCCGCGCGAAGGCGGTGCTGCGCAGCACCAGGAGCGCGCCGACGCCGATGGCGAGGAAGATCAGGGCCGGTACCGGCAGCACTCCGTTGATGGAGCCGCTCAGCAGCGAGAACGCCTCGGGAGCCTCCTGCGGTCCCTCGCCGTAGGCGATCGGAATGCCCAGTCCACCGGACCACATCCGGGCGATGCCCCGAGCCGCCTGCAGGCCGGCCAGGGTGACGATGAAGGACTGGATCCCGATCCGGGCGACGATCGCGCCCTGCGTCGCCCCGAACGCGGTGCCGATGAAGAGCACGATCAGGACCGTGGGCACGATGCCCAGGCCGCTGTCGACCATCAACGTGGCCGATCCGACCGCGGCGAGCCCGAGCACCGCCCCGACGGAGAGGTCGATGCCGCCGATCAGGATCACGAACGTCATCCCGACCGCGATGATGCCGATCTCCGAGACCGCCCGGACGATGTTGGCGAGGTTCCCGGAGCTGAGGAACACGTTCTCGCCGTTGCGGGACGGCGAGACGGCGATCGCGATCAGGAAGACGGCGACGAGCCCGAACAGGCTCTGGAACCGGAAGAAGTTGTCGACGATCGCGTGCCGGTCCTTCGGCAGTCGGATCGCGCGACGGCTGGGCGGTGTTTCCGGCGGCGATGCGGCGACGGTGGTGGGGTTGGGCGGGTTCATCGAGACTCCTTGACGTCGTCCCCGTTGGCCGCGGCGAGGATGGCTTGTTGGGTGGCGGAGGCGCGGGGCAGCATGGCCACGGTGCGACCACGGTGCAGGACGACCACCCGGTCACAGAGGCTCAGCAGCTCCGGCAGCTCCGACGAGGCGAGCAGGATCGCCATGCCGGAGTCGGCGAGCCGGTGCAGCAGGTGGTAGATCTCGGCCTTGGCGCCGATGTCCACTCCCCGGGTCGGCTCGTCGAGCAGGAGCAGTCGTGGTCGCCTCAGCAGTTGCTTGGCGAACACGATCTTCTGCTGGTTGCCACCGGAGAGCGTCGCCACCGGGATCGACGGTGATGCCGCCTTCACCGCCAGGGTGGTGAGCTGTTCGGCCACCGTCCGGCGCAGCAGCGGGCGGCGCACCAGCCCGAGCGTGGTCAGCGACGACAGCGCGGAGAGCACGACGTTGTCCGCCACGGAGTGCTCCAGCATCAGCCCCGCGCCGCGCCGGTCCTCGGGGACGAAGGCCACCCCGCGCGCCAGTGCCGCCCGGGGGCCACCGGGGCGGTACGGCCGGTCGCCGATGGTCACCTGGCCGACGCGCCGGCCGGAACCGCCCGCGCCGAACAACGTCTCCAGCAGTTCGGTACGCCCGGCGCCCATCAACCCGGCGAGGCCGACGATCTCTCCGGAGCGCACGGTGAGATCCACGCCGGCCGGCTCGGTCCGACCGGGCACCGGCCGGCGGGGCGTCACGGCGAGCCCGCGTACGTCGAGGAGCACGTCACCGGGTTCGTTGCGGCCCTCGCCGAAGAGCGCGTCGACCGACCGGCCGACCATGAGCTGGATGATGTCCTCCCGGGAGGCGAGCCGCGGGTCGACGGTGCCGGCGACAGTGCCGTTGCGCAGCACGGTCACGCGGTCGGCGATGAGCTCGATCTCCGCCATCCGGTGCGAGATGTAGACGATGCCGACTCCGGCCCGGCGCAGCTCGGCGATCGTCGCGAAGAGCCGTTCGACCTCGGCGTCGGCCAGCGCCGCGGTCGGTTCGTCCATGATCAGGACTCGCGCGCGCAGCGACAGGGCTCGACCGATCTCGACCAGTTGCTGCTCGCCGACGCGCAGCGACCCCACGAGCCGGCGCGGGTCCAGGTCCGCGCCGAGCGTCCGCAGGTGCGCCTCGGCCTGCCGGCGCATCCTCCGGATGTCGACGGTGCCGAGGCGGGTACGCGGCTCGCGCCCGAGGAACATGTTCTCCGCGATGGACAGCCCGGCCACCAGGTCCAGCTCCTGGTGGATGGTCGCGATGCCAGCGCGTTGGGCATCGGCCGGGCCGGCGAAGCTGACCGGCTCCCCGTCCACCTCGATCGTGCCGTCGTGCTCGGTGATCACACCGGAGAGCACGTTGATCAGCGTGGACTTGCCGGCCCCGTTCTCGCCGAGCAGCGCGTGCACCTCACCGGCGGTCACGGTGAGGTCGATGTCGCGGCAGGCGTGCACGCCGCCGAACCGCTTGCCGATGCCGGTCATCCGGACCAGCGGCCGATCTGTCATACGGCACCTCGTGGCTCGTCTGCGGATCTGGGGGTTGGACGGAGCCGGAGGCCCTGGTGCGGGCCTCCGACTCCGACCGGGTCACGACGTCAGGCGAGCCTCGATGTAGTCGAGGCCGGCCAGGTAGCCGCTCGAAGCGGCGGCCTTGCCGGTCACCGTGAGGGTGAGGGTGTGCCGGCCCGCCGACAGTTCCCGCTGGCCGTAGTCGAGCGGGTCGCTGACGACCACGTCCGGCGAGCGGTACGCGTCGAACGCCTCGCCGATCCGGGCGCCGTCGATGGCGACCGTGTTGGTGCCGTAGTCGCGGGCCAGCGTCTGCACCAGTCTCAGCTGGTAGGTGCCGGTGGTCGGTACCTCGAACGCCACGGTCACGCTCTTGTTCGGCGCGTCCGGCCGGAACCACAACTGCGCGCCGCGGGACCAGCGGATGCCGCAGCAGTCGCCCTGCACGTCCGCCGGAGCGTCGGCCGAGACCGCGGGCAGCAGCGACTCGGCTTCGATCCGCAGGGTGTCGCCGGTGGTGGCCGACGCCGGTGCCGAGTAAGCGCCGAGGTTGCCCGCGGCGTCCACCGCGCGTACCCGGTAGTGCCAGGTTTCACGCAGGCCGAGGCCACTGTGCTCGAAGCTCGGCCGGGTCGTGACACCCACCCGGTTGTCCGGCCCGGGCGTGAACCCGGCCTGCCGCGAGGCGAACACCTGGTAGCTCGGCGCGTACACGTCGTCGGTGGCCGGCCGCCAGGTCAGTGCCACCGCGTTCGTCGTGCCGCTCGTCGCGGTGAGCCCGGCTACCTGCGTCGGTTTGGTTTGGTCGACGAAGGGAGTGACCTCGCTGAGCACCGCGTACCGGGCCGCGGACCAGGCCGGAGAGCCGGCGGTCGGCGTCAGCGTGACGGTCACCGCCGACCTGCCCCTGGTGAGCGCGGGCGGAAGCCGGAACTCGTCCTCCAGCCAGCGGTGCGAGCCGTTGGCCAGCGGCTGCGACCAGGTGCCGGCGTCGTGGCCGTCCACCTGGACCCGCACCGACTGGTATCCGGCGCTCTGGTCCCCCACCCGGCGCAGCACCGCGCCGGTGTTGCCCGAGGCGACGGCCACCCGGAACCGGACCGGCGTGGTCGAGGCGCGGAGGTCGTCGGTCACCGGTCGGGGCGCGCCGTCGTCGCCCTCGTAGGTCGCGGTGAGCACCTGACGCGCACCGCCCGAGGTGTAGCCGTGCGCCGACTCGCTGGCGGGGTCGCCGACGTCGACGGTGTCGGTCCAGCGCTGCCCGACGGTGTCCTGCCCGTACCAGTAGGCGGTCGAGCCGTACCGGGCCGGGTCCTGGTCACCCGGGCCGTGCTCGATGCCGAACCGCAGGTCGGTGGAGAACGACACGGCCTCGGCGAGCATGAGGCGGAAGGCGCCGGTGCAGTCGTACCGGCAGCCGTAGTCACCGACCTCGTGGGCCGGGTTGCCGTTGGTGGGCGCCGAGAACGTGCCGTGGTTGAAGTACCAGCCGCTCTCGTAGAAGTCCTCGGTTCCGGTGCCGTGGATGCTCGGGCTCTGCGCGCCGTCCACGTAGACCCGTTCGTCGCCCTCGAGGTAGTTGCGCTGGTTGCCCGCGGGGATGTGCCCTTCCATGGTGTGCGTGACCCCGACGAACTTGCCGCGTCCGGCCACGTCGAGGAAGAGGTGGTCGTTGCCGGGGGTGGTGTCGGCGCTCGACGCGGTGGCCCGGAAGTAGCCGGCCGTGCCGGTCGGGCGCAGCGCCGGCGCCCAGCGGGCCGAGCGTGCGGTGGTCACGGAGGCCACCGACGACGTGATCGGCACGGATGAGCCGTTGCGCAACTCGATGCTGAACCGTGACCGGTAGGGCATCGGCCACCAGGCCGACAGCGTCGCGGTCGCGGGGTCCACGCCGAACATCAACGATTTCACCGGGTGCAGTCCCAGGCCGGTGCCGAAGAACTCGCCGAGTGGCGCGTCCACGGTGGTCTCGCCGTCGAACGTGATGCGCAGCCGGCTGTCCCGCAGCACCGCGTCGGAGGCCGCGACGGCCGCCCTGCGGTCGGCGTCGGCCGGGTAGCTCATGGTGTTGCTGCCCTGCCAGGTCTGCGCGGTGATCCGGTAGCCGTGGGCGGCCTCGGCGTCGACGTGGGACGGGCCGAGGTCGAGGGTGTCGGTCCGCTTGGCGGTCCCGGCGACCAGGCTGTCGACCCAGTAGGTGAACTCGTTGACGTCCAGGTCCGACGAGACGAACTGGTTCCGCACGGTGATCGTGGACTTGCCGGCCGTGGCGCTCGCCGGCAGCTCGACGGTCTGGTCGAGCCAGGTGCCGAAGGGCACCGGGTCGTTGGCCGGCCACTCGGCGACCGGTACGCCGTCCACCAGGATCCGCGCCCGCTGGTGCCCGATGTGCGGGTCCAGCCGGCGGGTCAGCCGTACGCCGGTGTTGGCCGGGTCGACGGCCACCCGGAACTCGCTGCCGCCGTCGGGCCCGTAGGCGCGCCCGTCGTCGGCGACCGGCGTCGGCGGCCCGACGAGTTGCGGCATCCGCAGTTGGAGCGCGTTGACGGCGCCGGGGCCGACGCCGCTGGCGAGGGTGACCGCGCCCTTGGCGGGGACGCTGAACTCGCGGTCGGTGGTCGTCGCGCCCGCTTCCGGGCGCTTCGGGTCACGGGTGCCGGCGGCCTTGAGCTGGTCGATGACGTCCAACGCGCGGTCCGAGGGGTCGAATGTGCGCACCCCGTCGGCGGTGGTGAACTTGCGGTAGGTGACGTGGTAGAAGATCGGGTTCTTCTCGGTGGTCACCCGCATCGAGCTGCGGTAGGTCATGGGCGCCTTGATGTAGACGCCGCCGGAGCTCTGCGCCGCGTTGGCGACCACCGGGTAGACGAAGGGCGCGCCGAGCTTGCCGTCGACCACGTCCTGGAGCGGAGCGTCGAGCACGGTCACACCGTCGAGGACCACCTTGATGGTGCCGGTGGCGGAGACGTTGCCCTCGTCGCGGGTGAACCAGATCGAGTCGATCTCACCGGAGCCGGTGGCCTCGGCGAGGACGCAGCCGTCGGCGCCGGTGCGCAGGCACGAGTACTGGCCGGAGAAGCCGTCGTCGTTGCCGCCGCTGCGGTCGAAGCTGGAGAACTGGTAGGCCCGCGGACCGTCGGGGAGCTCGGCGAGACGGTCGAGCCGGCGGTAGACGTCCCATCCGGTGGGGCCGTTGTCGGCGGAGGTGGGGGCGGCGGAGGCCGGCCCGGCTGGGCCGACCAGGGCGGTTCCGGCCAGCAGCGCCGCGGTGAACGCGGCGCGCAGCAGCCGGCGAGCGGGGGTCCGTGGTGCGTGGGTGGTGAGTGTCATGAGCGCCTTCCACGTCGGTGGGTGGGGCGGGTTGCGAGGCGATGTCAAGGAATCGATTTCTCACCGCAACAGCGACAGGGTAGGCACGCCTCCACGCGGCGGTCAATCCTCTGTCGCCGCCGATGGCCGCCGTAGTTGACAGCGACCCGGCCCGCTCTTATGGTCCTCGATCAGAGCCGAGCAAACGATTTCTCCGCTCGCGTGAGCATGCCGCAGCCGTTGCGGCCACTGGGAGGCCCTTCGTGCCCCGACTCGTCGTCCGCACCGGATTTCCTGACGGCGGTACGCCTGGGCAACCGTGCGCCGTCGGTCCGTGACTGCTCGTACGGGAAGGGGCGTATTCTCGTGACATCGAGGGCCGAGGCGGTGGTAGGTCGGGGTGATCCCCCGCGGCCCACCGTCCACAGATGACCGCGGCAGGCCCGGTCGGCGACCACATCAGCGCCGGACACCGGCGCGAAACACCGGTCACGGGTCGGTCACTACCCGGCCGTAGGATGCCGGGTTCCGGCACCGGCGCGTGCTGGGTGGCCGCGCCGGAGCACAACATCAGGAGAGCCGAGCGGATGGAGGCGAATGGCGACGATCTATGACGTGGCGCGGCAGGCTCAGGTCTCGCCCGCCACGGTGTCGCGGGTGCTGAACGGCCGGACCACGGTCGATCCGGTGATGGCCGCCCGGGTGCAGCAGGCGATGCAGGACCTCGACTACCGCCCCAACGCCGTCGCCCGCAACCTGCGCCTGAGTCAGACCAGCCTCTGGGCCGTCATCATCTCCGACATCGGGAACCCCTTCTTCACCTCGATGGTCCGAGGCGTCGAGGACGTCGCCCAGGGCGCCGGCTACTCGGTGGTCCTGTGCAACAGCGACGAGGACCCGGAGAAGGAGTCCCGGTACATCGCCGCGGCCCTGGCCGAGCGGATGGCGGGTGTCATCATCTCCACGTCGGGCCGACCCACCGTCATCAACCGGCTCGTCGAGGCACGCATCCCCGTCGTGGCCATCGACCGCCAACTGCGTGGCGTCAACATCGACACCGTGCTCGTCGACAACGTGCACGGGGCCGAGCTGGCAACCACCCACCTGCTCGACAACGGCTACCAGCGGGTCGCCTGCATCACCGGTCCCCGCCGGATCTCCACGGCCGCCCAGCGGCTCCGCGGCTACCAGCACGCGTTGCGGTCGCACGGCCGGGAGACGACCGACAACCTGGTGCGGTACGCGGACTTCCGCGAAGAGGGTGGCTACCGGGCCATGGCCTCGCTGCTCGACAGCGACAACCCGCCGGACAGTGTCTTCGCCACGAACAACCTGATGACCGTCGGCGCCGTCGAGTGTCTCGTCGACCGCGGGCTCAAGGTGCCGGCCGAGTTCGGAGTGGTCGGGTTCGACGACATACCCTGGGCCCACCTGGTCAGACCATCGCTGAGCACCGTCTCCCAGCCGACGTACGACCTGGGGCGGGCGGCCGCGGTGCTGCTCACCGAACGGATCGCCAACCCGACGCGGCCGCCGTCGACCGTCACCCTCAGCACGGGCCTCCAGGTACGCGAGAGCTCCAGCCGCCCGAGCGGAACCTCGTAACCGGCGAGCCCACCGCCGACGCGGTCCGAGCCGGCGGGCCGGCGGCCCGGGGTGGAGGTCGGGGAGCCTGCCCCCGGTACACCGTCAGGCTCCCCGTCCGTGTTCCACCGGCTCCGATCCGCACCGCCGGCGGCCCCGCCGTCGCTCAGAGGTTGACCTCACCGCACAGGTGCACCCGGACCCCGAGTTCGGCGAACATGGCCGCCTTCACCCGCAGCGCCCTGTCGGCGGTCGCGGCGTCCGGCGCGTACGCGACGTTGACGTGGTTGGCCTTGTGCCGCGCCATCAGCTGGTCCCGGTCGACCCCGTGCAGGACGGCGTGCATAATCGGCCACTGCGGGGTGGTGGCGTCCAACCGGCGCTGGGTCTCCTCGGCCGGCAGCTCCACGACGGTGCCGCGACCCAGGTCCACGTGCAGCACACCGTCCATGATGAACACCCGGGACCAGACGATCTCCCCCGGCTTCGACACCCCGCTCAGGGTGCCTCCGCCAAGCGGGAAGAACATCGGCGGCTGGCGCATGCTGTACGACCGGTCGTAGCCACCGTTGTGTGACGCCGGCACCGAGCCGGAGATCTCGAACACCCAGACGAAGTCGTCGCCGTACCGCTCGCCCCACCGGATGTCGTGCAGCGTCGTCGCCGGGTCGAGGCCCATCGCCGTCCAGATCCGGTTGGTGACGAGCGAGTCGACCGCCACCCCCTCGTCGACCTCGTTGAAGTGCGGCAACGGCGCCCCCGGGTACAGCTCGCGGCTCCCGTCGCGGCTGAGCACCGGCGGCCGCTGGACGTTGTTCAGCAGACCCTCGGCGAGGTCGCTGGCCGGAACGGTGTCCTTCAGGCCCTGCTGGTACTGGATGCCCACCGCGTCCAGGCCGTAGTCGTCGGAGATGCGCAGGGCCGCGACGTACATCTTGAACTGGCTGAGCAACTGCGCCTCGGTCAGTTCGCTGGCCTCGTCGGTGCCCACGTGAAAGGTCATCCCGGCGTCGTCCAGCCACCGGCGGACCGCCCGGGCCTCCTCGTCGGAGACGCGCGCCATCTCGGCGACCAGCGCGCTCTGCGACAGCCGCTCCTTGTAGATGCCGAGCGGATTGATCAACTCGTCGTCGAAGATCGCGTTGTACATCCCCATGCAGCCCTCGTCGAAGACGCCGATGATGGCCTTCTCCGTCGCGAGCTGGCCGGCCAGCGACCGGCCCAGCTCGACCTCCGGGTCGTCGGGCAGGGCGGGCAGGTCGCGTACGTGGCTGGTGTCGTGGCGCAGCTCGCCGGTCTCCAGCCAGGTCCGCAGCCCGCCGATCGCCCACTCGTCGGTGAAGTTCCGGCTCCACAGCGCGGAGTGCGGGATGCCGGCCTTGGTGAGGCTCGCCGTGAGGTTGAGCAGGCCGACCAGGCCGGGAAACTCGCCGCTCCAGTTCGCCACGATGAGGATCGGCCCCCGGTGGCTGCGCAGCCCGGCCAGGACGTGGTGGCTGTACTGCCAGACGGCCTCGACCACGATCAGTGGCGCGTCGGCGGGGATCTGCTTGAAGACCTCGATGCCCGCGCGCTGGCTGTCGATGAAGCCGTGTCCCTTGCCCGGATCGACACCGTGCCCGCGCTCGACCTTCCAGCCGAGCGCGTTGACCGCCGCGGTGAGGTCGGCCTCCAGTTGCTGCTGCGTGGGCCAGCAGGTGACGTTCGCGCTGAGCCGGAGATCGCCGCTGGCAACCGTGTAGACGGTGCCGGGTGCCGCCGTCGGCGGTTTGACGGCCACGGGCAGCGTGTAACTGGTCATGGGGCGACTCCTTCGGTGCGTTGCTCTTTCCCGGCGTCCGTCGGAGCGACGGCCAGGAAACGGACCTGACGTGCGGCGAGCGCGTGCGCGACCCGCCTGGAACTCGTGTACAGCTCGCGATACAGCCCGTACAGCTCGTCGTAGTCGGCGGCGAACTCGGCCCGTGGCTCGCAGACCTCCGTGACGGGGTTCCACGCCTCGATCGAGACGGGCCACCCGGTCTGCGCGGCCAGGAACGCCGCGCCGTAACTGGCGCCGATGGTCTGCGCGGGGATCACCTGGGCGCGTCCGGTGACGTCCGAGACGATCTGCGTCCAGAGCCCGCCCCGGGTGCCGCCGCCGACCGCGACGACACGCCGGATGTCACCGCCGCTCGCCTCGATGGTCTCGATGTTGTGGCGTACGCCGAGGCCCGTCGCCTCGAGCGCGGCGCGGTAGAGGTCACCACGGTCGTGCGAGACGGTGAGACCGGCGAGGATGCCGCGGGCCTGCGGATCCAGGATCGGCGTCCGTTCGCCGGCGAAGTACGGCAGCATGAGCAGCCCTCGGGCGCCCGGGCCGGAGGCCTCGGCGAGGCGGAGCAGGTCGGGATAGTCCGGCGAACCGAACAGCTCGCGAAGCCACGCCGTGATCGCCCCGGACGTCGCCAGGCCACCTGCGAGATTGCGGGTCCCCGGCAGGGCGCCGACGGTCCCCCACAGCGACGGGTCGGTGACCCGGGCGGCGACCGTGTGGACCAGGAACATCGTCGTGCCGTACATCAGCATGAGGTCGCCGACGCCCTGCGCGCCGACGCTGATCGCCTCCGACCAGGCGTCGATGGTCCCGGTGATCACGGGGATGCCCGGCGGGAGTCCGGTCGTCGCCGCCGCGTCCGCCGTCACCCGGCCGGCCACGTCGCCGGGCCAGCGCAGCGGCGGCAGGACCAGGCCGGGGGCGATCTCGGCGGCCCACGGTTGGTACCAGTCGTGGCGGTCGGTGTCGTACAGCGGCGTGCACTGGCTCGCCGAGTGGTGGTCCAGCACGTACTCGTCGGTGAGTTTGACGGCGAGCCACGAACTGGGCATGAAGAGCCGGCGGGCACGCCGGTAGAGGTCCGGCTCGTTCTCGGCGATCCAGGCCACCTTCGCGCCCGCCGCCTGACTGGACAGGGCCGAGCCGCACCGCCGCAGGATCTCGTCCGCGCCGAACCGCTCGTTGAGCTGGGCGATCTGCTCGGTCGAACGGGTGTCGACGCCGTACAGGATGGCCGGGCGGAGCGGAACGTTCGCGGCGTCGGTGAGCAGGACGCACGGGCCCATGCCGCTCACCCCCACCGCGACGACCTCGGCGTCGCCGGGTGCCAGCAGGTCGGCGGTGAGCGCGACGAACTCGTGCCACCAGACGTCGGCGTCCATCTCGACCCAGCCGGGCCGCGGCCGGCTGACCTCGTGCGTCCGGGTGGACGACCGCAGGACGCGGCCGTCGACGTCGACGAGCACGCCCTTGCTGCTCGATGTGCCGATGTCCACGCCGAGGACCGCCGCGACCTTCATGGCGCCACTGTTCCAGCAATCGATTTCCTAATCAAGGCCGAGCGCACGTTTTCTCATCCGCCGACCACCCCCGGTTGAACCTTCGTCGGCACAGACCCGAGGCGGGCAGAGGGGTTCGAGCGCAACGGGAAATCGTTACCCGCCGGGCGGCCGGAAGCAGCGCGGGCGGCTCGACGGCGACCGGAAGGGCCAGCCATCGAAGACCGGCGATGCTATGTTTCGAGCGTCATTGATTCCGCTTCGTACGCCGCGCGCCTTCGACGGTCAGCATCGACAACCTACCGACGGGGAGATCATGACGAGCCGTAGCCAGAGACGCCGTGCGACCTGGTCCCGCATCATTCCCGCCACCATCGCGCTCGGCTCGCTGGTCGCCTCCACGATGATCGGGCCGGCGCCTCGCGCCGCCGCCGCGACCTCCGGCGCCGGCACCACCAATCCGGTGGTCACCTGGGATCTCAATGCCCAGACGGCGATCTGGGACGTCGCGGCTCAGCAACCGAACGAGCAGGTGCGCAGCTTCGCGATGGTGAACGGAGCCGTCTACGACGCGCTGAACGCGATCGCGGGCACCCCGTACCAGCCGTACCTTTCCGCACCGCCGTCGAGCGGGACCGAGTCGGTGGACGCTGCCGTCGCCGCCGCCGCGCACGGCGTGCTCGCCGCCCTCTTCCCCGGTCAGCAGGAACGTCTTCGAGCCCAGTACGACGCCGCTCTGGCCGCGATTCCCGACGGGCGCTCGAAGCGGGGCGGCATTGCGATCGGGGCGCGAGCCGCGGCCGCGATGGTCACCGATCGGCAGGACGACGGCGCGTTCGGGGACCAGCAGTGGGCCAGCGGGACAGGACCCGGCCAGTGGAGACCCACGCCGCCGCTGTTCCTGTCGCAGGGCGCCTGGACCGGGCACATGCGACCGTTCCTCCTCCCCCGCGCGTCGACGTTCCGCACACCCGCGCCGCCACGACTGACCAGCAGCGCGTACGCCCGCGACCTCAACGAGGTGAAGGAGGTCGGCTCGGCGACGAGCACGGTGCGCACCCGGGACCAGACGGAGGCCGCGCTCTGGTGGCACGACCGGCGTTCCGCCTCCTGGGAGATCAAGCGCCAGCTCGCCGTCACCCAACAGCTGGACGCGTTGCAGACCGCGCGCTTCTTCGCGATGACCGATCTCATCGTGGCCGACTCAGGAGTGGCGTGCTTCAGCCAGAAGGACTTCTGGAGCTACTGGCGTCCGGTCACGGCGATCCACCTGGCCGACACGGACGGCAACCCGAGGACGACCGCCGACCCGGGCTGGCAGTCGTTCCTCGTCACGCCCCCGTTCCCCGAGTACCCCTCCGGCCACGCCTGCGGCACCGGTGCGCGGATGTCGCTGTACCAACACTTCTTCGGTCGAGACGACATCACGTTCAGTGGGTCCAGCGTCGACTCCGGCACGACCCGGCAGTTCACCAGCTTCTCGCAGGCGCTCAACGAGCTCATCGGCGCGCGCGTCTGGGGCGGCGTCCACTTCCGCACGGCCGATGTGGAAGGGGCGAAACTCGGCAGGGAGGTCTACCGCTACGCGGTCCGGCACCACTTCCGTCCTTTGAGGTAGTCGCTGGCACTGTGGTCGGACGTGAATCCGGCATTTGCGGGTGAACCGGTTCGTAAGGTGCGTAACCTGCCGAACATGGTCTCTCGCATCTGGCGCAAACTGTTGCTCACGGCGATCGGGGTCGGCGTGCTCGCCGGCGCCGGTCAGCTCGGCTTCGCGTTCAGCTTGGGCATCGTCCAGCTCACCAGCGACTCCACCGGCGCCACCGTCAACCGGTGGCCTGCCCAGCTCGTCTGGGTGGGCTGGTTCGCGGCACACGCCACCGTGGCCGGCACCATCGTCACCGCACGCCTGGCCCGCCGGCACGGGGCGCTGGGGAGCACGGGCCGAATGTTGGCTGTCGCCGCCGCCGCCGCGCTGGGCGCCATCGTCGTGGCGCCACTCTGCGTCCGGCCGGCCCAGGCCGCCGAGCCCTTCTCTGTGGACCCGATGTGGGCCGTCGGCATCTGCGCGATCCTCGGCGCGCTGGTCGGCGGGGGTGCCGCGATCGCCGCACTGGTGAAGCCGCCGCTGGGCTGGAACATGGCGGCGATGGGCGGCGTGATCTGGCTGCTGGCGCTCGTCTCGATCGTCCCGTCGCTCGCAACCGCCGGGCCGTTGCCCGCCGTACGGCTCGGTGTGCTGGAGCCGACCGCGTTCGACGCCGGCACGGCACCCCGACAGGCGATCCTGATTCTGCCGGCGGTGGCCCTGCTCCTCGGCGCCGTGACCAGTGGGCTGGCCCGCTGGCGCGGGCACCCGCCGCTGGTCAACGGCGCGACCGGCATGGCCGGCGCAGTGCTGGTCGCGTTCGCCTACCTTGCCGCCGGTCCCGGCGACGCCGTCGACCGGTACCAGATCACGCCGTACTACTACGCGCTGCTCGCCGTCGCCGCCGGTGCGCTCGGTTCGGCCGCTGCCGCGTTGTTCCGCTGGCCGCTCCTGTCCCGCGCCGCCGAGGCGCAGGCCGTCGAGCCGAGCGACATCCTCCGCCCGCTGTCCGCCGACTCCGCCGTGCCGCAGGCCATGATGGCCGCCGCCGGTGGTGCGGCGGACGAGCCGGTCGCCCTCGCCGCCACGGGGCCGGTCGCCGGCGCGACGGCGGCGACGCTGCCGACCGCAGCCGAACCGCTGGGCATCGGTGCGCCGGCTGACGACCGGGACGCCCGCGCCGTGCCGGCCGAGTCCACGACGCGGACCGCCGCACCGGCTGCCACCGCCTCGCCCACCGACCTCGGCGAGACCCCGCGGACAGCGGAGCCGGCCCCCGCGACGGCGACCTACCCACACGCGGGATCCGGCGGGGACGGCTCTGCGACGACGGAGGCGGACGGTGCACGCGTCGCCCCGGGGACCAGCCGGATGTACCAGCCGCCAAAGACCGACCGGACGCCGGTTCAGGCGACGTGGCAGGTCGTACCGGCGCGTCGGGTGCCGCCCTCGGCCGAGCCCGCTCCGGGCGCCGGGGCGACCCACTCGGCCGGCACGCAGGAGGGGTCCGAACCGGCGCTCCCCCCTCGGCTCCGGCCGCCCCTGCCCAACCTGATCGACGCCGCGAACTGGGATGCCCTCGCGAACGCCCAGCGCGCCCGGCCCCGGACCACGACCGACGCCACGACGGCCAGCCCCACCGGGCCCGATCCGGTCGAGGCGGTCCCCGCGCCGGCCGCCCCGGCAACCGTCGTTCAGGCGGGGCGGGACGGCGGTCGGGCCAGCGGCCGGCTGGGCCTGTTCCGGCGCAACAGGTCCCGGGCCGACGCGGGCACCCCGGCGGACGGCGAGCCGCTGCCGAGGCAGGACGCGGAGTTCGTCGACTGGGTGGCCCGGCTTGGCAACCCGGTGGCGGACAGCGCGCCGGATCAGGAGAGCGACCGCCGGTCACTCCACTCCACCGGCCGTCGCCACAGCGACTGACCTCCGCTGTACGGCCCACCGCTGCACCAACGCGACCTGACCGCGCTCGATGTGCCGCGTCATGCTCCGCGGGGGCAGGGCTCGGCCCCTGCCCCGGTCAGCGGTGGGTCAGATAGTGGCGGGCCGTCTCACGCAGCCGGTCGTGCACCCCCTCGTACCCGCCGACACCGCCCAGATAGCGCTTGTCCACCTTCGCCACCATCGTGTAATTCGTGTCGCACACGTTGCCTACCGGGGCCTCACCGGCCTGGCTGACCAGTTGGTACGCGTCGAGCTGATCCAGCCCGACCAGCTCGGCGGTCCAGGTCACCAGGTCGTGCTGGCTGATCCGGTAGGCGTCCTCCAGCGGACGGGCCGAGCCGGTGGACATCAACGCGTCGTCCGACTCCAGCCGCGGCCACGGGGTGCCGACCCCCTTGACCACGTCCACCACGACCGTGGTGTTCATGGCCGCCTCGATGCCGGTGCCGCACACCTCGCCGTGCCCCTGCCGGCAGTGCCCGTCACCGAGGGCGAAGAGCGCTCCCGACACGTTCACGCCGAAGTACGCGGTGACTCCGGCCCGCAGCTCCGGGGTGTCCATGTTGCCGCCGTGCGCGTCCGGGGTGATCGTCATCCGCGCCTCGAAGGCACCCGGTGCCACCCCCGCCGTGCCGTGCATGGGATCCAGCGGCAGCGCGACGGTGTAGTCGCCCCGGCGTGCCCGGTACGTCGCCGTGCCGGCGGCGACGTCGATGTCGTACCGCCAGACCACCTCGTCGAGCGGAGGTTGCAGGGTGGGAGTGGTGTGGGTGCCGGTGAGCGCGCCGAAGTGCGGAAAGGTGGTGGACACGGCCCAGTCCCGCGCCGGCTCGATGGAGACGAAGTGCACGGCCAGGGTGTCCCCGGGCTCGGCGCCCTCGACGTGGATCGGCCCGGTCACCGGGTTGAGGTACGGGAACTGGCAGACCTGCGACGGCAGGTCGTCGGTGCCGCGGACCCGGCCGCCGAAGCAGTCCTCGGTGTAGAGCTCGAGGATCGTGCCGGGGCGCACCCGGCGCACCGCCTCGCGCCCGCCGAAGGTGTAGGAGAGTTCATCCGGCTCCGGCCGGTACTTCACCACGTCCGTGTTCACTGCGGCTCCTTCACCGGCTCGTCGGCGCTGTCGTGGGTGACGTCGACGAGCGCGGCGAGTTCGGGACGCCGGCCCGTCAGGTAGAAGGCCAGCAGGACCAGCAGCCCGACGCCCAACCAGACGAAGCCGAGCACCTGGGCGGCGACCTTGGCGTTGATGACGACGTAGAGCAGGATCAGGAACCCGATCACCGGCACCACCAGATGCCGCAGCCAGTCCCGGCTGCCGTTGCGCACCACGTAGTGGGTCACGACGGAGACGTGCAGTGCCAGGAACGCGGTCATGGCGCCGAAGTTGACCAGTGTGGACAGCAGCGAGATGCCGTCGTCCCGGCTGGCCATGTAGAGGCCGAGCGCCAGGGAGATGGCAGCGACCAGCATGGTCGCGTTGGCCGGCACCTTGTGTTTCGGGTTGATCCGGGCGAGGAAGCGCGGCATCTGCCGGTCGCGGGCCATCGCGTACAGCAGGCGGGAGGTCGCGGCCTGCGCGACCAGGGAGTTGGCGAAGCCCCAGGCGATCGCGGTGGCCAGGGCGGTCAACCCGGCCAGCCAGCCCCCGCCGGCCGCCCGGGCCGCGTCGTAGAACGCCGTTCCCTCGGGGTCGCCGTTGTCGAGCAGGCCGGGCGCGTCCGGCACCAGCAGTGCCGCGACCCACGTCTGCACGACGAACAGGGCGCCGGCCAGCAGCAGCGCCGCGACCATCGCCCGGCCGATCTGCCGGGCCTCCTCGCGGCTCTCCTCGGCCAGCATGGAGATCCCGTCGAAGCCGAGGAAGGAGAGGACGGCGATCGACACCGCGCCGAAGACCAGCGACCAGGAGAAGGTGTCCGCGTCGAACAGCGGCCGGAGCGAGAAGCCCGCACCCTTGCCCTGGGCCAGCGCGACCACGCCGACGACCAGGAAGATCACGAGGATGACCAGCTCGGCGGCGAGCATCACCCGGTTGACCCGGGCGGTCATCCGGATGCCGAAGAAGTTGACGACGGTGTTGAGCACGACGAAGGCCACCAGCCACGCCCACACCGGCACACCGGGCACGAGGGAGTGCATGGCCACGCTGGCCACCAGGTAGAGCAGACCCGGCACGAGGACGTAGTCGAGCAGGATCACCCAGCCGGCGAGGAAGCCGGCGGGCGGTGCGATGCCGCGACCGGCGTAGCTGTAGACGGAGCCGGCCATGGGGAACGCGCGGACCATCTGGGCGTACGACAGGGCGGTGAACATCATCGCCACCATGCCGATGATGTAGGCCAGCGCGACCATTCCACCGGAGCCGGCGTACACGCTGCCGAAGATGCCGAAGGGTGCGATCGGCACCATGAAGATCAGTCCGTAGATGAGCAGGTCGGTGAAGCTGAGGGTCCGACTCAGCTCCTGCCGGTAGCCGAACTGTTCGACCTTGGTGACTGTCTCGGACGGGTTGGGAGGTTGAGTCATGGCAAGCCTCCTTGATCTGCTCAGGCCGCACGTTAGTCCAGCCATCGACAAACAGCTAGATCTACGTGTCTGGATCGAGAGCATCGCTACCCGCAGGCGATCAGCCACCTCTTCCTGATCACCTCGGCGCTGAGGCGGAACGCCCTGCTCGACGTCGACGTCGACGCCCCACCCCGGCGTCAGCTCGGGTCAACCCGTGGGCGCGCCACCGGCGCCGCCGATGACGGCCATCATGATCAGCGTGCGTTGCCGCCGCCTGCTCATCAGCGCGAAGCAGGCGGTGAGCGCCACCAGCTCCACCTCGGCCCATTCGCCGGTGACGTCGACCCGGATCGCCCCGCCCGGCCGGCCGGTAAGGCGCACCGCGAGCCGGTGCTCGTCGCGGACCAGCTCACCGCAGCGGTGACCGGGGGCCCAGCGCACCATCCCGCCAGGCCCCGGCACGTGCGACCCGCGCGGGTCCAGCCGCACCGCCACGCCGTGCTCGGCGCGGGCGGTGACCGCGATACGCCGGCGGTCGGTCGGCCCGACCGTCCAGAGGCCGGTGCCGGTGCGGATCTCGGCGCACCGCCAGGTCCAGCCGGTACGCAGCCAGGCGCGCGGCCCGGCAGCGGAGTCCAGGACGAAGGCGCCGTCGTGCTTGCGTACGGTCAGGGTCGTCATCGGTTCAGCCCTTCCGGACGCGCCCGGCGCAGACCGAGGATGAGGACGACGCCGACGCTCAGGTGCAGCAGCGCGAGAGTCGCCTTGGCGCCCGCGCCCACGCCGCTCGGCGGTCCGGCCAGCAGCGACAGCAGCAGCACCGCGACGGCGATCGCGGTCCACCAGGTGCCGGCCCGCGCGGTCAGGCGTTCCAGCACCGCGAGCAGCGCCCAGCCGGCCAGTGCCGCGACCACGGCGGCCACCACGACCGCGGCCACGGTGATCTGGCGGGTCGAGTTTCCGGAGCCGGCCGCCAGGTCGACGCCGGCCACCGAGTGCAGGATCGTGAATTCCGCCGCCGCCACCAGGATCGCGCCGGCCACCACCGTGGCTCGGCGCAGGAGAAGGTTGTTCGTCATGCCACGAGTCTGTGGACCGGCACGGGTCGGGCACGTCGGTCCCGAGGCCGCGCCGGGTACATCCGACGGCAGCGCCGCGTACTACCAAAGGAGGTGGTCCGGCCCTGCGCGAGCCCAGTAACCTGCGCTGGTGGATGCGGCGACGTGCGAAGTCGGCCCGCCGCGGGCGTGGCGTTCCGTCCCGGCGGGAGTGGCGACGGTGGCGATGGCCGTGCTCGTCGCGATCACGCTGTGGTCGGCCACCCGTTCCGGGTCGACCGCCCTGATCCGCGCCGATGTCGCGCTGGCGGTGGCCGCCCTCGCCCTCGTCCCGGTGGTCGGCCGCCGCCCGGAGGTCGTGGGCGTACTGGCGGGCGTGCTGGTGGCGCTGTCGCCGGTGGCCACCCCGGTGGCGAGCTTCGCGGTGCTGTACACCGCCCGTAACCGCCCCTTCCGGCAGGCCGCGACGGTGGCGGTGGTCGGCGTCGTCGGCGAGGCGGTGCAGGCGGTCTGGCGGCCGATGCCCAGCCTGCCGTACGGGTGGCGGCTCGTGTTGATGACGGCCGCGTACGCGGCGCTGCTGGGCTGGGGCACCTGGGCGCAGGCCCGGCACGCTCTGCTGGCGGCGCTGCGCGACCGGGCCCGGCGGGCGGAGCAGGAACAGGAACGCCGGGTCGTCGAGGCCCGGGCCGCGGAGCGCACGCGGATCGCGCGGGAGATGCACGACGTGCTGGCCCACCGGCTGTCGCTGCTCGCGGCGGCCGCCGGCGCGATGGAGTACCGGCCGGACGCCCCGCCCGAACGCCTCAGCGCCGCGGCCGGGGTGATCCGCGCCAGCGCGCACCACGCCCTCGACGAGCTGCGCGAGGTCATCACGCTGCTGCGCAACGACGACGCCGAGGCGCCGGCGGACGCGCCACCGGGACAGACCCTCGCCGACCTGCCGCGCCTGGTCGAGGAGGCCCGGGCGGCCGGGCAGCACATCGAGGTCGACGACCCGCTCGGACCGCCGGTCGAGGTCCCCACGGCGGTCGGTCGCACCGCGTACCGGATCGCGCAGGAGGCGCTGACCAACGCTCGCAAGCACGCCGCCGGGCAGCCGGTCCGGCTCGCCCTCGGCGGCGCGCCCGGTTCCGGCCTGAGCATCGCGGTGAGCAACCCGACCACAGCTGACAGCGGCGCCACCGGTAGCGCCGGCACCGGCCTGATCGGCCTCGCCGAACGGGCCGCCCTCACCGGCGGTCGCGTCGCCCACCACATCGACGCCTCGGGTCGGTTCCACCTCACCGCGTGGCTGCCGTGGCCGACGTGACGGGTCCGGTTCGGGTCGTGATCGTCGACGACGACCCGCTGGTACGGGGAATGCTGACGATGATGCTCGACGGCGCCGACGGAATCGTGGTGGTGGGCGAGGCGGCCGACGGGGGTGCGGCGATCACGGCGGTGGACCGGCACATGCCCGACGTGGTGCTGATGGACATCCGGATGCCGGGGGTCAACGGCATCATCGCCACCGAACGGCTGCGCCGCCGCCCCCGGCCACCCGAGGTCATCGTGCTCACCACGTTCGACACCGACGAGCACGTGGTGCGGGCCCTGCGGGCCGGCGCCAGCGGCTTCCTGCTCAAGGACACCCCGCCGGAGCGGATCAGTCAGGCCGTCCGTGCCGTCGCCGCCGGCAACCCGATGCTGTCGCCGGAGGTCACGCGCCGTCTCATGCAGCGGGTGGCGTCCGGCGCCGAGTCCTACGAGTACGCGAGCAACCGGCTGGCCCTGCTCACGCCCCGCGAACGCGACGTCGTGCTGGCCATCGCGCAGGGACGCTCGAACGCGGAGATCGCCACCGGGTTGCTGATGAGCGTGACCACCGTGAAGGCCCACGTCTCGCACATCCTGACCAAGCTGGACCTCGACAACCGTACCCAGATCGCCCTGCTCGCCCACGACGGTCGGCTCGTCTGACCGGACGACCGCACCCCGCGGTCAGCCCCTGCCACGGACGCGGCCGGTCACGACGGGGAGGACGACCCGGGCGCCGGGGTCGCGCACGGACACGATCGTTCGTGCCCGACCCCGGGAGCGTCAGCTCAGCCCGTGCCCGTGCCTACCGGCGCGGGCGGCCGTCGCCGTCCAGCCACGGGTCCTCCGGCCGCGGCCGGTCGAACGTGGGGCGTGCCTGCTGCCAGTGGCCGCGGGTGAAGTCGGGCACCTTGACCGACTTGAACCCCTTGCCCTTCAGCGACTCGTGGCTGAGCGGGATCACCGAGCACCACGCCGCCGAGTCGTAGACGTCGATGTCCGGGGTCATGCCCAGGCGCATCAACTGGACCAGACGGAAGATGGAGATGAAGTCGCCACCGCCGTGCCCACCGTACTGGCTGGCCAGATTCTGCAGGGCCGGCCAGATCCAGTGGTCGTGCTGGTTCATGATCGTGCTGAAGGCGCTGCCGGTCCGCCACGCGTGGTTCGTGTGACCGAGCGACTCCAGGTAGATCCGGGCGTTGTCCAGTTCCAGGGAGCCCCGGGTCCCGGTGAGCGTGGTCTCCCGGCTGTACGGGTGGGGCGAGTTGACGTCGTGCTCGACCCGGATGAACCGGTCGTTGACGGTCTTGATGAAGACCTGCTTGCGGTCCCCGGAGATGTAGGGATCGTCGTCCCAGGACGGGTGGTCCGGGCCGACCCGCGGGTCCTCCTCGCGGAACAGGGCGAGCGCCTTGGGCCGTGAGGCGACCGCGACGAGTTCGTCGAAGCGGTCGCCGCGGTTGATGTCCAGGCAGGCCGAGACCGGCCCGAGCCCGTGCATCGGGTAGTGGGCGGCGTTCATCCGGGTCTGCCAGCGCCGCCGCCAGTGCTCCGGGTAGTACGCGCCCCCGAAGGTGTACGGCCAGCGCAGGTCGTGGACGTAGCCACCGGAGGCGTGCTGCAACTCGCCGAAGAGCCCCGCCTTGGCCAAGTTGAACATCTGCATCTCGGGGCGGAAGTAGTTCACGTTCTCCAGCAGCATGCAGTGCTTGCCGGTGCGCTCGGAGGTACGGACCAGGTCCCAGATGTCGTCCAGGTGCGGCGCGATCGGCAGCTCGATGGCGACGTGCTTGCCGTGCTCCATGGCCGCCTTGGCCATCGGGTGGTGCCACTCCCACGGCGTGGCGATGTAGATCAGGTCGATGTCGTCCCGGCGGACGAGCCGCTCGTAGTCCTCCTCGCCGTTGGAGTAGCCGACCGGCTCCTTGTCCTGGAAGCCCTGCGCCATGACCCGGCTGATGGTCTCCGCGACGTGGTCGGGCCGGATGTCGCAGACCGCGGTGATGGTGGAGACGGCGGCCCACCGCATGGCCTGGTCTCCACCTCGGTTGCCAAGGCCGATGATGCCGACGCGCACCTCGTCGAAGCCCTCGAAGGGAACGTTGACCATCGACTTCTCTTTGCCCTTGATCCGGGCTGGCTCGGCGGCGGGGGCCGCACCGGCTGCCGTGCCCGGAAGGAGGGCGCCGCCCAGTCCGGCGGCGGCGCCCAGCGCGCCGACGCCCTTCAGGACGTTACGACGCGACGGGTGGGACCCGGCCGCCTCGGTGGACTCGCCCGGGATGGCTTCGTTGGGACTCACGTGGATCAGCTCCTCTGCGGGAATGTGACTTGTCACGCGAAATTTCAAGCAGTATCGATCACTCCACTTGCGAGCGCAATGGCCGGAGGGAGAACTTTTGCTCGAAGGTGATCGGTTGGTGCGGGATCCTGGCACGCTCGCTTAGCCGTGCCGACCGGTGCGCACGGGATCGGTCAGCACGGACCACCCGGGCCCGGGAGGTCGGAGCCCAGCCGGGCCCCGGGTGTCGAGCGGTCAGCCGTCGAGGATGACCGACCGGGACAGGTGGCGCGGCCGGTCCGGGTCGAGCCCTGCGGCGCCGGCTCGCAGCAGGCACAACTGGTGGACGCGGACCAGATCGGCGAGCGGATCCACCTCGGACCACTCGAAATGTGCGCCGGTGGCCCGGACCTGGTCCGCCAGGCCGGCGGGGACCTGCCCGAACGCCCAGACGACCCGACCGGGCGCGGAGATGCTGAGCGGACCGTGCCGGTACTCCATGGCGGGGTACGACTCGGTCCACAGTTGAGTCGTCTCGCGCAGCTTCAGCGCTGCCTCGTGCGCGAGCCCGACCGTCCAGCCGCGTCCGAGGAAGGTGATCTGGTCGGCCGTCGCGGCCGGGCTCGTCGCGTCGACACCACGCGCGAGAACCTGCCGTGCCTGTTCGGCGACCGGACGCAGGTCGTGACCGAGGGCCGCCCGCAGCAACGCGAGCGTGGTCGTCGCGAAACGGGTCTGCACGACCGAACGCTCGTCGACGTCACCGAGCACGACCGGATGGGCCATGCTCACGGCCGGGGACGCCGCGTCGGCGGTGATGACCGTGGTCGGCGTTCCGTCCCGGTGCTGCTTGAGAACGTCGAGCACCTCGGTCGTGGTGCCCGAGCGGGTGATGCAGAGCACCCGGTCATAGCCACGCCCGAGGTGGTGTTCACTGGCCGGCCACGCGTCGGTGCTGCCCTCGCCGGCGCTCTCGCGCAGAGCCGCGTACGCCTGGGCGACGAAGAGCGACGTTCCACATCCGAGCACCGCGACCCGCTCGCCAGGCTGCGGCAGGTCCATCGCCACGGAGGGCAGGACGTCCAGGACGCGGAGCCAGTCATCCGGCTGGGTCGCGATCTCGGCCGCCAGGAAGGTTCCTTCACTCATCGGTGCCTCGTCCTCAGGGTTCATGCGAGCGGGTTTGGAGAGTCTCCAGAATGGAGCGCTCTGATCGAATATGTCAAGAAGGTCGCAGAACCGATCAGGAACATGCACCGAACCCCGGGCGAGACCATCCACGGGCTGAGCAGCGGTTACCGCGAGAGGCCTTGACGTTGCTCAGTGCGGCGACGCAGACTGCCCAAGCAACAGCTTGATCCTGACGGGTTCTGATGAGAACCAGTCATGAACGGTCACTGCTAGCCAGAATTCCGATCACGACTGTGGCGATGTTCCTGCGCCGGTGGAGGCGGATATGAAGAGATTCTTGCGTTCGTGGGCAGCCGTAGCGGTTGCCGGCCTGACGCTGACAGGTTGCGGTTTCGGCGGCGGCGACGGGCAGAGCGAGGACGGCAGCACGCTGTCGTTCCTGGTGCCCAGCTACAGCGACGGCACCAAGGCGCTCTGGGAGGGCATCATCGCCGACTTCGAGGCGGCCCACCCGGACGTCAACGTGGAGCTGGAGATCCAGTCCTGGGACAACATCAACGATGTCGTCCGTACGAAGATCCAGTCGAACGCGGCGCCCGACATCCTCAACATCGACGCCTTCTCGGGCTTCGCGGCGGACGACCTGCTGTACCCCGCCGGCGACGTGGTCTCGGCGAACACCGTGGCGGACTTCCAGCAGTCCTTCGCGGACAACGCCTCGATCGACGGCACCATGTACGGCCTGCCACTGATCGCCTCGGCCCGCACGATGTTCTACAACACCGAGCTGTTCGAGCGGGCCGGCGTCACCGCACCGCCGAAGACCTGGGACCAGTTGCACGACGCGGCGAAGAAGGTGGCCGGTCTCGGCGACGGCGTCTACGGCTACGGCATGCCGCTGGGCAGCGAGGAGGCCCAGGCGGAGACCTCGATCTGGACCTTCGGCAACGGCGGATCGTGGACCAACGGGTCGACCATCACGGTTAACGCCCCCGCGAACCTCGAAGCCGTCACGTTCATGAAGCGGATGATCGACGACAAGGCCACCCAGCCCGACCCCGGCGCGTCCGACCGGACCCCGATGCTGGACGTGTTCATCCAGGGCAAGATCGGCATGGTGGTGGCGCTGCCGCCCACCGTCGGGCAGATCGCGGAGAAGAACCCGAGCCTCAAGTACGCGAGCGCGCCGATTCCCACAAAGGACGGTCAGCCGATGACCCTCGGGGTCGCCGACCACCTGATGGCGTTCAAGAACGAGGGTGACAAGAAGGAAGCGCTCAAGACCTTCCTGGACTACGTGTTCAGCGCGCCGGTCTACACGAAGTTCGTCGACACCGAGGGGTTCCTGCCCACCACCAGAACCGGTGCGGCGGCGCTGGCGGGCAAGACGGAGATCGCGAGCTTCCTCGAGGTCCTGCCGAACGCCCGGTTCTACCCCAGCACGAACCCGCAGTGGGCGGCGACCCAGGGCGCGATGCAGAGCCTGATGGGACAGATCGGGCAGGGCAAGGCGCCCCGAGCGGTGCTGGATGAGATCCAGGCCAAGGCCAACGGCTAGAGCCCGCGCGGTCAACAGAATGACGACCAACCACCGCATGGAAGTGCCGGCACCCGCGATCTCGGCACGTCGTCAGGCACGCCGGGACCTGGTGGCGGCACTTCCATGGCTGTCGCCGGCGCTGACGCTGATCGTCACCATCGTCCTGTTCCCGGCCGGCTACCTGCTCTGGACCTCGACCCGGGACGTGTCGCCGGTCGGGGTGGACCGCGGCTCGGCCGGGTTCGACAACTACGCGACGTTGTTCGACTCCCCCGCGTTGGGCAGGGTGCTGCTCAACACCGCGATCTGGGTGGTCGGCGTCGTCCTGGTGACACTGCTCGTTTCCATGGCGCTCGCGCAATTCCTGGACAAGGCCTTCCCCGGACGCCGGCTGGTTCGACTCGCGGTCATCGTCCCGTGGGCGGCCAGCGTCGTGATGACGGCCACTGTCTTCTACTACGGCCTCGATCCCTATTACGGCGTCATGAACCAGTTCCTGGTCGACGTCGGCATTCTGGATACCGGGTTCGGCTTCACCCGACAGCCGGTGCCGGCATTCCTGGTGGCCATGGCGGTGGCGGTGTTCGTCTCGCTGCCGTTCACCACGTACACGATCCTCGCCGGGCTGCAGATGGTGCCGCGCGAGGTGGTGGAAGCCGCCGCGGTGGACGGCGCCGGATCGGTGCGGACGTACTGGAGCGTCGTCCTCCCGGTCCTGCGGCCGGCGATCGCCGTCGCCGTGCTGATCAACATCATCAACGTCTTCAACTCGCTGCCCATCCTCCGCACGCTGACCGGCAGCATTCCCGGGTACGACGCGGACACCACCACCACGTTGATCTTCAAATACATCCAGCAGGACCGCCAGATCGAGACGGCGAGCGCACTGAGTGTCGTGAACTTCGTCATCGTCCTCGCGGTCATCGGTATCTACCTGCGGGTTGTCCGGCCGATGAGGGACGAGTGAACCGTGGCGACGACAACAACGAGATCTGCGGGTCGGGCGCACGCCAACAGGTCGACGCGCGCCGACGGAGGCAACGGTCGCATCCGGGGCCGTGGCGGACGGCGTCACGGTTCCCGCCGGTGGTTGATGGCACTGGCCGGCGCGGTGGTGGCGTTGTTCTTCCTGGCGCCGTACCTGGTGATGCTGATCGGCTCGTTCAAGCGGCACTCGGAGATCCTGCGCATTCCGGCCACCTACCTGCCGACCGAATGGGTGCCGTCGAACTACGCGTCGATGTGGTCCACCCCGGAAACGCCACTCGCCTACAACCTGGTCTCCACCATCGTCATTTCGGCCTGCGGGACACTGCTGGTCCTGGTGGTGGCCATGCCGGCCGCCTATTACACGGCGAAGCACCGCTTCCCCGGACGGCTCGCGTTTCTTCTCCTGGTGTTGGTGACCCAGATGCTCCAGCCGACCGTCCTCGCGGCGGGACTGTTCCGGCAGTTCCTCGCGATCGGCATCGACGACACCTGGCTCGCTATGATCCTCGTCAACGGCGCGTTCAACCTCAGCTTCGCGGTGTGGATCATGCACAGCTTTTTCGCCGGGGTGCCCAAGGAGATAGACGAGGCGGCAATGATCGACGGTGCCAGCACACTGCAGACGCTGCGGCGGGTAACCCTGCCGGTGGTCTGGCCGGGCATCGTCACCGCGATCATCTTCACGTTCGTCGCGTGTTGGAACGAGTTCGCGGCCAGCCTCGTCATTCTGACCACGGCGGAGAACCAGCCGCTGACCGTCGCCATCACAAAATTCGTCGGCCAGTACGACTCGGCGTGGCAATACGTCTTCGGAGTCTCTATCGTCGGCATCGTGCCCGTGATCATTCTCTTCGCGATGGTGGAAAAGCGCCTGGTGGCAGGTCTCACGGCGGGGGCCGTCAAGTGAGCACGGTCGAAGCCGCCACCGACCGGGGCGACGGCCGCGACCGTCCCCAGCGACTGCAGGCGCTGCTCGACATCCTGGGCGCGCGCGGCCGGCTGTCCGTCACCGAGGCGGCCAGCGCCCTGCAGGTCTCCGAGGCGACGGTCCGTCGGGACTTCACCACCCTGGCGGAGCAACAGTTGGCGGCTCGGACGCACGGCGGCGTCGTGGCCACGTCCGTCTCGTACGATCTGCCGGTCCGCTACCGGGACCGGGGCGACAACGGCGCCAAGGAGCGCATCGCCGCGATCGCCTGCGAGCTCGTCGAACTGGGCGACGTGGTCGCGTTCAACGGTGGCACCACCACGTCCGCGACCGCCCGACGCCTCGCCGCGCGGGTCGACCTCGCCCAGGCCGTTCAGCGGCCGGCCGTGACGGTGGTGACGAACGCGCTCAACATCGCCACGGAGATGGTGCTACGACGCCACGTCCGTACCGTCATTCTCGGCGGTGTGGCGCTGCCCCAGTCGTACGAGCTGACCGGGCCGCTGGCCACGATGGTCCTGAACGAGCTGTGGCTCGACGTGCTGATCCTCGGGGTCGACGCGTTCTCCCCCGACGGCGGCACGTCCTGTCACGACGAGGGCGAAGCCGGCATCGACGCGACGATGGTCCGGCGGTCCCGTCGTGTCGTCGTCGTGGCCGGCTCGGAGAAGCTGGGCCGGCACTCCTTCGCCCGGATCTGCGACGTCAACGCGGTGGACACCCTGGTGACCGACGACGGGGCGGACGCGAAGGTCGTCGCCGACCTGCGCGCCGCCGGGGTCAACGTGCTGCTGGCCTGAGGCCCGCCCGCGCCGTCACGGGGCGAGCAGCGTGACCAGATGGGCGACCTGGTTGGCCACCGCATCCCTGCCCGGACCGAGATACCTGCGCGGGTCGACCAGGTCCTCGTCGGCGGCGAGCGCGCGCCGGACCGCACCCGTGAGGGCCGCGTTGAGATGGGTCGCGATGTTGATCTTCGACATGCCGCTCGCGACTGCCGACCGCAGGCCCGCCTCGGAGACCCCGGACGAGCCGTGCAGGACCAGCGGCACCGGCACCTTCGCCGCGATCGCGGCGATCAGGTCGTCGTCGAGGACCGCGTCACGGGTCAGCATCGCGTGCGAGGAGCCGACCGCGACCGCGAGCGCGTCAACGCCGGTGGCGGCGACGAAGGCGGCCGCGTCGTCCGGATCGGTCCGTACCCCGGGCTTGTGCGCGCCGTCCTTGCCGCCGATCGCACCGAGTTCGGCCTCGACCCAGACCCCGCGCGTATGGCACCAGGCGGTCAGCTCCGCGGTCACGGCGACGTTCTTCTCGTACGGGTGCCCGGACGCGTCGACCATCACCGAGGGCACGCCGAGTTCGACCGCCTGCTCGACGAGCTCACGTCGGGTGGCGTGATCCAGGTGTACGCAGACCGGCACGGACGCTTCCGCCGCGATCCGGAGGCAGGCCAGCGCCAGTGGCGCCAGGCTGCCGTGGTAGCGGGCCGTGTTCTCCGACAGCTGCAGCACAACGGGGCGTGCCGCGCGTTCGGCGCCGGCCACGATGCCCTCGGCATGCTCGAGCTGGATGACGTTGAACGCCCCGACGGCCCGGCGGTCCCGCGACGCCGGGAGGACGAGTTCCGCCATCGAAGCCAGAGTCATGCTTCCTCCACTCTCACCTGATCACGCCAGCGCCGGTACGCGCGGACGTCCACCTCACCGGCGACCGGTCGCAGCACGGCCGCCGCCGACAGCGCCACCGCGTCGACGAGCAGGGCTCGCCAGTCGACGGCGTCCAGCGACCCGGCCGCCGCGAGATGCCGGGCGACGGCCGCACAGGCCGCGTCCCCGGCGCCGGTCGCGTTCCCCTGGATCCGCTCCGGCGGCGCGGCCAGCAGGGCCCGATCCGGCCGTACGACAGCCATCCCGTCGGTGCCCAGGGTCAGCACGACGGCGGGGACCCGTCCGGCGGGAGGCAGCAGCCGGCAGGCCGCCCGCACCGCCTCGGCTGGCGTCGAGGGCCGGTGACCGATCAGCTCGGCCAGCTCATCCGCGTTCGGCATCAGCACCGCCCCGCCAGCGTCGGCCGCCGCTCGCAGAGCCGGGCCGCTGACGTCCACGACGGCCGGCACTCCAGCGGCCACCGCGGCGTCGACCAGGCGGGCCGGCAGCCCCGGGTCCACGCCGGGCGGCAGGCTGCCGGAGACGACCAGCGCGTCGGCACCGGCCAGGAGTTCGCTCACGTGCCGGGTCAGGGCGTCGGCGGCGGCGGGCGGGTCCACCGGCGCGTAGCCGGGCTCCCACAACGATGTCGTCATTCCGCTGGTCTCCTGGACGACCAGCGTGCGCCGGACGTCCGGCAGTACGTCGAGCAGGTCGGACGGCACACCGGCCCGGTCGAGAGCGGCCTGCAGTGCCACGCCCCCGGGACCGCCGCACATGCCGGTGACGAGGACCCGCTCCCCCAGCTCGTGCAGCACCCGGCCGACGTTGACGGCCTTGCCACCGGGGCGTTCGCTGACGGTCCGCACCCGCTGCACCCGGCCCCGGTTCAGCTCGCCCAGCCCGTAGGTCACGTCGAGCGCCGGGTTCGGCGCAACGGCGAGGATCACGGTTGCCGCTCGGTCATCGCGACTCCTCGGGGTACGGCGCCGGCAGTCCAGCGTGGAGTTTCGTGAGCGATATTAACAATAATCTGTCGCTATCGCGCACCCCCCTGTCTCGATCCGCTCGGTTCGACAACCGCTCAGCTGAGCCGGGCACCACATCCGGCCACGCGTCACCGGCGGAGCCCGCGGCGACGAGGGAGCTGTCTCACATCCGGCTTCGGGCCGGCCGGCCGGCTGACCGGGGCCGATAGGGTGGTTCCTGGCGCTGGTTCGCCCGGGCGTTGACGCGCTCGGGCGTCGTAAGAGGGAACCCGGTGAAAGTCCGGGACTGCCCCGCAGCGGTGAGTGGGAACGACCGCCGTCATCAGCACTGGGCCCGCAGGGCATGGGAAGCGACGGCCAGTAGGAGACCGGTGAGCCCCGGTCACGCCCACGAGTCCGAAGACCTGCCCGCGCTGCGCACACACGACGTGTGTGCGCTGCCGTCGACCTCGCGGGCGGGTCGGGCGGGTGATGCGCTGCGGCGTGTCCTCGACGTGCGTGCCGGCTGGTCGGACGGCGTGCTTCCCGAGGACGGATGACCCCATGCACCAGAGCGCCACACTCACCGGCCGGCCCCCGTCGGCGTCGCATCTGACCCTGTCGCAGATCATGGACCAGCACCACACCAACCTGATGGGCACGGTCCACGGCGGCCGGATCCTCAATCTCATCGACTCCGTCGCCGGGGTGGTCGCCGCCCGCCACTCCGACGGGCCCGCGGTGACCGCCGCCATCGACGAGACCGCGTTCCTGCGGGCGGTGCGGGTCGGCGACGTGGTCCACGTCGACGCCCGGATCACCTGGGCCGGGCGCAGCTCGATGGAGGTCGCCGTCAAGGTCAGCGCGGACCGGTGGGACCGGGCGGTGCCGCCGGTCGACGTGGCCACCGCGCAGCTGGTCATGGTCGCGATCGATGACGAGGGGCAACCACGGGCGGTGCCGCCGCTGCTGACCGAGACCGACGGCGACCGGCGCCGCTACCGCGAGGCGCAGATCCGCCGCGAGCACCGCCTCGCCCTGCGTCGGGCGTTGCTCGACGGCGCCGAGGAGGGCTGAGAGGTGCTCGGACTGTCCGCGGCGGCCCTCGCCGGCTACCTGGCCGCGATCGTCGTACTCATGCTCACCCCCGGCCCCGACATGATGTTCGTCGTCGCCAACGCCGCCCGGTACGGCACCCGCGCCGGCGTCGTCGCCGCTCTCGGCGTCGCCGCAGGCGAGGCGGTGCACATCGCGGCGGTCGTCTGCGGCCTCGCCGCCCTGGTCTCCGCCTCGCCGACGCTGTTCACGGTGATCCGCTGGGCCGGGGCGGCGTACCTGATCGTCCTCGGTGTGCGAGCGCTGCGCACTTCCGGTGATCCCCTCACCAGTGACCCGGGGCAGGGAGACCGAACCGGGCGGGCGTTCCTGCGCGGGCTGGTGACCAATCTGCTCAACCCGAAGATGATCCTGTTCAGCGTGGCGTTCCTACCGCAGTTCGTCGACCCGGCCGCGGGCAACGCCACCGCGCAGCTGGTGCTGCTCGGCATCGTCTTCGTGGTGGTGCAGCTCACCGTCGACATCGCCCTCGGCGCGGGCGCCGGACGCCTCGCCGGCCGGATGAGCGACGGCCGCTGGTCGCGACGAATCAACCGGATCTGCGCCGTCGCCTTCGTCGCACTCGGCCTCCGGCTGGCGGCCGGCTGACCGAAGACACCGGCGCCGGGCCGACAGCTCTCGGACCAGGTCATCCAGGGGCTGCCGGCTGCCGGCGGGCGTGGCTGCGCTCACCTGGATCAGGGCAGTTGGCCCGGCCGGTCGACGATCGCGACCCGCAGCAGCGCCGCGGCCGAATACAGCGACTCCTTGCCGTCGCGCACCACCGTGCCGCGGGTGCCGAGGTAGACGTGGGTGTCCCGATCGAAGATGAAGTCCTGGTTGCCACCGATCACGCCGGGCATGCGAATCGCCACCCCATGCCGCCCGGCGGCGTCCACCACGTCGCCCGAGATGACGACCGCTCCGGGTTGCCGCGCCAGCAACTCGTACAGCGCCGCCAGTGCCCGGGGCGGCACGTAGCCGTCGAGCATCGACCGTGCGGTGGTGTACACCATGCTCTCGTCCCCGTACACGGCCTCCTCATCCGCTCCCTCAGGGAGATGCAGGTCGACTGGGTGTTCCCGAAGGTAGCGGAGCAGTTCGTCTGCGTCGGTGGGCAGATCGCCGTGGTACGCGGGCGACGGGAGCTCATCGAGCTCCTTGCGGGGATCTGCGGGATCACCCATGCGGAGCACTCGCAGTTCGCTCCACCCGTTCGGTTCACTCTCCGGCCGGTAACGCCCCTGCGTGTGGGCGATTCCCCCGGCCGACTCCCACCTCTGCCCCCGTACCGTGGTGTAGGGCCCGCCGCCCGGTCTCTCCCGCAGCGTCGCCAGGACTTCCGTGAAGACGTACTGGTCAGGTCGGGCGGTGAGATCGGGTTGCTGCCGGGCGGCTTCGGCCGCCAGCCGGAAGATCTCCGACGCGTTGGCCGTGGGCGGCGGCTGTTCACCTATCCCCATCGTCTGCACCGCGAGGGCGCCGACGGTCAGTGTGAGCGCCAGCCCGAATGCTCCGGCGAGGCGCCAGCCGCGCAGGAACCGAGTGGGGTGTCCGACCGGACGGGCCGCCGAGACCGTCTCGGACCGCCGGACGACGTGCGCCTTCAGATCGGTGAGGAGCTGCTCCTCGAAACCGTGCGGCGCCTGCTCAATCTTGGTCATTGCGGCATCTCCGTTCCATCAGGCGAGGGTGGTGGCCGGGCGGGCGAGCACGGCACGGACGGTGCGACGGGCACGGTGCAGGCGGACCCGCGCAGCGACCGGGGACAGCCCCAACGCGGCCGCCGCCTCGGCGACGGTGAGGCCGTCCACGGCGACGAGTTCGACCAGCGCCTGGGTTCCCTCGGACAGCCCGCCCAGCGCCCGATAGGTGCGGCGAGCCGCCGACTCGGCGTCGATGCGCTCTTCGATGCGGGCGATGTCGTCGGCGTCCAGGTCCCGTCGTCCGGCCATCCGACCGGTCACCCGCAGTCGTAGAGCCGTCCGCCGCCGCTCGTCGGCGATGACGTTGCGGGCCACCCCGAGCAGCCAGCCGATCTGGCTACCGCGGTCAGGCCGGTACCCCGCCGCCGATTCGATCACCGCCAGAAACACGTCGGCGGTCAGGTCGGCGGCGAGGTGGGGATCGTCGACCCGCCGCGCCACGAACCGGCCCACGGCCTCCACGTGCCGGCGGTAGAAGACCTCAAGGGCCACTGGATCGACTGCGATGTCGGAGATGTCGTCCTCCGTTGAGCCAGGGTCATGCACAGGCTCTCCTCCCTGTTTGCCGTTACACCCTCTCTTCGCGCGGCGAAGCGTCGGTGTTACAGAAGCTGCGGGGACGCGTCAGCGTGGCGGCGAGGCCTGCTCAAGTGGGCGCCCGTGGGCGCGGATCGCATCCGGGACGGCGATGCCGAGCAGGACGGCGGCGGCTACTGCGGCGACCGCGAGTGGCGGCAGGCCGACCATCACCGGCGCGATGGCCGCGAGGACGAGAATCCCGATCGGTCGCGGCCGGGACACGCGGGCGAAGGTCACGTACTCGAATACCGAGCGCCCGACGAGGTAGAGCGCGGGCCCGCCGAGGATGGCGGCGACCCAGGCGTGTTTGGCGTGTCCGACCGGATCGATGAGGACGAGTTCGGAACCGGCCGAGGTGACCAGGATGCCGGCCACCATGAGCAGGTGGGAGAACTCGGCCGACCGACCGAGCCGGCCGGGTTTGGCGGATGCCGCGACGGCCTCGCCCAGGATCTGGCCGGCTCGGTAGAAGTAGATCCGCCACAGCAACACCGTGGTGAGGAACGACAGGGTGAGGGCCATGATTCGTTCCGCCACGATCGGACCGCGGAGAAGACTCGAGCCGGAGGTCAGAATCGTCTCACCAAGCGCGACGATGACGAGCTGCCAGTAGCGTTCGGCCAGGTGGTCGCCCGCGACGGCCCACGAGGACACCTGCGAGCGGCCCAGCCGCGGTACCGGCCAGCCGAGGCGACCTCCGACGTAGTCGATCGCCAGGGCCAGCGCCCACAGCGAGTTGCGCGTCAACTCTGGTGCGAAAGCTCCCACGATCCACGGCACGGCCGACACGCTGAACCAGACCAGCGCCAGCATGTTGACGCGGCGCAGATCGTGACCCCGCAAGGTGAGTACGAAGAACAGGGTGCGGCCCACCTGGATCGCGACGTACGTGCTCGCGAAAAGCAGGCCGGTCTCGGCGAGAGCCCCGGAGATCGCGACCGCCAGGAGCAGACTCCCGAACATCGTCGCGAGGACGACGAACTGGATCGCGGGCTGGAACGGGTCGAATCTGCTGGTCGTCCACGCCGTCTGCGCCCAGATCCACCAGAGGGCCAGGAGCAGCAGCAGAGTCTCGCCGTTTTCCGAGAGGGACGTGGTCAACGTGTCGGCGACGTGACCCCTGGTGTAGTCCAGCACCAGCTCGTGCACGATCCGGGTGAGCGCGAAGACGTACACGAGATCGAAGAACAGTTCGAGGAAGGTCGGCCGCTGCGGACTCTCGCGTCTGCGCAGCAGGTTGGCCACTCTGTTGGTCGTCACCGGCCCGCCCGCTTCGTCGCTTCGTCGCTCAAGCAGTCGTACCACGTCACCGACGTCTGAACCGGCTGATCGCTGCGCGACGCGGACGGCACCGCGATGGACGCTGTCACCACCGTTGCGGCAGGATGCGCGAGATGCTCGCACCGATCCCGCGCCGCGCCGGCGTCGTCGCAACGCTCTCCGTCGTCCTGCTGGCGGGTTGTGGGACCCCGCAGCGGACGACCACCGCCGCGCCCACCTCCGGCGTTCCCGTCCCGGGCACGGCGGCGGCGCAGAGCGCCGCACCGACCGTCCCGGCGTCGAGTCCGTCCGCACGGAGCGGCATCGGCGCCCGCCCGCGCCCGCCCGCCGCGGCGTGCCGCGTGTTCCCCGCCGACAACGTGTGGCACGCCGACGTCTCCCGGCTACCCGTGCACCCCGGCTCCGCGGCCATCATCGGCAGCATCGGATCGGCCGCCGCCGTGCACGCCGACTTCGGCGCCGGCCTGTGGCAGGGCGCTCCGATCGGCATCCCGGTCACCGTCGTCGGCGCCGGGCAGCGACGGGTGCCGGTCACCTTCTCCTACGGCGACGAGAGCGACGCCGGGCCATATCCGATCCCGCCGGACGCAGCGGTCGAGGGCGGGCCGCGCGGCGACGGTGACCGGCACGTCATCGTCTGGGACCGCGACGCCTGCCGCGCGTACGAGCTCTTCGACGCTCACCCGGCCGGCGGAGGCTGGCGAGCGGAATCCGGGGCGATCTTCGACCTGCGTTCCAACCGCATGCGGCCAGCCGGTTGGACCTCCGCCGACGCCGCCGGGCTGTCGATCCTCGCCGGTCTGGTCCGCTACGACGAGGTGGCAGCCGGACGGATCGACCACGCGATCCGGGTCACCGTGCCCCGCACCCGCAGCGGTTGGACCTGGCCGGCGTCGCACTCCGCCTCCGCTGACAAGGACCCCTCGTTGCCTCAGCTGGGTCAGCGACTGCGACTCAAGCGCTCCGTCGACGTCGCCCGGCTGCCCCGGCAGGCCAGGATCGTCGCCGAGGCGATGCAGCGGTACGGCGTCATCGTCGCCGACCACGGCTCGGCGTGGTTCATCTCGGGTGCGCCCGACCGGCGATGGGACAACGACGCGCTGCACAAGCTGGGCGGTCTGCGCGGCGACGACTTCGAGGTTGTCGACGCTGCCGAACTGATGGTGAGCCGCAGCTCCGGCGCGACCCGCTGACGTCGCGGTCCCGAGCGCGGCACAGGCAGGGCAGGAGCGTCGGCCACGGGCGGGCGGGCTGCGTCGCGCGTGGTCAATCTGCGGTTGCCGGTTCGGCGGGCCGCGGCGTGAAGAAGCGAACGATGTCGTCGGCTGCGGTTGGGGACAGCATCATCGCCTGGACTCGCGCGGACATCTCGGCGATCGGGTGGATCCTGGTGAACATCGCCTCCTCGTACGTCCGGATCGCCGAATCGGGGTCCGCGGGATTCGCGGCGAGTTCGGCGGCGAGTTCGGCGGCGTCGAGCATGGCTTGGTTGGCGCCCTCGCCGACCGGTGGCATGAGGTGCGCGGCGTCACCGATCAGGGTGATGCCCGGCTGGTGGGTCCAGCGCGTGCCGGTGGGCATCGCCTCGATCCTGCGTGGGGTCGGCGTGCTGTCTCCGGCTTCGATGAGTGCGGTGAGGCCGGGGTCCCAGCCATCGAACATGTCCAGCAGAGCGCGCTTGCTGCGGTAGCTGTCCAGGTCGCGCTCGTCCGCGGGTAGGGAGATCCCGACTCGGATGCTGCCGTCGCCGAGGCGTTGCGCTGCCAGGATCTGGCTCACGCCGATGCACCAGAGGTTTCCGGGGCCAACCAGCTCGGCGAGACGCGGGTGGCGCCGGTCGACGTCGCTGATGCTCAGCTCCACCAGGGTGGCCACGCAGAACAGTGTCGCGTCGGTCAGCAGGGATCGGACGACCGAGCGTGCGCCGTCCGCGCCGATGAGGACGTCGCAGTCGGCGCTTCGGCCGCCATCGAACGTCAGCCCGAAGCCTCCGTCGGGTCGTGGCGTCGCCGCGACGAGCCGGTGCTGCCAGGCGACCGCGTCGCGAGGGAGTGAATCGAGCAGAAGATCCCGCAGTACGCTCCGATCGATCTCGGGACGTCCGGAGAACGAGCCGGGCTCCGGCTCGTGGTGCACGAGGATGCGTCCGGCCGGGTCGAGGATGCGATGTTCCTCGCCTTCCGGCCGTGCCTCGGACCGGAACCGGCCGGCCAGGCCCGCCTCGGCCAGCGCCTTCTGCCCGGACTCCGGGTGCAGGTCGAGCATTCCGCCCTGTGGTCGCGCGGATCGGCTCGCCTCGCGTTCGTAGACCACCGCGTCGATGCCGTGCCGGCGCAGGATCCGGGCCAGGGTCAGGCCGCCGAGGCCGCCGCCGGCGATCGCGATTCGCATCATCATCTCCGTTACCGTACGCTGTATTCTATGGATACGCCGTACGGTAGCGCGCCGTTGCCCGTCTGGGAACGGCCCGAGCCCCAGCCCCGGGCGGCGCCGGTGCCCCTGACCCGCGCGAAGATCGCCGCCACGGCGATCCGGATCGCCGACGCACACGGCCTCGACGGGCTGTCGGTACGCAAGATCGCCAAGGAGCTCGGTGTCGGTCCGATGCGGCTCTACGACTACGTGACCAACAGATCCGAGCTGCTTGATCTGATGGTCGACGCCGTGTATGCCCAGATCGCCGAGGCCGGGGAGCACTCCGAGTGGCGCGCCACGGTGCTGGCCGTCGTTCACCGGACCCGGGATGCCGCTCTGGAGCATGAGTGGTTCGTCGACCTGCTCGGCGGCAGGCCACACCTGGGACCGCACGCGCTCGCCGTGGGCGAATCGACCGCGGCGGCGCTCAGCCAGGCCCCTGGCGTGCGCAGTGTCGACGACCTTCAGCGGGCTGTGGGCGCCCTCAACGCGTTCATCGTCGGGGCGCTCCGCAGGGAGATCACCGAGCGCCGCACCGCCCGTTCAACCGGCACCGACGTGTCCGCCTGGCAGGCCGCTCTCGGGCCCTACCTGACACGCATGCTGGAGACGGGCCGCTACCCCACTGTCGCCCGGCTCGTCATCGACGGCGCGCACCTCGACGCCGAGGAAACCTTCCACCACAACCTGACGACCATCCTGGACGGCATCACCCGTCATCCCCACCCATGACTCCGCGCTCGTCCGGCGGCTGCTCTTTCGTCAGGTGGAGCAGCCAGCCCGCGCCCGTGTGGATGAGCGCGTATCGCCGGTGGCCGGTGCGGCCGTGCAACGTGAACAGCATCCGGCGGTCGGTGCGGTCGTGCTCCTCCCACGTACCGATATCGGCGATCGACTTGTCGGCGTCCTCGTAGGTGAGGTGTTCGAGGTCGTGGTCGGGCACGGCGATCGCGAGCCGGTTGTCGCTGGGACTGTCCGGGAGGCCGCGAGGCACCGCCCAGGAGCGCAGCACACCGTCCTCCTCGAGCCGCAGGTCAAAGTGCGGTCGCGGTTTGCGGTGATGGTGCAGGACGAAGGCGGGTGCCACCCTTTCCATTGTCGGTGTCCGCCGCTCCTACCGCCTGTCAACGGGGAGCCTGATTGTGTTGGGAGTGCCCCGGCCGTACCGAGGGCGCCGACCACGCTGCGGCGCGACGACCCGCGACCGCCCCTGAGCGGGTCGGATCCCTCGACTACGGTGACCATGAAAAGGGGGGTGGGGCATGGCGCCAGAGGTGTCGCCGCGAAGGGCCAGGGCCGTGCTCGTCGCCCTCTCCCTCGCCGCGTTCGCGTTCATCACCACCGAACTGCTGCCCGTCGGCCTGCTGACCCACATCGCACCCGACCTCGACCGGTCCCGCTCACAGGTGGGTCTGCTGGTCAGCGGGTACGCCATCGTGGTCGTGCTGGCGTCCGTGCCGCTGGCCAGGCTGACCCAGCGGATCCCCCGGCGTCACCTGCTCGGCGTCACGATGCTCCTGTTCGCCGCCGGGAACGCCGCCGCCGCCCTCGCGCCGACGTACGCCGTGCTGGCCGGCTCCCGCCTCGTGACCGCCCTCGCCCAGGCGCTGTTCTGGTCCATCGCGACAGCGACCGTGACCGGGCTCTTCCCGGTCGCGGTGCGCGGCCGGGTGGTGGCGCTGTTCGCGACCGGGGCGACGCTCGCCCCCGTGCTCGGCGTACCCATCGGCACCTGGCTCGGGCAGCAGGCCGGTTGGCGCGTGGCGTTCGCGGTGCTGGCCGGGGTCGGCCTGGCGACCGCCGCCGCGGTGCTCGTCCTCCTTCCCTCGTATCCCCCGGCCGCCGGCGGCGCCGCCCGGGGCACCGCACCGGACGGGCGGCGCTTCGCCCTGTTGCTGATCGCCACCGCCCTCGGCATCGGCGGCTTCATGACCCTGCAGACCTACGTCACCCCGTTCCTGCTCGACGTCAGCGGCTTCGCGGACGCGCTGCTGGCACCACTGCTGTTCGTCTCCGGCGCGGCCGGCGTCGTCGGCACCCTGGCCGCAGCCCGGACCCTGGACACCCGGCCGATCGCTTCCCTGCTGACGCCGCTGAGCATCGGCACGGCCTCGCTGTTCGGCCTGTACGCGCTCGGCGCGCTCCGGCCCGGCACGGTGGTACTCCTCGCCGGGATCGGCCTCGGTTACGCGGCGTTCGGCTCCGCCGTGCAGAGCCGGATGCTGCAACTGGCTCCGGGCAGCACCGACATGGCGTCGGCCGGCGTCAGCACCGCCTTCAACGCCGGCATCGCCGGCGGATCACTGCTCGGCGGCGCCCTCCTGTCCACCTCGGGGGCGCGCCCGCTGGCACTCGTCGGCGGGTTGCTGACGCTGGTCGCCCTCACGCTGCTGGCCGTGGACGCGCGGCGGGGCCGCGCCGCCGAGCCGGCGTCGACCGCCGCCCGTCCCCCCACCAGCCCTGCGGCTGGGCGGCAGGGCACACCCGCCCGGACGGCGCCGTAGCCGATTCGACCACCCCGATTGAGCCGGTCATCCGCCCGGAGAGGAGGTGCGGGCTCGCACGGGGGTCGCGCTCGCGGACCTGGTGCCGGAGCTGGCCGGTCAGGGCTTCCTCGCCCTGCTGGACCAGGTCTACGCACGGGAGAGCCCTACACCGGCCGCGACGTGCGGGTTGTGCTGGGCACGGGCCCGCACGCCCGGGAGTCGTGGGGCGATGCGGTGTGGGGCTGCCCTGCCCACGTCGAAGAAGCCATCCTCAACGTACGGTCGGTGTTCATCGCCAGCGAAGAACTCGGCGGCCTCGCGGCCCACCTCAACCGCTGACCGCTGTCCCGGTTCTTCCTCAACCCCGGCATCCCGGAAGCCGCTCCCCGAGCAGAGGGAGCGTGTTCCCTTCTGCACGGGAGGACACCCGGTCCGTCGCCACGTCTTATTGATTCATGCCAGTCATTCAGCGTTTCTGGGGCGGGCGGTGGGCGGTTGCCTGCGTCGTCTTCGTCGTCGGTGAGGTGGCTCTGCGTCTGTACTGGATCGCCGGCGGCCGGTGGGGGTACACCGCCTGCGACCGGACCGCTCTGGTCGATCCAGCGGGGGGATGCGGCGCGGACCGGGTCGAGGCGCCGCCGTTCTGGTCAGGTTGGGGAGCGCTGGGAGTCGGTGTCGCCCTGGCGGTGCTGGTGGCGTGCTCGGTCCGGTTCCCGGGCCGTTCCACGGCCGCCGGCAGCTGGGTGGCGGCCACGCTGCTTATGGTGGTCGCGTTCCCGCTGCATCTGCTCTTCGAGGTCCCGGCGGCGTTGACGGGGCGTCCCTCGGACTGGCGTGACCTCGGCGCCCGGCTCGCGTTGGTGACCGGTGGCGTCCTGTTCGCCGGGCTGGCGAACTCGTCCGGTCCGCCGCGCCGACCGGTGGCTCCCGGCTACCGGCCGGTGCCGCGGTGGACCCGCCGTTGGGCGTACGTGGCGGTTGCGCTGCCGGTGGCCGGTTGGGCGGTGCCGCACGGGCTGTGGGTGCTCGGCGTTCCGTTCGGCATCTCCCAGCGGGAGCTGGATGACATCCACCTGAATCTCTCCATCCCGACGGGCGTGGCGATCACCGTCGTCCCGCCGCTCGCCGGCCTGCTCGTTCTCGGGTTGGTTCAGCGGTGGGGGCAGCAGTTCCCGCGCTGGGTGCCGGGACTGGGCGGTCGGCCGGTCCCCCGGTTGCTGGCGGTGATCCCGGCCGGGGTGGTGGCGCTCGCGCTGATCACCTACGGCGTGTTGAGCGTCGCGGTGTTCGTCGGCCAACTGACCGCGGGTGACCTGCGCTGGTCCGACGTGTGGGAGGGGTGGGCGGTGGCCGCCACGCTGCTGGTGTTCCTCGGCTGGGGAGTGTCGCTGGGCGTCACGACCACCGGCTACGCCCTCGCCACCGGCCGCGTCCGGCCCGCGTCGCGAACACCGGCCTCTCGGCGCGAGCCACCGGTCGGGTCGACCGCAGCCGGGGCCTCAACGACGTCAACCCTCGAAGATCGGAGCGCTCATGAATCCCGCTGACCCTGGCCGTACCTGGGCCGCCGCCCCGTCGCCCTGGGCCGTCTGGGCCGCCTACGCCGTCCCGGTCTGCGTCCTACCGTCTGCCGCCTGGCGGCTGTCCCTCGTGTTCACGGACGACGCCGCCACCACGTGGTACATGATCTTCTTGTCCGTCCTGTCGATGGGGTTGGCCCTGTCGACACTCGGACTGGTGCACCGCTGGGGACAACAGGTCCCACGCTGGGTGCCGCTGCTCGGGGGTCGTCCCATCCCGGCACGTCCGGTCGTGCTCGTCGCGCTGATCGGCGGCTCGTTGCTCGTCGCCATCTGCGCATATTTCTTCTTGAACAGCAGGTTCCATTTCGTGGAACGCGGCTGGGTGGGGATAGGCCAGGACGGTCCGGCACTTCCGGCTCCGGGCTGGGACGTCTTGCGATACTACGCGCCACTGGTCGCCTGGGGCCCCCTCGTCGTAGCCGTGGCCGCCGACTACCGACGACGCGTCGCCCTGGTGCGGTCACCGGCACCATGACGGCACTGCGACGTTGGGCGGGTGTGCTCACCGCCCACGACCGCGTTTCACGAGGGCGGGCCGATGGCATCGCACCCCTCGTGAAGCGCGATCAGAATGTGGCGATCGGGTTGACCGGGCTGCCGGACGTGCCGGCGAAGCGAACCGGCGCGACCGCGAGGTGGAAGTCCCACTGGCCGAGCTCGGCAGCCGTTGCCGCGCACGCCTCCAGGTCGCAGTTGTCGAGCAGCCACAAGCCCATCGCGACGAGACTCACGGCATGAACCGGCATCAACACGTCCTCGTACCCCGACGGCTGGACGTCCTGCGGGGTGTCGGCGCCGATCAGTGCGACCTCGCGTTCATGGAGCCACGGCAGGCAGGACGCGTGCCAGCCGGCCTGCGTGAAACCGCCGGCCGCGCCGGCCTCGTGCCGGGCGCGGCCATAGCCGGTCCGCAGGAGTACCGCGTCGCCGGACCGCACCCGTACACCCTGGCGACGCTCGGCCTCCTCAAGGTCGTCCGGAAACACGCCCTGCCCCGGTTCCAACCACGGCACACCGCGGGCCCTCGCAACGTCCAGCAGGACACCACGCGTGATGATCCCGTTCGCCGCCGCCGTGACGGCCGCCCACGCCGAACCCGTCGTGGCGTCGACCAACGAGTGCGACCGCCCGTTGTACATCGTGCCGTCCCAGAAGATGTGGCACGGCGAGTCGACGTGGGTGAGCGTGTTGCCGTGGAAACTGATGCCGAGCCGCTCGGACGAAAAACCCCAGCGCCGGTCGGCGTGGAAGGCGGGCGGCATGTTCTCGGCACCCGGCATGTCGGCGGCGCACGGGCACGTCGTCGTCGACCGCTCCGCGTCCTCCGGTACGGCAACCTCCCAAGCGCAGGACACGCTCCTGCCGTGGCGCACGGCCCGCGCCGCCGCCAGCCGGACGTCGTCGGTGATGTGGTTCAGAGTGCCGAGCTCGTCCTCGTCGCCCCACCGTCCCCAGTTCGACAGCGTCTCGAAGTACCCGAGCACGTCGTCCTGGTCGGGCATCGGTCGCCCTGCCGTCATCCCAGCATCGACTCCTCCGGTCAGGCGGTTCCAGGCAGCGCAGGTAGGGTATCCCGCCCGTCTCATATTGGTCGGACTCGCCGCGCCCCCGGTCGGCTTCAGCCCTGATCCGGCGGTGGCTCAATGGCCACGGAACGCTTCCTCCAGCCACCATGAGCCGCGCGCGGCGCAGACCTTGGCGTCGACCACCAGCGGCCGGGTACGCGGGCCGGCGAGCCACTGGCGTACCGGCCCGAGATCGTCGACGGTCCGGACGGTCAACCCGTCGCAGCCGTAACCACGGGCGATCGCGGCCAGGTCGGTCTCGGGGAAGGTGACCGTCTCCAGCGGGTGCCCGTCCGGGCCGAAGTGGTGCACCTCGGCGCCGTACGCCGCGTCGTCGTAGATCACCACGAGCAGTGGCAGCGCCAGCCGGACCGCGGTGACCAACTCGGTTGCGGACATGACGAAGCCACCGTCGCCGACCGCGGCGACGGTGAGCCGGTCCGGCCGGGCGACCGCCGCGCCGAGCGAACTGGCCAGCCCGAGCCCGACCGACTGGAACGCCTGGGTGAAACAGAATCCGGCCACGTCCGGCACGTCGAGCCACATCGACGGGTAGCCCATGAAGTTGCCGGAGTCGACCACCACCGTCCGGTCGGACGGCAGCAGGTCGTCCAGGGCGGCCGAGAGCGTCCTCGGGTCGATCGTCGCCGGGGCGCCGGCCCGCGCCGACATACCCTCGTCCCGGTACGGGACCGTCCGCCACCGGCCGTGGTCGCGAATCCGTTGTGCCAGCTCCGGCGTACGCCAGCCATCGGCCCCGGCGTCCACGGGCGCCGTGGAGCCGGCGCCCAGCCGATCGAGCACCGCCTCGGCGACCCCCGCCACCTCACCGGCCACCGCCAGGTCAACCGGGCGGTTCACCCCGAGAGCGGCCGGGTCCTGGTCCACCTGGACGACGACGGCGGAGGGCGGGATCAGTTCGCCGTGCCGGGTGGTCCACATGTTCAGCGTGCTGCCCCACGCGACGACCAGGTCCGCCGCGCCGATCAGCTCGACGGCGAGCGGGGTGGCGAAGCCGCCGGCCACATCGATGTTCCACGGGTTCCCGGAGAACAGCCCCTTCGCCGCCGCCGAGACCGCGAGCAGCGCGCCGCACGCGTCGGCGAGCCGGACCAGCGGTTCCCGGGCCGCCCGGGCGCCCCGACCCGCGATGAAGACCGGTCGACGCGCGGCCCGGAGCGCCGCCAGCAACGGCTCGACCTGCGGGGCGGCGGCCGGGGTCGACGCGACCGCGGGGACCGGGCCGGACCACGGTTCGGTCACGGTGCTCTGCACCTCCAACGGGAGGGCCAGCAACACCGTCGCGCCCCGGGCGGCGGCCCGGTACGCCGCGCTCGCGTCCTCGGCCGCGTGCGTCGCGCGTACCCGATGGAAGTCGGCCCCGACCGAGGCGGCGAGCGACGGCAGGTCGATGAAGAAGTTCGACCGCGGCGCGGTCGCCTCCGGGGCCAGGACCACCATCGGGGTACGGCTCTTCGCGGCCTCGGTCAGGCCGGTCAGCGCGTTGGTGACGCCCGGACCCTGGTGCACCGAGAGCAGACTGACCGTCCCGGAGGTGCGGGCGTACCCGTCGGCCATGCTCGCCGCGCCGCCCTCGTGGGCCGCCGCGACGAACCGGGCGCCGGCCGCCACCAACGCGTTCGTGACATGGAAGTTGCCGCTGCCGACCACCCCGAAGACGTAGCGTGCGCCGTGTCCGTGCAGAACCCGCCCGACCACCTCCGCTACCCGCATCTGTGACCCGGTCCTACCGTTCGACCAGCGCGAGGACCCGGCACGGGCTGCCGGACCCGGAGACGATCGGCAGTGGCCCGGCGATCACCACCGCGCCGGTCGCCGGCAACTGCGCCAGGTTACGGAGCTGGGTCAGGCCGTACTTCTCCTGGCCGAGCAGGAACGAGTGGCACGGGAACGGCGGGTCGAACGAATGCGCGGCGCCCGCGTCGGTGCCGACCGTCTCCACCCCGACGCCCTGGATCGGCGACTCCTCGGCGAGCCAGCGGGCGCACTCGACGGAGATGCCCGGGGTACGCCCGCCGTTGGCGTACCGCTCCGGGTCGTCGCCGTACGCGTCCCAGCCGGTGCGGTAGAGCAGCCAGCCACCGGTGGGCAGGGCACCGTGTTCCGCCTCCCACGCCTTGATGTGCTCGACCTCGAGCAGGAAGTCAGGGTCGTCGGCGGCGTCGGCGGCGTGGTCGATCACCACCGCCGGGGCGATCAACTGGCTCACCGGGACCTGCGACACGTCCGCGCCCTGTTGACCGGTGACCCAGTGCACCGGGGCGTCGAAGTGGGTGCCGGTGTGCTCGCCGGTGGAGAAGTTGTTCCAGTACCAGGCCGGACCGCGGTCGTCGTATCGGCTGATCTCGCTGAGCTGGAACGGCCAGGTCTGGCCGAACTGCTCGGGCAGACCCAGGATCGGGGTCTGGTCCGAGAGCGGAGCGGTGAGGTCGACAACCTGGATCTGGCCGCTGGAAAGAGCGGCGACAAACTCCTGCAGCACCGTCATGCGGCGACGGTACACCGCGTCCGGGCTCCATGATGGACTCTCGAAGGCGGCAATCCGCGGCGGACTTCGTGGGGCAGACCACCGACGATGAGCTGGGCTGGTCTGACGGGCAGCTCGCAGCCCGCGTTGCGGGCCGCGAGCTGCCGGTGAGGCTCGGCGGTCAGGGTCCGGTGGTCACGGTGCTGGCTTTGCCGTTGGTGGGGGTGACACGGACCTCGGTGGCGTTGTGGGGCAGCAGGGCCGCGTCTCGGCCGGCGTCGTGCCACTTCCCGGTGCCGATCCGATAGTTGAGCGCTGCGCCCTCGGCGGCGACCAGAATGCCCTGCTCGTCGGGCAGCCGCAGCCGCACCGGCAACGGCGCATTCCAGTCCACGAACCCGCTGGCCGCCGCCGTGAAGGGACCGTCGCCGCGGGCGAGCAGCACGATCACGCGGGCCGGGTCGTCGTCGTACTGAATGGTTTGGAGCAGCAGCCGCCGGCCGTCCGGGGTGGCACCTTTGATGTACAGGAGGGGGGACCCGTCGTGGGTGTGGGCGCCGCCCGCGTCGTAGTAGGCGTCGAAGGCCGGCTCCGCAGAGACGTCCTTGTCGCCCCACACTTCCTCCGCGCCGGCCAGCGTGTGGCTGAGGGTCGGTTGCGGCGGCAGGTCCTCGTCGTTCGGGAACAGAATGTCCGTGGCGTTGGTGATGTGGACCTGGTTTTCCATGCTGACCGGTGTCCTGGCGAGAGCGACCGTGATCTTCGTGCGCTGCGGCGGCACCTGCAGTACGGCGGCGCCGTCCCGGAACGCGACCGGCTGGAAGGTACGGTCGATCCTGCCGTCTGCCGTGTACCGCAATTCCGGCGAGAACTCGACCGGCGCTCCGGCGTCGAGCACGAGCAGCACGTTTCGATCGGGGCCCAGCAGGGCGGCCTGCGAGTTGCCGTGGGTGCCGGTGTCGGTAACCGATTCCGGGTCCATGACACGTGGCCCGTCGGCGGTGGGCTCGACGAACGCCGCGACCGCGACCATGCGGTCGCCCGGCGGATCACTCACCGCCGGATTGTTGGCGGTGCGTTGGGCGACGTAGGCGGCGGGGCCTGCCGGCGTACGTCCCGCCCAGACCACGTGCGGCTCGCCGCGCAGACCTTCGTCCAGAGCGTTCTCTTCGAAGCGACGCAGCCACCTCTCGCGGACCTGCCGCAGATAACCCTTGTCGCCAGCCAGGTCTCCACGTGTCGCCTGGCCGAAGATCGGCGAGGCGACCTCGCCCCGGTCCCTGGTGCCCGGGAACTGGAGTGCACCGACCAGAGGGGCTGCCACGACAACTGCGAAAGCCGCGGCCAGGACGGCCCGGCGACGCATGATCCGGCGTCGCCCACCTCGGCGCACCTTGTCGAGAAGGTCCGGAGGGCCGGTCACATGATCCGTCGCGCGCTGCAGGATGGCGCGCACGTCACTGTCATGCATAGTCATCGCGAGCTCCGGGAGATGTTGGTGAAGGACACGACGAGGTCGGATCCGGCGAACGCCTCTCGCAGGTGAGCGAGGCCTCGCGACGCCTGGCTTTTCACCGCGCCTTCGGAACAGGCCAGTGCGGCGGCCACGTCGGCGACGGACAGGTCCTCCAGGTATCGGAGGACGACCGCGGCGCGCTGCCGAGGCGGCAGAGTGAGCAGCGCCGCAATGACCGCCTCGCGGAGCGCCACGTCATCGGCGTGGTCCTGTTCGACGCGGTCCACGTCTCCCAGCGTCTGCTCAGGCCGCCGGGCGCGCCGCCGCCACCGGTTGGCGGCCCGATTGACCAGTGCCCGCCTGGCGTAGCCCTCCGGTGTGGTTCGCACCTGACGCCAGCGCACGTACACCTGCTCCAGCACCTCCTGAAGCAGGTCTTCCGCCGCGTGTCGATCACCCGTCAGCAGATAAGCAACCCGCAGCAGGGCCACCGATCGCGCACGAACGAAATCGTCGAACTCCGCACCACGCGAATCTCGCATCTGGCCTCCCGGTCCCCGTCGGTTACCAAGACACCGCACCGGGCCCCAGGGTTTACCGATCCGCGACAGAACTTCAGCGTGCTGATGGTGCCGCTGCCGCCATCGAACGCGCGGCTGACGCAGGAGGCCGTCGCCGGGACGCAGCGCGGCGCCGCCTACACCAACAACGATCTCAACCCCGGCCTCCTCACCGGTGAAGCTCAGACGACCGGCATCTTCAACGGCGGCGTGGTCGCAGGAAACGGGTCGGGCCGGCCGACAGCGTGACCGCGGCCGGCCCGGGCTCAGCTCAGCTCGACCGTACCCACGATCCGGGTCGGGGCGGCGGAGCCACCCACGGGCTCATTGGACACCCCGAACGTCCCAGCCTCGGCGATCGGGCCAATGACCGCGGTCGACGCCCGGACCCCCTCGGCGAGTCGTCCCACCTTGCGGGGCTCGCTGCCACGGATGAGCCAGAGTTCGTAGATCCGCCCCGGGCCGGGCTCGGGCAGGTCGCGCAGCAGCACCACTCCTCGGTCGCGGTCGCGCGAGACCACCACGGTCGCGGCGCCGCCGGGCTGCAGCGACCGTTCGAACACCCGGGCGTCCGGGGCGTCCAGGACGGCGGCGATCTGCCGGGCCTGGGCGCTGCTGGCCTGCTCGTCGCTGATCCGATCGTTGCTCACGGTCCAGGTGACCGCGCTCGCCCCACCGGCCACGAGGACGGCTGCGGCGGCGGCCACGGTGAGCCGTCGCCACCTGCCTGCCTGCCGTCTCGCGCTGTCGTCTGCGGCACCGGAGCGCAGCTGCGGGGTGCGCGCCGCCTGGGTGAGGGTGCGCTCCCGTAACCCCGGGGGTGTGGCCTCGACGACGGTGTCGTCGGCGAGCCGTGCAACCGTCTCGCGCAGCTCGGCCACCTCCCGGCGGCACGGCTCGCAGTCGGTCAGGTGCCGCTCGAACGCAGCCCTCTCGAGGTCGTCGACCGCGTTCAGGGCGTACGCGCCGGCGAGGGTGTGGATGTCGGCGCTCATGCCCGTCCCTCCATCTCGATGCCCAGGCAGTCGCGCATCCGGATCAGCCCGTCGCGCATCCGCGTCTTCACCGTCGGCAGCGGTGTCTTCAGTTTTTCGGCGACCTCACGGTAGGTGTGGCCGCCGTAGTAGGCCAGGGCCACCGCCTCCCGCTGCACCGGCGTCAACCGGCCCAGGCACCGGCGGACCTGTTCCCGCTCCAACCGGGCGGTGACATCCTCGACCACCTCGTCGTAGGGGGCGTGCGACTCGGTCGCGGCGACCCGCGAGGCACGGTCGGTGTGGGCCTGCTCGGAGCGCACCCGATCCACCGCCCGGCGGTGTGCCATGGTGAGGATCCACGCCGAGGCCGAGCCACGACCGGCGTCGAAGCGGCCAGCGGTGCGCCACACCTCGACCATCACCTCCTGCGTCACCTCCTCCGCCTGCGCCGGGTCGCGCACCACCCGGCGGGCCAACCCGAGGACCCTGCCCGCCACGGCGTCGTACAGCGCCGCGAACGCGGCCTCGTCACCCCGTGCCACCCGAGACAGCAACTCGTCGGCGCTCGGTGGGTTCGCGGTGTCCGGCGGCACCGATCGCAACCGCCGCGCCTGTTCCGGGTCACCGCTCATCGTCGGCATGTCCTCTCCTGTGCTGGCGGCGGTGCGTTGTGCCGCCGCCGGTTACTCCGGTGCTAGGCGGCATGAGCGTGGGCGAGGCGCGCGTAGACGATGACATTGTCGCGGTAGTGCTGAGTGGTGTCGTCGAACTGGCCGCCGCAGGTGATCAGGCGGAGCGCCGCGTGGTCGGTGGCCCCGTACACCTCATCGGTGGGGAAGTGGTCCTTGGGATACTGCTCGACCTTGCTGACGGTGAACATCGCGGTACTGCCGTCCTGACGGTTGACCGTTATGCCGGCGCCGACGGACAGCTTGCCCAGATCGAAGAACGTCCCGCGACGGCCCTTCCAGTTGACGTGCCCGGCCAGCACGGCCGGACCGAGCGCCCCGGGCGTCGGTGCTTTGGTGAACCAGCCCACGTCGGCGGCGCTGTCCGGCACCTGCATCGCACCGTCCGCCTGTAGGCCGAGGGCGACAATCGCGGCGGTGGCCCGCAACGACGGGATCGACACCCGCACCGGCGGCGAGCTGGCCATCAGTGGTCCCGAGGTCAGTTCGCCCGGCCTGGTCGCCGGAGCAGGCGACGCCTTCGCGGCTGGTGCCGCAGCGGAGGCGTCGGGCCGAGGTGGATCACCACCCCGGTCGGCCACCGCGAGACCGATCGACACGGCCGCCGTCACGGTGAGGACGCCGGCCACCGTCAGGAGGGTGCGGTGCCCCTGGCGGCGGTCGGTCGGCACTGGTGCGTCGCCGTTGTCCATCGGATGATCCGAATCAGCGCTCGACGGCGAGCCGGCGGCGCGCGACGACCGCACCGGCGGCGCCGAGCAGCGCGATGCCACCCACGGTGTACATCATCATCGGCGACCCACCGGAGGTGCTGCCGTCGCCGGTGGCGACTCCCCCGGCGGGTACGGAGCCGGCGGCCGCGCCGCTGACCATGCCGCACGTCGCGGGGTCGGTGGCCTCGGCGGGGATGCCGTTGACGCCGACGGACTTGGCGAACGTCGACTCCCCGAGCGCCTCCATGTCGTACGTGCCGTTCTTGTTGGCGTCGATGCCGTGCTGCACGAGGTGCAGGTCCTTCAGGTGCTCGACGGTGCCCTTCGGTAGGTCCGCAGCGGGGATGGTGCGCTCGTAGCTGAGGTTGCCCTTGGCGTCGGCCTTCGGCATCCGGTCCACCGCCAGGCCGCTGGCCTTTGTCGTGTCTCCGGTGGTGGTCAGCGAGATGAAGATGTCCCCGTACATCTTGAGGCCCTCTTCGGTGCTGACGTAGCCGTTGCCGTTGGCGTCCGCGGACTTGTCCGGGCAGTGGAAGTCCATGCCGTTCGCGGCGCCGTGCACGTGCTGGGCGTGCGGCGAGTTCGGCGTCATGCCCTTCGACCGGACCATGACCTTCAGGTCACCGCCGCTCGTCGCGGTCAACGTCGCGGTACCGGTGGCACCGGTCTCGTTGAGGTCCTGCAACTGGACCTGCACGCTCTCGTCGGCGTACGCGACTGCCGGGAGCGCGAGGATCAGCGCTGCCGCGGGCACGGTGAGCAGGGCTCGGGACAGTCTCACAACAAATCTCCGTCTCCGCCGGATCGGCGTTGGCATTCGGTTGCTGTCGGGAGGGATTCGTCGCGGGGCGACCACCGGATGGGTGCTGGACCGAGTTCTTTTCCGGTCCGGGCGGCGAGCCATTCATCTGGTGCGGTCGTGAGCAGCCAGCTGACCGGCCTGCGCCGAGGGCGCCGGATCAGGTGATGGTGACGGTGGTGCTGTGCCAGCCGGTCGCGCCGTCAGGAAAGGGTGTGGCCCGTTGCCCGGTCTGGGTGGCGCCGGTGCCGTCGGTTGCCCGGACGCGCAGGGTGTGACTGCCGACAGGCGCGTCCCAACGGTAGGTCCACTGCCGCCACAGGTCCGGTGACGGGCCGTCGGCGAGGCGGGCCTGCCGCCACGGCCCGTCGTCGATCTGCACCTCGACGGCGGTGATCCCGCGACGTTGCGCCCAGGCGACACCGGCGAGCATGACGGGGCCGGCCCGCCGTTGGGCGAAGGGTTTCGGGGTGTCGATGCGGGATGCGGTCTTGACGGGTGCGTCGGCGGCCCACCCTCGCTGTACCCAGTAGGGGTCGAACGCGTCGAACGTGGTCACCTTCATGGAGGTGAGCCATTTGCAGGCGCCGACGTATCCGTAGAGGCCGGGTACGAGCATGCGGACGGGAAAGCCGTGTTCCAGGGGCAGGGGTTCACCGTTCATGGCCACGGCCAGGAGCGCGTCGCGGCCGTCCAGGATCGCCTCGAGTGGCGTGCCGATGGTCATGCCCTCCACTGAGCGACTGACGAGCTGGTTCTGCCCGGGGTGGATACCCGCCTCGCGGAGCAGCGGCGCCAGGGGAACCCCGCTCCAGCGAGCGGTGCCGACGTAGGGGCCGCCGACCTCGTTGGACACGCAATTGAGGGTGATGTCGCGCTCCACGAGTCCACGGGCGAGGAGGTCGTCGAATGTCCAGGTGCGGGGCCGGTCGACCGCCCCGTCCAGGGTCAGCCGCCAGGTCTCCAGGTCGACCTGCGGGACGGTGAGGGCGGTGTCGACACGGTAGAAGTCCCGGTTGGGGGTGCGGAACGCCGAGACCCCGTCCACCCTGGCGGACACACCGGCGGGTAGCGGCGGTGCGGGACGCACCGGCGGCGGTAGGCGAACGGCTGCGCGGGCACGGGCACCCACCGCGCTGCGGCGACCGACAGCCTGGCCGATGGTTGCCGTGGCGCCGGCGGTGAGCGCTGCCCCTGCCGTCGTGGCGAGGAACTGGCGGCGGTTGAGCAGCCGCGGCCGGCTCGACGCGCTGGCCGTGACCGTGCGGGCGGCGCGCACCAACACCAGCATCGCGGCCATCCCGATGCCGGCACCCGCCAGTACCGGCAGGATGTCCACCGGCGTCGTGATCGGGCGGGACAGGACGGCGACAACACCGAGACCGGCGAACGCGGCGAGACCGGCCGCGCCGTAGCGACGCCGCCGCACCGCCCCTGCGCCGAGCAGCACCGCAGCCAGGGTCAGGAGGGTGTAGACGCCGCCAAGAAGGGCGATCTTGTCGTTGGCGCCGAAGGTGCGGATGGCGTACGCCTTGAGCGGTTGCGGTGCCAGGTCGATAGCGACACTGCCGACTGCCAGCACCGGGTCGGCGGCGGGATTGACCAACGCCGCGACGAGATGCGCCACGCCGAGGGCGACCCCGGCGGTCAGCACGCCGACGACCAGGCCACGGGTGGCGGTGATGCTCCGGGACCACCCCGGCCGGCGGGTCGCCGGCCGGGGCTCGATGTCGGTGGACACCATCAGCTCTTGGGCATCAGAACGGTGTCGACGATGTACACGGTGGCGTTGGCGGTCGAGACGTTCCCACAGACCACCATCGAAGTGCCATCGACGGTGAACGACGTGCCGCTGCCGGTCACCGTGACGTCGTCGCCCTGCAGCGTCTTGTGGGTGCCGGCCAGGGTGTCCGGGGACAGCTGGGTCGTCACCACGTGGTAGGTCAGGACCTTCTTCAGCATCGCGTCGTCGGCCAGGACCTTGTCCAGGTCGGCCTTCGGAATCTTGGCGAACGCCTCGTTGGTGGGCGCGAACACCGTCACGCCCTGCGCGCCGTTGAGGGAGTCCACCAGGTTGGCCTTCTTCACGGCCGTCACCAGCGTTGAGAGCAGCGGGTTACCGGACGCGGCGGTGGCCACCGGCACCTTCGCCATCGCCTCGAAACTGCCCGGGTTCGCCGGGTCCGTCGGCACCGACGCACAGCCCGAGCCGAACTGCCCCGCCATCATCGACGGCGACGCCGAGGCCATCGGCGCGCTCGCCGACATGCTCGGCGGGGCACTCGCACCGCCGGCCGTGTTCTCGCTGTCGGTGCCCCCGCAGGCGGACAGGGCCAGCACGGTGATTACGCCGACCGTGGCAAACAGGCGCCGCTTCATACGAACTCCTCAGATGTCTGTACTCGAGTGCTGCTGACATGAGGCATTCGAGCCCGACCCGCAGACGGATGGGTACAAGATCGGAAAAACTCAGCGCCCCCGCCGCCGCGTCACCAGATGGGCTGCGGGCCGTCATCGACGTGCCGGGTCGGCGCGTACGCCCGCAGCCTCGACGCTCGGCGGCGTGCAGGCCGGAACTCCGCTGTGACCAGCGGCTCACCGACTTCCACCCGATTGATCTTGCTGTTAGCTTATTGCCAAGCTTTGGCAGAAGCCATATACCGGCAATAGGGAGTACGGCGATGGCCACCAGCCTGTCGGAGGGATCGGAGGGCCTACTCGGTGTCGCGGCGCAACGACGTCGGACGGCGATCTGGCTGCTCGCGCTGACGGCCGGGCTGATCCTGACCGGCGTGGTCGCGGTCGGGTCCGGTGCGATCGGGATCCCCCCGCTGACCGTGGCCCGGATCATCGGGCACCAACTGCTTGGCGTACCCGGCGACGTGACCTGGACGCCGCCGCAGGAGGCGATCGTCTGGCAGGTCCGGCTGCCACGCGTGCTGCTGGGCATGCTCGTCGGCGCCGGGCTCGCGGTCTGCGGGGTGGCGCTGCAGGCGATGGTACGAAACGTGCTGGCCGACCCGTACCTGCTCGGCATCAACTCCGGCGCCTCCAGCGGCGCCGCAGCGGCCATCCTGTTCGGTGCCGGCGCGGGGTTCGGCCAGTACGCCCTGTCCACCAGCGCCTTCGCCGGCGCGCTCGCGGCGTCACTGCTGGTCTTCCTGATCGCCCGCAGCGGCGGCCGGTTGACCTCACTCCGGTTGCTGCTGTCCGGGGTCGCGGTCGGATACGCGCTGTACGCCACCACCAGCTTTCTGATCTTCGCGTCCGGATCGGCCGAGGGGGCCCGCTCGGTGATGTTCTGGCTCCTCGGGTCGCTGGGACTGGCCCGATGGAACGCCCTGCTGCTGATAGCCGCGATCGTGCTGGGCGGCACAGTCCTCTACCTGACCATCGTCGGGCGACGGCTCGACGCGCTGGCCATCGGCGACGAGACCGCGCAGACCCTGGGTGTGTCACCCGCCCGATTCCGGATGGGCCTGCTCGTCGTGGTCTCGCTCAGCGTCGGCGTGCTGGTGTCCGCCGCCGGCAGCATCGGCTTCGTCGGGCTTGTCGTCCCGCACCTGGCCCGCCGCCTCGTCGGGGCGCCACACGTACGTGTCGTGCCGGTGGCCGCCATCCTCGGGGCCGTCCTCCTGGTCTGGGCCGACGTGCTCGCTCGGGTCCTGCTGGCCCCCCAGGAGATCCCGATCGGGATCATCACCTCGCTGCTCGGCGCTCCCTTCCTGCTGATCCTGATCCGCCGTCTGCACGCCTCCGGCGCCTGAACCCGGCCCGTCTCAAGGAGAAACCGAATGAAGACACGGCGTCTCGCCGTCACCGCCGCCACCGCCGCTCTCGTGCTGCTCGCCGCCGGATGCGGCGGCGCCGGTGACGAGCCCACAACGGCAGGCCAGGGCAGCCCGGTCACTCTCACCAACTGCGGCGCGAAGGTCACCTTCACCAGCGCGCCGAAGCGGGTCGTCCTACTCAAGAGCGCCGCCGTCCCGTACCTGCACTCCCTCGGTGTCATGGACCGGGTCACCGCCCGGGCCGGGCAGTACCCGAAGGAGTACTACGACGCCGCGACCCTGGCCGAACTGGACAAGGTCCCGCTGCTGACCGAGAAGACCGACACCAGCGGACACCTGCAGATCTCCAAAGAGGTGGTGATCAGCCAGCAACCGGACCTGGTCCTCGGCGAGGCCAACAACCTGTCCCGTGACACCCTCTCCGCCGTGGGTATCCCCCTGCTCGAGGAACCCGCGATGTGCCCCGACAGCACCACCGTGCCGACCTTCGACGACATCTACTCCCAGATGCAGACCTACGGCAAGGTGTTCGGCCGCGAGGCCGAGGCGGCGACGGCGGTCACCGCGCTGAAGGAGCGGATGACCAAGGTCAAGGCCGAGGTGGGCTCCGCGTCCGGACGTACCGCGGCGGTGCTCTACCCCACCGTCGGCGGCGGTACCACCTACGCCTACGGCACCACCAGCATGGCCCAGCCGCAGCTGGAGGCGGCCGGTTTCCGCAACGTCTTCGGCGACGTCAAGGAGCGCGTCTTCGAGGTCACCGTCGAAGAACTGCTCGGCCGCAACCCTGACGTGCTGATCCTGCTCTACAACGACGGCGACCCCAAGGCCGTCGAGCAGGCCCTGACCGGTCTCCCCGGCGCCGAGAAGCTCAACGCGGTCCGTACCGGGAACGTCATGACCCAGCTGTTCAACTTCACCGAGCCGCCGACCCCGCTGTCGATCGACGGCCTCGAGCGGATCGTGCAGCGTTTCAAGGCGCCCGCGTGATCGAGGCGACCGGGGTCTCCTGGCGGTACGGCACGAACCCCGTCATCGACGGGGTGAGCGTGACCGCCAGGCCCGGCCGGGTACTCGGCCTGATCGGCCCGAACGGCAGCGGCAAGACCACCCTGCTGCGGCTTCTCTACGGCGCCCTGCGCAGCGGCGCCGGGCAGGTACTGGTCGACGGCGACAACCTGGGCACCCTTGCCCCACGGGAAGCCGCCCGGCGGCTCGCGGTCGTCGTCCAGGAGACCGGCGGTGAGACGGCGCTGACCGTCGCGGAGTTGGTGCTCCTGGGCCGCGGGCCACACCTGTCAACGTTCCAACGCACCGGTAAGGCCGACCACGAGATCGCCGCCCGCTGCCTGACCCGGGTCGGCGCCGCGCACCTCGCGACCCGGGCCTTCGCCCGCCTCTCCGGAGGTGAACGTCAACGTGTGCTCATCGCCCGTGCCCTCGCCCAGCAGGCCACCCACCTGCTCCTCGACGAGCCCACCAACCACCTCGACATCCGCTATCAGCACGAGATCCTTCAGCTGGTCCGGAACCTGGGCACCTGCTCCATCGTGGTCCTGCACGATCTCAACCTCGCCGCCCGATACTGCGACGACCTGGTGCTGCTGGGGCAAGAGGGGGTTGTCACCGCAGGCACCGTCGACGAGGTGTTGGAACCCGCCGTCCTCGAACCGGTGTACGGCATCAACATTCAGCGCCTGGACCTCGACGGTGCCATCCATCTTCTGTTCCAACCGATCGAGCCAGGTGTCGCATGACGGCGCGGGCCCCCTGAACTCGCACTGAGCATCGCCGGGCTGGGACCAGACGACTACAACCGGCCACGAGATACCGCCGCGGAACTCGTTGCGGCGCAGCACCGTCGGCGCACCTCCAACTTTTGCTATCTGAGGAAAAAGATCGCGCCCTATTGCAAAAAGCCTCGGCACGGCGAGGATATTCAGATGCGTCATCTCCCTCAGGCTCCTGGCCGGGTGGTTTCGGGCCTGCTCGCGCTCGCCCTCGCCTCGGTGGTCGCACTGCTCGCGTCCGGTCAGCCGGCCGCAGCCCACGGGACTCTCGCCATGTCGACCCCTGCGGCCGCCGCGACGGTGCGCGAGCCGTTGACGTCGGTGCGGCTGTACTTCACCGAGAAGGTCGCCGCCAACGCGTACTTCACGATCACCGCCCCGGGTGGCAGCCGGATCGACAACGGCTGGACGTACGGGGAGCCGAAGCCGCTGGACAAGCCGGTGCGGGAGTATTTCCTGGTCAACGGGCAGTTCGAGCCACGCGAGTACACGACAGGGTTCCCGGCGGTGGTGGCCCTCGCGCATCTGCCCGCGACGGGTCAGTACTCGGTGAGCTACCTGTCGGTCGCCTCGGACGGCGACACGGTCCGAGGCACGATGACCTTCCGCTACAGCGGGCGCACGACTGCTGCGCCGCAGGGGTGGAGTTCGCCGACGAACCAGCCGGACCCGGCGCTGTTGGCCGCCACCGAGCAGCACAAGACGTCCGGGCAAGCGTCGGCGGTACCGACCACACCGGCCGGGTCGGCGACCGAACCGGCGGCGGCTCCCCCGGTCGAGTCGACTGACGAAGACGGCCCCGGAGCGATCACCTGGGCCGGCTGGGCGGTGGCCGCCGTGGCAGTGGTGGCCGCCTTCGTCGTTTGGCGTCGCCGCCCGGCTTCCAGGGGAAGGCCCACCGGCCGGAGCCGCACATCGCCGGCGACCTCCGGCCGACGCAGTTCCGGTGGCCGTTCCGGAAACAAGACCGTCGGCGGCAGGACCGGTGCGGCCACCGGCGCTGGTGCGCCCGCCGCCGGCAGCAGGCGGCGACCCGGCACCGTGCCGGCGGCGCGCAAGGGCAACACGACTGTCGTGGCCCGGACGGGCGTCGCGGTCGATCTGGTTCCGACCGATCGGGAGGCAAGGGCCCTCGCCAGGACGGACGCCGAGTCGCCGCCTGGGCTCGTCGACCCGGCATCGGCGTCCGACGTGGACGTCGCCGCCATGGCACCGGGATCCCGGCTGAGCAACAGCCACCTGGCGCTGCTCGTCGGTGGGCTGGTGCTGGCCCTGCTGGCTGGATTCGGGTTGGGCCGCATCGGCACCGCCGACCAGAGCCCGGCCGCCAACAACGCGCGGCAGCCAGGTGGCGGTTCGCCGGCCTCAGGGCAGGCGGTGTCCGCGGGCGACGGGCATCAGCATGCGCCGGGCATCGGCCCACACACCCATCCGGGTGACGGCGCGACGGGCGAGACGCTGGCGACCGGGACGACGATCGGCGCCGGTGGCTACACCCTGCAACCGCTGGAGCGGTCTCAACCGGCTGGCGTACGCGCCGACTACCGTTTCCGGATCGTCGGCACCGACCGGCAGGCCGCGACACAGTTCGCGGTCGTGCACGACAAGCCGTTGCACATGATCGTGGTAGGACGCGACCTGACCGGCTACCAGCATCTGCATCCGACGATGGCACCCGACGGCACCTGGAGCGTCCCGCTGACGCTGGCCCGACCGGGCGGCTACCGCGTCTACGCCGACTTCTCCGTCACCACGACCAACGGTACGCAGATACCCCTCGTGCTGGGCGTCGACCACACCGTGCCCGGCGCGCACACCCCCACCGCCCTCCCGCCGGCGCAGGCACAGGCGACGGCCGGGCCGTACGCGGTGTCGATGAACGGCACCCCGGCCGTGGGAGTGACGGCGCCGATGCAGTTCCAGGTCAAGAGCGCCGACACGACCACGCCCGCCCAGCTCGAGCGGTACCTGGGCACGTACGGGCACCTGGTCGTCGTCCGCGAGGGCGACCTCGGCTACGTGCACGTCCATCCCGAACAGGAGCTTGTCGACGGTGCGGTCCAGTTCTGGCTGACGGCACCGAGTTCAGGCCGGTACCGGGCGTTCTTCGACTTCCAGGTGAGCGGAAAGGTGCACACCGCCGAGTACACGATCAACCTGCCCTGAGCGGACGCTGCGAATCCGGCCGTGAAGCTACGGGAACTGGTTCCCGCCGTGGGCCGACTGATACTCGACAGGTATGGCGCTACCGTGACGGGGTGCATTGATGACGGCTGTTCGCTGGTGGGGCCCGACGGGGGTGTCGACGGCGGCGATGGCCACGTCGATGACGGTGCTGTACGCCACGTCGGCGCTGGCCCCGTTCCTGGTGGCCGACCTGGGCCTGTCCCGGGCGGCGGTGGGTGGGCTGGTGACGGTGTCCTTCGCGGTGGCGGCCGCGGTGTCGCTCCTGGCCGGTCACCTGATCGACCTGTGGGGAGCCAGACGAGGGCTGGTGGCGTTGTGTGGGGCGGTGGTGGCGGCTCTGCTCGGCGCATCCGTGGCACCCAGCTATGGATGGCTGCTGGTGGCGGTGGCGGTGGCGGGCGTGGGTCAGGCCCTGGCCAATCCGGCCACGAACGTGCTGGTGGCTCAGGCGGTCCCGGCGGAGCGACGCGGTATGGCGATCGGGGTGAAGCAGGCGGGAGTGCAGGCGGCGGCGTTCGCCTGCGGTCTCGTCCTGCCGGCGGTGGCAGCGCTGGCCGGGTGGCGGGTGGCGCTGCGGGTGTCGACGGTGGTGCCGCTGGCGGTGGTGGTCGCCGTGTGGTGGTGGGCTCCGGCGTCCGGGCAGCGGGCAGCGGTCGGGCGGTGGTGGCGACTGTCGGCGCCGTCGGGTTGGTTGGCCTGGCTGGTGGCGTTCTCGCTGCTGCTGGGCACCGGGCTGGCGGCGGTGAACACCTACCTCCCGCTGTACGCGACACAGCGGCTGGGCTTGGACACCGGTGCGGCCGGGTTGCTCCTCGCCACGTTCGGGGTGACGGGTCTGCTCGCGCGGCTGTGGTGGGGACGGTGGGCGGACCGTACCTCGGATGTGGTGGTGGCGTTGGCGTGGTTGGCGGCGGCGGCGGTCGCCGGGGTGGTCCTGGTGTTCGCCGCCGATCACCGTTGGTCGGGCCTGGTGTGGGCCGGTGCGGTGGTGGTCGGCGGATCAGCGACCGCGGCGAACGCAGTGTCGATGCTCATTGTGCTGCGCCGGGGTAAGGCGCTGGGCCGGGCATCGGGGCTGGTGTCGTTGGGCTTCTTCAGCGGCTTCGTGGTCGGGCCGGCGGCGGTCGGCTGGTGCGCCGACGTGGGCGGGTGGGGCATGGCGTGGCTGGTGGTCGCCGCGGTGTTCGCCGGCACGGCGATGCTGGCGGTGCGGGTCCGCTCGGCCAGTGCTCGTGAGCTGGTCGCTGCGTGAACGACCACGGCTACGACAACGCGTTGGACGCGCTGCTGCGGCGGCTCCCGATCGTCGCCGGTCAGGTGGGCGACCGGTTCCCGCTGTACGCGGATCCGGTCTCCGGTGAGTGGGTGTCGACGCGCCGGGGCTCCTGGACGGGCGGCTTCTGGGCTGGGTGGTGGTGGCTGCGGGCTGCGGTCACCGGACTGCCCGCCGACCAGGCCACCGCTCTGGAGTGGACGCTTCGACTGGCTCCTCGCACCGCCGACGACACGGTGACCCGGGGAATGACGTTCTGGTACGGCGCGGCCCAGGGGTACCGCGTCTGTGAAGACACGTCCGCCCGCCGAGTTGCGCTCGACGGTGCAGGCGCCCTGGCGGGCGCATTCGACGGCCGGCTCGGGTTGATCCCGGTGGGCGGCGCACTCGGCGCTGGCCCGGCACCGAAGGCGGGTGTGGATGCCCTGGCGGGGACCGTGTCGCTGCTCGGGATGGCCGCCGACGCGGGGCGGGACGACCTTGACGGGCTCGCGCGTTCCCATGCCGAGCGGCACATGCAGTTGTTGGTTGGCGCCGACGGTCACATCTGGCCGGAGGTGCTCCTGCGACCCGACGGCACACCGGTCGACGAGGCACCTTCCTCGGTTGTCTGGGCGCGCGGGCAGGCGTGGGGTGTGCTGGGGTTGGCCGCTTGCGCGCTGCGGTGGGGCGGTGACTTCACCGAGGCCGGCTGCCGGGCGGCCCGGTGGTGGGTGGAGCAGGTCGGGCAGAGCGTTCCCGTCGCGGTGCTCGGTCGACCCGGAACACCGGTGGACACCTCCGCGGCGGTGATCACCGCAGCCGGTCTGCTCACCCTGTCCGAGGTGACCGCCCACGATGGCTGGGGTGCGGCAGCCCGAAGGATCGTGGACGACGTGATCGGCCACCATCTTCGCGACGACGGAGTGCTGCGGGACGGCTGCTACGACCTCACCGGTGGGGTCGGCACCCGGCACGAACTGGTGTGGGGAAGCTACTTCCTCGCTGCCGTCCTCGCCGTGCTGACGGGACGGGTGCGGGAGCATCCGTGGTAGTGGTCAGCGTGGTGGATTGAGCAGGCGACGGGCCACCGTGGTGATGTGCAATTCGTCGGGGCCGTCGAGGATCCGGGCCGCGCGGGCGGTGCGGGCCAGCATCGGCAGCGGGGTGTCGCCGGTGAGCCCTTCGGCACCATGGACCTGGATGGCCCGGTCGACGACAGCCTGCAGAGCGCGGGCGGTGACGACCTTGGCGGTGCCGACCTCGACGCGGGTGTCACCGCCGTTGGCGAGGGCGTCGACGGCGGCATAGGTGAGCGCGCGGGCGGCAGCGATGTCGGCGTGACTGTCGAAGACAAGGCTCTGCAGGAGTTGCTGTTCGGCAAGAGGACCGCCGTGGGCGTGGCGGGTGATCAGCCGGGTCAGCATGAGTTCGTGGGCACGCTGGGCCTGGCCGAGCCAGCGCAGGCAGCGCAGGGTCCGACCGAGCGCGAGTCGTTCACCAACGATACGGAGCCCTCGGCCGGGTTCACCGAGGAGATGATCAGCGGGGACACGTACGTCGTCGAGAGCGATCTCGTACTGGCCGCCCGCACCGAGGACGGTCAGTTCCCGTACGACGCGGTAGCCCGCCGCGTCGGTGGGGACAACCAGCAGGGAGAACGCGTTGCGGATGTCGGCAGCTGTCTCGGTGCGGCAGACGACGGTAGTGAAGGCGGCGGTGGCGGCACGGGAGGTGAACCACTTGCGGCCGGCGATCCGCCAGGTGTCGCCATCGAGGGTTGCGGTGGTGCTCAACCCGGACGGGTCGGAGCCGGCGACGCCCGGCTCGGTCATGGCGAAGCTCGGCCCACCCGCACCGCTGACCATCGGCGCGAGATGGCGGTCGCGGACCGTCGTAGTGCCGTGGCGGTCGAGCATGATGGCGTCAAGTAGCAGATCCGATCCGAGCGCCGTCGGTCCGAGATCGGAGCGCCCCTCGATTTCGGCCAGCGGTGCGTAGGTCCTCAGGTCGAGCCCGTGTCCACCGAGGTGCGCCGGTAGCGGCAGCGCCCAGAGGCCAGCCTTTCGCGCCTCGTGCTGCAACGTCCGCATGGTCCGCGCGCCCGCCTCCCCTCCCGCGAGCAGGAGCGTCTCCTCGGGAATGATCCGGTCGGCGACGAAGGCGCGGATACGACCCGCCAGGTCGGTACGGGGCAGCGTTTCGGTCATCGGCAAACTCCCGAAGATCGCGGGGAACTACCTCGATGCGTGTCACGACTATTGAGGTATGCGGGCGATCAACGTAGCGCATGGCGGCGATGCCGGTGCGTAGCGATCCGGTGGTGGACGATCAGCTGGATGCGGCGCCTCTCGCCGGGACAACCGTCTGCGGAGACGCCGCGACAGCGGCGGATGTGGTCGTTGTGGAGCACCTGTCTCTGCTGGGTGCGCGCCGCCGTCCCGGTGGCCCGCTACAGGTGGACGGTATCGACGTCCACACCGATTGGACGGATCCGACCGGTCGGTTGTTGGACGAGGTGACGGCCCAGGCCGCCCTGGGGTTGATGGCCACGCATGGTCGGGCGACCGGCGGGCCCGTGCGCCTCGGCGTAGATTATGTGTCCACAGTGGCCGGTGTGGTTGCGGCACAGGGCGCGCTGGCCGCCGCTCTGGCCGGCCTGCGGCGGCAGCGCCCCGGGTCGGTGCGGGTGAGCTTGGCCGGTGCGGCGCTGTTGACGGTGTCGCAGTACCTCGCCGCCGGAAGCACCCGCGACACGGATGCCACCGGGGAGGTGACCGGTCCGGGGGTGCCACCGCCGTTCACCTCCCTCGACGGGGTTGTGTTCGAGGTCGAGACCCTGGACCCGGAGCCGTGGCGCTGTTGGTGGACCGCGCTCGGTGCGACACCCGGCGACGTGGCCCGGGGCTGGCGGGCTTTCGTGCTCCGCTACGCCACCGCCGCCGCCCCGATTCCGCCCGCACTGCATCAGATCACCCGCCGAAGGCCGTTCGCGGAGTTGTGCGCCAGCGCGCATGCGGCGGGGGTGGCCGTGCAGGAGGTTCGCGGGCTCACCGCGCGTCGCGTTGACGCTGGCCCCGACGGCCGATTCGGTGCACCCTGGAGGATCCGTGCCGGTGCTCCCGCAGGCGCGCTGCCGGACCTGCCGGCAGGCCGGCTCCCGCTGCACGGGCTGCGGGTGCTCGAGGCGGGTCGGCGAATCCAGGGGCCGCTCGCCGGTCACGTGCTGCGCCTGCTCGGCGCGGAGGTGACCCGGGTGGAGCCCGCCGGCGGCGACCCGTTACGCGGGATGCCACCGATGGTCGGTGACTGCTCGGCGCGGTTCCTGGCGCTGAACCGGGGCAAACGGATCGTCGAGGTGGATCTGCGCTCGGCCTCCGGCCGCACGACGGTGCGGGACCTGGCCGACGAGTCTGACGTGTTCCTGCACAACTGGGCGCCCGGCAAGGCCGCCGAGTTCGACCTCGACTCCACCGACTTCGTCGCGAGCAACCCCGGCCTGGTGTACGCGCACGCCTCGGGCTGGGGTGACTCGCGTGGGGCGGACGCGCCGCCGGGCACCGACTTCGTCGCCCAGGCGTACTCCGGGCTCGGTGATCAGCTGCGGCCGGCCGGTGAGCCGCCGGCCGGTTCGCTGATGACCCTGCTGGACGTTCTCGGCGGCCTGGTCTGCGCCGAGGGTGTTCTGGCGGCCCTGGTCGCGCGGCAGCGGGACCGACGTGGGCAGCGGGTGGACACCTCGCTGCTGTCGGCCGCCGGGGTCCTGCAAGGGCCCCTACCCGCGGCCCGGCCGGTGTGGGGGCGGTGGGATGTGCCGACGCCGGTCGCCGACGGACACATCATGCTCGCCGCCGGCAGCGATCTGGCCGTCGCACAGACGACGCTCGGTGACGCGGCCACCCTCACCGCAGGCGAGGCGGTGGCCCGCCTCGACGCGGCCGGGGTACGGGCGGTGCGGGTGTGCCCCGAGCCAGGTGAGCTGGCCGGCGACCCGGCTGCCGCCGACCTCATCGAGATCGACGGCTGCGCCTTCGTCCGCCCACCGTGGAGGTTCACGCCATGACCATCCTGCCCGTCCGTGACCTGGTCCCCACCGCGCTACGCGACTGGTGGGCCCGCACCGGCCACTACCCCGGCCGCACCCTCTACGACCTGTTCGCCGAACACGCCGCGGCCCACCCGGACCGAGTCGCGGTCATCGACGACGACGGCGAGATGACGTACGCCCAGGTGCGGGCGGCGGCGTTGCGGCTCGCCGGTGCGCTGCGACGCGACGGGCTGGCGCCCGGTGAGGTGATCGCGGTACAGCTGTCCAACGGGTGGCGGCCGGTCGCGGTGGACCTGGCCGCTGCCGCGATCGGCGCGGTCGTCCTGCCGTACCCGGTTGGGCGGGGCCGCCGCGACACCCTCACCCTGCTGCGCCGCTCCCGGGCGGCGGTCGCGGTCGTCGCGCACAAGGTCGGCGAACACCACTACGCCGACGCCCTGACGGAGATGCGACCGGAACTGCCTGACCTGCGTACCGTGCTGGTGTCCGGGCTCGACGGCCCCGGCAGCCTGGAGGGCTGGCTGGCCGACGGGCCGCCGCTGGTCACGCCGGTCGCCACGGCGGCATCGGCGCCCGCGCGGATCCTGGTCTCCTCCGGATCGGAGGCCGCCCCGAAGATGATCGTCTACTCGCACGACGCCCTGGCGGGTGGGCGGGGCGCCTTCATCGCCGCCCTGCACCACGGTGACGAGCCGATGCGCAACCTGTTCCTGGTGCCCCTTGCCTCGTCCTTCGGCTCCTCGGGCAGCGCGGTGACGATCGCCCGGCACGGCGGCACCCTGCTCGTGCAGTCCCGCTTCGACGCCGGGCGCGCCTTGGAGCTGATCAACACGCACCGGCCGTCGCTGGTCTTCGGGGTGCCGACGATGTTCGCGATGATGCTCGACCACCCCCGCCTGGCCACGACGAACACGTCGTCGCTGCGGGCGGTGGTGGCCGGCGGGTCGCGGGTCGACCCGGCCACCGTGCAGTCCTGCCGGGACCGCTTCGGTACCGCGTTCGTCAACTGTTACGGCTCCGCCGACGGGGTCAACTGCACCACCGACCCACTCGACCCTCCGAGTGAGGTGCATGACGCGGTGGGCCGACCAAACCCGGCGGTGGCGGCGGTGCGGATCGTCGGCGACGACGACGCCGACGTGCCGCCCGGCGAGGTCGGCGAAATCTGGGGCCTCGGGCCGATGAGCCCGCTCTGTTACGTCGATCCCGAGTTCGATGACCGCTACCGGGTCGAGGGCGGGTGGGTCCGTACCGGCGACCTCGGCCGCGTCGACGCCGACGGCTTCCTACACGTGGTCGGCCGACGCAACGAGATCATCATCCGGGGCGGACGGAACCTCTCCCCGGTCGAGGTGGAGTTGCTCATCGCCCAGCATCCGGCCGTGCGGCAGGTAGCCTGCGTCGGCGTCGCGGACCGGCTGATGGGCGAACGGATGGCCGCCTGCATCGCCGTCCGCGAGGGTGCCGACGCACCGACGCTCACCGAACTGGCCGACTACCTCACCGACGTGCACGGGCTGGAACACGCCAAGCTGCCCGAGCGGCTCGTTCTGCTCGACACGCTGCCCCTGTCGGCCGCCGGCAAGGTCGACAAGCGGTGGCTACGTGAACGCCTCACCGGGCAGGCCGAGTGACCGCCGCCATCACCTTCACGACCGTCACCTGCCGCTACGGACGGCGTACCGCGGTCGACGCGGTCGACCTCGACGTGGCCGCCGGCGAACACGTGGCCCTCACCGGAGCGAACGGTTCCGGCAAGACGACCCTGCTGCGGGCCGCGCTCGGCCTGCACCCCACTACCGGCGGAACGGTCACCGTGGGCGGGGAGTCGGCCCGCAGCGGCGTCGAATGGGCGCGACGCCGCCGGGACGTGGCCTGGGTGCCGCAGCGCCTCGCGCCGGGCCGCTTCCCGCTGCTGGTCGACGAACTGCTCGACAGCGGTGGACATCCCGACGCTGCCCGTGAGGCCGCCGGTCAGCTCGACGTCGGAGGGCTCGGCCACCGCCCGCTGCACACCCTCTCCGGCGGGCAGTTGCAGCGGGTGTTCCTGGCCCGCGCGCTCGGCGCGGTCACCGCCGGGGCGCGGGCGCTGTTCGCCGACGAACCCACCGCCGCGCTGGACTTCGACGGCCAGGAACAGGTCGCCACCCTGCTGGCGAAGCTTCCGGTGACGGTGATCGTGGTCTCCCACGACCGGGCGATGACCCGGGCCTGCGATCGGGTGGCCGAAATGGCCGCCGGGAAGCTGCGGGTGATCTGATCCCGTGGACGGCTTCCTCGACCTGCTCTCCCTGCCGGCCGTGCAGCGCTCCGCCATCGGCCTGCTGATCGCCGCCGTCGGCCTCCCGATCGTCGGGGTGTTCATCATCGGCCTGGACATCATCGCCGTGCGGTTCGCGATGATGCACGTGGCGCTGCTCGGCATCGCTGTCGGCCTGCTCGCCGGCCTCGACCCCATGCTCTGCGGGTTGGCCGCGTGCGCCCTCGCCGGCGCCGGTGTCGCTCCTCTCGCCCGGCGTCCGACCGGCCTGCCCGGGGCGATGGGCCTGCTGATGACCTTCGCCATCGCCGCCGCGCTGCTCGTGCTGTCGGTGTCCGGGGTCAATGCCACCGGCGCGTTCGAGCTGCTCTGGGGGTCGATCCTGGCCACCCGCGAGATCGACCTGATCGTCCTGGGCGCGCTGACGGTGGTGGTGCACGTCCTGTTCTGGCGGTGGCGCCGCCAGCTCGCACTGTTGCTGTTCGACCGTGAGGTGGCGCTGTGCTCCGGTGTCGCCGCCGGGCCGCTGCTGCTCGCGCTGCTCGTGGTCGTCGCCGTGGCGATCGGCGCGTCGATCCGGCTGACGGGAGCGTTGCTGGTCGACGCGCTGACCATCCTGCCGGCGCTGGGCGCCCGCAACCTCGGCCGGTCGCTGCGGTCGATGGTGCTCTGGGCGGTGGCACTCGGCGTGGTCGGCAACACCGCCGGGTTCGCCGTGGCCCTGCTGATCGACCAGCCACCTGGTCCCGTCCTCGTCCTGGTGGCGGGGACGTTGACCCTTCTCACCTATCTGATTCCTGAAGGAGCACGTGATGCGATTGATCCGGGCCGCCGCGCTGACCGCGGTGGCGACCCTGTCCCTGCTGGCCAGCGGGTGTGGCAGCGCTGACGATCCGGCACCGGGAACCAGCGCAACGCCAGCAGCGAAGGGGCCGAAGGTGGTCGCCTCAACCAGTTGGGTCGGCGCATTGGCCAAGGCCGCCGGGGCGAACGACATCACCGTTGTCGCGCCGGCCAGCGTGCAACACCCGCCGGACTACGACCCCAAGCCCAGCGACCTCGCCGCCGTCGCCGGCGCCGACTACATCCTGTACGCCGAGTTCGACGGCTTCGCCGCCCGGCTCAAGGACGCCGCAGGCGGCTCCGGCAAGCTCGTGACCGTGCAGTTGGAGAACACCCCCGGCAAGATCACCTCGGAGGTGTCCCGGCTGGCCGGCCTGTTCGGCACCGCCAGCGCGGCGACCGCCTGGAACTCCACCTTCACCACCGAGCACGCGGCGCTGTCCGCACAGGCGAAGGCCGCCCTGCCCAACCCGGCGCCGACCGCGGTGTCGCACCTGTTCATGGCGTACTGGGGTGACTTCGCCGGGATCACCGTGGCCGGCACGTACGGGCCGCAGCCGGTCAGCCCGAGCCAGCTCGCCGAGCTGACCGCGAAGAAACCGACTCTCGTTCTGGCCAACGCGCACCTGCCCGGCGCCAACCCCGACATCCCCGGCGCCACCCGCGTCGACATCATCAATTACCCCGGCCCCGACCTGGACCTGCTCGGGGTGTTCAAGACCAACACCGAACGACTGACCGCGGCGCTCAAACCCTGAGCGACGCCGGTCGGTCCGGCCGGTGGGGGTGCGGCGGTCGCACCCCCACCGGCCCCCAGCCGTAGGAGGCGCCGATGATCCCCGTGCTCGTCGTCGGTGGCGGCCCGGTCGGGCTGAGCCTGGCCGTCCGCCTTGGCCAGCTCGGCGTCCCGGCTGTCCTGGTCGAGCGCCACGCCGACACCGCTACGTTTCCCAAGGGCAGGGCGTTGAGCATCCGCAGCATGGAGATCTACCGCTCGTGGGAGCTTGAGGAGGACATCACCGCTGCCGGCCTGCCGCGCGAGCACCTGGCCTTCTACTCCGGCCGCACCCTCACCGACCCGTCCGGCACACGCATCGTCACCGGCCCGGGCTCTCGGCCGCCGGTACCCAGCCCCACTTACACCCTGCTCTGCTCGCAGGACCGCCTCGAACCGCTGCTCCGCGCGCACGCGGAACGGCTCCAGCCCGGCCGGATCCGGTTCGGCACCGAACTCGTCGACCTCGCCGTGAACCCCGACGGGGTCACCGTGGAGTTGTCGGCCCACGGTCACCATGAGCGACTGCGCGCGCGGTATCTCGTCGCCGCGGACGGCGCCCGCAGCGAGATTCGTGGGGGGCTCGGCATCGCGATGGCCGGCCCGTCCGGTGTGTCCCGCAACCTGAACATCCTCTTCGACGCCGAGCTTGGCCAGCACATCGCTGATCGGCCCTGCGCCGTGTACACCATCGGCCAACCGGGCCTGCACGGCGCGTTCCTCGCCGTCGACAACCAGCGCCGGTGGCTGTTCAACCTCGTCGCCGACGGTGCCGAGGTCGACCTCGACCGTCTCGACGACGCCGCCTGCGTCGCGTTGATCCGTGCCGCCGCCGGCCTGCCTGACCTCGCCGTCCGCCTGGTCGGCCGGCAGGTGTGGCATGCCGCGGCCCAGGTTGCCGACCAGTTCCGGCACGGCCCGGTGTTCCTGGCCGGTGACGCCGCCCATGTCACCACCCCGTACGGGGGATTCGGTATGAACTGCGGCATTGCCGACGCCGACAACCTGGCCTGGAAACTCGCCGCCGTCCACCACGGCTGGGCCACCCCGGCCCTCCTCGACACCTACGGTCCCGAACGCCGACCGGTCGCTCTCGCCAGCGCAGCCGAGAGTCACCTGCGGTTGACCGACACCATCGACGCGCACCACACCGGAGCGCCGCCGCGGGGCCGGCCCAGTGAAGGGCTCGTCCTCGGTTACCACTACAGCTCTGCCGCCGTCATCGCCGACGGCACGGGCCCGCCCGCAGGTGATCCGGTGGCCGACTACGTCCCCACCGGCCGGCCAGGTCACCGTCTCCCCCACGTCTGGCTCGACGGGGAACAGACCCGGTCCACCCTCGATCTGGTGACGGGTGACGGTTTTACCCTGCTCGCCGGGCCTGCGGCGGCCTGGACTTCGACCGCGGTCGAGCAGGCACGGGCCGCCGGGGTTCCGCTGACCGTCCATCACCTCGACAGCGTGCTGCCCCCATCAGCGCGGGCGACCTTCCTCGACCAGTGTGGCCTGCACGACAGCGGCGGCCTCCTGGTGCGACCCGACGGCCACATCGCCTGGCGTACCCCCCGCACGCCGCCCGACGGGCTCCCCGCCATGATGAACCCCGTGCGATAGCCGCCGCAGAAGGCCGGCGAAGGCACGCCCCAGCAGAAGGAGATGATCGATGCGACGGCACCTACCGGGCCGGATCGCCCTGGCGCTGCTCGCCGGAGCGGCGATCGCGATCGTGCCGGTCGGCCCGGCGCAGGCGCACGTCTCGGTCAGCCCCACCCAGGCCGCGCCGGGCGGGTTCACCACCCTGACCTTCCGGGTGCCCAACGAGCGCGCCGAAGCGGCGACGACGAGCGTACGCATCGTGATGCCCGAGACCACGCCGATCACCTCGGCGGCGGTCCACAAACTGGCCGGGTGGCGCGCGACAGTCGAAGACGGCCCTCTAGCCACGCCGGTCAAGGTCGGCTCGGCCACCGTCACAGAAGCGATCACCTCGGTGACCTGGACGGCGGCAACCGCCGACGACGCCATCGACGGCAACCAGTTCCAGGAGTTCAGCGTCTCCGTGGGCCCGCTGCCCACCACCGGCGACCGGATGGTGTTCAAGGCCCTTCAGACCTACGGCGACGGCGTCATCTCCCGGTGGATCGAGGAACCGCCGGCCGGCGGCCCCGAGCCGGAGAACCCCGCCATCGTCCTGCGCCTGACCCAGGCTGCGGCCGGCGGAGTCGACGAACACGGGATGCCGATCACGGCGGACCCGCCGACGGCCGTCGCCGACCGCCCGGCCGGAGTCGCGCTCGCCGTCGCCGTCGCCGGCGTCGTCCTCGGTGCTGCAGCGCTGCTGCTGGGTCTGCTCAATCGGACCCTCGGCAAACCACGTCGGTAGCACGCCCACGTATCCAGAGGTAGTCGGTCAGTACCGCCACCGGGTTCCCGCCTCTTCAGGGATAGTCGCCCGCTGACAAACGCTGAGCGGTCACGGCAGGAACGCATCGACCCGCTCTAGCGTGAACAGCGACATCCAACGAGTGGAGGCTCACATGGCAGCCGACGGCCTGGTACATGTGCTCACCCTCTGCGGCAACTGCAACTGCGGATGCCCGGAGCTGTACATCGACCCCGAGGCGCCCGCCGAACAGCGAGTCGTCATCACCGATGACTTCGGCAACGCGATCCGACTCAGCGGCGGCCAGCTCAGCGACATCGTCGGTCTCGCCCGATCGGGTGCCCTGGACGACGTAGCCTCCGCCTAGATTGGATACCGGCACGCCCAGCACCCGGTGCTGGGCGGTGGCCCACCGCCCCTCGAATGCCATTGATGACTCGTGGTCGACAGGCTGCCGCCGGATTGTGCTCGATCCGATCTCCGGCAACCCCTGGCTCACCGGGTGGTGGCCGCAGCGGGCTTTGCACCAGGTTGACGTTCCGGGCTTCCGGATGGTGTTGCTCGGGGCCTTCCCCCTGCCGCCCCGGCTCCTCACCGAGCAGGTCGACCAGGCCGTACGGCGTCATTCGTTCGGGGCGCTCGCTCGACTGCCCGGCAGCTACCTCACCTTCGTCCGCGCGCCGTACGGCACGTACGTCGCCGGCGACGTCGGGGGTGTCCACCGGCTCTGGCTCGGTGACGGGATCGCCGGCACCCGTCCCGAGAACGCCGCCGGGGTTCTCCTGCCGGAGGCCACCGGGGCACTTCTGTACGACGACGGAGCGGTCCGCTACGAGCGGTACTGGACGCCACCCGCCGCCGAGACACCAGCGACCATCACGGGGCCACTCGTCGCGCACCGGCTGCGGATGGCCGTGCGCTCCCGGCTCGACCTGCTCGGCTCCACCCAGGAGCACTCGGGGCGTATCGCCCGCCGGCTCGCAGACGGAGAATCTGTCGAACTGGGCCCGCCGATGCTCCTCTCTCCCGCCGGGCTGGACACGATCCTCGGACCCGGCCCGCACCTCCGCCGCGCGGTCGGATGGAACGCCGGGGCGCATCGTCTCCGACTCGTACGCGCGCAGCCGTCACCCATACCGGACCCGGACGGGATGTGCGTACACCGCCCTCTTCTCGACGCCCACGTGCTGGAAGCCGCTCTCGCGACCCGCGAGCGGGACGTCCAGCGCGGCAGGTTGCGTCGAGAGACTGTGACGGTTCTCGATCAGCTTTCCCGCGACTGAGCACGATTCGATGAACCTCTTCGACATTTCCCGCGTACCATCGGACGGAGCCGGGACACGCCACCGCAGGACGATCCGCGGTGCGTCACCCAGGGTCGGTCGATACCGGGGCAAGGTGCCGACTCCGTCCCTTCCCACACAACGTGCGGATCCGGCTGAGCCGAAAGAGGTTTTCGTGCAATCGACGTACCAGGTTCGGGGTATGACCTGCGGACACTGCGCCCAGGCCGTCACGTCCGAGCTCACCACACTTCCCGGCGTCCAGACCGTCGAGGTGGATATCGAGGCGGGCAACGTCACGATCGTCAGCGCCGAAGCGTTGTCCAACGCCGCAGTGCAGCGGGCGGTGGACGAGGCCGGCTTCGAACTGGCTGGCACCCCCGCGTGACCACTACCGTCAACCGGTTGCTCACCTCGCTGGCGATCGGGGGCATGACCTGCGCGGCCTGCGCCAACCGCATCGAGCGCAAACTCAATCGGATCGGCGGCGTACGGGCCACGGTCAACTTCGCCACGGCCACCGCCACGGTGGAGCACACCCCTGCGGTTCCGGTGCCGGACCTGGTGGCGACCGTGACGGCGATGGGCTATACCGCCCGGCCACCCGCGCCGCCGGCCGGTGCCGAGGACGGCGACCCAGCGGCGAACGACACCAGGCGACGGCTGCTCGTCGCGGCTGCGTTCGCTGTCCCGGTGCTGGCGGTGTCGATGACACCGGCCATCCAGTTTCCGTACTGGCAGTGGGTGGTCGCCGCGTTGACGGCACCGATCGTCGGCTGGGCGGGTTGGCCATTCCATCGGGCCGCGTTCGTCAACGCACGCCACGGCGCCGCCACGATGGACACGCTGGTCTCCCTCGGCGCACTGGTCTCCTACCTGTGGAGCCTGTGGGCGTTGCTGGGCACACCCGCCGGGCGGCCGGACCTGCGGATGAGCCTGTCCTGGTTCTCCGGACACGACCACCCGCTGTACTTCGAAGTCGGCGCGGCCCTGGTGACGTTCCTGCTGGCCGGCCGCTGGCTCGAGGCCCGGGCCCGCCACCGGGCCGGTTCGGCCGTACGCTCGCTGGCCGAGTTGGGAGCGAAGAACGTCGCCGTCGTCGACGCCAACGGCACCGAACGGCAGACCCCGATCAGCGACCTGCGGGTCGGTGACCTGTTCGTGGTCCGCCCCGGCGAGAAGATCGCCACCGACGGCGTGGTCGAGGCCGGCGTCAGCGCGGTCGATGTCGCCCTGCTCACCGGGGAGAGCATCCCGGTTGAGGTGGGACCGGGTTCGGCGGTGACCGGCGCCACCGTGAACACCGGCGGCCGGCTCGTCGTGCGGGCGAGCCGTGTCGGCGCCGACACGCGGCTCGCGCAGATCACCCGGCTGGTGACCGAGGCTCAGGCGGGCAAGGCCCGGATTCAGCGCCTCGCTGACGAGGTCGCAGGGATATTCGTCCCGTTCGTGCTGGTGATCGCCCTGGCCACCTTCGCCGGGTGGCTGGTCCTCGCCCCCACCACGACGGCGGTGGGGGTGGCCGTGGCGGTGCTGATCGTCGCGTGTCCGTGCGCCCTCGGCCTGGCCACGCCCACCGCGCTGCTCGTCGGCACCGGTCGCGGCGCGCAGCTCGGTGTGTTGATCCGCGGGGTGGCGGCGCTGGAGTCCGCCCGTCGCATCGACACCATCGTGCTCGACAAGACCGGCACCCTGACCACCGGCCGGATGCGAGTCACCGGCGTGCATCCCACCCCCGGGGTGAGCCGCAGCGATCTGCTGCGCCTGGCCGCCGCGGTCGAGCTGTGCTCCGAGCATCCGGTCGCCCATGCCATCGTGATCGCCGCCGGGGCCGAGGGCGGGGCGGACCTGCCGCAGGCCGATGGATTCCACGCCGAGCCGGGGCTCGGGGCTCGGGGCAGCGTCGACCAGGTCCGCGTCACCATCGGAAACGCCCGGCTCCTGGCCCGGGACGGCATCAGTGTCGACGAGGTTACGGGCACCGCGGACACGGTGGTCTATGTCGCATGGGACGGGCAGCTGCGGGGCTGGATCACCGTCGCCGACACGCTGCGGGAGTCCGCAGGGCCTACCGTGCGACGGCTCCGCGCGCTCGGCCTGCGACCGGTCCTGCTGACCGGTGACACCGCCGCCGCAGCCGGAAGCGTCGCCGCGCAGGTAGGACTGACGGAGGTCATTGCCGAGGTCACACCCGAGGCGAAGGCCACCACGTTGCGGCGACTCCGCGACGAGGGCGCGACAGTGGCCATGGTCGGCGACGGAGTCAACGACGCGGCCGCCCTCGCCGAAGCCGACCTCGGCGTAGCGATCGCGACCGGCAGCGACATCGCCATCGAGGCCAGCGACGTGACGATCGTCCGCGCACACGCGGGCACCGTCGACCTCACCGCCGTGATCGACGCCCTGACCCTGGCCCGGGCGACCCTGCGCACGATCAAGGTCAACCTGTTCTGGGCGTTCGCCTACAACAGCCTGATGATCCCGCTGGCCGCCGTCGGGCTGGTCACCCCGATGCTCGCCGCCGCCGCGATGGCCTGCTCCAGCCTGCTCGTCGTCCTCAACAGCCTTCGCCTGTTCCGCTGGCGACCGACGGCCCCGACGGCCGTCGAGGCGGCAGAGCAGCACGCGACAACAACCGCCGCACATTGATCCGCTGACGGACCTCGTCCGTACCGGTAAGGGAAGCGGTGCCGTAGGCTCATCCGGGACCTACTACAACCCGTCGTCAACCTGGATAGGGTCGTGGTGGTTCAGGACGCCCGGCAAAACCGGACACGGAGGTACCAGGTGAGCGACGACGACGCGGAGATCACCGCCTGGGCTCTCGCGGCGGGTCGGGGCGACCAGGACTCGGCCACCCGATTCATCCGGGCGACCCAGCGGCACGTATGGCGGTTCGTCGCCAACCTGATCAGCCCCTCCGAGGCCGACGATCTGACCCAGGAGACGTATCTGCGGGCCATGCGCTCGTTGCCGTCGTTCGCCGCGCGCTCGTCGGCCAGGACCTGGCTGCTCGGGATCGCCCGGAAGGTCACGGTGGATCACGTACGCGCGGCGACGAGACGTCCGCGCACCACCCAACTGTCGAACTGGCACGACACCCCGGACCTGCGGAGCAGCGCCTTCGACGATGCGGTCGTGCTCGACGATCTCCTGTTCTCGTTGGCACCGGATCGACGTGAAGCGTTCGTGGCCACGCAGATCCTCGGCCTGTCCTACGACGAGACCGCCGAGGTGTGCGGGTGCCCTGTCGGCACCATCCGCTCCCGGGTGGCGCGGGCTCGAGAAGATCTGGTTGCCGCGGTCAACGCGAGCCCTCAGCCGATGCGGCGACAGCGCGGCAACGCCGCCAGCTGAACGGCGACCAGCGCGAAGACGGCCTGTCGCGGATTGTCCTGGGAACCAGGACGCCCTCTCCACCGACTACCGGTACATGGGGTGTGAGCAGTGGCGTGAAATCCTGTCGGCGCAGTTGGACGGCGAGGAGACCCCCGCCGAGCAAGCCGAGGCCGACGCTCACCTTGACGGGTGCGCGACCTGCCGGCGATGGTACGACCAGGCCGCAGCGGTGACCCGGCGGACCCGCCTCACGCTGACCGCGCTCGGGCCCGGGCCCGATTTGACCCACGTCATCCTGGCCACGCTTCCCGCGCCTCGACGACTGCGAGATCGCCTCGTGCTCACCCTGCGAGCCGGGCTTGCTCTCATCGGCGCTCTTCAGCTGGTGCTGGGCCTGGCGCAGATCGGCCGCGGCCCGTCGGCCGCACACGCCCACGACGCCGTCGCCTCCGGGCACCTGTGGCACGAGGCCGCCGCCTGGAACATCGCCGTTGGTGCCGGGTTTCTCTTCGTGGCGGCCCGGCGTACGGCCCCCACCGGGCTACTGCCGACTCTGAGTGCCTTCGTCGGCACGCTCGTGTTGCTCTCGGTCAACGACCTGATGACTGGCCGGGTGGAACCCACCCGCCTGGTCAGCCACGGCTTCCTGCTCGCCGGTTACCTGATCGTCGTCGCGTTGTCGCGGACCAGGCGCCGCCTTGACGGCCCTCCGACGCAAGGCCGGACCGACCGCCCCGCCTGGCGCCTCGCCGCTGGCGACGAGCCGCAGGCGACCCGACCGAGGCTGCGACTGGCACCACCCCATCCGGGCACGGCACGGGTCCGCGACCGGTCAGCAGCCTGACCGTCTGCAAGGCCCCGCTTCTCCGCCAGACCGTCGCCGCATCAACCCCGAGCGCGGGACGGCAATTACCCACCAGCCGGAACTTTCGCGCTGCGTCAACCGACCAACGAAGCAGCAGCAACCATCGGAGGAAGAATTCATGCGCACCACCAGTCCCTTCGGATCGCGCCGACGCTCGGCCGTTGTCCTCGCCACCGCCGCTGCGCTCGCCGCGGTCGGCGTCGCCGGGTGCGGCTCGTCCGACTCGTCGTCGGCCGCGCAGCCGAGCCCGTCAGTGTCGGCGAGTGCCCCTGCTGGCGTGGTCACGATTCGCGACCCGTGGGTGAAGGCGGCCGACAAGGGGATGACGGCGGCCTTCGGCACCCTGGTCAATGACAGCGACACCGATGTCACGGTGACCAGTGCCACGACCTCCGTGTCGTCGATGGAGCTGCACGAGATGGCCATGAAGGACGGCAAGATGGTCATGCAGCAGAAGCAGGGTGGCATCCTGATCAAGGCCAAGGGCACGCACCCGCTGGAGCCTGGTGGCGACCACCTGATGCTGATGGATGTCAAGCAGCCCGTGCGGGCAGGCGACGAGTTGACCTTTACCCTCACCTTCGCCGACGGCAAGACCCAGCAGTTCACCGCGGTCGCCAAGCCGTTCACCGGTGCCCAGGAGACCTACGCCCCGGGGCACGGCGAGCCCATGCCCAGCATGAGCGCCACGCCGGAGATGAGCATGAGCCCGGCATCGTGACCGACACGCCAACTGCCCGCCCGGTGAGCAGGCGTGGTCTGCTCACCGGCGGGGCACTGGCCGCCGGAGGTGCACTGGCCGGCGGTGCCGCGATCGCCGCGACTCGTACCGGCGGGAGCGGGCAACCGCCGGCCGCCGCCGCCGACACGATGCCGGTGGCGAATGTCGGTGGCCTGGTCGAGCCGTTCCACGGCGCCCGGCAGGCCGGCGTGGTCACCGAACCGCAGGCGCACGCGTCGTTCGTGGCCCTCACCCTGCGGGCCGGCACCGACCGGGCCGCGCTGGGTCGAATGCTGCGGCTGCTCAGCGACGACGCGGCCCGTCTCACCCAGGGCCGCCCCGCCCTGGCCGACACCGAGGCCGAACTCGGCCTGCTGCCCGCGCGGCTGACCGTGACCTTCGGGTTCGGGCCCGGCCTCTACCGTGCCGCCGGCGTCGACGACCGGCGGCCCACATCGGTCGCCGACCTGCCCCAGTTCCGCATCGACCGGCTCCAACCGGCCTGGTCCGGCGGCGACCTGCTGCTGCAGATCTGCGCGGACGACGCGATCACCGTGGCACACGCCCAACGTGTCCTGATCAAGGACAGCCGGCCCTTCGCCACCGTCCGGTGGGTCCAGCAAGGCTTCCGGCGCAGTCCCGGCGTCGAGCCGGGCGGCCACACGCAGCGCAACCTCTTCGGTCAGCTCGACGGCACCGCCAATCCCCGTCCGGGGGCGCCGATGGATTCGGCCGTCTTCGTGGCCGACGGCCCGGCATGGCTGCGCGACAGCACCACCCTGGTGCTCCGGCGGATCAGCATGAACCTGGAGACCTGGGACCTGCTCGGCCGGACCGACCGCGAACTCGCGGTCGGTCGACGCCTCGACAGCGGCGCACCCCTCACCGGCATCGCCGAACATGACGAACCCGACTTCGCCGCCACCGGCCCGGACGGACTCACCGTCATCCCCGACTTCTCTCATATGACCCGCGCACACGTCACCGACGACCGGTTCAAGATCCTGCGTCGGCCGTACAACTACGACGGTGTACCGACCGCGGAGGGTCATGCGGACAGCGGCTTGATCTTCACGTCCTACCAGGCCGACATCGCCCGGCAGTACCTGCCCATCCAGCAACGGCTGGCCGAGCGGGACCTGCTCAACGAGTGGACCACGCCGATCGGGTCCGCCGTATTCGCCATTCCTCCCGGTTGTCAACCAGGAGGATGGGTCGGCGAGCAGGTGCTCGGGTGACCACGCCAACCGGAGTTTCGTCATGACCGTACCGTCGTCCCGTCCCATCGTCGTCCGGCTCGGCGCGGCGGTGCTCGCCGTCGTCGTGGCGCTGCTCGTCCCGGCCAGCCCGGCGTGGGCGCACAACAAGCTTCGGTCCGCGGCGCCGGTCCAGGAGTCGACCGTGTCCAGCGCGCCGACTGAGATCGTGCTCGAATTCGTTGAGCGGCTCGACCCGACGTTCACCACCATCGTGCTCACCGACGCCGCCAAGCGGAAGGTCCCCACGGGCGACCCGGTGGTCGGCGGGGCGAAGGGATCGGTCCAGGTGACCGAGGCGCTGCCCAACGGCACCTACACCGTCGCCTACCGTGTCGTCTCCACCGACGGTCACCCGGTCCAGGGGTCGTACCCGTTCACGGTGGCCGACCCCAATTCCAGCGCCGCGCCGATCGTCAGCACGCCGACGGACGCGCCGTCCGCAGTCGCGTCGGTGAAGGACGACCGTGGGCCGAACGCAGGCGTCCTCGTCGCTGGTGCCGTGCTGGTCGTCCTCGTCCTGGTGGGCGCGGGGCTGCTCTGGCGTCGGGCGACCCGTCGCTGACCAGACCGCTCGCCCGCGGTCGCGTCACTTCATCACTTCACAGGTCAAGGTCAACACGTGTCCGACACAGATTCCCGGCAGCTCGCCGCCGACGATCCTGGTAACGCCCAGACCAACGTCGCGGCGCCGGCGGAGCCGGCCCCCATGTCCACCGGCCGGTCCCGGTCCTACACCCAACGCGCAGGATCTGCTGCGTTCGGCTGGTTGACCATCGTCGCCATCTGCGCCTCGGGAGTCGCTCTGCTGCTGCTCGGCCTGCGGGTCGGAGGTGCCCTCACTGCCGCGATTCCGGGCCTGCCCGATGCGGGACCAGCCACGACCTGGGCGCTGCCGGTGGTCCGGCTCATCTCCGACGGCCTCGCCACCGTCACCGTCGGCATGCTGGTGACCGCCGCATTCCTGCTGCCCGGCGACGGACGAACCGTCTCTCCCCACGGCTACCTGCTCCTACGGCGCGCGAGCGCCGCCGCACTCGGCTGGGCGGCGGTGGCGCTGTCGCTGATGGTGCTGACGGTCTCGGACCTCCTCGGCCAACCGCTGGAGACGCTCAAGCCCGCGACGGTCGTCAGCTTCGCCACCACGATCTCGCAGGGACAGTCGCTCATGCTGCAGGCCGGGCTGGCCCTGACCGTGGCCCTGCTGGCTCGCGCCGGGGTGTCCCGAGGGCTCGCGGCGACGGTCACGATCCTGGCTCTGGTCGCGGTGCTGCCCCCGGCCTTCACCGGCCACTCCGCCGGGGCCGGCAATCACCAGATCGCCGTCACCAGCCTGGCCCTGCACGTCCTCGCCGCCGCGGTGTGGATCGGTGGGCTCGTCGCCCTGCTGATGGTGCGGCGCACCCGCCTGCTGGCCGAGGCCGCCGTCCGGTACAGCCGCCTCGCCCTGGGCTGTTTCGTCGCCGTGACGGTGAGCGGGCTGGCCAATGCAGCCGTCCGTCTCGGTGCGATCGACCAGCTCTGGCTGTCCCGCTACGGCTGGTTGGTCCTCGGCAAGCTCGCCGCACTGCTGGTCCTCGGCGTGCTCGGCGCGGCACACCGCTCCCGTACCCTGCCGGCACTGCGCGCCGGGAAGCCCTGGGCGTTCGGCCGACTGGCCGCCGGGGAGCTGACCGTGTTCGCCGCGACCGTGGGCCTGGCGGTGGCGCTGTCGCGCAGCCCCACGCCCGTCCCGGTCTCCGGCATCGACGCCGACCCGATCACCGAGCTGCTCGGCTTCCCGATGCCCAGCGCGCCAACCGCGGGCAACCTGCTCGGACAACCGCTGCCGGACATGTTCTTCCTGACCCTCTGCGCCGTCGGTATCGGCGGGTACCTGGCCGGTGTGCGACGGATGCACGCCGGTGGGCACCGCTGGCCGATCGCCCGCACGGCGAGCTGGGTGGGTGGGATGCTGCTGCTCGCCGCCAGCACCAACCTCGGCGTCGCGCGCTACGCCTACGTGCTGTTCAGCGCCCACATGGCACAGCACATGGTGCTGTCGATGCTGGTGCCGATCCTGCTGGTCGGCGGCGCGCCGGTCACCCTCGCCCTACGCGCCCTGCGCCGACCGGCCGACCCGCAGGTACGCGGCGCCCGGGAATGGCTGCTGATCGCCGTGCACAGCCCGGTCACCAAGCTGCTCACGCACCCGCTCGTCGCGCTCGGCATCTACACCGCCAGCCTGTTCGGCCTGTACTTCAGCGACCTGCTCGGTGTGCTGATGCGTTCCCATCTCGGTCACCTGGCGATGCTCACCCACTTCGTGGTCGCCGGCTATCTGCTGTTCTGGGTCCTCATCGGCGTCGACCCGGGCCGCCGACGCCTCCCCCATCCCCTACTGGTGGTCATTCACCTGGCGTCGATGATGGCGCACGGCTTCTTCGGCCTGGTCCTCATGCAGACCACCACCGTCATCGCCCCCGACTGGTACATCGCCGTCCACCCCGCCTGGGCGTCGCCGCTGCTCACCGACCAGAAGCTCGGCGCCGGCATCGCCTGGGCGTTCGGAGAGCTACCCGCCGTCGTCGTCATGATCGTCCTGATTCGTCAGTGGATCCGCGTCGACCAGCGCGAACAGGCCCGTCTCGACCGGGCCGCCGACCGGGCCGACGCCACCGGCGAGGTGGACGACCTCGCCCGCTACAACGCGTTCCTCGCCGAGGCGGGGCGGGGCGACGGTGATCCGCGGAGCAAGGCCCGGCCCGACACGCACTGACCCGCGGCCCCGATCCTGGTCTGCGAAATTCCTGGGAACCGCCGGGGCTCTTTTCCCGACTACCTCACAGGGCCGGAGCTGACGCGACGAACCACCGGGCGACCATGCCAGCAGGAGGACACCCCCTGGGTGCTTCTCGCCAATTCCGATCGGAAGAATATGTCTTTCACCGAGTTGTCCGGCGCGCCGACGCCGGAATCCTCCACAACCGCCGAAACAACACCGGCCCGACCCGTCCGGCGCACGTCACCGTTCGGCGCCCTGCTGCTCCGGCTGCACTTCTACGCCGGGATCCTCGTCGCGCCGTTCCTTGTGGTCGCCGCACTGACCGGGCTGGCCTACACCACGACTCCGCAACTGGACAAGATCCTCTACGGCGACCAGCTGACCGTCGCCCAGGTGGGTGAACGTCCTCTGCCGCTGGCCGACCAGATCGGAGCCGCGCGGAACGCGCACCCCGACGGCGGCATCGCCACGGTGCAGCCCGGCGACGGCGACCAGAGCACCCGGGTGACGTTCTCCCTGCCGGAGCTCGGCGAGAAGCAGCACACCGTCTACGTCGACCCGTACACCGCTGAGGTCAAGGGCCAACTGACCACCTGGTTCGGCTCCACACCGGCCACCACCTGGCTGGACGACCTGCACCGCAACCTGCACCTGGGCGTGGTGGGCCGGCACTACTCCGAACTGGCCGCGAGCTGGCTCTGGGTAATCGCGCTCGGTGGAGTCATCCTCTGGTGGCGCCGCCGCAGCGCCTCCCGCGCCACCGCCCGGCACCTGCTCGTGCCGGACCTGTCCGCAGGCAAGGGCGTTCGCCGCACCCGAGGTTGGCACGCCACCACCGGTATCTGGCTCACCGTCGGCCTGCTCTTCCTCTCCGCCACCGGGCTGACCTGGTCCCGCTACGCCGGGGCGAACTTCGGAGCAGGCCTCGACGCGCTACAGGCCCGGGCACCGGAGATCTCCACCACCCTCACCGCCGATCCCGCCGCCCCGACCGAGACCGGCGGCGGCCACGAGCACGGTGCCACCGGAGCGGGCGGGGTGGTCGAGTCGGCAGCCTTCGACCGCGTGTCGACGGCCGCCCGGGCGGCCGGTCTCTCCGGCCCGGTCGAGATCGCCCCGGCGGCGGAGCCGGGCTCCGCCTGGACCGTCACGCAGGTCGACAACACCTGGCCGGTCGCCAAGGACCGCGTCGCCGTCGACCCGGCCGCGGGACAGGTGACCGCCCGCAGCGACTTCGCGGACTGGCCCCTGCTGGCGAAACTCAGCGGCCTCGGCATCCAGGCCCACATGGGTCTGCTCTTCGGCCCGATCAACCAGATCCTGCTCGCCGCGCTGGCCCTCGGCCTGCTCAGCGTCATCGTCTGGGGCTACCGGATGTGGTGGCAGCGCCGGCCGACCCGCGTCGACCGGCGCGCGCTCGCCGGCACCCCGCCAGCCCGCGGCGGCGTACGCGGCCTGCCGCTCTGGGCGCTGCTGGTCGGCGTACCGGTGATTGCGGCGGTCGGTTGGGCACTGCCGCTGTTCGGGCTCACCCTGCTGGCCTTCCTCGTCATCGACGTCGTGGCGGGCGCGGTGGCGCGACGGCGGCGTCCCGCCGCGGTCCCCACCTCCCCGGCTCCGGCCGGCAGCTGACGCGCACCACCGAGATTCGGCCGCCCGTCGCTCGACGGGCGGCCGAATGCGGATCAGGGGCCGCGACGGCGACTCCCTCCCACGAGGGAGTGCATTCCCCTCCGACGGGGACGAGGTGTTGTCCGTCGCCGCAGAGCATTGGTTCATACGGTCGGCGAGCGCGCCGCGCGGATGATTCGCAGTCCGGTCATCCGCACCCGCCTTCTGACAACGAGACCGGCGACTTCATCTCCATGACCACCGGGCTCACGTGGTGGGCAACACCGCACCGCGTCAGCACGCCGCGCTGACCAGCTGGCGAGCGGCTCGCAGAGCCGGCCCCGTCCTGAGACCGATCGAGCGGAGCGACATGGAGACCCTCGCCACCGGCGCCATCGTGGACACGGCCGCTGTCGGCAAGAGGTGGCCAGCGTTCGCCGCGGTGTGGGTGGGGGCGTACGCGGTTGTTCATGCCTGGTGGGCCGTACAGGGCGCGCCACGATTCGCCGAACCCGGTGAGTCCTTCTTCCCCGGTGGATGGCTTCCGGTGGCGACTGCGGTGCTGTCGACAGCGGCGGTCCTGCTGATCGATTGGGGCGCCGGCCTCACCACATACTTCGGCATCGGCGGAATGACCGCCTGGGCCACCGGCAACAACATGGACGGGGCGGCCTGGTTCCTGGTGATCGTGCTACCGGCCTACACCCTGTGGGGTCTGGGCCTGCTGGTCGCCGCCACCTCGTACCTCAGCCGGACCAGACCCGAGTGCGCGCTGCACCGAGCGAGCCATTGATGGCGCCGCCGTCCACATCGGCCCCGGTGGCCCCGTTCCTGCCGTTGCGGCTGGAAACAGGGGGCCAAACACTCTGGGGCGTCGGACTGCCGGAGGCTTCCACGTCGTACGTCAGGCTGGCCAGAGCCCGTGTTCGCGGAGCGCCGTCAGCTGAGGGTCTGGCCAAAACGGTTCAACTTGGCGGGGAGGATCGATGACGAAGCAGGCTGTGCGGGCGGCGCGGATGTTCGACGGCGAGCAGCTGGTGGACGGCGGAGTGCTGGTCCTGCTGGTCGACGGGCGCATCGCCGACGTGCACCGGGGTCGGGCCGAGGTGCCGGAGGGCTGGCCGGTGCGCGAGGAGCCGGACGGCACCGTGTTACCCGGCTTGATCGATGCGCATGTGCACCTGTGCGCCGATGCTGGACCCGACGCTCTCGGCCGGCTCGCCGAGCGTCCCGAGCCGGACCTCGACGCGGTCATCGAGGCGTCACTGCGCTCGCACGTGGCGGCCGGCGTCACGACGGTTCGGGACCTGGGCGACCGGCGCGGCGCCGTGCTCCGGTGGCGGGACCGGGAGGTGCGCGACGATCTGCCAACGGTGGTGGGGTCGGGCGCGCCGGTCACCAGCGTCGGCGGGCACTGCTGGTCGATGGGAGGCGAGGCGAGCGGCGTCGACGGGATCCGCGAGGCCGTGCGGCTGAGGGCGGAGACCGGCGCTGACCTCGTGAAAGTCATGGCAAGCGGTGGGGTGTTCACTCCCGGCACCGACACCACCCGGCCTCAGTTCACCGACCAGGAGCTGGCCGCCGCGCTGACCCGGGCGCACGACCTGGGCCTGCCGGTGACCGCACACGCGCACGCGCTCAGCGCGGTCGAGCAGGCGCTGCGCGTCGGTGTCGACGGCATCGAACACTGCACGTGTGTGACCGCGACCGGCGCCCACGTCCCCGACGAGCTCGCGGACCGCCTGGCCACGTCCGGGGTGGCGGTCTGCGCCACGCTCGGCACCGACCCGGCCGTGGTCACGCCACCGGAGGTGGTGGCGATGGCGGCGCGGCTCGGGCTCAGCGAGGCCACGCTACGCGACGGCCTCACCACCCTGCACCGGGCCGGGGTCCGCCTGGTGGCCGGCTCGGACGCGGGCCTCGGCCCGGCGAAACCGCACGGGATCCTGCCGGAGACACTCGTCGAGTACGTCGTGTGCGGCATCCCCGCCACCGCCGCCCTCGCCGCGGCCACCTCGGTCGCCGCCGAGGTGTGTGGCCTCGGGCGGAGCAAGGGCCGCGTCCGCCCCGGATTCGACGCCGACCTACTGGTCGTGAACGGCGACCCGACGAGCGACATCACGGTACTGCGCCGCCCGCTCGCCGTGTACCGCGCCGGTGAGCAGATGATTGATTCCGGGGGATCTGCCAGGAACACCTGACCGGCACAGACTGAGGTCGCAGACGACGCATGAGCCGCCGGCATGAAGGTCCGCGAGAGGGTGGTCGAGTCCACCCCTTCGGCAGAGAGACAGCCGGTGACCGAGCGGGCTGCGCAGGTACAGGACGACGTGCCTGTGTCGGGCCCGGGTGACCAGTCCGGCGCGATGCAGCACACCGAGGTGCTGGCTGACCGTAGAAGGGCTCAGGCCCAATTGATGTGCGAGGTCGGTCGTGCCGGCTGGCTGTGCGAGGGCGGTGAGAATTCGGGCGCGGGTACGGCCGAGCAGGTCGGCCAGGGCCTGCGGCGCGACGGCGGCATCGGTGTGCCAGACCGTGGCCAGGCCCCGGGCCGGGTACCAGATGCGCGGCGGAAGACGCGGGTCGACGACGGTGACGGCGTGGTCGCAGAAGAGTGAGGGTGTGAAGGTCACCCCGTGTCCGTCGGCAGCCACGATGTGGCGCTCGTCGGGGAAGGCGTCGACGGCCAGCGTCGCCGCCGAGGGCTGCGACTTCAGACCCGGGTCGAGGTCCGCGAAGACGGCCAGGGCTCCACCATCGGTGAGGCGCCGTGCGCGGTGTAGGCCACGTAGCCCGCCGTGGCGGCCAGCCAGACCACCGCCGCGAGCGCGAGCAGGGCGTCGCCGACCCAGGTCGGAGCGTTGCCTTTGCCCGCCGCGACGCCCCAGCTGCCCGCCAGGCCGGCCAGCCCGAACGGGATGCCGAAGACGGTCGGCGGGACACGGACGGAGGCCATCGGCACCTCTCCTGCTCGGGCCTCGGGTCAACGCTGCCGACGCTCACCGTCGCCAGCGACGAGCGACAGGGTGGCCTCTTGCGGGCTGTGTGGCGGCCGATTCGCGCCGTGCTCAGCGGCCGTCGACCGCAGAGACGATCTTGGCCGGGGCGTTCAGGGGTGCAAGATGATCCTCGCCCAGGCCGTACCGCTGAGCGAGGTACGCGGGGTCCTGCCAGGTCACCAGCGAGCCGGGCTGGCCGTCGTCCCGCACCATGAGTCGCATTGGCAGGTCGATGGCGATCTCGGGACGGGCCTGCATGAGCGGAGTACCCGCCTGCGGGTTCCCGAAGATGATTACCTGTGTGTCGGGCATACTCAGCCCGGCCTTGCGAGCGGCCGCCGCATGGTCGACCACCGCCGCCACCGCAGCGCCCATGCGTTCCGCCTCAGCCCGCAGCGCAGAGATTGTCTCTCCGACATCGTAGGCGCTCCGCCTGGTCACCAATCCGTCGTTCACGGCCGACCCCCGCTCACCGTGTCGCTGGGCGAATCCATCTCATCCTGCCCGCAACCGAGGCCGATTCGGAGAGGATTGCCGTAGAACGGCAGCCGTTACGCCCCGACGGCAAACCGCCGGCCGTGACCAGATTTGACGCCGGTTGGGCGGGCGAGGGGGCCTTCAGACGGAAGACCTGCGCGGCCTCGACAGCAATTCGAGCACCGGACGCCGGTAATCGCCCTCCGGAGAGCGGACCGGGCTACTCCTCCGGGACGCGCGGCCCAACCTCGCCCCGCTTCAAGTGCTCCGCGTTGCGGTCGGCTTCACTGTCGGCGTGCGCCGCCCCGGAGCCCGGGTCGGTCGTTCGGCGTCCCTCGGCGTCCTGATACACCTCGCCGGTCTCGAGGGCTCTCTCCTGCTGACTCTGCTCAGGCGTGGTCATAGACACCCAACTACCCTTCGGCCCGCACCAACAAACGGTCACACCTGCTGGTCGACCGCCGCCTCCGTGAGAAGGACGTCGACCCGAGCCGTCGCCAGACGATGGCTACGGTCCCCGCCTACGCCGCCCAGGAGGCTGGGTATCCGGGGGTGCCCGGCAATGGATGCGAATCACCCTCGCGTTGCTCCGGACGCGACTACGGTCAGACCAGTGGTCGATGACCTCAGCGCGGTGGAGGCACTCAAGGCGGACCCGACCCTGTCCGGGTTGCGTCGCTCCCTGGAGGCGTACTACGGCGACCCGGCCCGCGAGGCGGCCATGGACGCGTTCTACGCGCCCCTGATCCGCCCAGGAGACCTGGTCTTCGACGTCGGCGCGCACGTGGGCGACCGGCTCGGCAGCTTCCGGCGGCTGGGCGCCCGCGTGGTGGCCGTCGAGCCGCAACCGCTCTGCACCCGGGCCCTGCGCGCCCTCTACGCAAACGACGACCGGGTGACCGTGGTGGAGGCGGCGTGCGGTGCGTGCACCGGGCCGGTGCGACTGCACGTCAACTCGGCGAACCCGACGATCTCCACGGCGTCGGCGGGTTTCCTGCGGGCTGCCGAGGGGGCCGGCGGCTGGGAGGACGAGATCTGGGACGTCGAGATCGAGGTGGCCGGAACCACACTCGACACCCTGGTCGCGGCGCACGGCGTGCCGGGCTTCGTGAAGATCGACGTGGAGGGATTTGAGGACGCCGTGCTGGCCGGGTTGAGCCGCCCCCTGCCGGCGCTGTCCTTCGAGTTCACCACCATCGAACGGGACCTGGCCGCGCACTGCCTGGACCGGCTCACCCGGCTGGGCTTCACCAGGTTCACCGTGGCGCTCGGTGACGAGATGGCGTTCGCCCTTGACGGCTGGCGGCCGGCGGGCGAGGTGGCGGCGTACCTGCGGGCGCTGCCCCACGAGGCCAACTCGGGCGACGTCTACGCCCGCGCACGGCCCGCCTGAGCCGCCTGGGGACGTCAGGCAGCGGCGAAGGCGGCGAGCCGGTCCCGGCCGGCCGGTTCGGTCATCGGATCACGGTAGGCGCCGGCACGCCCTGCGCACGACCCGGCTTCCTCGCATCGACGCTGGCCACACCCTGGATCGGCCGCGCTGTCCATGGGCACTTTTTTCAGGTGTCGAACTTAGCCATGTTTCGTTACCCGGCCGTTATTGACGTGACCGCTGCCACTTCGGTTGACTGCGACGGAACCGCTTCCGCAACCGGTTCCGAAACAACGCCCTCACCCCTTCGACCCGGGAGCGTGACGTGCCGATCACCATCGCCGACGTGGCCGCCCGCGCGGGGGTGAGCAAGACGACGGTCTCCCGGGTGCTCAACGGCAAGGGCGAGGTGGGCGTCCGCACCGCCGACCGGGTCCGCGCGGTCATCGACGCCCTCGGGTACGTGCCGAGCGCCCGCGCGGTCGGGCTGGCCCGCGGGAGTACCCGGGTGGTCGGCATGCTGGTGCCCGCCCTGACCTGGCCCTGGATGGGCGAGGTGCTCCAGGGCGCGGCCGACGTGGTCGAGGCGGAGGGGTACGGCATGCTGCTGTTCACCTGCACCCACGGCGACGAGTCGATGCGGCGGTTCGCCTCCCAGGTCTCCGCGAAGTCCTTCGACGGCCTGCTCGTGGTCGAGCCGGAGGGCACCCTCGACTACATCACCGAGCTGCACGAGCGCGGCCTGCCGGTCATCCTCATCGACGACCGCGGCCACCAGCCCGGCTTCCCGTCGGTGCGCACCACCAACGAGTCCGGCGCGCGAGCCGCGGCGGCGCACCTGCTGGCGCACGGGCGGAAGCGGCCGCTGGTCGTCACCGGCCTGAGCCGCTTCGGCTGCACCCGGGAGCGGCTGGCCGGCTTCGCGGACGGCTACGCCGACGCCGGCCTGCCCATCGACCCCGCCCTCGTCGTGGAGGGCGACTTCACCTTCGAGTGCGGGCGGGTCGCGGTGGAACGCCTGCTCGCCGACGGCGTGCCGTTCGACGCCGTCTTCGCGCACAACGACCTCTCCGCCGCCGGGGCGCTCCAGGCGCTGCGCGACGCCGGCCGGCGGGTCCCGGACGACGTGGCGGTGGTCGGCTTCGACGACCTGCCCCTGGCCGGGCACACCCACCCACCGCTGAGCTCGGTCCGCCAGCCGCTGTGGGAGATGGGGGCGGCCGCCGCCCGCACCCTCATCGCCCACCTCGCCGGCACGCCGCTACCGGACACTCCGACCGTCATTCCCACCACCTTCACCGTCCGTGCCTCGACCGGCGCCACCTGACCTCTCCACCGCTCGTCCACCACCCATACCGGCGGGAGCAACCGCGCCCACCGGTGGCAACACCGCACACCCTCCATCCACCACATCCCGCTCGAGGATTGCGGGAGCACCGAGGGAGACCTCCATGAGAAGAAGGCAGTTCCTCGCCGTCGCGCTGGCCGGCGCGATGGCCACCGGCGTCGCCGCGTGCGGCGACAGCCCGAACGCGAACAAGAAGAACGACCAGGCTGCCACGGTGCTGAACGTCGGCATGCCGAACGGCCCGCAGGCCGAGAACAACAACCCGTTCCTCACCACGTCCGCCGCGGCCTCGCTGGGCTACCGCTGGCAGATCTTCGAGCCGCTGATGATGTGGAACCCGGTGAAGCCGGCCGACCCGTTCAAGCCGTGGCTGGCGACCAAGGCCGAGTGGTCGTCGGACTACACCTCGGTCAAGGTCACGATCCGGGACAACGCCACCTGGTCGGACGGGCAGAAGGTCACCGCCGAGGACGTCGCCTTCACCTACAACCTGGTCAAGAAGTACCCGGCGCTCAACGACCAGGGCGTGCCCTACACGGACGCGACCGCCAGCGGCAACGAGGTCACCATCAAGATGGCCAGCCCGCAGTTCGTGAACCAGCAGAAGGTGCTGTGGCGGGTGCCGATCGTGCCCAAGCACATCTGGGAGAAGATCAGCGACCCGACGACCGACACCGTCAAGCAGCCGGTCGGCAGTGGCCCGTACACCCTGAAGTCGTTCACCCCGGCCAGCATGACCCTGGCGGTGCGTGACAGCGGCTACTGGCAGGACCTGCCGAAGGTCAAGGAGCTGCGCTACACGTCCTACACGGACAACAGCGCGCAGACCACCGCGCTGGCCAACGGCGAGTCGGAGTGGAGCTTCGTCTTCATCCCCAACTACCAGGCCGTCTTCGTGGCCAAGGACCAGGACCACCACAAGGTGTGGGCGCCGGCGATCCTGGGCATCCACGGCCTCTACCTCAACACCACGAAGAAGCCGTTCGACGACCCCACGTTGCGCCGCGCCATGAACATGGTCATCGACCGTGCCGACATCTTCACCACGGCCGAGGCCGGCTACTTCCACCCGCAGGTGAAGAGCGTGACCGGCCTGCCCAGCCCGGCCGGTGACTCGTTCGTCGCACCCGAGTTCAAGGGCCAGGAGCACAAGGTCGACGTCGAGGGCGCCAAGGCGCTGCTGACCGGCGCCGGCTACAAGCTCGAGGGCAACGTCCTCAAGGACAAGACCGGCAAGGCCGTCACGCTGAAGCTGACGGACCCGGCCGGCTGGTCCGACTACCAGACCAGCCTGGAGATCGTGAAGGACAACCTGTCGAAGATCGGCATCGCCGCCACGGTCGACAAGGCCAACCAGGACGCCTGGTTCCGCAACGTCGAGCAGGGCAATTTCGAGGCGACCTTCCGGTGGACCGAGGGCGGCGCCACGCCGTACGACATCTACCGGACCATCATGGACGGACGGCAGCTCAAGCCGATCGGCACCGCCTCCCCCGCCGGCAACTTCGGCCGCTTCAACAACAAGGAGGCGACCGACGCCCTGGTCGCCTACGCGAACGCGACCGACGAAGCCGCGCGCACCACCGCGATGAACACGCTGCAGAAGATCTTCGTCGACCAGATGCCGATGATCCCGGTCGGCGCGGACAACATCGGCGGCGCGTACAGCACGAAGAACTGGACCGGCTGGCCGGACGACTCGAACCCGTACGGCGCCATGCAGCCCACCCAGCCCAACGCGCTGGACGTGGTGCTGCACCTGAAGCCCGCCAACGGCTGACCTCGCCAACCGCCTCCCCGGCCGGCCGGCTCCCGGCCGGCCGGGGAGGCGCACCCCACGCTCAGACAGGAACTCGGCATGACGTTGAGCGAGAGCGCGGCGGCGCCGGCCGACGAGGTGGTGCTGGAGGCCGTCGGCCTGACCAAGCACTTCCCCGTCCGCAGGCGGCTGCGTAACCTCTTCTCCCGGACGCCGGCAGTCGTGCACGCCGTCGACGACGTATCGTTCGCGCTGCGTCGCGGCCGGGTGACCGCGCTGGTCGGGGAGTCCGGCTCCGGCAAGTCCACGGTGGCCCGGCTGCTGGCCCAGATCTACCCCCGCACCGCCGGCGACCTCCGCCTGCACGGCACGTCGACCCGGGTGCGCGGCGGTCGTCCGTTCCGGGCGTACGTGCGGCGGGTCCAGCTGATCCTGCAGGACCCGTTCGCGTCGTTGAACCCGGTGCACACCGTCCGCTACCACCTCACCCGGTCGCTGCGGATCCACGGCAACGCCGGGCGCGGCGCCGAGGAGCTGGACGCGGCCCTCGGCAAGCTGCTCACCCGGGTCAGCCTCACCCCGCCCGAGCGCTACCTGGACGCCTTCCCGCACGAGCTCTCCGGCGGCCAGCGGCAGCGCGTCGCCATCGCCCGGGCGCTCGGCGCCGACCCGGAGGTGCTCCTCGCCGACGAGCCGGTCTCCATGCTCGACGTCTCGATCCGCCTCGGCGTGCTCAACCTGCTCCAGGACCTCAAGGAGCGGCTCAACATCGCCATCCTCTACATCACGCACGACATCGCCTCGGCCCGCTACTTCGCCGACGAGACGATCGTGATGTACGCGGGCCGGATGGTCGAGGGCGGCGACAGCGAGACCGTCACCCAGAACCCGGCCCACCCGTACACCCGGCTGCTCACCGATTCGGCGCCGGACCCCGACCGCATCACCGGCGACGGCGTCGACACGGCCGCCGGGGAGGACCGCGGTCAGGGCGAGCCGCCGAGCCTGATCACCCCACCCGCCGGCTGCCGGTTCCACCCCCGGTGTCCGCACGCCATGCGGCGCTGCACGGCCGACCTGCCGCCACGGCTGACCATCGGCGACCGGCCCGGTCACTGGGCGGCCTGCTGGCTCTACGACCCGGCCACCGTCGCCGCGGACACTCCCGGCTCCGCCGCACCCGACGCCGATCCGGCCGTGCCACCGCCCCCGGCGGCGCTCGAGCGGGACGCCGCTACCCAGGGGGAGACACGATGAGATTCCTCCTGCAGCGCACGGCCTTCTACCTGTTCACCGCGTGGGCGGCCATCACGCTCAACTTCTTCATCCCGCGGCTGGTCCCGGGCGACCCGGTGCAGTCCCTCATCTCGCGCAACCAGGGCCGGATCAGCGCCGACGCCATCGAGTCGCTGCGCGTACTGTTCGGGCTGGACGCGAACGAGAACGTCTGGGAGCAGTACCTGCATTACTGGGGACAGCTCCTCCACGGTGACCTGGGGCTGTCGTTCACCTTCTTCCCGGCGCCGGTGTCGACGGTGATCGGCGACAGCCTGCCGTGGACGGTCGGCCTGGTCGGCATCACCACGATCATCAGCTTCCTCGTCGGCACCGCGCTCGGCGTCGGCGCCGGCTGGCGGCGCGGCTCCTGGGTCGACGGCCTGCTGCCGGCCACCACGTTCCTGTCCTCGATCCCGTACTTCTGGCTGGGCCTCGTCGCCATCGCCGTGTTCGCCGGCCCGGGAAGCTTCTTCCCGTCCTCCGGCGGCTACGAGGCGGGCCTGGTGCCGGCGTTCGACGGGTACTTCATCCCGAGCGCGATCCAGCACAGCATCCTGCCCGCCGCCACCATCCTGGTCTCCTCGATGAGCGGGTGGATCCTCAGCATGCGCAACATGATGGTCACCGTCTCCTCGGAGGACTACATCACGGTCGCCCACGCGAAGGGGTTGTCCGAGCGCCGGGTCGCCCTCAGCTACGCGGCCCGCAACGCGCTGCTGCCCAACGTCTCGGGCTTCGCCCTGTCGCTCGGGTTCATCGTCGGCGGCACGCTGCTGGTCGAGATCGTCTTCTCCTACCCCGGGCTCGGCTACCAGCTCTTCCAGGCCGTTGGCGCCAAGGACTACCCGCTGATGCAGGGCATCTTCCTGATCATCACGATCTCCGTGCTGGTGGCGAACCTGCTCGCCGACGTCGCGTACCTGCTTCTCGATCCGCGGACCCGAAAGAGCTGAGCGATGACAATCTCACCGTCAAGCATCGAACAGGTCATCCCTGGTCAGGGGGCGATGACTCAGCCGTCGGCCGCGCCGGGCCGGGCCAAGCGGCGCCGGTTCCGGTTCGTCGCCAACGCCAAGGCCACCACGGGGCTGGTCATCCTCGGCATCTACTGCCTCTTCGCGGTGATCGGGCCGTGGGTGGCGCCGTACGACCCGGACGCGCGCAGCGGCGACGTGCTCCAGGCGCCGTCGCTGCGGCACTGGTTCGGCACCACCCACCTCGGTCAGGACATCTTCAGCCAGATCCTGGTCGGCGCGCGCAGCGTCATGGTGGTGGGACTGGTGGCCGGCGTGCTGGCGACGATCCTGTCCATCCTCATCGGGGTGACCGCCGGCTACATCGGCGGCGCGGCCGACGAGGGCCTGTCGGCCCTGTCCAACGTGTTCCTGGTCATCCCCGCGCTGCCGCTGATCATCATCGTGACGTCGATCGTCGAGCAGGCCAGCGACACGCTGGTCGCGCTCATCATCGGCTGCACCTCGTGGGCGTGGGGCGCCCGGGTGCTGCGCGCCCAGACATTGTCCCTGCGGCGCCGCGACTACGTCGAGGCGGCCCGGGCCACCGGCGAGCGGCCGTGGCGCATCATCCTGTTCGAGATCCTGCCGAACCTCACCGCGATCATCGCGTCCGGCTTCGTCGGCACCGTCATCTTCGCCGTCATGTCGGAGATCACCCTGGCCTTCATCGGCATCTCGTCGATCTCGTCCTGGAACTGGGGCACCATCCTGTTCTGGGCCCAGGGCCAGCAGGCCCTCGCGCAGGGCGCCTGGTGGTGGTTCGTTCCCGCCGGGCTGGCCATCGCGCTGCTCGGCACCGCCCTCGCCCTGATCAACTTCGGCATCGACGAGTTCGTCAGCCCCCGGCTGCGCAGCGCCGGCAGGACCCGGATCCGCACCGCCGACGGCCGCAGCGTGCGGATGCGGGTCGGCTTCACCCCCGTGCTGGCCCCTACCCCGCGTACGGTGCCGGTCCCCCGAGAGGAGGTCGCACCATGACTGATCCGGTACTGGAGATCCGTGGACTGCGGGTCGACTACGGGCTCGGCGACGCGGCGGTGCACGCCGTCCGCGACGTCGACCTGACCCTGCACCGTGGCGAGGTGCTGGGGCTGGCCGGGGAGAGTGGCAGCGGCAAGTCCACCCTGGCGTACGGGCTGACCCGGCTGCTGCCGCCGCCCGGCGTGGTCAGCGGCGGCCAGGTGATCTACCACCCGGCCGACGGGCCGCCGGTCGACGTGTTGACCCTCAGCCCGGCGCAGCTGCGGAAGTTCCGCTGGGCGGAGACCTCGATCGTGTTCCAGGGTGCGATGAACTCGCTGAACCCGGTGCACAAGGTCTCCACCCAACTGCTCGACGTGATCAAGGCGCACGAGCCGCAGAGCACGGCGGCGGGTCGGCTGGCCCGGGCCCGGGACCTGCTCCGCCTGGTCGGCATCGCCGCCGACCGGCTGGACAGCTACCCGCATCAGCTCTCCGGCGGGATGCGGCAGCGGGTCATGATCGCCATGGCGCTGGCGCTGGAGCCACAGGTGGTCATCATGGACGAGCCGACCACCGCGCTGGACGTGGTGATGCAGCGGCAGATCCTCGGCCAGCTCGCCGAGCTGCGGGAGCGGCTGGACTTCGCGGTGCTGTTCATCACCCACGACCTGTCGCTGCTGGTCGAGTTCTCCGACCGGATCGCCATCATGTACGGCGGCCGGATCGTCGAGGAGGCGCCCGCCGCTCAGCTGTACGGGCGGGCCCTGCACCCGTACACCGAGGGGTTGCTGCACTCCTTCCCGGCGCTGCGCGGTCCGCGCCGCGAGCTGACCGGCATTCCCGGCTCACCGCCGGACCTGCGGGCCATGCCGGAGGGCTGCGCGTTCCACCCGCGCTGTCCGAAAGCGTTCGACCCGTGCGACAAGAAGGTGCCGGCACTGGGTGCCGCCGAACCGGGCCGGGACGTCGCCTGCTGGCTGCACCCGGTCGCCGCCGGGGGCCCCCGCTGACCCCCGCTCCCCGTCCGACCGAACCACCCGCAACCGCGAGGAGAACCATGGACACCGACCTCACCCGCCCGACCACCACCGGGCAGGCCGACCCGATCGACACCCTCCCGCCGACCTTTCGGTGGGGGGTGGCGACCTCGTCGTACCAGATCGAGGGTGCGGTGGCCGAGGACGGCCGGACGCCGTCGATCTGGGACACCTTCTGCCGGGTCCCCGGGGCGGTGGCCAACGGCGACCACGGCGACGTGGCCTGCGACCACTACCACCGGATGCCGCAGGACGTCGCGCTCATCGCCGACCTGGGCCTGGACACCTACCGCTTCTCGGTGGCCTGGCCACGGGTGCAGCCGGGCGGGCGCGGGCCGGCCAACCCGGCCGGCCTGGCCTTCTACGACCGCCTGGTGGACGAGCTGCTGGGCCGCGGGGTCGACCCGTGGGTGACGCTCTACCACTGGGACCTGCCGCAGGAGCTGGAGGACGCGGGCGGCTGGCCGAACCGGGACACCGCCTACCGGTTCGCCGACTACGCGGAGCTGGTCTTCGGCGCCCTCGGCGACCGGGTGAAGACCTGGACCACGCTGAACGAGCCGTGGTGCTCGGCGATGCTCGGGTACGCGTACGGCAACCACGCCCCGGGCCGGCGGAACCTGGGCGACGGGATCGCCGCGGCGCACCACCTGCTGCTCGGGCACGGGCTGGCGGTGCAGCGGCTGCGTGCGGCGGCGGCCACCCCGATCGAGCTCGGCCTGACCGTCAACCTGTCCACCGCCGACCCGGCCACCGACAGCGCGGCCGACCGGGACGCCGCCCGGGCCGCCGACGGGCTGGGCAACCGGCTCTACCTCGATCCGGTGTTCCGTGGCTCCTACCCGGAGGACGTGGTGGCCGACCTGGCCGCCGAGGGGGTCCGCATCCCGGTGCAGGAGGGCGACCTGGAGGTCATCTCGGCCCCCATCGACGTGCTCGGCGTGAACTTCTACTTCGGGCAGGTCCACTCCGGGGTGGACGAGCAGGGCCGGGACCGGGACGAGCACGGCAAGCCGGTGCGCCGGGTGATCCGCCGGGACCTGCCGCGCACCGCGATGGACTGGGAGATCGTGCCGGAGTCCTTCACCGAGCTGCTGGTCCGGCTGCACCGGGACTACCCGGGCGTACCGCTGGTGATCACCGAGAACGGGGCGGCCTTCGACGACAAGCCGGACGCCGACGGGTTCGTGGCCGATGACGACCGGGTGGCGTACCTGACCGAGCACCTGCGGGCGGTGGCCCGGGCCCGGCAGGCCGGCGCGGACGTGCGCGGCTACTTCGCCTGGTCGCTGCTGGACAACTTCGAGTGGGCGTACGGCTACGACAAGCGGTTCGGCATCGTCCGGGTGGACTACGACACCCAGCGGCGTACGCCGAAGCGCAGCGCGCAGTGGTACCGCGACACCGTCCGGCGGGTGCGCGGGGAGCGCTGACCCGGCCGCTCGGGGCGGCCGCTCGGGATCTCCCGGGCGGCCGCACTGGAAGCCGGGGCCGGGTCGGCGGCGGCACTCCCGCCGCCGGCCCGGTGGCTCAGCGGGCCCGCGACCGGGGCCGCCGCGCCAGCCGCGCCGGCGCCAAGGTCACCCGGGCGGCCGGCTCGCGCGGCACGCCGCCGTCGCGCAGCAGCCGGGCCATGGGCAGGGTGGCCGCGCCCATCGCGACCGCGTCCGGTCCGAGCCGGCACAGCTCGATCGAGGTCTGGGCGTACGGCTGGCGCAGCGCGTGCCGCGCGGTGACCTCGCGAATCTGCGGCAGGTAGCGCTCGCCCAGGGCCAGGCCGGCCCAGCCGCCCAGAACCACCCGCTCGGGGTTGAACAGGTTCACCAGGTTCGCCACCCCGGCGCCGAGGTAGCCGACCGTCTCGTCGAGCACCTTGGCGGCGGTGCGGCTGGTGGCGCGCAGCAGTTCGCCGAAGGCGGTCTCCTCGTCGCCGCCGGCCGCCGGGCGACCGCGGTTGGCCTGGCGGAACCGGTCGAGCACCCCTTCCGCCCCGACGTACGCCTCGAGGCAGCCGAGGTTGCCGCAGCGGCAGCGGCGGCCCCCGTACACGATGGTGGTGTGCCCCCACTCGCCGGCGCTGCTGTGCGCGCCGCGGTAGCCCACGCCGTTGGCCATCACGCAGGCCCCGACGCCGGAGCCGACCAGGGCAACGACCGCGTGCCGGACGTCGCGGCCTGCACCGAACCACATCTCGGCCTGGCCGAGGGTCTTCGCGCCGTTGTCGATGTGCACCGGGATGTCGGTGCCGGCGCGCAGCATGGCGCCGAGTGGCACGCCGTCCCAGCCGAGGGTCTGCGCGTGCACCACGGCGTCGGCGGCGCGCTCGACGGTGCCGGAGACGGCGACGCCGAAGCCGAGCACCGCCGCCGGGTCGATGCCGGCCTGCTCGATCACCGCGGTGAGACCGTGCAGCAGGTGGTCGGTGACCTGCCGGGGGTCGGGCTCGGCGGCGGCGATCGGGTACTCCGCCTTGGCGAGGGCCGTCATCGCCAGGTCGAAGAGTTCGACCTGCACCCGCGTCTCGCCGACGTCGGCTCCGACCAGGTAGCCGTAGCCGGGGGCGACCCGCAGCAGCACCCGCGGGCGGCCGCCGTCGGACTCGACCAAGCCGGCCTCCTCGACCAGGCCCTCGGCGATCATCTCGCCGACCAGGTTGCTCACGCTGGCCAGGCTCAGTGCGGTGGACTGCCCCAGCTCGTGGCGGCTCAGCGGGCCGTCCAGCCAGATCCGGGTGAGCAGGACCGACCGGTTGGCACGACGCATGTCGCGCACGGTGGTGCGTCTGGCGTCCACGTCCGCCGCCATCCTCTCCCGGCCGCCCCGGCGGCCTGCTTCACGCCGTGAACCAAGTGCTGACACATTACTGCGAATTCACATTTAACAGAGTTAACTGTCACGTCCGGCGCTTTGATCAGGAGGTATGGCATGCGACGTGGACGTGGGTTGCCCGCCGCGCTCGGCGGCGTCGCGCGGCTCGCCGCACCGGCTCGCCGCCCTCAGACGGCCCTGTTGGCCTGCTCCGCGCCGGCCTAGGGCCAGGTCGCGTTTCAGAAGTCGTCGAGCTCTTGCATCGACCCGCTGTTGTCTAATGTGCCGACCGTGAACTGTTGGGTGTGTGACAACAATGACCGGTTTGACGCGCTGCCGGAGTGGGAGCGGATCGCTGCAGATGAGTACTGGCGGGTGGCGCATGCGATCGACACCGCACTGCCCGGATGGTTGGTTCTCATCCCGCGCAGGCATGTCACGTCCATCGCCGACTTGACCGACGCCGAAGCTGCTGACCTCGGCGCCTGGCAGGTGCGCCTGTCTCGTGCGTTGGGGACGGTGACTGGGTGCATGAAGACCTACGTGGTGCAGTTCGCTGAGAAGGAAGGCGTCAGCCACGTCCACTTCCATGTCGTCCCGCGGATGGCCGATCTTCCTGACGATCGGCGTGGCGGTGGGGTGTTCGGGTACCTGGATCCCTCACGCGAACTGCGCGTGGGCGATGAGCACAAGAGCGAACTCACGCTGGCGTTACGGGCTCATCTCCAGGCGGTGGGTACGGAGCCTCACCTCGACGACGTACCTTGACGCCGGACCAGCGCACTCGCCCCGCCAAGGCTTGCGGGCAAAATAGTTCAGTGTCGCGTTTATTCACCTTTGGATGTACCGTCAGGTGGTGAAGACGCTGACGCACGGACAGGTCCTGGCCCGCTTCGGTCATGCACTGTCCGACCCGGTCCGGGCCCGGCTTCTGCTCGCGCTGCGCGACGGCCCCGGCTATCCGGCCGACCTGGCGGACCTGCTGGGCACGAGTCGGCAGAACCTGTCCAACCACCTGGCGTGCTTGCGTGGCTGCGGCCTGGTCGTCGCCGTGCCGGAGGGCCGCCGCAGCCGCTACGAACTCGCCGACGCCCGGCTCGCGCACGCCCTCGGAGACCTCCTCGGCCTGGTCCTGGCTGTCGATCCGGCCGCCTGCCCGGCCGCCGAGTCCGAGGAGTGCTGCTGATGAGCGGGCCACTGCCGCTCGTGTCGCTTGGCCCGTCACCGGCCCGACGGTCGATCCTGATCCGGCGGGTGCGCCTGTTCGTCGCCGCGACGATCACCTACAACATCGTCGAGGCAATCGTCGCGATCACCGCCGGGACGATGGCCTCCTCGACCGCGCTGATCGGCTTCGGGCTCGACTCCGTCATCGAGGTGGCCTCCGCCGCCGCGGTCGCCTGGCAGTTCGCCGGCCCCGACCACGAACGACGCGAACGCGCCGCGCTACGCATCATCGCGCTGTCGTTCTTCGCTCTTGCCGCCTACGTGTCCGTCGAATCGGTGCGCGCCCTGGTCGGCGCCGACCGCGCAGAGCACTCCACGATCGGCCTCGTCCTGGCTGCGGTGTCCCTGGCGGTCATGCCGGTGCTGTCGGCCGCGCAGCGCCGCGCGGGACGGGAACTCGGCTCAGCCTCAGCGGTCGCCGATTCCAAACAGACCCTGCTGTGCACCTACCTCTCCGCGGTGCTGCTGGTCGGACTGGCGGTCAATTCCCTCTTCGGCTGGTGGTGGGCCGACCCGGCCGCCGCCCTCATCATCGCCGCAGTCGCAGTCAAGGAGGGTCGCGAAGCCTGGCGCGGCGACACCTGCTGCGCCCCCGGCGCCGCCCTGCGCTCCCCCGCCGCAGACAGCGACGGTAACGCCTGCGCCGACGGGTGCTGCACGACCGACAACGATTGAGCCAATGGCGGGTGGTCGTCGACGCGTTGCAGACTCCGCCCGCGACCGCCTGACGGTGGGACGTCGTACAGGTTCTTGTCGTTGATACCCGGGCCTCCCCGACAGCCGTCGCCACCCACACCTGTGGGTGCCGACCGGGTTGTTCCTGCTGCCGTCGGCGAGTAGCCGTACCAGCTGGGCCCAACGCTCGATCAGTGGAGCGTCGAGCACCGGCTTCTCCGCCAGCTCGGACTGAATTCCAGCGCTACGGCTAGATGGGCGTCACACGGGCGCGTCGAGGCCGATGCGTTCGGCCACCATCGCCTGGAAGTGCGGGCACCGGGTGATGTCCTCGTGATCGCACGCGAGTGCGCAGTCGATCAGTTCCAGCGATGCCTGGGCCTGCGCGATCCGCTTGGCCAGCTCGGCTCGGTGCCGCCGCAAGGTAGCTGTGCGCTGCGTCGGGCCCTGCGCGACGAACATCTGCCGGATGTCGTCCAGGGCGAACCCGGCCTCCTTCGCGCGCAGGATGACCGCGATCTGGTAGAGGTGATCCGCGCCGTAGCGGCGACGGCCGGCCACCGCCCGCGACGGTGACAACAACCCTACGGACTCCCAGTGCCGCAACACATGCGGGGCGAGACCGAATCGGCGAGCGATCTCGCCGATGCTCATCGAGCCAGGATTGACGGTTGACTTCATGTCGACATTAAGTAGCAGCGTGATGCGCATGTCACGACCCCTGATCCCACCCGGCGGACCGACAGCGCATCGATGATCCGGCTACTCGATGTCGCCGACGCGCTGCCTGGTGCCGCCGCGCTGCGTGCACGCACCTTCGACCTGCTCGCGCTGCCAGCAGACGCTGCTGTCGTCGATGTCGGCTGCGGTACTGGCCGTGCGGTTGCCGAACTCGGCGAACGAGGCACGCGACCAATAGGTGTGGATTTCAGCGAAGAGATGATCGCCTTGGCCCGGCGGCGCTGGCCCGATGTCGACTTCCGCGTCGGCGACGCGTGCGCGCTGCCCGTGCCAGACGCCGCTGTGGCCGGATACCGGGCGGACAAGGTCTTCCACAACCTGGCCGACCCGGCCCGCGCGCTCGCCGAGGCACGGCGGGTCCTCACGCCAGGCGGCCGCATCGTCCTGGCGGGACAGGACTGGGACACCTTCGTCATTGACGCGGATGACCCGGCGCTGACCCGCACGATCGTCCATGCCCGCGCCGACCTGGTCACGAACCCACGGGCAGCTCGCCGCTACCGCAACCTGCTGCTGGAGGTTGGCTTTGCCGATCCCACGGTTGAGGTGCACACCGGTGTGTTCACAGACGCGATGATGCTGCCGCTGCTCAGCGGGCTTGCCGACGCCGCGCACGCGACCGGAGCGATCACCCGCGAGCAGCACGGGGCGTGGACCGCCGATCAGGTTCGACGAGCGCAAGAGGGCAGACTGTTCCTCGCGATCCCGCTGTTCATCGCCTCAGCACGCCGCCGCTGAGGCACGCCGTTTCGTGGATCAGCCAGGACTTCCCGGGCTGGAGGCGGTACGCCTCGTCGACGTCAACAACACGTCGTGGTAATTCGTCGACAAGGTCCCGGTCTTCACGGCTGACAGGTCGCGCCTTGAGGCACGCCTGCCTGCACCTGTGTCCTACCAGGACAGATGCCTGATCAGTCGCTCGCCTTCCCGCTGATCATTCCACGCATTTTCCGGATCTTGGCCGTCTCGTCCAGTCCTCTCGGAGCTGGTGCACCATGCGTTTCGGACCGGCCGGCATGATGCGAGCCGCCCGCCCCTTCCTGCGCAGCCTGCTCGATCTTCGCCCGGTACGCCTCGCGGGCCGCCGTGTCGATCTGCTCCTCGTACTCAGACCTCAACCCGGTGCGGCCATCGAGTTGCTCACGCAGGATGTCCGCGTGTCCGGCATGCCGCGTCGTCTCCTGAAGGACGTGGATCATGATGGCGAACAGCTTGACGTCCGGCCGCGACCACCACGGCACGTGGCCGGGCGCGTCGAGGGGAAGCGCGTGAATCGTCGCGTCCGCATGCGCCCAGGCACGCTGATAGAAGTCGATGATCTGTTCGCGGGTTTCGCCCGGGGTCACCCACAGGTCGCTGCCGTCCGCGTCCTGCCATCGCCCCAGCGCATCCGGGGACGGGCGGCCGAAGACCTCACCGAAATACCAGGCCTCCAACGTCGCCATGTGCTTCACCAGGCCGAGGAGGTTGGTCCCCGTCGCTGTCAGGGGACGTCGGATGTCGTACTCGGACAGGCCGTCGAGCTTCCAAACCAGTGCCTCCCGGATCCCCTTGAGCCGGCCATGCAGGCAGTCCTTCGCGAAATCATCGATCATGGGACACGAGCCTGCCATCCGACAGCGAGCGGAACACTTCAGGGACCTCATGATTGATCTACTGCGCCGGGTGCCAGCGCCGGATGCAGGGCCAGTACAACCACGGCGCCGCCTACCACCGCTGCCGTTTCCCAGGGGTACGTCCTCGCCAACGAGGTCGAACACCTCCGGCAACGTCTACCTGCGCGAGGACGGTCTCACCGACCCGCTCGACCAGTGGCTGGCATCCGCGTTCACCCCGAACTACCTCGAACAAACGATCACCACCATGGCCGACGGCCCGCCCGTGGATCAACTCACGCCAGTTACGGCCGCAGCCCGGGCGTCCAGCACGGCCAGTGACACGAAGCTCGCGCGGTATCGGGCTCCCCTTGACGTCGGCGCAGATCCCGCACTAATCACCGGCTGGATGAGACCCGGCCGAACGAGCACAAGCCGAAGCCGATTTTCAACCGACCCAGCAGACGGAGCCACGCCGGATGAGCCACTTCTAGATCGCCGACTTGGTCCGAGCGCTCGGCGACATCGCCACCGTGCTGCGCAACACCGATCCCGACGACAAAGCCGAGGTCTACCGGCAGCTAGGCCTCCGGCTGACCTACCAGACAGAAACGCAAACGGTGCGCGCTGTAGTGGATCTCAGCGCGCACCGTGGAATTTTGGTTTGTGTCCGAGGGGGGACCTCAACCACGAAACCATGATCGTCGTTCGTGAGGAACTACAACTAATTCCCAAATGACGGCAGCCGCCGGTTGCTTGTGCCCGCTCTTTGCGCGACGGCGGGGCACGACAACGACCGGGGTCGAGCCGCTGCCCCTTGGCCGGCGCCTCCTCCGACTCGCCGTCGCGCCCGGCTCACCGTCGCCATCGCCGCTGGACACCGCCGCGGTCCAGCTGCGGCGGCTCGGCGGCAGCTCAGATGGGGGACTCGCCAACTCCGTCGGGCACTGCATGACGGCGGTGACCGTGCCCTGTTGGGTTTGAGGTTCACTCACAACGGCGTCGGGTCGGTCGCCTATTCGACACTGTCGTTGCATGGCGTTTCTGTAGCGGATGAAGGATCCTCCTTAGGTGCTCACGAGCATCGCAATCATTGATGGAGCAGGTGACCAACTGGCGTCGCTTTACTCCTGGATCCAACGTGACGACGAGTTGCGTGGCCGGATCAGGTCGGGCGCAGCGGAGCTGAAAACTGGCGACATGGGCGGCGTCACCGAGACGTTGACCGTGGCGCTCGGCAGTGGCGGAGCGGTAGCCGCGCTCGGCGGCACGCTAAACGCCTGGCTGTCGGCCCGTCGCACCAAAATCAGTATCGAAATCACCAACGGTGACAGCACCCGACGCGTCGAGATCGACTCGGCGAACGCAGGCACCGCCGCCCAGCTGCTGCGAGAGGCGTACGAAGCAACCGGCGAAAACTCATGACCGCGCGTTTGCCGGAACCGCGGCTCTCCAACGCCCTGCTCATCGGAACGGGGCACTTCACGAGCGACGCGATCAGCGACCTGCCCTCCGTGGCCAATAACCTCTCCGCACTAGCGGAAGCGCTCACCAACTCGACCGCCGTTGTGGTAGATCCCGCCCGATGCCGCCAGCTGATCAACCCGCGAGCCCAGCACGAGGTCGGCGCCGCGCTCGACGAGACCGTCAACGCTGCTGACGACACCGTGATCGTCTACTACGCAGGACACGGGTTCCTCACTCCTCGCGGCGTACTGCACCTCGCCGTGACCGACACCGATCCCGACCGCGTCGCCTATACCGCCGTTCCCGTTGAGTGGCTACGCATGGCCCTAGCCGAAAGTCCGGCAAAGAACCGGATCTTGATCCTCGACTGCTGCTATTCCGGGCATGCGACGGCGGCGATGGGCTCCGTCTCGTCAGCAGTCACCGCTGCGATCGACATCAGCGGTACCTACACCCTCACCTCCGCACCGGCCTACTCAACATCCGTCGCACCACCCGGTGAACGATTCACCGCCTTCACGGGCGAACTGCTCAGGGTTCTTCACGACGGCATCCCCGGCGCTGGTGACCTGCTCTCACTACGCGACATCTATACCGCCCTGGTCCGTGGCCTGCGCGCCCGCGGCATGCCGCGCCCACAGCATCTCGGCACCGGCCTCGTCGACCACATCGCACTTGGCCCCAACGCAGCCGGCAAGCCGGCGAAAGCCTCCATACGCACGGTGCCACCCGCCACCGAGAAACCGGAAAGCATGCCGCCCGCGCAGACCGATGAACTCGAGAAGAAGTTCCACCAGGCGCTCGTCAACGGCTACCGCAGCATGAAGCGCGAGATCAACTACAACGCGACCATCTACATCCGCATGATCTCCACGCTCGGCGGGCTCGGCGCGGCCCGGCAACTCCTGCACGCGTCCTCGGTCTCCAGCGGATTTACCACCCTCTGGGAGAAGGGCCGCCTCGACCTCACCGTCGAGGCATTTGTCATGCGCGAACCTTGGTCGGCACTCTTCACCGACGAGGAACTACAGATCGCCCGCGACCGACTCGCCGAGTACGGCTACCGCCTGAGCTAGGCCGTGTCTCATGTCCCACGGCTCCTCCCAGGGCTGCTGGAAGCAGTCGTGATCAAAGTGCACAAGGAGGCCGGCCTCGCACTCCGGACAGACGGACAGGCTGCTCCAGCGGTAGGTGGCCTGATGCCAGGGCTACCGAGCGGCACACCCCAGCTAGGCCGACTGTGAGGGCGACCGCAGCTTGCGGTCATTGCCCGGATGTTGGGCGTTGCCTCTCGGCCCGAAGCCGTCGCCCTGGTCGCCTTCACCGCGTGGCGCGCCTGCGAAAGTCCAGGGCGACGGCAATCAGCAGCGGGCCCCAGGCGAGCAGTGGAACGTCGTACCGCCAGGTGTCCCAGCCCGGTCGATCGTGCACGACTGCGTCCTGCACCGCGGCCGGACTCCAACCCCCATCAACGAAGTGGAACGCCTGGTTCAGGAAGAAGTAGGCGCTGATGGCCACGAGCAGCAGGCTGCCAGTGATCGTCAGCCGTGTCACCGCGCGAGGCGGAATTGGTCTGCCGCCGAGCCAGCGAGGAAGACGCTGGCCCCACTGGTAAACGAGCCCGAGTGTCAGGATGGCGAGGGCCATCGACAGCACAGATAGGAAGGTCAGATACCGGCCCACTGTGCTGCCCGTAGCTGCGGTCACCCGCCAGATGGCCGACGGCAGAACGCAAAGCGGCACGGCTTAGACAGCGGCAACCGCCCAGCGGGACGGGCG
>NZ_RCVJ01000168.1 GCF_003667505.1 Micromonospora sp. BL4
GCCAATCCGAGATCAACTACCGGTTCTCCACCCTGCTGCACGCCGCCGACCAACTCCAACTGTTCAAGTACATCGTCAAGAACGAAGCCTGGGCCAACGGCAAAACCGCCACCTTCATGCCCAAGCCGCTGTTCGGTGACAACGGCTCGGGCATGCACACCCACCAGAGCCTCTGGCTCAACGGCGAACCGCTGTTCTACGACGAGACCGGCTACGCCGGCCTGTCCGACACGGCCCGCTGGTACATCGGTGGTCTGCTGCACCACGCGCCGTCGCTGCTGGCCTTCACCAACCCGACGATCAACTCGTACCGCCGCCTGGTGCCGGGCTTCGAGGCGCCGGTCAACCTGGTCTACTCCCAGCGCAACCGCTCGGCCTGCACCCGCATCCCGGTCACCGGCGCGAACCCGAAAGCCAAGCGCGTCGAGTTCCGCGTCCCGGACCCGTCCGCCAACGTCTACCTCGCCTTCTCCGCCATGATGATGGCCGGCCTCGACGGCATCAAGAGCAAGATCGAGCCACCGACGCCGATCGACAAGGACCTCTACGACCTCCCACCCGAGGAGTGGGGCGACGTCAAGCAGGTCCCCGACTCCCTCGCACAAGCGTTGGACTCCCTCGCCCACGACCACGACTACCTGCTCGACGGCGGCGTGTTCACCTCCGACCTGATCACCACCTGGATCGACTGGAAGCGCACCAACGAGGTCCAACCCACGGCGCTGCGTCCGACTCCGCACGAGTTCGCCCTCTACTTCGACTGCTGACCCGGCCGGACGTGCGGCAGCCGCCGCGGGCCCTTTGGCGGGCAGGAAGGACAGCTCGCCGGGTGGCAAACTCTGCCCATGACCCGCTTCGGCATCCAGGACTACCAGCCGCAGTGGCTCAACGGGCGCAGCGACATCACGGCCACACACGCCCGACGCCTGGGTGGGCTGGTCGGCCTCGCCCTCCAGCACGCCTGGCTGGTCTGGGACCTCGACCATGACGAGTGGTTCACCGATGCACCCGTCCTACTCGACTTCGGAGCCGAGCAGGTTGAGATCGACCATCAGAAGTTCGACGACCTTTCCGTCACCTGGAACACCATCAACCCGTCCCGGGCGATCGAGGATCCCTACTTTCACCTCGCCTGGCGACCGGAACCATTGCCAGATCTCGTGGACCTGCCTGGCCGCACGCTGCGCCACGTCGAACTGCTCGAATGGATCGGAGGCGAGACTGACCTTGCCAACGGCAGTGTCGCGGTCGGCTTCGACTTCGCTACGGCATGGCTGACCGTCTTCAACGCCTTGGACGAGAACGGGTTCGAGCACCAGCCACCAGAGCCGGGCTACCGGCGTTACCGCATCGACCCCTGACCAGCGACGAGGAGTCTGCTCCTGCCGTCATCAACTGCTGATGGCGCGTCGGGTAGCGCCACCGCGTGGTCCCGGGGTGCTCTCCCACTCCGCGGCCGGATTCGTCATCTCGGCTTGTGGACGTGCGGCGCAGGCTCCTCAAGAGGGGTGCGCCCGGGGGCGCGTATCCCGTCGAGCAGGATGGTGACGACTCGACGCCACCCCTCGGGTCCGGCGTCCACGCCGAGGCAGTGGTCGGTGTCCAGCGCCGCCCGCGAGCAGATCAGGATGTCCTGCCAGGTCACGTCGGCACGCAGGGCGCCGGCGTCGCGGGCCCGCTCGGTGAGCCGTGCGACAGCGTCCTGTAGTGCGGCGGTCCGCTGTGCGAGCTCGGGCGACGGCGGCCGTTCGCACGTCGCGGTGACCTCGGCCAGGCCGCGGCTGTCCCGGTGCGCTCCGGCCAGCTCCATCACGAACTCCGCCAGGCCCGCCCACGGGTCCGGACGCTCCAGGCAGACCTGCGCGGTGTCGCACAACTCGTCGTAGAGGCCGAGCACCACGTGGTCCAGCAGCGCTTCCTTCGTCCCGAAGCGCCGGTACAGGGTGCCCACTCCCACGCCCGCCGCCGTCGCGATGTCCAGGGCTGAGACGTCGAGCCCGCGGGAATCGATCGCCTTTCGCGTCGCGACGATCAGCTGGCGTCGGTTGCGCTGTGCGTCCGCGCGGACGCCGTGCGCGGGGTCCCGTTCGGGCATCCGCAGAGATTATCATTAAGCGGACGCGAGTCGTCCGATTTGCGGTCGTTGGACCGCGCGATGCGGAGGTTGGTCCCGGCCAGCGGACGTTGGCTTTCGGCCAGCGCCGCCCTATGGTGGAGGCATGCCGCCGGTGACGTTCCGCTCGCCCGCCGTCACTGATGTGGCGGCATTCGGTGCTGTCCGCGTGGCGGCGGCGCACCGGATGGCCGGGATGCGGGTGCCGGTTGTCCGTGCGCTGCACATCGCGCCCACGCACAGGCTGTCGAGCCCGGCGCGAACCGGCCGAGGCCCTCCCGCGGCACCGTTGCACCCCAGAACGGCCGCCAGGGCGAAGCTATTCAGCTTCGGCCCTTTTTCTTTTTCCGGTTCCTTGTGAAGGGCAGACCATGAGCATCGATCATCGTACGGTTGACCAGAAATGGCTCGCTGATCTGCGAGCGTCCCTGGCGGACGACTTCGCCACGCAGACGGCTCGGCTGCGGGAACTGACCGAGCTCAACGCGGACACCGGCGACCCCAGCGAGGCCCACCACCGCGCCGCGCTGCTGGTGGCCACCCGCCGCAACATCGAGCAGATCACCGGTGCGCTGCGCCGGATCACCGACGGCACCTACGGCGCCTGCGAGAAGTGCGGCAAGAGCATCCCGCCGGAACGGCTTGAGGTCCTCCCGCACGCTCGCTTCTGCGTGCCATGCCAGGAAAAGCACAACGGGTGACGCCCGACGTGGCTGCCGTGCCACGCGGGTGGCACGGCAGCCACAAGCCGTTACGCGCCAGATGGTTCCGCGACGGTGACGACCTCCAGGATGCCCAAAAGCCCGGCGAGAGCCATGGCCTCGGATCGGGTCAGGGTCAGACAGCAGGTGGCGTCGGGATCGTCCGGGGACTCATAGACAAGATCCCGCCGGCCGCCGGGATGGTGCGTGACCACGCCGACGCGGCGGCCTTCGGCGGTGGTGAACATACGGCGTACCCCGATACCGGGCAGCGGGGTCAGTTCGACATACATGACGACTCCGGAAGAGAAGCGGCTCAGCGGGTCAGCAGCAGGCGCAGGCCGGCGAGCGTGGCCAGGTGTGGTTCGGCGGGCAGGGTCACCGTGCGGCCGGTCATCGCGGCCAGTCGGGCGGCGAGATCCGGATGAGTGGCACCGCCGCCGGTGAGCAACAGCCGGCGGACCGGTTGCGGTCCGGCGCCCAGACGTCGTACGCAGGCGACGATCGCCGGGATCTGATCGACGGTGTTGGTCGCGTCCGCGCGTTCGGCAGCTACGACCGTTCCGTCGGTGATGCGGGCGACCTCGGTACGCCCGCCACCCACGTCCACGGCCAGCACATCGTCCCAGTCGGGACCGGGACAGCAGGCGAGCGCCGCCGCGAGTGGTTCCTCGACTGCGGCGACCCGCCCACCGGTTGCCCGCCGAACCGCCGCGATCAGCATGTTCTTCTGTCGGATCGTGGCGGTGGCCGGGACACCGACCAGGACCGGGGATTCGTCAGCACGGGACCGGCCGGTGGCGGCGCTGAGCACGCGCACCAGGTACACGCAGGCGAAGAAGTCGTCGACCACGCCGTCACGAATCGGCCACGTCGGCTTCCCACCGCCGGAGGCGACCGCGTCGAGCGCGGCGCGACCGACGACATGCCGCCCGGACGGTCCCGGCGCGACGACGGCGGGTGCGGTGACGACCGAGCCGCGAACAGGGCTCCAGAGCCGCACGGTCGACGTGCCCAGATCGAGAGCGAGAGGATGGCGTACGCCCCGGCGGGCATACGCGCCGGGGGTCAGCATGTGCGCCGCCCCAGCGTCGGGGTGGCGGCACGTGTCGAGGGCGAAGACGGGCATGCGGACAGGCACGAGGTGGGCACGATGCTCCGAGGCGGGGACCGGCGGAAGCCGGGGCGAGTGGGTCAGGCGATGGCGCGCGCGAGGCGCGGCGGAGCACGGTCCGCCGACCAGGCAGGCACGCAGCCGGGGATCGCCCGTCGTGCGGAGCGGAACACGATGCACAGCCCGATCGACCGGGTGGCGGAGAGCACCATCACGATCACGGCAAGCACCAGCATCGTCGGCAGCGGCATGCGCTGGCCGACGCGTCGAAGGGTGCGCCGATCGTGCATGTCGCAAACCATAGCCGTCGCCCAGCGTGTCGGCCACATCCGCACCATGTGACGGCAACGGCCATGCCATTGCCCGCAACTCCGAGCGAACCGGCTCGGGTCCGGCGCGGCAGCGGCGGTGGGGCGGAGCGCTGGTGACCCTCTACATTGCCCTGATTCTGGCGACGATCGCCGTGGGCTTCGTCCTGCACGCCCGCTTCCGGTGAGCGGACCCTTCGCTATTCCCGGGCGACGGGTCCGCGGTCGTCCAGCTTGATCGCCTCCGCGACCTCGCTCAGGTCGTTGTTCAGCTGGTGGTCGCGCCCGGGCAGCCGGTGCGGCAGTGCCTGCGGGATGACGTGCGCATACAGGTCAGCATGCGACGGTGGAGCAGTCTCGTCCTGGAGTCCGTGGAACACGTGCACCGGCACGCCGTGCGGCAGCCTCGCGCCGAGGTCGTGCGGCAGCTCGAACTCGTCGCCGGGCCAGCCGCCCGCACCGACGAACGGAGCGGCGATGAGCGCGATCATCTTGAGCTCCCGCTCCGGTGGCCGCTCGGCGAGGGCGTTGATGAGGATCGTCGCGCCGACTGAATGGCCCGCGACGACCGCCCCGTCGCCCAGGGCCGCGATCTCCCGTCGGATGGCCGCGCTCCAACTGGCGTAGTTCGGGTCGTCCTCGTCGGGCATGCGCGGGTAGCGGACCTCGTACCCGTTCCCGAGCTCCCGCCTCAAGCTGTCGACCAGCTCGTTGTCCCATTCGTCGTGCGTGCCCGCGCCGCCGCCCTGGATGAACAGGACCTGTCCGATCCCGGCCATGACGGTCCTCCTTCATATCCCCGACCGCGCCCTGACACAGGCCGACGCCACCGTTTTCGAGAACGATTTCTGGCCGCAACGCGCGACAATGAAGAAAGTAATCCCACTTAAACGTATATCGCACCGGGGGACTTGCCGCAAGACCCGGGTCTTGCCGCAGAATCGTCGGCCGAAGCCATGAGCGGCCGAAGAAATGGGGCACGACGTGCGTGTGTTGGTGTCGACCTACGAGGGGCGCGATGTCGTCGAACCGCTACCGGCGTCGAGAGGACGGCAGGAAGAAATGAGGGCGGCGGCCACGGAGGTATCGCGATGAGCGAGCAGTACGTGCGGGGTCTCCAGGACCTCGACGAGACGCAGGTCGGGATCGTCGGCGGCAAGGGCGCGCACCTGGGGGCGCTCTCGCGGATCGGCGGCGTCCGCGTACCGGCCGGCTTCTGCGTGACGACGGACGCCTTCCGGCGGATCGTGGCCGAAGCCCCGTCGATCGACGATCGGCTCGATCAGCTGTCGCGCCTCAACCCGGACGACCGGGAGGGGATTCGCGCCCTCAGTGCGGAGATCCGCCGTACCCTCGAAGGAATCGTGGTCCCCGACGATGTGGCTGCGGCGATCACCCGGGCCCTCGCCGCGCTCGATGAGCGGGCCGCCTACGCCGTCCGATCCAGCGCGACGGCCGAGGACCTGCCGACAGCCTCCTTCGCCGGCCAGCAGGACACGTACCTGAACGTCGTGGGCCCGGCGGCGATCCTCCAGCACGTCAGCCGGTGCTGGGCCTCGCTGTTCACCGAGCGGGCCGTGACCTACCGTCAGCGCAACGGCATCGACCACCGCACGGTCCACATGGCCGTCGTCGTGCAGCAGATGGCCTTCCCGCAGGCGGCCGGGGTCCTGTTCACGGCCGACCCCGTCACGTCCAACCGGAAGGTCGCCCGCGTGGAGGCCAGCTTCGGCCTCGGCGAGGCTCTGGTCTCCGGTCTGGTGAACGCGGACGCCTACACGGTGCGGGACGGTGTGATCGTCGACAAGGCGATCGCCACCAAGCGGCTCGCCATTCACGCCCTGCCCACCGGCGGGACGGCGGAGCAGGCGATCAGCTCGGACCGGCAGGAGCAGCCGACGCTGACGGACGAACAGGTCGTGCGACTGGTGCGGCTGGGCCGGCGGATCGAAGCACACTTCGGCCGCCCGCAGGACATCGAGTGGTGCCTGGTCGACGATGACTTCCAGATCGTGCAGAGCCGGCCGATCACCACGCTGTTCCCCGTCCCCGAGACCAGCGACGCGGGGAACCACGTCTACGTCTCGGTCGGTCATCAGCAGATGATGACCGACGCCATGAAGCCCCTGGGCGTCTCCATGTGGCAGCTGACGGCCATGGCGCCGATGCACGAGGCCGGCGGGAGGCTGTTCGTCGACGCCACCCCGCGCCTGGCCTCGCCCGCGGGCCGCGCCGGCTTCCTGGACCTGGTGGGACGGGGTGATCCGTTGATCAGGGACGCGCTGGAAACCGTCCTCGACCGCGGCGACTTCATCCCGACGCTCCCGGACGCCGCTCCCGGCGGGCCACCGGCCAGCGGCGCGCCCGCCCAGATCGAGAACGATCCGGGCATCGTCACCGAGCTGATCGAGCGCAGCCAGGCTTCCATCGCCGCCCTACGGAGTGACATCCGGACGAAGAGCGGACCGGGGCTGTTCGACTTCCTGCTGGAGGCCTTCCAGGAGCACAAGCGAGTCCTCGCCGACCCGCTGAGCATCCAGGCGATCATGGCGGGGATGGAGGCCACCTGGTGGCTCAACGACCAGCTCCAGGAATGGCTGGGCGAGAAGAACGCGGCCGACACCCTCACGCTGTCGGCCCCCGGCAACATCACGTCAGAGATGGGCCTGGCGCTACTCGACGTCGCGGACGTGATCCGCCCCCACCCGGAGGTGGTGGCGTTCCTGCAGGAGGTCGAGGACGACGGCTTCCTTGACGAGCTGCCGAAGCTCGCGGGCGGGGGCGAAGCGCGCGACGCCATCGAGGCCTACCTCGACCGGTACGGCATGCGCTGCGTCGGCGAGATCGACATCACGAGACCGCGCTGGAGCGAACGCCCCGCCACGCTCGTGCCCCTGCTCCTCGACAACATCAAGCTCTTCGAGCCGGGCGCCGCCGAACGGCGCTTCGAGCAGGGGCGGCAGGAGGCGCGGAAGAAGCAGGAGGACGTGCTGGAACTCCTGCGGGCCCTGCCGGACGGGGAGCAGAAAGCCGCCGAGGCCAAGCGGATGATCGACCGGGTTCGGACCTTCATCGGCTACCGGGAGTATCCGAAGTACGGCATTGTCAGCCGCTACTTCATCTACAAACAGGCCCTGCTGGACGAGGCCGAGCGCCTCGTACAGGCCAACGTGCTTCGTGAGAGGGAGGACATCTTCTACCTCACGTTCCAGGAGCTGCACGACGTCGTACGCACGAACCAGGCTGACGATCAGCTCATCCAGCGGCGGAAGGAAGCGTTCAGGTCGTATCAGGCGCTCACACCGCCCCGGGTGCTCACGTCGGAAGGTGAGGGCATCACCGGGGCGTACCGACGCGACGACGTGCCGACCGGCGCGCTGGTCGGCCTCCCGGTCTCCAACGGCATCGTCGAGGGACGGGCTCGCGTCATCCTGGACCTGACCGAGGCCGACCTTGAACCAGGCGACATCCTGGTCACCGCCTACACCGACCCGAGCTGGTCGCCCCTGTTCGTCGCGATCGAAGGGTTGGTGACGGAGGTGGGCGGCCTCATGACCCACGGTGCGGTGATTGCCCGGGAGTACGGCCTGCCCGCCGTCGTCGGTGTGGAGCACGCGACCAAGCTGATCCGGGACGGGCAGCGGATTCGCGTGCACGGCACCGACGGGTACGTGCAGATCCTGTCGTGACGGGACAGCAGGCCTCGATCTTGTCGCCGCCGACGCCGCCGTGGCTCCGCCCCAACGGCGCAGGGCCATCCTGCCCGTTGGGGCGGTCGTCGATGTCGACGACGACCTCCACCGGTGGCGCCCTTCCGTCGTAGGCTGCGTCTCGCACGCGATGGACGGGAGGCTGCGGTGGCCGAGACGACGCCGAGCGGGACGACGGTGGCCGAGGTGCTGGCCGAGCTGGCCGCTCTCGAGGACCCGAAGATACGCGAGGTGAACGAGAGACACGGTGACGACCACGGTGTGCACCTCGGCAAGCTGCGCGCGCTCGCGAAGCGCCTGAAGACGCAGCAGGAACTCGCGTGCCACCTGTGGGCGACGGGCGACACCGCGGCGAGACTGCTGGCGATTCTGATCTGTCGACCGAAGGCGTTCGAGCGCGCCGAGTTGGACGTCATGTTGCGCGAGGCGCGCGTACCGAAGGTGCACGACTGGCTCGTGAGCTACGTGGTGAAGAAGAATCCGCACTCCGAGGAGCTGCGTGTGGCCTGGTCCGCCGATCCGGATCCGGTGGTCGCGAGCGCCGGCTGGGCGTTGACCACCGAACGTGTGACGAAGAAGCCGCAGGGCCTCGACCTTCCAGGCCTGCTCGACGTCATCGAGGCGGAGATGAAGGACGCCCCGGACCGCCTGCAGTGGGCGATGAACCACTGCCTGGCTCAGATCGGGATCGACCACGCCGAGCACCGCGCCCGTGCACTGGACATCGGTGAACGCTTGGAGGTGCTCAAGGACTATCCGACCTCCCCCGGCTGCACGTCTCCGTTCGCACCCATCTGGATCAACGAGATGGTGCGCCGCCAGCACGACGGCTAGGAGGTGACGCCGCGACCGGACCGATGCCTCGGGTCACGGTCCGTCCGGCGGGTTGGCCGGTTGCTGTCCTGGCCAGAACGGCCACTCCTCGAACGACCGGCACCGTCCATCCTCGGCGAATCGCATGATCCACAGGTCGCGGTACTCCTGGTCGACCGGATCGCCGTAGTGGACCTCCAGGCGCGCCACCGCGGTGTCGCCGTCCACGGCGACGATCTCCCTCGTCATCTCGAACACCTCGTCGGGGCCCCTGCGCTGCTCTTCCCACATCCGGGCGATGGCCGGCAGGCCGACGACGGGCGTCCAGTACGGCCCCTGCTGGTAGCTCGCATCCTCGGCGAAGAGCGTGCCCAGCGCGTTCGTGCCCGGCGTACGCCACGCCCGCTCGTAGGCGGCGAGCCAGTCGTCGACGTGCTTCCTGTCCACGGCGCGGCGCCGGGGTCAGGCGCCGCGTGCCGGCGCGCGGCGCAGCGAGCTGGGCGCGTTCACCCCGGCGTTGTCGCTCACGCTGATGCCCAGCCGCTCGACCAGTTCCCCGCCCAGCCAGGCGGTCACCCCGGAGAGGATGATGCCCGCGAAGCTGAGGATCAGCGCGCCGGCGTTCGGTTCCCAGTTGTCCCGGGACAGACGCACCAGCCAGCTCACCGCGAACAGGATCACGACCACCAGGTTGCCGGTGCCGTGCGCCGCGCCGATCCGCTTGGCCCGGGTGCCGGCCGGGATGGCCCGCCAGTCGATGAAGCCGAACAGGGCGGCGACCACGCCGCCGATGACACCCGCCGCGATGGTGTACGCGGCGGAGATCTGGAATCCGGTTCGGTCGGTGATCAGATACAGGATGTCGAAGATGACCGACGTCGCGAGGAGTCCCAGCGGGAACACGATCAGCATGGGATGGATCCCGTGACCCATCGCCTTGGCTCGACTCTCCACTGCAACCTCCTGTCGGGGTACCAACCGCACCCGCATACCCGGACCGGACGCCGATACACCTGGCGGACGATCCGGTTCAGCGGGCTGACCGGACGCCCGGGCGGACGTTGCCGGCACCTGCCGTTCATTAGCCGTCATGCCGGGCGACATCGTGCGCTCTTCAACGATGGCTAGCGTTCGCGCGGCCGTGGCCCGCCCTTGAAGGAGAACCGTCATCACCGCCAGTTGGCCCCTGCACCGCACCGGCGCCATCGCTGCCCTGCCCGACCTGCCTGAAGCAGCCAAGGGAGCGCAGTCGCCAGGGGCGGACGTGGCGGACCAACCCCCGCGAGCGCATACGGCGGTCGGCGTGGCAGGTCTGGCTCTGCCCGGTCTGGTCGCGGCGGCGCTGGGTCTGTGGCGTCTGACCGGTGCGGCGTTGTGGGCTGACGAACTCGCCACCTGGGGCGCTGTACGGCTGTCGTGGTCCCAGTTGTGGCAGCTCTCGGGGTCGGTGGACGCGGTGCTCACCCCGTATTACGGGCTCATGAAGGCATACACAGCCGTGGCGGGCACCTCGACCCTCGCGCTACGGCTGCCCTCCGCCGTCGCGATGACCCTCTCCACGGTGGTGGTGACCGTGCTCGGCCGGCGGGTGGGCGGGAACGCGACGGGCCTGCTTGCCGGGCTGATCTTCGCGATTCTCCCGGTGACGTCGCGCTACGCGCAGGAAGCACGGTCGTACGCCGCGGTGATTCTCGGTGCCGCACTCGCCGTACTGCTCCTGGTCATGTCGTTGGAGCGTCCCACGCGTGCTCGGCTCATCGGCTACGCCGCCGCCGTCGGTTTCGCCGGCATGCTGCATCCGCTCAGCGGACTGCTCATGATCGTCGGGCACGCCACGGCCGTGGGTTGGTGGCAGCTCGGACACCGCACCGACGGCTGGCGAACAACGCGGTGGTGGGCGACGGCGGCCTTCGTCGGCGCACTGCCAGCCCTTGCCCTGTCCGTTCGGGGCTCCGGGCAGACAGCGCAGGTCTCCTGGATCGCCCTGGTCGACCTCAGCGCCCTGCAGGAGTTCCCGGAACGGCTCTTCCACTCCGCGGCCGTCGGCGGGTTCGTCCTCGTGCTGGCGGTGCTCGGCGTACGCCGCGACTCGGCCCACGTCTGCCTGGCCACCGCGGCGTTCGTTCCGGCGGTCCTGCTGTTCCTCGTCGGCACCCAGGTCCAGGTGTGGACAGCCCGGTACGTCCTGGTGGTGCTGCCGGCAATGGCCATCCTCGCGGCGTCCGCCCTGACCCGGATCGGCCGGGCGCATTCGATCGTCGCCGTCTGCCTGGCCACGACCCTGGCCTGTCCCGCACAGGTCACCGTCCGCTCCCAGGCTGGCCACAGCCAGGACTCGTTCCGCATCGCGGCGGTCATCGGCCCCCGATACCGCCCTGGTGACGTGGTCGTCTTTCCCGACAGCCACCCGAGCATCCCCTGGTCCCCGCGGGACATCTACGAGCGCTACCTGCCTACCCCTCGCCCGCCTGATGTGCTGCGTACCGCCCGACAGCGCACCAACGGCCAGTTCTTGGCGACGGAATGCCCCGATGCGGTCTGCCTGGGCACCCCGCCCCGGATCTGGGTCGTCCGCGTCGACAACGCGACCGACCCGATGAAGGACATGGCACCTGGAAAACAGGAACGGATCCGGAAGGACTATCGGCCCGCACAGCGTTGGCAGTACGCGCTGTTGGGCATCAGCCTTCTGGAACGCATGCCGAGTTGACTGGTAACCCCACCGCCGCTCGTCCGGAACGGCCCGTGTCTCGGCAAGTGGATACGCCGCTGGCTGGCGAAGCGTGAGTGGCGCTGATTCTTCACTCCGATGTCACCAATCCATCCCGAAGGCGACGTGTCGGCGTCTGTCCGCGGGGGTTGGCTGTCATTCGTCGCACTTGCCCTGACCAGGAGCTGATCCGCGTGCCTTCCTCTCGTCGTACCTTCCTCGCCGGTGGCGCCGCCGCCGGCGTGGGCCTCGCCATCGCCGGCGGCCTGCCGTCCCTGGCGCAGGCCAAGCCGGGCCGGCCGCACCCGCCGGTCAAGGCCGGTCCCGTGCCCTTCCCGCCGCTCGTGGACGACCCCGACGGCATCCTGGCCCTGCCCGAGGGCTTCAGCTACACCGTGGTCACCCGGACGGGTGTCACCCGGCTCGACCGCGGCCAGGGCGTGACCCCGGCCGACCACGACGGCATGGCCGTCTACGACGCCGGACACGGCCGCTACACCCTGATCCAGAACCACGAGATCGACCCGGGCGCCGAGTTCGGCGTGCCGCACGTCAAGGGCACGGTGTACGACTCGGGCGCCGTCGACGCCGGCGGTTGCACGGTGATCAAGACGGACCGTGCGGGCCGGAACCTGGGTGAGTTCGTCGCCCTCTCCGGCACCATCTCCAACTGCGCCGGCGGGCCGACCCCCTGGGGGACCTGGCTCACCTGTGAGGAGACCGAGGACCGCGCGGGCGACGACTGGGAAGAGGGCGGCCGGTCCGGCGTCTACCAGAAGGATCACGGCTACGTCTTCGAGGTCTGGGCCGACGGCAGCGCGGACCCGCGGCCGATCAAGTGCCTGGGCCGCTACTCCCACGAGGCCCTGGCGGTCGACAAGGACCGGACCAGCGTCTACCTCTCCGAAGACGCCGACGGGCCCAACGGCCTCTTCTACCGTTGGACGGCGCCGCGCGGCGTCAAGCTCGGTCCCGGCGTGCTCACCCGCCTCGCACCGAACGCCGGCGTCCTCGCCGCCATGCAGATCATCATGGACGACGGCTCCGTGCTGCCGGACGTCGCCTACCTGACCTCCGCCCAGTTGGGCCGGCCCTTCCCCGTGCGGTGGATCGAGGTGCCGGACCGCGACGCGCGCCACAAGTCCGTACGCGAGCAGTTCGCCGACGGCCAGGTGACCCGCGGACGCAAGTTCGAGGGCGTGTGGGGCACCGACGAGGGCGTGTACGTGGTCAACTCCTACGCCTGGGACGAGGGTGACCTGCCGGCGGACGCGGCTCCGCACGACGGCATGGTCTGGTTCTACAACTACGAGGCCCAGACCATCCAGCTGGTGACGTACTTCCCGCACCAAACCGCCTCGGAGGAGGGGACGTCGGTCAAGTACACCGACCTCACCTTCGACGGCCCGGACAACGTGACCGTCACCCCGTGGGGAAGCCTCGTGCTCGCCGAGGACGGCTCGGGCGCCTCCCACGTGCTCAGCGCGGTCCCGGGTGGGCCGACGTACGCGATCGCCCGCAATCAGCTCAACGACTCGGAGTTCTGCGGGCCGACCTTCACGGCCGACGGCAAGGTGCTCTTCGTCAACATGCAGGATCCCGGCCTCACACTGGCCATCACCGGCCCGTGGGAGAAGTACCTGGGCTGACCGAGCCACTTCGAACGGGTGGGGGTCCGGCGATCCGCCGGGCCCCCCGCCGCTCTCTCCGACCCCACCTGATCGACCCGTTGACAGGTGTACGCCGTACACCTACCGTGAGTCCAGATGGTGTACGGCGTACACCACGACGAGAGGGTGGTGGCTCATGAGTTCCAGGAGTAGGACCGCGACTGTCGCGGGTGTGTTGTTCCTGATCACCGAGATCGCCGGGATCACCGGCCTGGCGCTGTACCAGCCCGTACTGTCCAACGAGAACTATGTCGGGGGCGCCGGGGCCGACACCCGGGTGCTGGTGGGAGCGTTCAGCGAGCTCATCGTCGTCATGGCCGTCATCGGCACCGCGGTCACGCTGTATCCCGTGATCAAACGGCAGAACGAGGGCATGGCCCTCGCCCACGTCTGCGGTCGCCTCCTCGAAGCCGCGGTTATCACCGTCGGGATCGTCAGCGTCGTGTCGATCGTGACGTTGCGACAGGACGGCGCGGGCCCGAGCACCGACGACGGCGCGCTCGCGGCGGTCGGGCAGTCGCTCGTGGCCATCCACGACTGGACGTTCCTGCTCGGTTCCAACGTCATTCTGGGCGTGAACAGCCTGCTGCTGGCCTACCTGGTGTACCGGTCCCAGGCGGTGCCACGGATCATCGCCCTCCTGGGTCTCGTCGGTGGGCCGCTCGTCACCACCTCCGCGGTTGCGGTGATGTTCGGGCTCTACAGTCCGCTCGACCACGCGATCGCCGCGCTTCCCGTGTTCGCGTGGGAAGTCAGCCTCGCCGTCCACCTCATCGTCAAGGGGTTCCGGTCCCCTCCCGCCATCCCCCGCAACACCGGCTCGGTAGCGGCGACCAGCACGCTGTCCCAAGCCTGAGAGCGGCGTCAGCGGTCCCGGGTGTTGTCTCCTCCATGCGGCGGCTGGATGTCACGCAGGCGGGGCTAGGCGAGCGCCGCCGGCAGGGCGAGGAGCGCGAAACGGATCACCCGCCCGAGGAGGCACGAGACCGCGAACTCCCAGTGTCGAAGTCCTGCGGTGCCGGCGGCGAGGCTGACCACGGCCAGCGGCGGAACCCCGACTGCGGCGGCGACGAGCACCGTCGGCAGGGCGGTGCGGCGGCGGGAGAGCCAGCGCCGGATCCGCCCGGCCCAACGGGTGGCCCGGGTCGCCGCGCGACCTGATCGAGTCCGTCGCGCGAGCTTCCGGGCCAGCCGTCCGGTTCCGCGACGCGCGGCTTCGAACAGGAGCAGTTTGCCGGCGGTCTGCCCGAGCGCCAGAGCGAGTACGGCGACCAGAGCGTGGCCGCCACGGTGCCCGGCGACCACGGCGTAGGCCTCGGCGTTGACGACCGGGACGAGGGCCGAGGCGAGACCGTACCCGAGCGCCACCACCGCCTCGCCGAGACTGCTCACGCCCGGCCGTCCCGGTTAAGCAGCCGGGCCACCGCTGCGGCTGACCACAGCTTGACCGCGACGACGGCCACGGCTACGCCCAGCGCGAGCTGGTACTGCCCGAACGCGACGGCGCCGATCACCCCGGCGGTGTTGGCGGCCTTGGCCAGGGGCGACCAGTTCAACGCCCATACCCGCCGGTCGACCAGGTGGAAGTAGTTCGGGCTGAGCACGGGCCAGCACAGGAACGCCAGCGACAGCATGGTGTCCAGCACCAGGAACGAGAGCAGGAACACCAGGGCCACGACCGCGACGTCGGGCACGAGGGAGACCAGACCCACGCAGAGCACGGCGGTGCACGCGCGGTCGCTCACGATATCGAGTACGGCCCCCGCGCGGGTCTCCTGTCCGAGCCGGCGGGCGGCCCAGCCGTCGAGCATGTCGCCGAGCCAGTAGATCCCGTACGCCACCGCCAGCAGTGCCACGGAGCCGGCGACGAGGGCGACGACACCGACGGTGACAGCGGCGACCGTACGGAGGGCGGTGATGTAGTTCGGAACCGTACGAAGAGGGCCGACGTTGATGGCGGCGCGAGGGTCAGCAAGAGTCACCTCTGCAGCGTCGTGCTGAGGGCGTTCCGGGCGGAACGTGCCGCGGTGCCGATCTGGTCGCGGCGGCGGCACCGGGGTGCCGGCCGGTCTGGTACCGGGGTACCTGGCCGATTTCCGGGCTGGTCGCCGAGACTGTGCAGGTGAGGACTGCAAACCGGGACTGGTTGCGCGACCCCGAGCGGGTGCGCCGGCTGGCGTACGGCGCGGCCGGCTTGATCGTCGCCCTGGTGGTCACGACCGCCGAGGGGGGCCTGTCCGTGCCGGCGGGTTGGGCGTGGGTGGTGCTGCCCGTCGGCCTCGCGGCCTTGACGCTGCGGCCCCGCCACCGGGCCCTGGTCTTCGCGGTCTGCGCCGGGTTCGTGGCGCTGGTGAGCACCGGAGAGTCCGTACAGTTGGGCCTCGCGGCCGGCACCTTCGTGTTCGTCTCGACCTGCGTGGACCCGGCCCGACGCCCGTGGCTGGGGTGGGTTTTCGGCTTGCTCGGCGCCGTCGGCGCCCTCGCCACCGCGCTGCTCAACCAGCGAGGGCTGTACGAGCAGCCGTTCGCCTTCGTGGCGGGCGGCTACCTCCTGGCGATCCTGCTGCGGTCGTGGTCACGCGGCCACGCCCTCACTCGGGAAACAGGCGAGCTGCGCGGCCAGGCGGCCTGGCTGGAGCAGCGCACGAACCTGGCCCGCGAGCTGCACGACGTGGTCGGCCACCACGTCACCGCGATGGTGGTTCAGGCCGAGGCGGGCCAGCTCAGCGACGATCCGGGGGCGGCCCTGCGGGCGATCGCGGACAGCGGACGCACCGCGTTGAGTGAGCTCGATACGCTCGTCGTGCACCTGCGCGATCCGGGCGCGGCGATCGTCGTGAGCGCGCCGCCCCGCCTGTCCGACATCGACGAACTGCTCGCGCAGCCGCTGCGCCACCAGGGCGTGACAGTGCGGGTGCGCCTGGACCCCGAGCCGGGCCTGGACGAGATCGGCGTGTTGGCCGTCTACCGCATCGCCCAGGAGGCCCTCACCAACATCGCCCGCCACGCCAAAGCCACGGCCGCCTGGGTCGAACTGGTCCGCATCGGCGACCGCGTCCGTCTACGGGTCAGCGACGACGGCATCGGGCCGCCCCGGGCACCAACGCGAGGCTCGGGCCTGCTCGGCATCGAGGAGCGGGTGAGCGCCCGCGGAGGGAGCTGGAAGCTGAGCCAGCGCCCCGGCGGCGGCACCATGCTGGAGGCCGACCTGCCGGTGGTGACGACGTGATCCGCGTCGCGATCGCCGACGACCAGCAGTTGGTCCGCGAAGGCTTCAGCCTGATCCTGCGTTCCCAACCCGACATCCACGTCGCGGCCGAGGCGGCCGACGGCCGGCAGTTCCTCGACGCCGTACGTCGCGACTCCCGCATCGACGTCGCCCTCGTCGACATCCGCATGCCGGTACTCGACGGCCTGCAGGCCACCCGCGAGCTGGCCGGGGTCCCGCACGCCCCGGCCGTCATCGTCGTCACCACCTTCGACGACGACGCCTACGTCCTGGACGCCATCGCCTCCGGCGCGCGCGGGTTCCTGCTCAAGCGGTGCAGCGCCCGCGACCTGATCGCCGCGGTGCGGACCGTCGCGTCCGGGGAGGCGATCCTCTCCTCCGAGGTCACCGGCGCCGTACTCGACCGGGTACGCGCTACCGGGCCCGCCACCCTCGTGGAACTGGCGGCCTACCAGCTGACCACTCGGGAGACCGACGTGCTCGCCCTGATCGGCGGCGGACTCAACAACAACGAGATAGCCGAACGCCTGCACCTTTCGATGAGCACCGTCAAGACCCACGTCACCAACGTGCTGGCCAAGACCGGCAGCCGCGACCGCGTACGAGCCGCCATCCTCGCGATCCAGGCCGGCCTCGCCCCCTGACAAGAACGCGGTCCGGGTGCCACGGCCGACTCCTGGTGGCGTGACGCCCGGGTCATCCGGCGTTCAACAGCGCCAGGCCCAGCGGGGTGAGGGTGTGGTGCACGGCGTTGCGGTCGCGGGCGCTGGTGACCAGACCCGAGGAGCGCAGTACGGCCAGGTGCCGGCTTGCCGACGGGACGCTGATGTCGAGCCGGTGGGCGACCTCCGACGTGGTCCCGCCCTCGGCGGTCAGCACCAGGATGGCGGCCCGCGTGTCGCCCACCAGCGCCGACAGGGATTTGGCCGCAGCCGCCGTCGACACCACCCGGGCGTGCGGATGGATTGAATAGATCAACACCGGTGGCAGCAGCGGATCGGCGAGCACCATCGGCTTGTCGTGCCGCTTGAAGTAGCAGGGCACGAGGAGTAGCCCCCTACCGTCCAGGTGGAGGTCACGCTCGGCGATGTAGTCGGTGATCGTCAGGACACCGCCGTCGAACCTGGCGGTCGGATGCAGGTCGTTGAGGAGCGCCGACAGGCCCTGGTTCAGCAGTCGTCGGGACCGCAACGCCCGGTCGGCGTCGAACGCGGAGCGGACCACGTTCCACAGGGGCAGGATCGCGAGCCGGTAGTAGAGCTGAAGGCCGGCCCCGAGCTGGCGCAGGGCGGTCACGTCGCCGGCCGCCAGATCCGCGACGGCCGACGAGAGCCGGATCCCCGTCGACCGGAGCGTCGCCAGGTCGATGGCGAGTCTGGCCTTGGGCGTGCGCAGCAGGGCGTCCAGTCCCGGCTCGAACCCGTCGGCCGCCTCGGTCGGGGTGAGGAAGTCCGGGAAGTAGCCCAGCGGCGGGTTGATCGACAAGGGCAACGCCACCTCGGCCCGGTGTCCGTGGCGCTGATGCAGCAAGCCGCACGTTCGTTGCCGCCACCCGGCCAGCAGCGGGTCCCGGCACCGGAGCCGCAGCCAGTGCATGCTGAGCATGCTCTCCCACAGTGGATCAGGCGTACCGGCGATCCGGGTGCGGACGAGGTCCGCGGCGGTGAAGTGGATCCGAAGCATGACGGTCCCCCGGTCGACTGGACGTGCGTCCAGTCTGACGGCCGGTCAGCCGCCACGATTCCGCCGACCGGATCATGACGACCGACTACGGGTCGGCAAAGATTCGCGGGGCTGCCGCAAACCGGCAGCTTCTAAGACGGAGGTCAATGCTTGGGCATCAACCCAAACAAGGTCGACAACTTGCCGCCTGACCAGCGCATCGGATGCCTGACCAGCGAGTTTGCAGCCCAGCGCAACGAGATCGACAGGACCCGGGCGGCCCATCGATGATCGCCCGATGAAGAGAATTTTGCGCAAGGCCGGCATCGTGGCGGTCATCGCAACGGCGGTGGCCCTCCTTGCCCCATCGACCGCGTTCGCCGTGTCGAACCTGCCCAACAACAGCGCGCTGCGGCACTATTCGGGCTACAAGGGCACGGGGAGCGTGCCCGTGCCCATGTACAACTCCAGCAACCAGAAGATCGGCGAATACCAGCTCTATGTCGAGTACTGGTACACCCCGGGGGACGGCACGTACAACGTCGAGGTGACGGCCTGCGTGTGGGACAGGCTCGCCAACGGGCGAGGCGTGATCGCCCGCGTCCTGTTGAAGTACGGATCGAACTCCAGCGAAGAGGTCGGCAGGTTCAAGGCCGCCGGCGGGTGTACTCATCAGACGGTGTTCGACGACGCCCCCGCGCCGGTCTGGGCCGTCGACGTCGACTACGGCGAGGACTGGGCCGGTGTGCCCTACCGGTACGCCGGGAACTACGACCGGTACACGTCGGAGAAGCTGCCGTACTGGCCGTACTTCGGCACCAGCTGACCGGACCAGGAGAACCGCCCGCGCCGGCGGTGACAGCGCACCACACTGTCACCGCCGGCGCTGTCCGTACCCCGATGGTCCCGCTGCGGGGCGCCAGGAGTCGATCAGGCGACGAAGCGGGTCTTGCGGCGGCGGGCGACCAGGTAGCTCGCGGCTCCGGCGACGAGCAGCAGCCCGCCGACGCCGGTGATCAGGCCGGTCGGGTCACCGGTGATCGGCAGCGTCGGGCCGTCGTCACCGCCGCCCTGACCGCCGTCTCCTCCCCCGTTGCCGGCCGCATTGACGATGATTTTCGCCGAGTCGTTCCGCGCGTTCGGGTCACCGTCCAGCTTCACGACGAGGGTGCCGGTGGCGTCCGCCACCACCTCGTCGATGCGCAGCGCAAACACGTACGGGTGCTCACCGCCCACCGCGATCTCGCTGGCGCGGCAGACGTACTCCTTGGCGCCCGGCTCGGCCCACTTCGCGTTCCCCGGGTCCCACTCCTCGCCCGGCACGTACGGCACACAGTCGCCGGATGCCTCGACGGCGGTGGTGCCCCTCGGGATGGTGATCCGGACCGGCGGCTTCTCAATCTGAGGGTCGAGCGCGGCGGGACCGAGGTTGGTGAAGCTCGGTCGTACGGCGACCACGTCACCCTTCCTGCCGCGGGCGGTGGCGCCCTTGGCTGCGAGATCCGCCGGGTTGTCGCCGGTCACGGTGACCGACGCCCGGGTGAAGTTGTTCATCCGGTCCACGTCGGTCTGCGGGGCCTTCGCCTTCGCGCCGGTCTGCTCGACCAGGCGAAGTTCGCCACCGCGACCCGGCTCGAAGCCGGGCATCGGCCACTCCCCGTAGATGCGCGCCCAGTCGTCCTTCGTCCACCAGTCGAGGGTGACCGGGAGCTCGGCGCCGGTGCGGGCCTGCTCGTGCAGCCTGAGCGGGAGATCCTCGGAGAGCTGGTAGGACGTGTTCGCCTCGAGTTGCGTGTCGAAGGTGCAGATGGCGTTCAGGTTCAGGAACGACGCGCAGTTGGAGTAGTCGCCGGCGTACGTGACGAGCCAGTCGGCCTCCAGCATGAGGACAGTTCCGTTGACCGTGGTCGCGCTGCCGTTGCGGACCCCGCCGGGCAGCTCCACCCGGCTGCGTGGGGCGCCGCTGACCTCGACCGTCTCGTCGCTCACGAGGTCGACACCCTCGGCGATCGTGATGCCGGCCGTTGCGGTGGCGGAGATGCCGCCGGACGTGACCGTGACCGTGAGGTCACCCTGCTGCCCCGGGGTCGCGTCGTCCTCGCCGGTGAGCGTGTAGTTGAACCGGGGGTGCTGGCCCCTCGGAATGTCGACCTCGCAGTGCAGCGTGCTCGACGCCGTCTCGCAGGCCCAACCGTCGGACATCGGCTCGACGGTGGCGAAATCCTCGACCTCGGACAAGTCGACGTCGAGCGTGGTCCTGCCGAACTGCCACTGATCCTCGTCGTCCCGGACGGGTTGCGCCACGAGCAATCCGTGGGTCGAGTGGCCGGGAGCGACGAGCTGGTTCGGCGCGTCAACGACGAAGGGAGGGTCGTCGGCGACCGCCGGGGTGGGGGCGGCAGCGACGAGCGCGCCCGCGACGCTCAGACCGGTGAGCCAACGCCGGGTGGAGTGCTTGAGCATGTGGGTCCTCCCGTACGCGCGCCCAGGGGTGACCAACGGATGGTAAGGATTCATCGAAGCTCTCCGCTGCCCCGGCCTGCCTTCGACCGTCAACTCCGACCGAACGGCTGACCCGGCTCAGCACCAGCTCTACCAGGTCCGGAACGACCGAGCCCCGCCGACCCGCGACCGACGCCGCGACTCGGGCACTCCGACCCGGCTTACGAAACGAGGCCCGGATCCACACTTTCCGAGTCGATGGTGACTGGCTGCCGGAGGATGGTGCGTTGCTTGTCGGGTGCGACCTTGCGGAAATCGCTGAGGTAGATCTCGTGGTGAGTTCCGGTCAGGCGGAGCCGGTTGGCGGGGATGTACTCGTGGTGCAGCTGTGCGAGCACGTCGGCCTCGTCGTCAAAGGAACCGACGTGCAGCGTCTGCACGCACCGCCCCTCGGGCAGCGTCTGGAGGCGGATGTCGTTGATACGCGCCGGTCGCTGCTTGGCGCCGGCTTGCTCGATGGCGGTGGTGACCATGGGCTGGTCGATCCAGTGGGGGACCATGAGCATCAACGTCCAGCTCCACCGGGACTTGTGTCGTGCGGTGGTGAACGCCGTCATGTCCTCGGCCCACCACAGACCTTCCAGGGGCGGGACGACGTAGTCGCGCCCGAGGGTGCGCTTGCTGGCGAACTTCAGCTTGTAGGCCGTCGGGTAGAGCGCCTCGATCGCCTGGGTGAAAGCGGGTGAGGTGTTGGGGTCGCCGTGGCCGTCAATCATCAGGTAGTGCATGTCCGGTACGCCGACCATCCGGAACCGGCCCCGTTGTGCCTGGTAGGCGTCAAGCGTCTTCTTGAAGTCGATCTTGTCGGTCGTCCTGTTGGTCATGGGGCACCTGGACTCGGGTGGCGAGCCACTGCCTTTCTGAGTAGGTAAGGTCGGATGCCAGGTAGGCCTCTCGCGAACGGGATCACAGGTGGAGCTGCGCGACATCGAGACCTTTCTGGTGCTCGCCGACGAGCTGCACTTCGGACGGACAGCGCAACGACTGCACGTCACCACAGCTCGGGTCAGCCAGGCCATCAAGCAACAGGAACGCCGCATCGGTGGTCTGCTTTTCGACCGCTCCACCCGTACCGTCCGGCTCACACCGCTCGGCGAACAGCTGCGCGACGACCTGCGGCCCGTCCACGCCGGCCTGCTAAAGAGCGTCGAGCGGGCCCGGCGGGCCGCCCAGGGCATCACCGGCACGCTCCGCGTGGGCATGATCCCTTTCAACACATACGACCTGCGCCCGTTCTGGGACACGTTCCGCCGTCGGCACCCGCAGTGGTCGTTGCAGGTCCGCCGGGCCTCGTTCGTGGACCCGTTCGCCGCGCTGCGTACGGGAGAGCATGACATCCTCGTCGCCTGGCTGCCCGTGAACGAACCGGACCTGACCGTGGGACCGGTCCTTTTCGGCGACCAGCGAATCCTGGCAGTGTCGACCGATCACGAACTGGCCCGAAGACCATCCGTGTCGCTGGAGATGCTCGCCGACTTCCCGAACGGAACGGGGCAACGCCTGCCGGACTACTGGGAAGACGCGTACCTGCCGTTCCACAGCCCACGCGGCCACACGATCGAGCGTGGCGCATTCGTCACCAACAGCGACGAACTCATCCACCTCGTCGCCCTCGGCGAGACGGTCCAGGTCTTCCCCGTCCACGTGACCGACCACTGGGCCATGCCGGACGTGCGGTGGCTGCCCATCACCGACCTGCCCCGCCTGAACTACGCCCTGGTCTGGCGCACCGAGACCGAAACCGAGATCATCCGCGCAATGGCACAGGTCGTCAACGATCTGTGCCCGCTGTTGCGCTAGCCGAGAGACGGAGAGACTCAGACGACGCCGTCACTCACCGGCCAGACCATTGTCGGCGAGCCATTGCGGGTCCGGTGCCACCATCTGCAGAACCTCCACCAGCAGCCCGTCGGGACCGGCGACCTGGAATCGGCGCTGTCCCCACGGCTCGGTCACGAGCGGCAGGACCACCTCCAACTCAGCAGAGCGCAGCCGTTCGAACTCGGCGTCAACGTCGGCGACCAGGAACGCCAGCAGCGTGCCGACCACCGCCCTGCCCCGGGTTGCCCGCGGCCACGATTCGTGGTCGCGCTGCACGAAGTCCAGGCTGACGGTCGGGTGATCAGCGTGCTGCGTGTTCACGTACCAGCCCAGGTCGATCCCGACCTTGAACCCGAAATGCTCGGCGAACCACGCCGCGCTCGCGGTCGGGTTGTCCGCCGCGACCGCCATCCCGATCAACGAGAACTGCATACGTGCCTCTCCCCTGTTCCACGGACGGTCACGTCCCTGATCTGTCCAGCGCGTGGCCCGAGACCGGCCAGCGATCTTTGCGCTTGATACCACCAGCGTCCGTCACCCGCCGGTGCGGATCAACGACGACCTCGCACACGTACTGTTAAGCCGCGATTGACAATCGATTCACTTGGTTCCCGGACGGACACCAGTCGCGGCCGCCGGCATCAGACCCGCAAGCGCCGCTCGTCGGCTCGACAGCGCGCGCCGGGCTCTACCGTCCTCGGTCACGTACTCGGAAGCCGGACGGGCGGCAGATCCGCGCACGTGATTTCGGGTACACGCGTCCCAGGGCGTGACGGGCCCTTCACGTGCAAGTGATCTAGTTGACGGGTGAGTGACCTGCGAGATCTCATCGTCCGCTGGCAGCGCGGCTGGGGCGTGGCTCGCGGGCTGCCCGTCGCCAAGGACGTCGGCGGCGCGTTGCGGGTCCGGTGCATGCAGCCCGGCCGCGACATCGAGTATGTCGCGCTCGATGCCGGCGAAGACCTCGCGTCGCTCGCCACGTTGGCTGAGCTGGTCATTGGCGAGGACGCCGTCACATGGCTGACCGTGCCCACCATCGATCCGGCGAGGGCGGCCTCGGCTCTGGCGGCCGCCGGTCTGATCGTGCTCAAGCACTCAGAACTGCTGATGACAGCCGATCTTCGCGGGCATCCGCAGAACATGCCCGTGGCACCGTACCGGCTCCTGACCCAGGTCGACGCGCGCGGAGGCGACAGCGTGGTCACGGCCACGGTACGGCACGAGTCGGGAGAGGTCGGCGCGCGCGGAACGATGGGACTGGCCGGTACGGATGGGGTCGCAGACCGGATCGAAACCATGCCGGCTCATCGCCGCAAGGGTCTGGCCAGCGCGGTCATGAGTGCACTAGCCCGTTCCGCGATCGAAGAAGGCGTCGAAGAGGGCATTCTCATCGCCAGCGAGGACGGTCAGCGTCTGTACAGGACGCTCGGCTGGCAGCCGGTGGCCGACGTGCTGATCGCAACGACGCCTGGCAACGCCTACCCGTCCTGAACGGCGGGGACATTGCGGCCGCTGGTCAGTTGACGCTCACGACGACCTTTCCGAGGGCACGTCCCTTACCCACGTGGGCCAACGCCTCGGGCGTCTCGTCGAGAGTGAAGGCCCGGTCGATGTGGATGACGAGGTCACCCGCCACGCAGAGATCGGCCACCGGTTCGAAGTGGGTCGGTCCTTCCCGGACGGCGAGCACACCCAGCCGGCGGTGGGTGAGCCGGCCGGCCGCCGCGCCGATCGTCAGGACGCGCAGCAGCGCCGAGACCGATCCGCCGACGCACCGGTAGCGGCCGCCGGGGGCCAGCGCCCGGCGGTAGGCGAACACCGATCGGTGCGCGACCAGATCGAGGATGAGATCGTACGGGCCGCTGCGGGTGAAGTCCCGGCGGCGGTAGTCGATCACCTCGTCCGCGCCGACGGACCGCATGAAGTCGAGCTTGCCCGCGTTGTCGACGCCGGTCACCTGGGCGCCGAGTCGTTTGGCCAGCTGGATCGCGAATGCGCCGGATCCTCCGCCGGCGCCGTTGATGAGGACCCGGTTGCCGGCTGCGGCGCCCGCGGTGCCCTGCTGTGCGATCACGCCCGCCTGTGGGATGGCCGACGCCTCGGCGAAGGTCAGGGCGGCGGGCTTGCGGGCCAGGACCGATTCGGGTGCGATCGCGTACTCGGCGAAACCGCCCTTGAGCATGAGGTTGTCGCCATACACCTCGTCACCGGGTCGGAACCGAGTGACGGCGGAGCCCACCGCGTCGACCCATCCGGCGATGTCCGAGCCGAGGGTCCGGCGTGCCGGGGAGCGCAGCCCACCGATGCGCGAATACAGTGGCGAACCTTGCAGGGTTTCCCAATCGCTCAAATTCACCGAGGTCGCCGCAATCTTGACGAGCACCTGTCGGGCGGCGGGAGAGGGCTTGGGGAGATTCTCGATTCGCAGCCCATCCGGGGGCCCGTACCGGTCGTACACGACTGCTCTCACCTGGTACCACCAGCCCTTCGGGAGAGTAGGCCGCAGTACCCGATGCGTTCAGGGCCAGCGCCTACGCCTCTTGGTTAGCACGGCGGGACAAGCGGCTGGTCGACACCACCCTGCTCCCAATCTGCTCCCAGGTAAGCGGCAGATACAGCGAAGCCCGTTACCGACCTATCCGGTAACGGGCTTCTGACCTGCACATACTTCGGTGGGCGATGCTGGTATCGAACCAGCGACCTCTTCGGTGTGAACGAAGCGCTCTCCCACTGAGCTAATCGCCCTCAGCGCCGTTGACTCTACCCGATCGTGGAACCAGACCGGAAATCCGGGGTCAGTGCGTCGCGAGGTACCGCATCGCCGTGGCCACCACGTCGATGCCGAGGCTGTACTTGAGTGACAGCCACACCACCACGCCCACGAAGACGAGGCCGACGGAGCCGAGCGCGATTCGTACCGGCAGTGACTGCCGTTTCGCCCAGTTGGTCCAGCCGTGCACGTGGCGGCGGGTGAAGCCGAGCAGCCGGCGGGCCCAGTGGTATTCGACGGCCCAGATGCCCAGCCCGGCGATGACCAGCAGCCAGCCCGGCCCGGGTAGCGGGATGAGGGCGATGCCGATGGTCACGACCACCGCCCCGGCGATCGCAATGAAGATCTTGAGGGTGATCCGGCCGGTGGGGTTGGCCCGGATCAGGTCGAGGGTGGTGGAGACCCGCTCCCGCCAGCGAGGGCGCCGCGGCGGGTCCGCCACGACGAGGACGCCACCGGTGGCGCCGGCCTCGTCCGCGGTGGCGCGATCCGCATCACCGCCACCAGATCGGCCGGCTGCTCGGGCACCGGGGCGGCCGGGGTCGGACGCCGGCCGCCCGGGCCGCTCAGGCTGCTCCATTGGCACTGCGCACCCCCGCTTTTCGGCTGCTCGGGCCGCGACGTTCGGCTGACCGGACGCCACTGCCGGATCCACTGAGGATCGGTTCGTGACCATTTCACCCCCCAGTGTCGCTCGGGCCCGTCACTGCAACGGCCGACTGGACGTTACCGGAGTAAGTCGACGACTGAGCCACCCGATGCCGGGCGGGATCACGCACTGGGCAGAACCGGAAATCCTACATGAATCCTCACATTCACGCGGCCTTTCCGTCCCCCTTCCCACCACTGGGTGAAGTCAGCGTATGGCGGAGCGTAGCCAGGAGTAGCACCTGAGTATGGGAAAAGCGGGACACGCGCGTTCCGCAGCGGTGCCGGGGGGAGAACGTCCATGAGTGTCATTCGACCGACGACCGTAGAGGTCGAGACGTCGCTAAGGCTCGTCGCGCCTGACGCCACCGCATTGCCGGTGCGTGCCAGTTTGCGTTACGACCCTGCTGACCCGTATGCGGTCCATGTCCTGTTCCATGCCGAATCTGCCGGCGGCGAGGCGGTGAGCTGGTCCTTCGCCCGCGAACTGCTCGTCACCGGCCTGGACGAGCCAGCCGGCATCGGAGATGTGCGGGTCTGGCCCTGGGCCACGCCGCGCGGCGACTTCGTCGCGCTGGCCCTGTCGTCACCGGACGGCAACGCCCTCTTCGAGGTGCCGCGCAGCGTCCTGGTGCGTTTCCTTCGACGGACCTACGTCGTCGTCCCGCGCGGCCGGGAGGCCGAGCACCTGGACGTCGACACGGCGGTGAACCGGCTGCTCGCCGGTCGCTGACCACCGCCCGACCGGGCAACACCGGCCAGTACGGGGCCGCGCGGATCTGCCGACCGCGCGGCCCCGGCACACCCCCGGGGGTACGCGGGCCCGCCCGCCCCGGGTCGGCCGGTGCTCAGCCGTGCGTGGTGATGCCGCCGTCGACCGGGATGACCGCGCCGGTGAGGTACGCGCCGGCCCGGGACGAGAGGTAGATGGCCGTGCCGGCCATGTCCTCCGGACGCCCGATGCGGCCCAGCGGCACCTGCTGCTCGATGCTGGCCCGGCTCGCCGGGTCGTTCAGCGCGAACGCCATCATCTTGCTCTCGAACGGGCCGGGCGCGATCGCGTTGACGGTGATCTGCTCGCCGGCCAGCTGGTGGGCCAGGCTGCGGGTGAGCATGTGCACGGCCGCCTTGGTGGCCGAGTACGCGTACACCTCCATCCACGGCACCCGGATGCCGTCGATCGACCCGATGTTGATGACGCGGGCCGGATCGTCGGCGCTGGCGGCGGCGCGCAGCGCCGGCAGCAGCGCGGTGGTCAGCCGGAAGACGGCCTTGACGTTGACCGCCCAGAGCTTGTCGAACGCGGCCTCCGGGTAGTTTTCCAGCGGGGCGCCCCAGGTCGCGCCGGCGTTGTTGACCAGCACGTCGAGGCGGTCGAAGCGCTCCCGCACGGCGGCGGCCAGCGACTCGGCCCCGGTGTCGGCGCCCAGGTCGGCCGGGATCGCCTCGCAGCGCCCCTCGGCGGAGAGTTCCTTGGCGACCGCCTCGCAGACGTCCGCCTTGCGGGACGAGATGAGCACGTGTGCGCCGGCCCGGACGAAGCCCTGGGCGATCATCAGACCGATCCCCCGTGACCCGCCGGTGACCAGGACCGTCTTGCCTTCGACCGAGAACAGCTGCGTCATGCCCATCCCATCGCGAGTCGGCGGGTCCGCCGGTCCGGCGGCCGGCCAGCGGGGCGCCGGGCGGACCGGGGACCGGGCGGCGCTACCGCCGGGTAACGTAGCCCGGCCGCCGGGACCGCGACAAGCCCGTGGCGGCGCGGCGGATCCCCTGCGACGAGCACCGGCGGTCGGGATGCGGTGACCTGCGCTTCGAGCTACCGTCGCAGGCGATGGTCTCCACCGGTCCCCTTCCTGCGGCAACGATCGGAACGGCGCCACCCGTCCCCGACGAGATCGCCACGTTCGCGCTGGCCGACCTGGCCCGTGACCGGGGCTGGCGCCGTCCGGTGTTCGTCGAACGGGAGCTGCTGATCCTCACCACCCGTGGGCACGGCGACGCCGAGCTGGATTTCCACCTCCTGCCGTGCCGGCCCGGCACGCTGCTGCGGGTCCGCGCCGGTCAGGTGCTCCGCTGCGCCGGCCCGCAGTTCGACGCCACCGTGGTCGGCTGGGATTCCGAGGCGCTGCGCGGTCTCGACGTCGACCCGGACGCGTCGCCGACCTGGCGGCAGCTGGCCGGCGAGGACGAGGACGCCGTGATCAGCGAGGTGAGCCAACTGGCGGTTGACTGCCAGCGGCATCGCGACACGCCCGCCGGCCGCGCTCTGCTCCGCCACCAGCTCGCCGTGCTGCTGCTGCGGTTGGCCCTGCCCGGCGGGGACCGGTCGGCGGGCCGGCCCGAGGTGGAGACGTTCCACCGGTTCTGCCGGGAGGTGGAGCACGCCTACCAGCACACCCGGCGCGTGGAGGACTACGCCGCCGCGCTCGGCTGCTCGGTCCGCACCCTGACACGGGCCTGCCTGGCCGTCACCGGGCGCAGCGCCAAGCAGGTCATCGACGAGCGGGTCGCGTTGCAGGCCGGCCGGCTGCTCGCCGCGACCGACGAACCGATCGCCCGGATCGGTCGGGAGCTGGGCTTCTCCGAGCCCACCAATTTCGGCCGCTTCTTCACCCGCGAGGTCGGGCTCAGCCCCGGCGCGTTCCGGGCCGCCCGGGACCAGCCGGCCGCCGCCCGGGTGGTCCGGCCCCGACCACCGGCCGAGGCGGCGAACGCCAACGCGGGCCGGTTCCGCCCCGGCACCCCCGGCGAGCCGACCAACGGCGGTCACGCGACCCGACCCGGCTGACCCGCCGGACCAGCGAGCGGCGCCGGCCGGGCATGATGGCAGGGTGCAGATCTCCGCGCGCGGCGACTACGCGGTACGGGCGGCGCTGAGCCTCGCCACCGCGTACCCCTCGCTGCGGTCCACGCAGGCCATCGCCGCGGAGCAGGACATGCCCCGCAAGTTCCTGGAGGCGGTCCTGGCCGATCTGCGCCGGGCCGGCATCGTCCGCGCCCAGCGCGGCGCCGAGGGTGGCTACACCCTCGCTCGCCCGCCGCGCGAGGTGACCGTCGGCGCGGTGCTGCGCGCGGTGGAGGGTCCGCTGGCCGGGGTACGCGGCCTGCGCCCGGAGGAGACCCGGTACGACGGCGCGGCGGAGAACCTCCCCGGCCTCTGGGTGGCGGTACGCGCCGCGGTCCGTCGGGTGGTCGACGAGGTGAGCCTCGCCGAGATCGTCAGCGGTCGGCTGCCGGCCCACGTCCGCAAGCTCACCGCTCTGCCCGACGCCTGGGAGCCCCGCTGATGCCCACCCCCACCCTGCGCACCGACCGTCTTCTGCTGGAGCCGTACCAACCGGCCGACGCCGAGGATTTCGTCGCGCTGCTCGCCGACCCGGAGGTGGGCCGGTTCATGGGTGACGGGCCGCTGACCGTGGCGGACGCCACCGACCTGTTCGGGCGGGTGTTCAGCCGGGTCTACGCCGACGACCTCTTCGACGTGTGGGCGGTCCGCCGGGACGGCCGCTACATCGGGCACGCCGAGATCAAGCGGACCGACGACGTCGAGGGTCACGAGCTCGTCTACGCGCTGGCCCGGCCGGCGTGGGGAGGTGGCCTGGGCACCGAACTGGCCACCGCACTGGTCCGGTACGGCTTCAACCGTCTCGACCTGCCCCGGGTGTACGCCACGGTCGCCGACGCCAACCACGCCTCGCTCGGACTGCTGGCCAAGCTCAACTTCGTCCACCAACAGGACGTGACCGAGGCCGACGGCAGCGTCACCCAGGTCCTCGCGCTGGACCGAGACACCGACCCGGCCGGCTCACCGCGCAGCTCCTGAGTCGCGCGTCTCCTGAATGGAGACCCCGACTGAATGGAGACCCCGACGCCGCACCGGGTGACCGTCCAGGCCGGACACCGACTGGGTTTCGGATTTCATCGGTTCGGGAATGTTCGATCTCGACACGGCAGGGAACGGTGACGAGGGGAGTCCTCCGATGGGCCTCATGTTTCGCAAGCGCAAGAAGATCGGTCCGATCATCCTGAACTTCACCGAGAACGGCTTCTCCTCGTGGAGCATCAAGATCGGCCGCTGGTCCTGGAACTCCAAGGCTCGGGCGCACCGGGTCGACCTGCCGGGTCCGCTGTCCTGGAAGCAGGACAAGTCCCGGTCGTAGCGTCCCGGGAGTCGAACGGGGTGCCGGTGATTCACCGGCACCCCGTTCGGCGTCCGTGACCCGGCACGGTCATCGCGTCGCGGTGATCATTTCGTCGCCGGCCAGGCGACCGGCCTCGCGCTCGCGCCGCACGTCGCCCGCGTCGAGCAGCCCGTCGAGCGCCCGGATGGCGTCGGAGGCCCGGTAGACGGTCGCGGTGAGGGCGTGCCGGCGCAGGTCGGTGACCGGCCGCGGTCCGCTGCGGCGCAGCTCGGCCAGCAGTTCGCGGGCCAGGGGCTCCGGATCGGGATCGCCGGTCACGTCGACCGGTGCGCCCGCCGGGTCGGCCGGGTCTTCCAGGCGCACGTCGAGGTCCGCGCCGACGGCCCAGAGCGCCTCGCGGACCGCCTCCAGGCTCCGGTCCGAGCGGCTGCCGAACGCGACCACGCCGGCCGCCGCGCCGTCCCGGAGCACCGGCGTCACCTCGGCGACCAGGGGGAAGCCGGCGGCGACCAGCGCTTCGCGGGCGCCGCTGCCGGCGTGCAGCAACACCTCCCCCGTGCGGCCGTTGCTCGCGGCGGTGAGCAGCTTCGGGGTCACGGCGCCGGGTAGGTCCACAAAGCAGAACAGCGGGGAGCCGGCGGCGCCCGCCGCCTTCACCGCGACCGGCAGCCGATCCGGTACGCCCGGCAGCAGGTGCACGGTGACCTCGGCGGGCAGCTCCGCCTCGACCGGGCCGAGCCGGGTCGGCAGGTCAGCCGCGCCGTCGGCCAGCACCAGCACGGTCACCCGCCGGCCGCGCACCTGGTCGGCGTGCCCGGCGACCACCCGCAGGGCGGCCTCCGCGCCACCGGCGTCGTCACCGGTCCAGGCAAGGGCGATGGTGGCCCGCCGGGAGCGGTGCAGGGCCGCGGGCAGCCAGGTCGTCAACTGGCGGACCAGCAGCTCGCGGAGGAAGTCGGTGGTCCGGTCGGTCGACATCGGTCCGTTCTACCCTACGGCCGGTCAGGCCGGGACGGAGATCCCCACCCCGCCCCGGGTCTGCCCGCCGTAGCGCTGCCGCTCGGCGGCCAGGTCGAGCCGGCCGATGCGTTTGCGGGCGGCCAGCGCGTCGTCGTCGAGCCGGTCGGCCGGGACCAGCCAGACCACCTCGAACTCCAGGCCGTCCGGGTCCTGCCCGTAGAGGCTCTTGGTGGTGCCGTGGTCGGAGGTGCCGACCAGAGCGCCGGCGGCCGAGAGCCGCTCGGCGGTGGCGGCCAGCTCGTCGAGGGTGTCCACCTCCCAGGCCAGGTGGTAGAGCCCGACGGTGGCCCGGCCGGCGGTCGACCGCCCGGCGCCGGCGCCGATCTCGAACAGACCGAGGTCATGGTCGTTGGTCGAGTCGGGCGCCTGGAGGAAGGTGGCGCCCCGGAAGCCGTCCGGGGTCATCAGCACCGGGCGGAAGCCCAGCACGTCGCCGTAGAAGGCGACACTGCGGGCGAGGTCACTGACGTAGAGGACCGCGTGGTTGAGCCGGTGGATTCCCATGACCCCAGACTAGCGCGGTTTAGTTGAGCCCTCAACTATCGCGGGTATGATGACGGTCATGACCCGCTGGCTGGACTCCGACGAGCAGCGCACCTGGCGGGCGTTCCTCACCGCCTCCCGCGCGCTGATGGACACGCTCGACCGCGAGCTGCAACGCGACGCATCGATGCCGCACGCCTACTACGAAATCCTGGTCCGCCTCTCCGAGGCCCCCGACCGGCGGCTGCGCATGAGCGACCTGGCCGAGGCGACCGGCTCCTCGCGGAGCCGGCTCTCGCACGCCGTGGCCCGACTGGAGGCGGCCGGCTGGGTCCACCGCGAGGAGTGCGCCACCGACCGGCGCGGGCAGGTCGCGCTGCTCACCGACGCGGGCTTCGCCACCCTCGCCGCCGCCGCGCCGGGCCACGTCGAGGGCGTACGCCGGCACCTGTTCGACGCGTTGAGCCCGGCCCAGGTCGACCAGCTGCGCCGGATCAGCGAGACGCTGGCCGAGCACCTGAGGAGATCCTGACCGATCGACACCGGCGCGGGTCTTGTACTTACCGTCGTCGGATGAGCACGATGGGGCGTGCCCTCCGGCTTCGGCGAACTGACTGATCAGGCGCACCACCTCGTGTCCGCCGGCGACCTGGCCGGCGCGCAACGGTTGCTCTCCGAAGCGCTCACCGACGCCGACCCCCGCCCGGCCAACGCCACCCCCGAGCTCGCCGAGGCCGCCAGCCTCCAGGCGCGGGTGCTGGTCGCGCTCGGCGAGCCGCACTCCGCCCGGGGTTGGGCCGCCTTCGCGTACTCGGCCACCACCCGGTTGCACGGCCGCTCCGACCCGCGCACGGTGGCCGCCGCGGCGACCCTGGCCGCGGTGCTGCACCGGGTGGGCAGCCACTCCCGGGCCGCCCGGCTCTACCAGGAAGTCATCATCGAGCTGACCGCGCAGGACGGCCCCGAGTCGCTGCGGGTGCTCGCCGCGCACGCCGATCTGGCCACCGTGGAGTACGCCCGCGGCCAGTGCACGGTGGCCCGCGACCGGCTCCAGGACGCCTGGGAGCTGCACCGCGAGGTGTACGGCGACGGGCATCCCAGCGGCATCAAGATGCTGGCCCGCCTCGGCGCGATGCAGCGCGACTGTGGGCAGTTCGCCGAGGCGCACGACAACCTGGCGCTGGCCCGCGAGCTGTGCCGGCAGCACCTGACCGCCGACGACCCGCTGGCCGCACAGGTGGCGGCGCTGGCCCGGGCGGCGGCCAACCCCGACCACGTCTGCGCCGACGAGACGCCCCGGGACAGCCGGGTGGTACCGGCCGCCCGGACCCCGTCACACGCCGACGGGCCGGTCCAGTCCGGCTATCACCCGCCGGACCCCCCGCCGCAGCACGTCGACCCGACGACGGCCGGCCCCGAGATCGACGACGATGAGGCCCTGGCCGGTCATGGAGCCGTGGCCGGCGGCGGCGCGGTGCCGAATCCACGGTCGCCGGCCGACGAACCGGGTGGATCGGTGGGCTTCGCGTGGCCACCCGGTCCGGCGGACGAGCCCGCTCGGCACACCACCGACACACCGGTCCCCCCGTCCGTGGTCGGGCTCACCGGCGGCGCGGAGGAGTCGCCCGGGGTGTACCGGCTGCACCGCCCGGGCACGCCGGCCGAGCCGGGAACGCCGGCCGAGCCGTACGGCGCGTACGCGCCGCCGGATCCGTACGCGCCGCCGGATCCGTACGCGCCGCTTGAGCCGTACACACCGTCCCGGCTGCTGCCGGTGCCCGTACACCGGGCCTCGGCGCCGCGGCGCAACCGGCTGGTGCCGGTGCTGGTGGCCGGTGTGGTCGTGGTGCTGCTGGGCACCGCGGCCGTGATCGCCGGGGTGGCCCGGGTCGGGGACGATCAGCCTTCCGGCCCCGGTACCGGCTCTCCCCGCACCGGCCCGACCGGCACGGGCACGCCGGCCAGCGCCAGCGCCTCGCCGACCGGCGCGGCACCGCCCGCGGCCGCGCCGGGCACCCCACCGGGCGCGGTGGCCCTGCGCGACAACCGGGACAACATCGCCCTGCGGTGGACCTACCCCGCCGGCGGCGAGGGACCGGTGGTCGTCTCCGCCGGCCGGGCCGGCCAGGGCAAGAACGCCATCGCCACACTGCCCGCCGGTGCCACCAGCTTCGTCGTCTACGCGCTCAACCGCGCCAACGACTACTGCTTCACGGTGGCCGTCGTCTGGTCCACCGACACCGTGGCCAGCGCCGACGAGGTCTGCACCCGCCGCCGCTGAGCGTGCTGGGCCACGACCGGTCAGCCGCCGTCCCGTGGTTCCTCGTCGACGGGCAGTGCCGGCAGCAGCAGACGTACCTGGAGCCCGCGCTGGTCGTCGCCGTCGGTCAGCGCGATGCGTCCACCGGCCCGGCGCACCAACTCCCACACGATGGCCAGGCCGAGGCCGGCTCCGCCGTCGTCGCGGGCCCGCCCGTCGTCCAGGCGGGTGAACCGGCCGAAGACCCGCTCCCGGTCGGCCACCGGAATCCCCGGGCCGTCGTCGGTCACCGTCACCAGGTGGTACGCCGCCTCCGGGTGCCCGGCCGGTGTCGCCTCCACGGCGAGCAGCACGGCGCCGTACGCGTGCCGCACCGCGTTGTCGACCAGGTTGGCCAGCACCCGGCGCAGCTCGTCGGCGTTCCCCACCGTCCACAGCGGGCCCGGCGGCGGCGCCACCCGCACCGGCGGCGACGGGTACCGGGCGGCGACCTCGGTCAGCAGGGCGCCCAGCTCCACCGGGCCGGTCCCCCGGGCCGGTGGCGTCTCGTCCAGTCGGGCCAGCAGCAGCAGGTCGTCGACGAGTCGGCTGAGCCGGTCCGTGTCGGCGAGCAGGTTGGCGGTCACCGCCGTCCAGTCCGTCCGGCTGGCGAGGCGCTGGGCCACCTCCAACTCGGTCCGGATGTTGGTCAACGGGCTGCGCAACTCGTGTGCCGCGTCGGAGACGAACGCCCGCTGCCGAGCCCGGGCGGACTCCAACCGGTCCAGCATCCCGTTGAGAGTGACCGCCAGCCGATGGATCTCGTCGGCCGAGGCCGGCACCGGCAGTCGTCCCGTCCCGGCCCTCCCGGTGATCTCCTCGGCGCCCCGGCGCAGCGCCTCCACCGGCCTCAGAGTGGCGCCCACCACCCGCCAGGCCACCGCCGCCAGCACGGCGACCAGCAGCGGGAACGCCACCAGCAGGATGGTCCGGACCACGTGCGTGCTGTGCCGCACGTCGGCCATCGAGCGGGCGACCAGCACGGTGAGCGGGTCGGCCGCGGTGCCGGCGGGCACGGCGACCACCCGCACCGGGCCGGCGAGCCCGGCGCGCTCCGCCGGCACCTCCAGCCGCTGCCGGCGGTCCCCGTTCAGCCGCTCCGGGCGGACCATCGGGACCAGCCGGTCCGCGTCGATCGAGGCAGCCCGGATCCGCCCCTGCGCGTCGATGACCTGGACGCGGACCTGCCCGCCGGCCACCGGCAGCGGGTCGGGCAACGCGTCCTCGGCGGCGAGCAGGGCGACGGCGTCGGCGGTCCGGAACGCCTCGGTGTCCACGGTGCGCTGGAGCACGTAGCCGAGCGCGCCGAGCAGCACCACCCCACCGAGGGCCAGCCCCACGGCGAGACCGAACACCCCGATCGCCATGAGCCGGCCACGCAGTCCGAGCACCGGCAACCGGCTGCGCCAGGGCCGCCCCGCGGGCCCCGGACCGGCGGAGGTCGCCGGGCGGTCGGCGGTCGCCGCGGCGGCTGCGGGCGGCTCGCCGGTCGTCAGGTCGGCCGGCGCATCCGTGCTCACGTCGCCAGCCGGTAGCCGGCACCCCGGATTGTCTCCAACCGGTCCCGGCCAAGCTTGCGACGCAGGTAGCCGACATACACCTCGACCGCGTTCGGCGCGGTCTCCACGCTCGCGTCCCAGACATGGTCCAGCAGCTCGATCTTGGAGACCACCTGGCCGGGCCGGCGCATCAGGTAGTCCAGCAACGCGAACTCCCGCGCGGTCAGCGCCACCTCGGCGTCGGCCCGGGTCACCCGCCGCCGGGCCGGGTCCAGCCGCAGGTCGCCGACCGCCAGCACCGCCGGGCGCTCCGGCGCGCCCCGGCGCAGCAGCGCCCGCAGTCGGGCCAGGAGCACCACGTACGAGAAGGGCTTGGTGAGGTAGTCGTCGGCGCCGCAGTCCAGGCCGTCGGCCTGGTCGTACTCGCCGTCCTTCGCGGAGAGCATCAGCACCGGCAGCCAGTGCTCCTCCGCCCGCAGCCGCCGGACCAGCTCGTAACCGGAGAGGCCGGGCAGCATCACGTCGAGGATCATCGCGTCGTACCCGCCGTGCCGGGCGGCGTCCAACCCGGCCGGGCCGGTCGAGGCCACGTCGACCGCGAACCCCTCCGCCTGCAACCCGCGCTCCAGCGCGGCCGCCAACCGGGCCTCGTCCTCCACCACCAGCAACCGCACGCCTCAAGGGTGCCACCTGGTTCAAAGCCGGCGGATCGGCGTCCTCAGCGTGTTCACAGCGCCGAGCGGGCAGGATGGTCGCAGGAGGTGCCCACATGTCCGTTCTGAGAAGCCGTCCCGTCCTGCGCTGGCTGGTCCCGGCGACCGCCGCCGTCGCCGTCATCGGTGGCGGCGCGGCGATCGGCACGTTCGCCGCCGAGGCCGAACCGAGCCTGCCGCCGCGCACCGCCGCCCAGCTCCTGGTCGATCTGCAGACCTCCCGGCTGGAGGGGTTGTCCGGCACCGTCGTACAGCGCGCCGACCTCGGCCTGCCGCCGCTGGTCGGGCTGGTCCCCGGCAACGACCTGACCACCCTGTTGACCGGCACGCACACCCTGCGGGTCTGGTATTCCGGCCCGGAGCGGCAGCGGGTGGCGCTGCTGGACACCCTCGGCGAGCGGGACATCATCCGCAACGGCCGGGACGTGTGGACCTGGGAGAGCCGCGGCAACACCGCCAAGCACGCCACGCTGGGCGACGTCATGGCCGAGAAGCCGGCGCCCGAGGCGGCGCCGAGCCTGCCGGCCACCCCGCAGGAGGCGGCCGACCTGGCGTTGCGGGCGATCGACCCGAGCACCGAGGTCAGCGTCGGCCGGTCGGCGACGGTCGCCGGTCGGGACGCGTACGAGCTGGTGCTCCAGCCACGCGACAAGGACTCGCTGGTGCACCAGCTGCGGATCGCCATCGACGCCAAGCAGCACGTGCCGCTGCGCTTCGAGGTGCTCGCCACGGGCAGCGACCAGCCGGCGTTCGAGGTGGCCTTCACCCAGGTCGACTACCGGCGTCCCGACGCCGACCAGTTCACCTTCAACCCGCCGCCCGGTGTGACCGTGACCGAGGAGTCGGCCGAGCGGCCGCCCGCGGTCAGGCCCGGCCATTCCGAGCCGGCCGGTGATCCGCAGGTGCGCGCCGTGGGCACCGGCTGGGCCACCGTGCTGGTCGCCCGCCTCGACGGTGCCGTCGGCGGCAGGCCGGCCGTCGAAAAGCCAGCCGGCGACAAGCCGGTCGGTACGCCGGACGTCGACGTGTCGAAGCTGCTTGGCGGGCTCGAGGCGGTCAAGGGTGACTGGGGCAGCGGCCGGCTGCTCACCAGCAAGTTGTTCAGTGTGCTGCTCACCGACGACGGCCGGCTGCTCGCCGGCGCGGTGACCCCGGAGCGGCTCTACCAGGTCGCCCGCGGCTGATCTCCCGGTGTTGTGGCGCCGGGTCGACCCATCGGTCGGCCCGGCGCCGCCGTGTGCGGTGGGCGCCACGGTCGAGCGGAGCGGACCGTCAGCGGGCCCGGGTCAGGGCGTGGCGGTCACGCCGAGGGCGGTGAGGAACGCGTCGGCGAGCACCGCGTGGCCGGGCAGGTGCGGATGCACCCGGTCGTCGGCCCAGCGCTTCGCGGGGCTGACCGCGAGCACCCGGTCGAACGCGGCCTGGGTCGGCACGTGCACCGCGTCGAACTCGGCGACCAGCGCGGCGACCACCGCGCAGTACCGGTCGGTGTCGGCGCGCTGCGGATCGTTGCGGTCGGTCTCGATCAGGAACGGGTCGGCCAGGACCAGCCGGCAGCCGGTGGCACCCACCGCGCGGCGGAGCAGGTCACGCAGGGTGCGCTCGTACTCGTCGATGGGGACGGCCTCGTCGGGCCGGTCGCCGTAGCCCCGCCAGATGTCGTTGATGCCGATCATGACCGAGAGCACGTCGGGACGCTCGGCGACGGCGTCGTCGTCCCAGCGGGCGGCCAGATCGCGGACGGTGTCCCCGCCCACGCCCCGGTTGATCCACTCCACGTCCAGCTCGGGGTGACGGGCGCCGACCAGGGCACGGACGAGGCTGACATACCCGGCGCCGTAGGGCCTGGCGGTGTCCCGCCGGCCGCAGTCGGTGATGCTGTCGCCGATGAAGACCACCCGTTGCCCGGTCCGCAGGATCATCCGCCGCCACCTCGCGATCACCGGGCGCGCCGACTCGGCCAGCTTGGTCGAGGCCAGCGGGACGCGCTATCTTCAACAGTTCGAGGGCACAAAAAAGAACGGCTACAAAGCCGTTCCTGCAAGAGATTCTAATCTTTAGGGAGACGGCTTGTCAAGGCACTCCGGCGGTTCGGGCGAATTGCCGCTCGACGACGAGATCGGTCGCGAGCAGGAGTACGTCTCGATGCTCTACGACCGGCTGGACGGACTGCGCGAGCAGGCCGCCGAGCGGCTCACCGGCGAGCTGCGCAACACCGGCGGCACCCTGCAGGACCGCTCCCAGCGCGACAGCTCGGTACAGATGTACGCCGACCAGGTCGAGCAGTTCTCCGCCGTGGAGAACGGTCTGTGCTTCGGCCGCCTCGACGGCGACGACGGCGCGCGCCACTACATCGGCCGGATCGGCATCTTCGACACCAGCGGCGACTACGACCCGCTGCTGATGGACTGGCGGGCTCCCGCCGCCCGCCCGTTCTACCTCGCCACCGCCGCCAACCCGCAGGGCGTACGCCGCCGCAGGCACCTGCGCACCCGGCAGCGCAAGGTGACCGGCCTCAACGACGAGGTGCTCGACATCTCCACCGCCGCTCCGGGCGCGCACGAGGAGCTGACCGGCGAGGCGTCGCTGCTCGCCGCGCTCAACGCCGGCCGGACCGGCCGGATGCGGGACATCGTGGAGACCATCCAGGCCGAGCAGGACCGGATCATCCGCGCCGATCTGCCCGGGGTGATGGTCGTCCAGGGCGGCCCGGGCACCGGCAAGACCGCGGTCGCGTTGCACCGGGCGGCGTACCTGCTCTACACACACCGGCGGGAGCTGTCCAGCCGTGGTGTGCTGCTGGTGGGCCCGAACGCGACGTTCCTGCGCTACATCTCCCAGGTGCTGCCCACCCTGGCCGAGACCGGCGTGCTGCTGCGTACCCAGGGCGATCTCTTTCCCGGGGTCAGTGCGCAACGGACCGAGTCGGCCGAGGCCGCCGCGCTCAAGGGCCGGGCGGTGCTGGCCGAGGTGCTGGCGCTGGCCGTACGGGACCGGCAGTGGGTGCCGGACGAGCCGCTGGAGATCGAGGTCGAGCGGGAGACGCTGACCCTCGACCCGGAGATCGTGCGGGTTGCCCGGGACCGGGTGCGTCGCGTCGACCGTCCGCACAACCTGGCCCGGGCGCTGTTCGACGTGGAGATCGTGCACGCGCTCGCCGACCAGGTGGCCGAGCGGATCGGCGCCGACCCGCTGGGCGGGGACAACCTGCTCGACGAGGCGGACCGGGCCGAGATCCGCCGGGAGCTGCGCGAGGAATCGGAGGTCCAGGCGGCCCTCGACCGGCTGTGGCCGGTGCTGACGCCGCAGCGTCTGCTCGCCGACCTGTACGCCGACCCGGACCGGATCGCCACGGCCGCGCCGATGCTCACCGACGACGAGCGGGCCCTGCTGCACCGCGAGCCGGGCGGGTGGACGCCGGCCGACGTGCCGCTGCTCGACGAGGCCGCCGAGCTGCTCGGCGAGGACGAGCGGGCCGCCGCCGCCCGGCGGGATCGCATCCGGATGCTGGAACGGGAGTACGCCGAGGGCGTGCTCGAAATCGCCCGGGGTTCCCGCTCGATCGACGTCGAGGACGAGGCCGAGGGCGGCGAGATCCTGGGCGTGACCGACCTGATCGACGCGGACCGGCTGCTGGAGCGGCAGGAGGAGGCCGACCGCCTCACCACCGCCCAGCGGGCCGCCGCCGACCGGACCTGGGCGTTCGGCCACGTCATCGTGGACGAGGCGCAGGAGCTGTCGCCGATGGCGTGGCGGCTGCTGATGCGCCGCTGCCCGAGCCGGTCCATGACGATCGTCGGGGACGTGGCGCAGACCGGCGCGCTCAGCGGCACGCCGTCCTGGGCGGACGCCCTCGCGCCGTACGTGGCGCAGCGGTGGCGGCTGACCGAGCTGACTGTCAGCTACCGCACCCCGGCCGAGATCATGGCGGTCGCCGCCGACGTGCTGGCCGAGATCGACCCGGCGCTGCGGCCGCCGCGCTCGGTGCGGGAGAGCGGCGTACCTCCGTGGGACCGCACGGTGCACGACGACCAGTTGGCCGCGGAGCTGGTGACGGCGGCCACCCGGGAGGCAACCGGACTGGCCGAGGGCCGGCTCGGCGTGATCGTGCCGGCCGGCCGGGTGGACGCGCTCGGCGCGTCGTTGACCGCGGCGCTGCCGGAGGCCGCCGTGGGCGAGCATCCGGAGCTGGAGAGCCGCGTGGTGGTGTTGACCGTCGCGCAGGCCAAGGGGCTGGAGTTCGACTCGGTGCTGGTGGTCGACCCGGACCGGATGGTGGCCGAGTCACCGCGCGGGCGCAGCGACCTGTACGTGGCGCTCACCCGCGCCACCCAACGCCTCGGCATCCTGCGCCCCAGCCGCTGATCCGAGCGGCCCGGAGCCACGCCGCCCCCGCCGACCTGCCGGTCGGCGGGGGCGGTGACGGGCGGCCGTGCTCCGCCGGTCAGTCTCTGGCCGTGTCCTGGATGGATTTGCTCGGACCGGTCGCGGACGTGGACTGGTCGCTGGTGCCGCCGCCCATCGGGGTGCTCAGACCACCGGTGGTGGCGTCGCCGGTCGTCGTCGGGGCGACCTTCCCCTGGTGCCGCTCCGGCTGCCGGGCGACCCGCCGCGCACTGGCCGGGCCGGCGGTGCCACCGGTCGTGGTCACCGCGCCCTGCCCCCCGACCGGGCCGCCGTCGCGCAGGACCTGCGGATCGACCCGCACCTTCGCCGGATCGTCCGGGTCTTCGCGCTGGATCTGGCTCTCCACATCGGTGCGGGGCACCGTCACCTCGTCGAGGGCGCCCTCGCCGTACACGCCGCCGGCGATCCGGTCCTCCGCCCGCCGGGCGGCCTCCTGCCGCATGTCGTCCTCACGCACGTCCATCACCTCGCAGAAGCTGTGGAACTGACTGCGTGCCCGACCGCCGGCCGACCAAACCCGCCGGGCCCCGCAGGTCGTCCACACCGGTTCACCGTCGCGCCGTCCGCCGGCCGCCTGCCGGCCGTCCCCGGTGTCCATGCTGTCCGGCGACCGGTGGGAGACGCCCGCCGGCAGGAGGGGATGACAGCGTGCGCAGAGTACGCCGTACCGCCATCGCGGCCCTGGTGGCCGCGACGGTGACGACCGGGATCGCCGTGCCCGCACAGGCCAAGCCTCGGCCGGACCGGACATTCGACGTGCAGGCCCACCGCGGCGGCCTCGGGTTGCGGGTGGAGAACACCCTCGCGTCCTTCGGCAACGCCCTCCAGCTCGGGGTGAGCACCCTCGAACTGGACGTGCAGATCACCGAGGACGGCCAGGCCGTGGTCACCCACGACCGGAAGGTCACCGGCGCCAAGTGCGTCGACACCGCCCCGGTGACGCCCAATGACCCGGAGTTCCCGTACGTCGGTAAGTACGTCAACACCCTGACCGTCGCTCAGGTGCGCAGCCTCGACTGCGGTTCGAAGACGCTGCCGGACAAGCCCGGCCAGCTCGCCGTGCCGGGTGCCCGGATGCCGCTGCTGCGTGAGGTGTTCGCGCTGGTCAACCGGTACCAGGCGAAGGACGTGAAGCTCAACGTCGAGACCAAGGTGGAGGCCGGCGCGCCGACCGAGACCGCGCCCCGCGAGCAGTTCGTCCGGGTCACGGCCGCCGAGGTCCGCGCCGCCGGCCTGCTGAAGCAGGTCACCATCCAGAGCTTCGACTGGGGCGCGCTGATGCGGATGCGCCAGGTCGAGCCGAAGCTCCCCCTGGTCGCGCTGACCAACTACGACTTCCTGCAGACCGGCCAGCCGGGTGCCTCGCCGTGGCTCGGCGGGCTGGACATCGACGACTTCGGCGGCGACCCGATCCGGGCGATCCGCAGCTTCGGCGTCAGTGCCTTCTCCCCGGTGCACGGCTCCCCCCAGAACGGCACGGTCACCGAGCCCGGCTACAAGCCGTACGTCACCAGGGAGATGGTGGCCCGGGCGCACCGGTACGGGATCAAGGTGATCCCGTGGACGGTCGACGACCTGCCGACCATGAACAAGCTCATCGACGACGGCGTGGACGGCATCATCACCGACTACCCGGACCGGCTGCGCGGCCTGCTGGCGCAGCGCGGTTACCGGCTGCCGAAGGCGTACGCGGCGCCGTTCGACATCCAGGCGCACCGCGGCGGTCGGGCGACCCGCCCGGAGAACACCCTGCCGGCCTTCGCCAACGCGCTGGCCAACCGGGCCATCTCCACCCTCGAACTGGACACCGGCGTGACCGCCGACGGCGCGCTCGTGGTGCTGCACGACCGCACGGTCAACGGCTCGCACTGCGTCGACACCGCCCCGGTGCGCCCCGGCGACCGGCAGTTCCCGTATGTGGGCAAGCCGGTGCACGAGCTGACCCTGGCGCAGCTCAAGACCGTGGACTGCGGCACGAAGACGCTGCCCGAGCTGCCCGCGCAGGTGCCCGCGCCGGGCGCCCGGATTCCCACGCTGGACGAGGTCTTCGCCCTGGTGAAGGCGAGTGGCCGCAGCGACATCGGAATGAACATCGAGACGAAGATCAGCCCGGTGGTGAACGACACCGAGCCGTACCGCAGCTTCACCCGCAAGCTGGTGGGGGCGATCCAGCGGGCCGGCTTCACCGACCGGGCCACCATCCAGTCGTTCGACTGGCGCACCATCACCTACGCCCGGCAGCTCGACCGCCGGATCGGCACGGTCGGCCTGGTCTGGCAGTACGGCCCGGCCGAGTGCGCCACCCTCGCCGACGAGTGCTCCCTCGAGGCCGTGTACGGCGACCGCTCGGTCAAGAGTCCGTGGACCGGTGGGCTGGACTGGTGGAAGTACCAGGACCTGGGCAAACTGACCCGGGCCGCGGGCGCCGGCACGGTGTCGGCGAACTGGCAGGTGCACGACCCGCGCCAGGGCACGGTCGCCTCGCCCGACTGGTACCTGCGGGAGAACCCGGCATACTTCCACGGACCGGACGTCCGGACCCTCCAGACGCGGGACGACCTGAAGGTGATCCCGTACACGGTCGACGACGCGCAGGTGATGCAGCGGGTCATCGACCTGGGTGTCGACGGGATGATCACCGACGACCCGGACCTGTTGGTGAGCGTCGCGATCCGCAACGGCCTGCGCTGACCTGCCCTGATCTGCGCTGACCACCCGACCGCCGGCCGGATTTCCGGCCGGCGGTCGGTGTTACCTGCTCGGGGGGCGCGGGTAGTCGGGGGTTGTCCCCGCCGTGAACACGAACCGTGCCGTGGCCGAAACGCGGTAGCGGGGCGAGGGAATGCAGGTACGACTCATCGCATCCTGAGGAGGACCAGATGAGCACGCAGGCTGCTTCCACCCGGCCGACGAACCGGCCGGCCTCGGACGTGCAGAACCCGGCGTCGATGCAGAACACGCAGACTCGGCAGATGCCGGTCATGCAGGACGGGCGTCGCAACGACATGCAGGCACCCGGTACGGAGACCAAGCAGGCATTCAAGACCACCGAGTTCTGGATCTACCTGATCGCGGTGGCCGCCGTACTGGGCGCTTCGCAGGTCGTCGGGAAGAACTCGGCTGGGGTGGACATCTTCCGCGCCGACAACGCCTGGTTCCTGATCACCCTGCTGACGCTGGGCTACCTCGGTAGCCGAGGCCTGGCCAAGGCCGGCAGCAATCACCGCAGCGGTGAGGAGCGCAAGGCCCGGCACTGACCGGGTACACGGCTCCACATCGAACAGTGGCCTCCGGGAGAACCTCCCGGAGGCCACTGTCGCGCTGGGCGACTACTCGCCGAAGTCGCCACCGAAGTCGCCGCCGAAGTCACCCTCGAAGGCGTCCTCGATCATCTCGCCGGCGATCATGCCGCCGGCCACGCCGAGCGCCGCTCCGGCCACCATGCCGCCCATCCCGTGCCCCCGGCCGTGGCCGCGCCCGTGACCCGGCCCGAACCCGCCCTGGGAGCGCAGGCTGCCGTAGCGGGAGGTGGTCTCCCGCAGCCAACCGTCGACCACCTGCGCCCAGTCGACCCGGTCGGCGTCGGCGTGCGACACCTGGTACCGGCCGAAGGCGTCGTGGCCGGCGCTGAGGAAGCCGCCGCGCTTGTCGCACTCCAGGATCACGTCCACGCCGCGCTGGCTGGTCACGAAGGTCAGCTCGACCTCGCGGATCGTGCTGGCGTACTGCGGCGAGGCGAAGAACTCGATCTCCTGGTAGAACGGCAGCGTCTGCTGGACGCCCCGGATGTGGCCGCGCTCCAGGTCGGCGTGCTTGAACCGGAAGCCGAGCCGCTGGAACGCCTCCAGGATCCGCTCGTGCACCGGCAGCGGGTGCACCGCCACCTGGTCCAGGTCGCTCTTGTCGACCGCACGGGCGATCGCCAGCTCGGTACGCAGGCCCATCGTCATGCCGTGCAGGCGCTGGCCGTACACGTCGGTGATCGGGGTCTCCCACGGCACCGGCAGCTGGAACGGAAGCGACAGTTCCTGCTTCGGCGCGAGCTGGAGCGGGCCGCTCACGGCCATCCGGTGAAACTCCATGGTGCCCGCGTACTCGGTGTCGTGTCCCTCGACCTCGACCCGCGTGACCAGGCCGATCACCACCTGCTCGATGGCCGCCGGGCTGTCACCGCCGACGAGGTTGACCTGCCCGTCGAGGGTCAGGCCAGGCCGGGTGTTGGGGTTGGTCAGCACGGTGTCCACGCTGGGACCGCCGACACCGAACGCGCTCAACATCTTCTTGAAGACCATCGGAACTCCTGTGCGACAGCCGACCGCTCCAGGATGGAGTCGGACGTTGACTCGAAGGGCACCTTATCCAGCAGCCCTGTGAGGTGGCTGTGAAGTGCGCCCCCTGCTCACGGTGTGTTTCCGCAGGGATGCGCTGGGTCGCGCCAGCGGCTCACCCGTCCCACCCCGTTGATCAAGAGATCTGCGTCAGGAAACGCGTTCCCGGTGACGCGAACCTCTTGATCAACGTCGGAAGGCTGGCGGCGCTGAGCTGTGGCGCCTGCCGTCAGTCGGCCTGGACGACGACCAGCTCGCCGACCTGCTCGCCGATCTCGGTACGCGCCTCCGCCGACAAGCCGAGGTCGGTGATCAGCACGTCGGCCGCCTCCAGCGGGGCGATGGTGGCGATGCCGATGGTCTCCCACTTGGTGTGGTCGGCGAGCACCACGAGCCGGCGGGCGGCGCCGATCAGGCAGCGGTTGACCCCCGCCTCCAGCAGGTTGGGCGTGGTGAAGCCGGTCCGTGGGCTGAGCCCGTGCACGCCCAGAAAGAGCAGGTCGACGTTGAGCGCGCTGATCGCCGCCTCGGCCACCGGCCCGGTCAGCGCGTCCGACGGGGTACGGATGCCGCCGGTCAGCACCACCGTCTGGTCGGCGCGCGGATTCTGGTAGAGCGCGTCGGCCACCGGGATCGAGTTGGTCACCACGGTCAGCCCTCGTACGTCGGAGAGCAGCGTGGCCAACGCGGCGGTGGTGGTGCCGGCGGAGAGCGCGATGGCCATCCCCGGCTCCACCATGGTCGCCGCCCGCTCGGCGATGGCCCGCTTCTCCGCCTGCTGGCGGATCGACTTCGCGGCGAAGCCGGGCTCCTCGGCCGACCCCGGCCCGGCCAGCGTCGCGCCGCCGTGCACCTTGTCCACCAGGCCGCGTTCGGCCAGCACCTCCAGGTCGCGCCGGATCGTCATGTCGGACACGCCGAACCGGCTGACGAGCTGGCTCACCCGTACGCCGCCACGCTGGCGGATCAGATCGAGAATGGCGGTCTGCCGCTGCTGGGCGAGCACCTGGGGAACCTCCTTCGCGCCGTGACTGTCACCGGGTCAGACCGGTCCGTCGGCCCGGTCCTCCCGGACCACGGCCACCTCGCCGGCCGGCACTGTCAGCTCACCGGCACACTCCGTACCGGTCAACAGCTCGGTGCCGGTCACCGTGAGCCGTACCTCGCTCTCAGTGTGGTTGATCGCGAACAGCCAGCTTCGCTCGCCGTCGCGGCGCCGGACCACCTCCACCCCGGTCGGCGCCTGCGCCGCCGGACGGACACCCGCCTCGTCGACCAGCCGGGCGACCAGCCGGTCGGTGGCCGGCTCGTCCAGCCGGGTGCCGACGTACCAGGCGGCGCCCGCGCCGACCGGGTGCCGGGTCAGCGCCGGCACGCCGGGCAACGGCCCATCGGTGTACGCGGCGAGCACCTCGGCGCCCTCCGGGTGCAGCCACTCGGTCCACACGTCGGCCGTGCTGTCGTCGTCCAGCCGCACCTGCTCGCCCTCGCGCAACGGAAAGAACTCCTCGGTCCGTACGCCGAGCAGCTCCCGGAACGCGCCCGGGTAGCCGCCCAGCCGGATGTGGTCATTCTCGTCCACGATGCCGCTGAAGTAGGTGATCGCCGCGGTGCCACCGGCCTGGACGAACCGGCGCAGCGCGTCGACGTCAGCATCGCGGACCAGGTAGAGGGTGGGTGCCAGGACCAGCCGGTAGCCGCTGAGGTCGGCGGACGGGTGGACGATGTCGGCGGTCACGCCGGCCCGCCACAGCGCGCCGTACAGGGCGGTCAACCGGTCGGCGTAGCGGACGTCCACACTGGGGTGCGAGTCCAGCTCGACACCCCACCACGCCTCCCAGTCGAACAGGATGGCCACGTCCGCGTCGACCCGGCTGCCGCGTACCTCGGCGAGCGCCCTGAGGTCCGCGCCCAGCTGGCAGACCTCCCGGAACACCTTGGTCTCCGGCCCGGCGTGCGGCACCAGCGCGGAGTGGAACTTCTCGGCGCCGGCCCGGGAGGCCCGCCACTGGAAGAACAGCACCCCGTCGGCGCCGCGGGCGACGTGCGCCAGGCTGTTGCGGCGCAGCTGGCCCGGCAGCTTCGCCACGTTGCGCGGCTGCCAGTTCACCGCGCTGGTGGAGTGCTCCATCAGCAGCCACGGGTCGCCACCGGCGACGCCGCGGGTGTGGTCGGCGGAGAGCGCCAGCCCGAGGTGCGCCTGCGGGTCGGCGGCGGTGAGGTAGTGGTCGTTGGAGACCAGGTCCACGTCGTCGGCCCACGAGTGGTAGTCCATGTGCTTGATGCCGGTGCCGATCATGAAGTTGGTGGTGACCGGCTGTCGGACCAGCGTCTTCAACAGCTCGCGCTCGGCGCGCAGCTGGGCCCGCTGCTCGTCGGAGGAGAAGCGCAGGAAGTCCAGCTGCTGGGTGGGGTTGGCGAAGGTCGGCGCGGTGCGCGGCGGGTTGATCTCGGCCCAGTCGCCGTAGCGCTGGCTCCAGAACGCCGTGCCCCAGGCGTCGTTGAGCCGGTCCAGGTCGCCGTAGCGCTCGCGCAGCCAACCACGGAACGCCTCGGCGCTGACGTCGCAGTAGCAGTGCACGTTGTGGCAGCCCAGCTCGTTGGAGACGTGCCACATCACCACCGCCGGGTGCTCGGCGTACCGGCCGGCGACCGCTCGGACCAGCTTCAGCGACCGATCGCGGAACACCGGCGAGCTGGGGCAGTACGCCTGCCGGCCGCCCGGCCACAGGATCGCGCCGTCGGCTCGGCGGGGCAGCGTCTCCGGGTGCGCGCGGGCGAGCCACGGCGGCGGGCTGGCGGTGGCGGTGGCCAGGTCGACCTGGATGCCGCCGTCGTGCAACAGGTCCAGCACCCGGTCCAGCCAGCCGAACTCGAACCGGCCCGGAGCGGGCTCCAGCAGGGCCCAGGAGAAGATGCCGACGGAGACCAGGTTGACCCCGGCCCGACGCATCAGCTCGACGTCTTCCGACCAGGTCTGCTCGGGCCACTGCTCGGGGTTGTAGTCGCCGCCGAAATAGATGCCGTCACCCTGCCATCGCCGCATGAGAGCTGAGGGTGCACCCGGCGGAGCGCGCAAGTCAACAGGTTCCAACATCGATTTCTTTTCCAACGTTTACCGCGTAACGGCCGTGTCACGACCGGATTATCGGCGGCGAACTGCCCTCTTGACAGCGCCCTCGGGACGGGTAGCTTGAGGCCCCAATGGCCGTTCGTGTTCGCCAATGTGGATTCTCGGGGGATCCCGATGTGTGATCACGACGCCGGATCTGCCTTCACCACCCCTGACGACCCTTGGGCGTAGCACCTCTTCATCCGTAGGAGGCACAGATGTCCCGTCCCCGATCCCAAGCCGAATACCTGGCTCGGCTCGTACCGCCCTCCGTAGCCGGCATCAACCGACGCTCGCTGCTCGCCGGCGCCGCCGGCACGGGCGCGCTGCTCGGCACCGGCCTGCTCGCCGGCTGCGGCGACTCCGACTCCGGCGGGTCCGACTCCAAGGAGGTGTCGCTCGGGTCGAACCAGTCCGACCCGAAGCCGAAGGACGTGGTCGCCAAGGTCGTCGACGGGTTCAAGACCTCGTCCGGCGTCCAGGTCGCGGTGAACACGGTCGACCACAACACGTTCCAGGAGAACATCAACAACTACCTGCAGGGCAAGCCGGACGACGTGTTCACCTAGTTCGCCGGCTACCGGATGCGCTTCTTCGCCCAAAAGGGACTGGCCAGCGACATCAGCGACGTGTGGGGCAAGCTCTCGGGCTACTCCGACGCCTTCAAGAAGGCGTCGACCGGGGACGACGGCAAGCAGTACTTCGTCCCGGCGACGTACTACCCCTGGGCGGTCTTCTACCGCAAGTCGGTCTGGCAGCAGCACGGCTACCAGCAGCCCAAGACCCTCGACGATCTGACCGCCCTCGCCGCGCAGATGAAGAAGGACGGGCTGACCCCGATCGCCTTCGCCGACAAGGACGGCTGGCCGGCGATGGGCACCTTCGACATCCTCAACCTCCGGATCAACGGCTACCAGTTCCACGTCGACCTGATGGCCGGCAAGGAATCCTGGACCTCCGACAAGGTCAAGAAGGTCTTCGACACCTGGGCCGGCCTGCTCCCCCTGCACCAGCCGGACAGCCTCGGCCGTACCTGGCAGGAGGCGGCGCAGTCGCTGCAGCAGAAGAAGAGCGGCATGTACCTGCTCGGTCTCTTCGTCGGCCAGCAGTTCAGCAACGAGGAGCAGAGCGACCTCGACTTCTTCACCTTCCCGGAGATCGACCCGGCGATCGGCGCCAAGGCCCTGGACGCCCCGATCGACGGCTACATGATGGCCCGCAAGCCCAAGAATGAGGACAGCGCCCGGAAGCTGCTGGAGTACTTCGGCGGCAAGGCCGCCGCGGACATCACCGTCAAGAACGACCCGGCCACCCTGGTCGCCAACAGTGGCGCGGACGTCAGCGGCTACACCGCCCTGCAGAAGAAGGCGGCCGAGCTGGTCGGATCGGCCACCGAGATCGCCCAGTTCCTCGACCGGGACACCCGGCCGGACTTCGCCTCCACGGTGATCATCCCGGCGCTCCAGCAGTTCATCAAGAACCCCAAGGACATCGGCGGGCTCACCTCGAGCATCGAGAACCAGAAGAAGTCGATCTTCACCGACTGACGGCGGAAGGGGGAGGACATCGTGTCCGACCTGCCCCTGATCCAAACGGATCGCGCCGTGCCGCCGCCGGCCGCGACCACCTCCACGGGTGGTCGTCGCCGGCGGCTACGGCTCCTGTCCCGCACCGACCGCGTGGTCATCACGCTGATGGTGCTCGTCCCGCTGCTGCTCGTCACGGGTTTCGTCTGGATGCCGGCGGTGGCCACCGTGCTGCTCTCCGGCACCAACTGGGACGGCATCGGCCCACTGAACGAGATCGAGTTCGTCGGCGCGCGCAACTACAGCGACGTGGTGAACATCTACCCGCCGTTCGTGCCGGCGGTCCAGCACAACCTGCTCTGGCTGGCGGTGCTGTTCCTGGTGGCCAGCCCGTTCGGCATGTTCCTGGCCGTCCTGCTCGACAAGGAATTGCGCGGCAGCCGCTTCTACCAGACCGCTCTCTACCTGCCGGTGGTGCTCTCGCTGGCGCTGATCGGCTTCGTCTGGCAGCTGCTGTACTCCCGCGATCAGGGTCTGATCAACGCCGTGTTCGGCAGCAACGTCGACTGGTACGGCGACTCGAACGTGAACATCTGGGCGGTCATGGTCGCCTCCGGCTGGCGGCACGTCGGCTACATCATGCTGCTCTACCTGGCCGGGCTGAAGGGCGTCGACCCGTCGCTGCGGGAAGCCGCCGCGGTCGACGGCGCCTCGGAGAGCCGGGCGTTCTTCCGGGTGGTGTTCCCGGTCATGCGGCCGATCAACATCATCGTGCTGGTGGTGACGGTGATCGAGTCGCTGCGCGCGTTCGACCTGGTCTGGGTGGTCAACAAGGGCCGCAACGGGTTGGAGCTGATCTCCGCGCTGGTCACCCAGAACGTCGTGGGTGAGGCGAGCCGGATCGGGTTCGGCTCGGCGCTGGCAACCATCATGCTGGTCGTCTCGCTGGTCTTCATCACCATCTACCTGGCGACCGTGATGAGGGAGAACCGGCAATGAGCACCGCGACCGCGACCCGGCGTACCGAAGACGGGGTCGAGGCCCCGGCCCGTCGCAAGCTGACCCCGGCTCGGCTGCTCCTGCACGGCTTCCTTCTCGCCGTCGCGCTGACCTGGCTCTTTCCGATCGCCTGGGCGGTGCTCACGTCGCTGCGTTCCTACGAGTACACCGCCGCCAACGGCTACGTCTCGTTCGGCGGCTGGACCGTCGACAACTACGTCACCGCCTGGCAGACCGCCGAGTTCGGCAAGCACTTCCTCAACTCGGTGTACATCACCGTGCCGGCGGTGCTGCTCACACTCTTCCTCGCCTCCTGCGTGGCGTTCGTCATCGCCCGGTTCAGCTGGAAGCTCAACCTGGTGCTGCTGGGCATCTTCACCGCGGCCAACCTGCTGCCCCAGCAGGCGCTGCTGATCCCGCTGTTCCGGCTGTTCACCGAGGTGCCGTTGCCGGAGTTCATGAGCGACTCGGAGCTGCTCTACGACAGCTACTGGGGGCTGATCCTGATCAACGTGGCCTTCCAGTGCGGGTTCTGCGTCTTCGTGCTCAGCAACTACATGAAGGCGCTGCCCCGCGACCTGTACGAGGCGGCGATGGTCGACGGGGCGAGCATCTGGCGGCAGTACTGGCAGGTCACCATGCCACTGTGCCGGCCGGCCCTGGCCGCGCTGGCGACCCTGGAGGTGACCTGGATCTACAACGAGTTCTTCTGGGCCACCGTCCTCATGCGCACCGGCGACAAGTTCCCGGTGACCAGCTCGCTCAACAACCTGCGCGGCGAGTTCTTCACCGACAACAACCTGGTCTCGGCGGGCAGCGTGCTCGTCGCGATCCCCACTCTGGTGATCTTCTTTATGCTCCAGCGGCACTTCGTCCGGGGCCTGACCTTGGGAGCCTCCAAAGGATGACCATCCTGCACCTGCGCCGCGCGCGGACCAGCCTGGTGCTCGACGCGCGCGGCCCGGGGCTGCCCCGGGTCGCGCACTGGGGCGGCGACATCGGCGACCTCGACGACGACGGCCTGCGCCAGCTCGTCGACGCGACCGTGCCGCCGGTGGTGCCGAGCAGCTTCGACGAGCCCACCGTGCTCTCCCTGCTGCCGGAGCCGAGCGCCGGCTGGAGCGGCCGGCCGGGGCTGGCCGGGCACCGCGACGGCGCCGGCTGGTCCACCGCGTTCCGCCTGGACGGCCTCGACGTCGACGCCTCCGGGGACGAGGGCTCGGCGCGGGTGACCGTGCGGGCCAGCGACGCGGCCGCACAGCTCTCCCTGACCATCGAGATCGAGGTGGACCCGACCGGGTTGCTGCTGCTGCGCCACCGGCTGCGCAACGACGGCGACGACGCGTACGAGCTGCGGGAACTGACCCCGGTGCTGCCGGTCCCGGCGGTCGCCACCGAACTGCTCGACCTGACCGGCCGGTGGTGCCGGGAACGGTCCCCGCAGCGGCACTCGTGGCAGCAGGGCAGCTGGGTGCGCGAAGGCCGGCACGGACGCACCGGGCACGACGCCACCCTGCTGCTGGTGGCCGGCACCGCCGGGTTCGGTTTCGGCCACGGCGAGGTCTGGGCGGTGCACACCGCCTGGAGCGGCGACCACGTCACCTTCGCCGAGCGCCGGCCCACCGGCGAGTCGACCCTCGGCGGCGGCGAGCTGCTCGCCCCCGGCGAGGTCCGGCTCGGCCCCGGCGAGTCGTACGCCACTCCCCTGCTCTACGCGGTCTGGTCCGACGACGGGCTGGACGGGCTCAGCGACGTGCTGCACACCCACCTGCGGGCCCGGCCCGGTCACCCACGCTCCCCGCGCCCGGTGACCCTGAACGTGTGGGAGGCGGTCTACTTCGACCACGACCTGGACCGGCTGCGGGCGCTGGCGGACCGGGCCGCGCAGATCGGCGTCGAGCGGTTCGTGCTCGACGACGGCTGGTTCCGCGGCCGGCGCGACGACACCGCCGGGCTCGGCGACTGGTTCGTCGACGAGGGCGTCTGGCCGGACGGCCTGCAACCGTTGATCGACCACGTGACCGGCCGGGGTCTGGAGTTCGGCCTCTGGGTGGAGCCGGAGATGATCAACCCCGACTCCGACCTGTTCCGTGCGCACGCCGACTGGTTGCTGGCCGTGCCGGGCCGGCTGCCGGCGCTCTGGCGCAACCAGCAGGTGCTCGACCTGGGCCGGCCGGAGGCGTACGACTACCTGCTGGACCGGCTCGACAACCTGCTCACCGAGCATCCCGGCATCAGCTACCTCAAGTGGGACCACAACCGGGACCTCACCGAGGCCGGGCACCACGGCCGCCCCGGAGTGCACGGGCAGACCCTGGCGGTCTACCGGCTCCTCGACGAGCTGCGCCGCCGCCACCCCGGGGTGGAGATCGAAAGCTGCGCGTCCGGCGGCGCCCGGGTGGACCTGGGCATCCTCGCGCGCACCGACCGGGTCTGGGCCAGCGACTGCAACGACGCCCTGGAACGGCTCAGCATCCAGCGGTGGACGGGGCTGCTGCTGCCACCGGAGCTGGTCGGCACGCACGTCGGCCCGGAACGCTCGCACACCACCAACCGCGTGCACGACCTCGGCTTCCGGGCGGCCACCGCGCTCTTCGGCCACCACGGCATCGAGTGGGACATCGCGTCGATCAGCGCCGCCGAGCAGACCGAGCTGGCCGCCTGGGTCGCGCTGCACAAGCGGCTGCGCCCGCTGCTGCACGCCGGCCGGGTGGTCCGGGTCGACCATCCGGACCCGGCCGTCTGGGCGCACGGCGTGGTCGGCCACGACGGCACCGGAGCGGTGTACGCGGTGGCCCGGCTGGCCACCTCGCTGGCGCAGTCCCCGGGCGCCCTCCGGCTGCCCGGCCTCGACCCGTGCCGGCGTTACCGGGTGCGACCGGTGTCGGACGTGCCGGCCCCGGCGACGATCGACCGGGCCGCGCCGGCCTGGCTGGCCGGCGGCGTCACGCTCAGCGGGGCGGCGCTGGCTCGGGTCGGGGTGCAGCTGCCCGCGCTGCACCCGGAGCAGAGCCTGGTCCTGGAGGTCACGGCCGCCGGCTGAAAAGATTCGGGAAATCTTCGGCCGGAGTGTCGAGAACGGTGTCTCCTGCTTCTACCTCAGGGTGAGAGCACCGAAGATGGTGCGCAGGCGTGAGGAGCGAAACCATGAAGTACATGCTGCTGATGCAGTTCAGCGCCGCCGGGACCGACTTCCCGCCCATCGACACGTGGACCCCCGCGGAGGTCCAGGCACACATCGCGTTCATGGGCGAGGTCAACGCGAAGCTCGCCGCCGCCGGGGAGTGGGTCGACGGGCAGGGCCTCGGCGGCCCGCAGCAGGCGCGGATCGTCCGCGCCGGCGAGGGCGGGGCGCCGGTGGTCACCGAGGGGCCGTTCGCCGAGACGAAGGAGTTCCTCGCCGGCTTCTGGATCGTCGACTGCGACACCCCGCAGCGGGCGGTGGAGCTGGCCGCGTACATCTCCACCGCGCCCGGCCCCGGCGGGCGGCCGCTGAACATGCCGATCGAGGTGCACCCGGTCATGTCCGCCCCACCTGAGGAGCTGTGAGGGCTGACCACCACCGATCCCCGCATCGAGGACCTGCTGCGCGAGTTGGCGCCGCAGGTCCTCGGTGTGCTCGCCCGCCGGTTCGGAGACTTCGCCACCGCCGAGGACGCGGTGCAGGAGGCCCTGTTGGCCGCCGCCACCCAGTGGCCGGCGGACGGGCTGCCGGCGAACCCGCGCGGCTGGCTGATCCAGGTCGGCTACCGCCGGATGATCGAGCTGGTCCGCGGCGAGCAGGCGCGGCGCCGCCGCGAGGACCTGGTCGCCCGCCGGGACCCGGACGACCGGCAGCACGCACCCGCGGCGGACGAGGAGCTGACCGCCGAACGGGACGACACCCTGGTCATGCTCTTCCTCTGCTGCCACCCGGCGCTCACGTCCGCGTCGGCCGTCGCGCTGACCCTGCGCGCCGTCGGTGGGCTGAGCACCGCCGAGATCGCCCGCGCGTTCCTGGTGCCCGAGGCGACCATGGCCCAACGGATCAGCCGGGCCAAGCAGCGCATCCGCTCCTCCGGGCTGCCGTTCCGGATGCCGGAGCCCGCGGAGCGGGCCGACCGGCTGGCCGCCGTGCGGCAGGTGCTCTACCTGATCTTCACGGAGGGGCACACCAGTACCGCAGGCCCGGACCTGCGCCGGGTCGACCTGGCCGTGGAGGCGATTCGGCTGACCCGCGCGCTGCACATGCTGCTGCCCGGCGACAGCGAGTCGGCCGGCCTGTTGGCGTTGATGCTGCTCACCGAGGCGCGCAGCCCGGCGCGGACAGGGCCGTCCGGTGAGCTGATCCCGCTGACCGACCAGGACCGCGCCCGCTGGGACGCGGCGGCGATCGCCGAGGGCGTCGCGCTGGTCACCCGGGCGCTGCCACGCGGGCCGGTCGGCCCGTACCAGGTGCAGGCCGCCATCGCGGCGCTGCACGACGAGGCCCCGAGCGCCGAAGCGACCGACTGGCCACAGATCCTGGCGCTCTACGGGGTGCTGGACCAGCTCGCCGGCAGCCCGGTGGTGGCGCTCAACCGGGCCGTGGCGGCCGCCATGGTGCACGGGCCGGCAGCCGGTCTGGCCGCTCTCGACGCGCTGGCCGACGACCCGCAGTTGGCCGGGCACCACCGGCTTCCCGCCGCCCGCGCGCACCTGCACGAGATGGCCGGCGACCGGGCCCGCGCGATCGCCGACTACCGGGCCGCCGCCGGGCGGACGAGCAGCCTGCCCGAGCAGCGCTACCTCACGATGCGGGCGGCGCGGCTCGCCGCCGAACCCGGCCCGACCACCGCCCAGGTCGGACCTGCCGCCGCCGAACCCGGCCCGATCGCCGCCTCGACATCGGTACCTGGCCGTGCCCAGCGGGGCGAAGGCTGACGGCGCTACCGGTCCGGACCGGGGTCGGAACGTTGCTGCGAAGCTCATCTCTGAGGGCCGGGATCGGAAACGGTTGCTGGACCGGGGGCCACTTCGGACCGGGACCGGCGCGAGGGCTCGCACCCGTCGTGGACCGCGAGATCCCGCGAAAGGGTGGCGCTAGCCTGACCATCGACGACCCACGAGCGCTGAGGACTGAGGACCGCATGGCGTACGTGCTGCTGGGGATCGCCATCGCCGCCGAGGTGGTGGCGACCAGTCTGCTCAAGACCACCGCCGGGTTCACCCGGCTGGGGCCGACGGTGGCCTGCCTCGGCGGTTACCTGCTGGCGTTCATCCTGCTGGCCCAGGCCGTGAAGGAGATCCCGGTGGGTGTCGCGTACGCCCTCTGGTCCGGTCTGGGCACCGCGACCATCGTGGCGATCGGCGCGGTTTTCCTCGATGAGCCGGTCGGGCTGGCCAAGCTCGCCGGCATCGCGCTGATCATCGCGGGGGTGGTCATCGTGAACCTGGCCGGGGAGCACTGACCACGACCGGCACGGTGGCCGAGCCCGGTGCGGGCCCGGCCACCTGCCCCTCGGTCAGCTCGCGGCGCAGCTCACCGCCGGCCTGGCGTTGCTGCCGTTCCAGCCGCCAATGAAGCCGAAGCTGGTGCTGGCACCGGCGGCCAGTCGGCCGTTGTAGTCCACGTTGCGCGCGGTCACCGCGGCGCCGCTGCTGGTCAGCGTCACGTTCCAGGACTGGCTGACGCTCTGGCCGTTGGCGAAGGTCCACCGGACGGTCCACCCGGTGATCGCGGTGGCGCCGGCGGTCACCCGTACCTCGCCCTGGAAGCCGCCCTGCCACTGGTTGGCGACCGTGTACGTCGCCGTGCAGCCACCGGCGGGCGGAGGCGTGGTTGGCGGCGGAGTCGTCGGCGGCGGTGTGGTGGGCGGCGGAGTGCCACCGAAGACGCTGGCCTCCCGGGCGGTCTGCCGGATGCCGTTGGCGCCGTTGAACAGCCGTTGACCCCAGCTGGTCAGGTTGGCCGGGTTGAAGGCGGTGGCCAGGTCGAGATATTCCACGCCGCCGCCGTTGCCGCTCCACGACCAGCCCAGCCAGCCGATTCCGTTGGCCTGGCTGTAGGCGAGGATGGTGTCCTCGTCCGGGTCGCCGTCGGAGTGGTTGAAGCCGAACTCACCGACCACGATGGGCAGGCCGGCCGCCCGGAAGCGACCCAGGTAGTCGGTGATCTCCGCGGCGGTGTCGAAGACCCCGTACATGTGGATGGAGAAGACGGTGTTGCGGGCCGGGTCGGCGGCGAAGACCGAGGCGGCGTTGTCGCGCATGGTGAACGACCAGTCCTGCCCCCAGTTCGGCGCGTCCACCATGATCGTGTGGGTCAGACCGCCGGCGCGCAGCCGGCCGATCGCGTTGGCGTTGTCGGTGGCCCACGAGGCGTAGTTCTGGTTGCCGTACGGCTCGTTGCCGATGTTGACGATGACGTACTTCTCCTGGCCGGCGAGGACGTCGGCGAGACTGAGCCAGTAGTCGACGGCCCGGGCGAGGGTGATCGCCCCGCTCTGCTCGCCGTAGCCGGTGGTGTCGTGCACCTCCAGCACACAGATCAGCCGGTTGGCCTTGCACAGCGAGATGACGTTGGCGACGTCGGCGTTGGTGTTGCGGGTCCACCGGTCGCCGCTGGAGAGCACGACCCGGACGGTGTTCGCGCCGAGCGCCTTCACGTCGGCGAACGAACTGGTCTGCTGTGGATACCAGGTGTGCGCGTGGTTGACCCCGCGCATGATGAATTCGGTGCCGTTGGCGTCGTACAGCTTGCCGCCCGCGACGGTGAAACCGGCCGCGGCCTGCGCCGGTTGGCCGAACGCCAGCACGGCGACGAGCAGCGCGAGCAGCGCCGCGCCGGCGGCGGAGAGTCGAGTCTTCATGGCCTTCCTCAGGGAGGACCCCCGATGCCCGACAGGGGTGGGACGTGACAGGGGGAAGGCGGCTGCAGCCCGACAGCCGCCGCCCGGATCCCGGCGGCGCACGCATCAGCGTAGGGCGATGGATCGATGGGCGCAACCGGTTCAGTGACCGGGTCGCGGGTGGCGGACAGCCGTGACGGCCCACGCGGACGCGGGCCGTCACGGGGCGGTCATCCCCACCACAGGATGTGCGCCACACCGGCGCTCTTAACCGGTTAAGAGCGACGGTAGGCAGGTCGCGGTCATCCGTCAAGCGTCATCCGCTCGAACCGGACGCGAGGGTTGACGGCTGCTGACCTGGGTATCCCGGGACGATCCGTCGGCGGGAAGGAGAAACCAGAATGGTCAGCGTCGGCTACACCCTGATGTGCGAGCAGGCCGGTCCGAAGCAGCTGGTCGACCACGCGGTACGGGCCGAGGCGGCGGGCTTCGACCAGCTGGTGATCTCCGATCACTACTACCCCTGGCTGGACGCCCAGGGCCACTCCCCGTACGCCTGGTCGGTGCTCGGCGCGGTCGCCCACGCCACCTCCCGGGCCGAGCTGATGTCCTTCGTGACCTGCCCGATCCGCCGCTACCACCCCGCCGTGGTCGCGCAGAAGGCCAGCACCATCGGAGCGCTCTCGGACGGCCGGTTCACCCTCGGCCTCGGCGCCGGCGAGAACCTCAACGAACACGTGGTCGGCGGCTGGCCGCACGTGCAGCAGCGGCACGAGATGTTCGAGGAGGCCCTCCAGATCATCCGGCCGCTGCTCAACGGCGAGTCGCTGACGTTTTCCGGCAACCACTTCGACGTGCCCGACGCCTACGTCTGGGACCGGCCGGACCAGCCGGTGCCGATGGCCGTCGCCGCCTCCGGCCGACAGTCCGCCACCCTGGCCGCCGAGTACGCCAACGGCATCATCGCCACCGAGCCCGACCGGCACATCATCGAGATGTACGACGACGCAGGCGGCGCCGGCCAGCCGCGCTACGGGCAGGTGGCCATCTGCTACGGCCCGGACGAGGCCGAGTGCCGCAAGATCGTGCACGACCAGTTCCGCTGGTTCGGGCTGGGTTGGAAGGTCAACGCGGAGCTGCCGGGCCCGGACTCCTTCGCCGCCGCCACCCAGTTCGTCCGCGAGGAGGACGTCGCCGAGGGCATCCCCTGCGGGCCGGACGTGGACGCGCACGTCGAGGCGTTCCGGAAGTTCGTCGACGCCGGCTTCACCCACGTGGCGATCGTTCAGGTCGGCGGGGAGACCCAGCCGATGTTCCTCGACTGGGCGCAGGAGCAGTTGCTGCCGCGCCTGCGCGCACTGTGAGGCTCACCCCCGCCGGGCGGTTCAGCCTGGGCGAGTTGCGGCTCGCGCTGGCCGCGCCCCGGCCGGCCGGCGGGCTCACCAGCGAGTGGCGGACGGTCGACGGGCTGCGGACGCACACCCGGCGCGGCACCGATCCCGGGACCGGAGCGCCACCGGTCGTGCTGGTGCACGGCCTGGCGGTCTCGCACCGCTATCTCACCCCGCTGGCCGTCGCGCTCGCCGCCACCCATCCGGTGTACGTGCCGGACCTGCCCGGCTTCGGGCTGACCGAGCACCCCCGGGGCGCGTACGACGTGCGCGCGCACGCCGACCACCTGGCCGCCTGGCTGGCCGCGTACCGGCTGCCGCCGGTCTGCCTGCTCGGGCACTCGTTCGGCGCCGAGGTCGTGGCCGCGCTCGCCGCGGCGCACCCGGACCTGGTCCGCGCGGTGGTCCTGGCCGGGCCGACGAGCGACCCGGACGCCCGGTCCCGGCGAGGTCAGTTCGGCCGGTGGCTGGTGGACACCCTGCGCGAGGCGCCGTTGCAGGCGCCGATCCTGGCCCGCGACGTCTGGGACGCCCGGCCCTGGCGGGTGGTCGCGACCCTGTCGCACTCGGTCCGCAACGCCATCGAGGCGGACCTGGTCCGGGTCGACGCGCCCACGCTGGTGGTCACCGGCGGACGGGACCCGGTGGTGCCGGCGACCTGGCGGGACCAGGTGGCCCGGCTGGTCCCCGACGCCCGCCCGGTGGCCGTGCCCGGCGCCGCCCACAACGTCGCCACCACCGCCCCGGCGGCGGTCGCCGACGCCGTTCGCCATCTCCTCGCTACCGCTCCCACTCCCGCACTCCTGGACAGGTGAAACCCCATGCGCTTCGGCAACACGGAGATCCGCCCGCTCGGCGGTGGCCTCGGCTGCCTCCTGATGATTCTCTTCTCGATCGTGGCCTCGGTCGTGCTGACCGTCCTGCTCAACCTGGTCCTCTGACCCCGCCCGCCCGTGCGCCCCGGTCGGAGGGCGCACGGGCCCGGCTCAGGCCGGGTCGAGGTCCAGCTCGGCGACGACCGGGTAGTGGTCGGAGGCGGTCTCGGCGCCCCCGTCGCGGACCACCCGGACGGAACGGGTCCACTCGGCCACCGCCGGAGTGCCGAACAGATAGTCCAGCCGCATCCCCGCGAACTCCGCCCCGCCGAACCGGGTGGGCACGGTGAGGCCGTCGCCCTCCGGTGCGCCGGCGGCGCAGGAGAGCCAGAGGTCGACCAGGCCGGCGGCCAGCAGCCGGGCGACCGCACGGGTGTCCACGCTGTCGCTGCCCCGGCGCAGGTGGCGCCGCCGGTAGAGGGCGGGCATCCCGGCCAGGCGTGCGGTGTGGTCGACGGTCGGGTCGAGCGAGTTGAGGTCACCGGTGACCAGCGTCAGCCGGCCCTGGGCGCGTCGCACCGCGGCCGCCAGCCAGTCGACCTCCATCCGACGCCGCCCCCCGGAGTACGGATGGAGGTGGGTGCCGAACACGGTCAGCGGGCCGGCCGAGGTGGCCACCACGACACGGGCGGCGGCGTGGTGGAACGGCCGACGCAGCGCCCCCGCGGCGTCGACCCGCAGCGGCGGCCGGACCAGCACCGCCACCGGCTGCCCGAAGCAGGACCGGGCCAGGTGTGGTGTCATCCCCACCCGATCCGCGATCTCGGCCATGAGTCCGCCGCGGTCGAAACCGCGCAGCTCCTGAAGGGCCAGCACGTCCGGCGCCTGCGCCGTGATGACCCGGACCACCTGGCTCAGCCGGTCGGGGCCGCCCCGGTCCCGACCGCCGGTGCGGATGTTCCAGGTCATCACTCGCAGCACGGCGGCTCTCAGTCGGCCCGGCCGGCCCGGGCCAGCTCGTCGTCGAGGGTGTCCACGTCCTCCGACTCGATGGCCGGCTGATTGCCTTCCTTCAGGTCGGCGTTCGGCCGGACGACCAGGTAGAGCAGCCCGATCCAGAGCGCGGAGAGCAGGATCGCGCCCATAAAGTCGGTCGGGTGGTGCATCCCCCGGTACATCCGGGAGGTCGCCACCCCGACCGGCATGATCACCGCCAGCGCCACGAAGACCCAGCGCCACCAGCGGTCCGTACGCGGCAGCACGATGACAGTGATCGCCAGCCAGACGCAGATGGTCGCCGCGATGTGCCCGGACGGGAAGGAGGAGGTGGGCATCGGCCCGTCCAGGTTCTCCACCGGCGGGCGCGGCCGGTCGACCGCCCGGGCGGAGGCGAGGAAGAGGGTCAGCTCGCCGACCATCGCCAGCGCCACGAAGAGCACCGGCCGCCACCGTCGCCACACCGCCAGCACCAGCGGGCAGAACACCAGCGAGATCAGCAGGATGGCGTGCGTGTCGCCGAACTTGCTCCACCACCAGCTCACGTCGGTCAGCACCTCGGTGTGCCGGTCGGCGAACCAGCGCGGCACCTCCGTGTCGAGGGTGTCGAAGAAGGTGCCCTTGGCGTGGAAGCTGACGTACATGCCGAAGGCGTACAGCGCACCGAAGACCAGCACCCAGCCGACCAGCAGCTCGGCCACCGCCGAACGGGGGTGGGCCAGCACGTGCTCCTCGTCGGGGGCGGGGGCGATGTCGTGCCCGGCCTCCGGTTCCAGGCCCTCGGTCAGCGGCGGCACCGCGCGGCCCCGCTCGCGCCGCCACAGCCGGAACGCGTACGCGGTGACGCCCAACCAGGCGGCGCCGAGCAGCCAGCCGGCCAGCACGTCGGAGACGAAGTGCACGCCGAGCGCGATCCGGGTCAGCCCGACCAGCGCCACCAGCACGGCGACCCCGGCGATCGCCGGCTTACGCCAGCGTGGCGCCATCGCCGGCAGGAACACCAGCAGCAACGCCCCGTACGCGACGAACGAGCCGAGCGCGTGCCCGCTCGGGAAGCTGTTGCCCGGCGCGCTGGCGATCGGCACGTCCACCACCGGGCGGAGCCGACCGACCAGCGTCTTCAGGGACGGGTCGAGGATCAGGCCGCCCACCCCGGTGATGATCAGATAGACGGCCAGCCGTGGCTGCCGCCGGATCAGCAGTCCGACCACGGCGATGGTGACCAGCCAGATGAGGATCGGCCGGCCGCCCAGGTCGGTCACCGCCTGGAGCACGGTGACCAGCGCGTGGTGCGGGGCGACGAGACCGTTGAACCACTCCGCGACGGCGTGGTCGGCGTCCTGCAACGGGCTCCACCGCACCCGGACGAGCAACAACAGCAGCCCGAACGCCACCCCGGCGCCGGTGACGGCCGCCAGGCCGGCGATGCTCCGCTCGGCGAAATGCCCGATCGGACGCCGCGCCACCTCTTTGACCGCGGTCACCCCGCACCTCCCTTGTCTACTGGCGAGGCGCTTTACCCGATCGGCGCCGCGCGTACACGCGGGTGACCGGCGGGGTCGGTCAGAGGGCCGTCATGTCCCCGGTGTCGTGGAGCTCGACGCGGTCGGCCTCGGGCTCCCACAGATCCGGTTGGGCCGGCTCCCGCACGCCGATGCGCAGCGCCTCCAGCTGGGCGGCGAAGGCCAGCCCACCGAAGAGCGCCATGCCGGTGAGGTTGGCCCAGAGCAGCAACGCCATCATCCCGGTCAGCGCGCCGTAGGTCTGCCCGAAGCCGTCGCTGAACCGCACGTACGCGGCGAGCAGCAGGCTGGCCAGCCACCACAGCGCGGTCGCGATGCCGGCGCCGAAGAGCAGCCAGGACAGGCCGGGTTGCCTGCGGCGCGGCGCGTGCCGGAACAGCACCGCCACGGCGAGCACGGTCAACGCGAGGCTCAGCGGGAAGCGGACCACGGTCCAGATGTTCCCGGCGACGTCGCCCCACTCGTAGTGCTCGCGCACCGAGTCGCCCACCGCGCCGCCGCCGACCAGGATCAGGAAGCCGGCGAGCGCGGGCAGGCCGGCGGTGACCGCCAGCACGGCGGCACGGACGTACTTCCACAGCGCCGGGCGGTCCCGCTCCACGCCGTAGATCCGGTTGGCGCCCCGTTCGATCTGGGCCATCGTGGTGGTCAGCGCGACCAACCCGGTGAGCAGACCGAGGGTGAGCGCCAACTCACCGGCGTCCTCGACGCGTTCGCCCTCGCCGAGCAGCTCGGCCACCATCTGCTCGCTCTGGCCGGGGGTCAGCGCCAGCACGGTGTCGGCGACCACCCGGCCACCCTCCTCGACGCCCAGCTCGCTGATCAGGCCGGTGAGGGCGATCAGGAACGGCACCACGGCCAGGCACAGTTGCAGCGCGAAGGCCCGGGAGTGGCTGAACCCGTCGCCGTAGCGGAACCGGATGAAGGCGTCCCGCAGCAGGTGCCAGCCGCCCTGGCGGCGCAGGGTGTGCCAGGCGTCGTCGGCGGACAGCTCGTCGTCGGCCATCAGCCGGGTCTCCGGCACGATCCGGGTGCTACTCACGGCGCGCTTCCTCGATCAGCTGCTCGCCTCGCTCCCCGGCGCTCTGCGCGTCGACGGCCAGGTCGGGGGCTTCCTCGGGCTGTGGCACGCAGAGCCAGAGCGCCTGGGGCCGGACCTCGGCCCGCAGCTGCCGGCTGGGAGCGATGAGGTCGCCGTCCAGCTCCCGGGGCTGGGCCCGGTTGCTGGTGACCACGACGCGACGGCCCCGGAACACCTCCATCTGCGGCACCCGGCCGTTGCGCCGGATCACCGCCCAGCCGAGCGCGAGCCAGTGCCGCAGGTTTCGCGGGGTGAGCACGGCGACGTCGAGCCAGCCGTCGTCCGGCTCGGCCTCGGTGAGCAGCCGTACGCCGCCTTGGAGCCGGCCGACGTTGGCGATCAGCACCGAGCGGGCCCGACGGCGCACCGGCGGCCGGTCGTCGATGCGGATCTGCACCCGCATCGGCCGGTCCCGCAGGTGTCGTGCGGCGCCCATCACGTACGCCGGCCAGCCGATGCGGGCCTTGGTGGTCTCGGAGGTGGCGGCGAGCATCTGGGCGTCGAAGCCCATGCCGGCCATCACGGTGAAGTACCGGTCCTCGACGGCGCCGACATCGAGCAGCCGCCGGCCGCGATCGATGGCGACCTGGAGCCCGGCGGCCATGTCGGTGGAGAGACCCAGGTTGGCGGCGAGCAGGTTGCCCGTGCCCTGGGGCAGCACGGCCAACGCCACGTCCGTGCCGACCAGCCCACTGACGCAGGACATCACGGTGCCGTCGCCGCCGCAGGCGAAGACCAGGTCGACGCCGGCCTTGACGGCCTGCTCGGTCTGGCCCCGGCCGGGGTCGTCGACGGTGGTCTCGTACCACTGCGGCTCGGGCCAGCCGGCGGCGGTCAGGGCGTCGTTCACGGTGCGGCGCAGGTCGTCGAGATCGGCGACCTTCACCGGGTTGACCACCACGGCGGAGCGCAGCCCGCCGTCGCCGCCCGAGGGTCGCCTGTCCTGTCCAGGATCCACGGCGCCAGTGTGCAGCACCGGGGCGGCTTCAGCGAGCCCGCGAGCGGCCGGCGTCGGAAGTGCCACAGACAGGTTTCAACGCGCCCGCCGCCGTTCCGCCCGCCGCTGTCAGGCTGTGGCCCGCAGCGCGCTCTCCACCCGTCGGCGCAGGTCGTCGAGGTCGGCCCCGGCCTCGGTGAGCACCAGCGCGCCCAGCCCCTGCCCCTCGCGGAGCACCCCGAGCAGGATGTGTTCGGTGCCGATGTGGTGGTGACGCAGCCGCAGGGCCTCGCGCAGCGACAACTCCAGGGCCTTCTTCGAGCGGGGCGAGAAGGGCCCGCCCAGGAACCGTCGGCGGCCCCAGCGGCGACGCGGCGCCGGCACGGCCTCGCGCAGGGCGTCCGGGCCGAAGGACTGTTCGATGCGGGCCACGATCGCGGCCAGGTCGATGCCGATCTCCCGCAGCGCCGCCGCGTCCGCGTCGCCGAGGCCGGCGCCGCCGGTGGCCGTGTGTCGGCGGATCCGTTCGCGCAGGTCGTCGGCGCGTACGCCGGCGTCGGCCAGCACCCGGCTGGCCAGACCCGCCTCATCGGCCGTCAGGGCGAGCAGCAGGTGCTCGGTGCCGACCGGGCGCTGCCCCTCGACCCGTGCCTCCTCCAGCGCCCGCCGCACGACGTCCCGCGCCCGGTCGGTGAACCGTTCGAACATCACGCCTCCCAGGATTGATTGACCGCCGGCCGCCCGGCGTGCTTCTTGTGGACCGCCTGCCGGCTGACCTCGAGCGCGTCGGCGATCTCCTGCCAGGACCAGCCCTGTCGACGGGCGTTGTCCACCTGGACCACCTCGAGCCGCTCGAGCAGCCGGCTCAGCGCGCGGACGGCGCGCAGCCCGACCCGGGGGTCGGTGCTGCCGGCTGCCGCCGCGAGTTCCGTCGCCTGACTCATGTCGTCAACATACGTTGACAGCGCCACTCGTGTCAACCCCGGTTGACGAGCCGCCATCATGGCCGGCGGCCCGGCCCGATCCGGCCCGCCACCGCTACCGTCCGACTACCCTCGGTCAGGGACAGCGTGGTCGTGCCCGGGCGCGACGCCCGGGAGGTGATGTCGGATGGCCGCATCCGCCGATGCAGCGGTGCTGGTCGGCCTCGGCTCGGACCACGACCTCCCGGTCGTTCACCAGGCCGCGCAGGAGGCCGCCGCGCACGGCCGGCAGCTGCACCTGCTGCACACCTTCGACTGGCAAGCGGCCTTCGCCGCCGACACCGTCGCCGCGCCCCGGGACCGCGCCGAGGATCTGATGACGCGGGGCGCCCAACTGGCCCACGGGATCGAGCCGGAGCTGACCGTCCGTGGCGAGATCGTCGAGGGCGGGATGTTGCCCATCCTGATCCGTCGATCGGAGACGGCCTTCCTGCTCGCGGTCGGCGACAGCGGGATGGCCGGCAGCGGCAAGTGCATCCCGTCCGACACGTCCGCCGTGCAGCTGGCCGCGCGGGCCGGCTGCCCGCTGCTGGTGGTGCGCCAGCAGCCGCCGCCGCAGGGCCCGGTGCTGGTCGGGGTGGACGGATCGCCCAGCTCGACCCTCGCCCTGGAGTGGGCCTTCGAGTGCGCGGCACGGCGCTGCACGCGGCTGCTCGCGCTGCGCGTGGTGGAGCCCGACGAGGACACCGGTGCCGTGACCGACCAGCTGACCGAGGTCGTGACCCGGTTCTCCGCCCGTCGGACGGAGGTGCCGGTCGAGTGCCGCGTCATCCGTGGCGACCCCGGCCAGGTGCTGGTCGACGTGTCCCGCTCGACGCAGGTCGCGCTCGTCGCCGCCCGGGGCGACGAACCGGGCCGCGGGATGCTGGGCGCGGTCGCCCAGTCCATGCTCTACCACTCCCCGGCCCCCGTGATCGTCGTCCGCGGGCTGGCCGAGGCCCCGCTCACCGGGCCCGACGCCCGCCCGAACCGGGACCAACGGCCCTGACCTCGGGGCGCAGGCGACGGCGAGGCTGGACGTCGGATGCCCCACTCCCCGATCTGCGAGAGGCTCAGCATCATGGACACCGCACTCGATCCGAACCGGTCGATCACCGACGACGAGCTGCGCCGGCTGCACGCCTACTGGCGCGCCGCCAACTACCTCACCGTCGGGCAGATCTACCTGCTCGACAACCCCCTGCTGCGCGAGCCGCTGACCCGCGACGACATCAAGCCGCGGCTGCTCGGCCACTGGGGCACCAGCCCCGGGCTCAACCTGATCTACGCCCACCTCAACCGGGTGATCGTGACGCGTGACCTGAACGCCATGCTCATCACCGGCCCCGGGCACGGCGGCCCGGCCATCGTGGCCAACACCTGGCTGGAGGGCACCTGGTCGGAGCGCTACCACGACGTGTCGCGCGACGAGGCCGGGATGGCCCGGCTGTTCCGCCAGTTCTCCTTCCCCGGCGGCATCCCCAGCCACGTGGCGGCGGAGGTGCCGGGTTCGATCCACGAGGGCGGCGAGCTGGGGTACGCGCTGAGCCACGCCTACGGCGCCGCCTTCGACCACCCGGACCTGCTGGTGGCCTGCGTGATCGGCGACGGGGAGGCGGAGACCGGACCGCTGGCCGGCAGCTGGCTGTCCAACGTCTTTCTCAACCCGGCCCGCGACGGCGCGGTGCTGCCCATCCTGCACCTCAACGGCTACAAGATCGCCAACCCGACCGTACTGGCCCGGATCCCCGAGGCGGACCTGCTCGGCCTTCTGCGCGGCTCCGGCTACGAGCCGTACGTGGTGGCCGGTGACGACCCGGCCCAGGTGCACCGCGCCCTCGCCGCCACGCTGGACCGGTCGCTGGACGAGATCGCCGCGATCCAGCGCAGGGCCCGCTCCGGCGGGGTCGTCGAGCGTCCCCGCTGGCCGATGATCGTCCTGCGGACGCCGAAGGGCTGGACCGGCCCCCGCGACGTCGACGGCAAGCAGGTGGAGGGCACCTACCGCGCACACCAGGTGCCGCTGTCCCTGGTACGCGACAATCCCGCGCACCTGGCCGAGCTGGAGCACTGGCTGCGCAGCTACCGGCCGGAGGAGCTGTTCGACGCGACCGGCGCGCCGGTGGACGAGCTGCGGACACTGCCGCCGCGGGGCGACCGGCGGATGAGCGCGAACCCGGTCACCAACGGCGGCGTGGTGCTCCGCGACCTGAGCCTGCCCGACTTCCGCGACTACGGCGTGGAGGTCCCCCACCCGGGCGAGCCGATGGCCGGCGCGACCGGGGTGCTCGGCCCGTGGATCCGGGACGTCATCGCCGCCAACCCGCAGACGTTCCGGCTGTTCGGCCCGGACGAGGTCGCCTCCAACCGGCTGGACGCCGCCTTCGAGGTGACCGACCGGGCCTGGGTGGCGGGCACGGTGCCGGGCGACGACCACCTCTCCCCCGACGGCCGGGTGATGGAGGTGCTCTCCGAGCACCTGTGCCAGGGCTGGCTGGAGGGCTACCTGCTGACCGGCCGGCACGGCGTGTTCACCAGCTACGAGGCGTTCATCCACATCGTCGACTCGATGCTCAACCAGCACGCCAAGTGGCTGAAGGTGACCCGGGGCATCCCGTGGCGGCAGCCGCTCGCCTCGCTGAACTATCTGCTGTCCAGCCACGTCTGGCGGCAGGACCACAACGGCTTCTCCCACCAGGACCCGGGCTTCATCGACCACGTGGTCAACAAGAAGGCCGAGGTGGTCCGGGTCTACCTGCCGCCGGACGCCAACACCCTGCTCGCCACGATGGACCACTGCCTGCGCAGCCGGCACTACATCAACGTCGTGGTGGCCGGCAAACAGCCGGCGCCGAACTGGCTGACGATGACCGAGGCGATCCAGCACACCCGGCGTGGCCTGGGCATCTGGGAGTGGGCCAGCAACGACGGCGGCACCGAGCCGGACGTCGTGCTCGCCTGCTGCGGGGACGTGCCCACCCTGGAGGCCCTGGCCGCCGCCGAACTGCTGCGCCAGCACCTCCCGGAGCTGAAGGTGCGACTCGTCAACGTGGTGGACCTGATGCGACTGCAACCGGACACCGAGCATCCGCACGGTCTGACCGACACCGAGTTCGACACCATCTTCACCGAGGACCGCCAGATCATCTTCGCGTACCACGGCTATCCGTGGCTGATCCACCGGCTCACCTACCGCCGTACCAACCACGGCAACCTGCACGTACGCGGCTACAAGGAGGAGGGCACCACCACCACCCCGTTCGACATGGTGATGCTCAACGACCTGGACCGCTTCCACCTGGTCATCGACGTCATCGACCGGGTGCCCGGGCTGGGCGTCCGCGCCGCCCACCTGCGCCAGCGGATGGTCGACGCCCGGCAGTCGGCGCGCGACTACACCCGCCGGTACGGCGAGGACGACCCCCAGGTCGCGGAGTGGCGCTGGGTCCGCGAAACCGACCCGACCAACCGCTGAGGAGGACGACGTGCGGGACGCGGAGATCCTGATCGGCTACGACGGCTCCACCGACGCCTCGGTGGCTCTGGACTGGGCGCTGGACGAGGCCGAGCACAGCGGCCAGCCGGTGCGACTGGCGTACGTCTTCGAATGGCTGACCGTGGCCGGCTGGGTCGGTCCGGGCGTCGCGCCCGGCGTCTGGCCGGACGACACCGCACGGCGGCAGGTCGAGGAGCTGGTCCGCAAGGCCGCGGCGGACGCCGCCACCGCGCATCCCGGGCTCACCGTCACCGGCGAGGTGTACGACGGCCCGCCCGCCCTGGTGTTGCAGGAACGCTCGGCCGAGGCCGGCCTGCTGGTGCTCGGCAGCCGCGGCCACGGCGGGTTCGGCGGGCTGCTCGCCGGGTCGACGGCGGTGGCCGTCACGGCGCACGCGCACTGCCCGGTCGTGGTGGTCCGGGACGGGGCCGTCAGCGGGCCGACCGGTCCGGTGGCGGTCGGCGTGGACGGCTCGGAACCGTCGCTGGTGGCGCTCGGCTTCGCCGCCGAACGGGCGGCGCAGCGGCAGGTGCCGCTGCGGGTCCTGCACGCCTGGACCCCCGGTCCCGGCGGGGCGGCCGGGGTGCCCGACGAACGGGAGGCGGTGGAGCAGGCGCTGGAACCCTGGCGGCGGACGTACGCGGAGCTGAGCATCTCCGTCGACCTGGTCCCGGGCAGCCCGGCGGCCATGCTGATCGAGGCGAGCCGCGACGCGCGGCTGGTGGTGGTCGGCAGTCGGGGCCGGGGCGGGCTGGCCGGAACGCTGCTCGGCTCGGTGAGCCAGCAGCTGATCCAGCACGCCCACTGCCCGGTCGCGGTGGTCCGGGAACGCTGACCCTCGGGGGCCAACGGCCCGACCTGGCCGGGACCTTCGGCCCCTGCGCACTGCCGCCGGATGCCGCAGGATGGAGCGGCAAGCCAGGGCCGAGCGCCGACGGACACGGCACCGGACCGGCAGAGACGGAAAGGTCGTGACCATGAGTCAGGAAGGCCAGCTGACCACCGCGCTGGCGGAGGCCGCCGCCACCGCCGGCCACGCCCCCTCGGTGCACAACACTCAGCCGTGGCACTGGCGGGTGCTGCCCGACGCGCTGGAGCTGCGCTCGGTCGCCGACCGGCAGCTCGCCGCCACCGACCCCGAGGGCCGACTGCTCGCGATCAGCTGCGGCATCGCCCTGCACCACGCCCGGCTCGCGCTGGCGGCCGAGGGGTGGCGCGCCGTGGTGGAGCGGCTGCCGGACCCGGGCGACAGTGAGCTGCTGGCCCGGCTGACCGACCTGAGCCGGACCGCGGCGGACGCGGACGCCATGCGGATGGTGCAGTGCATGCAGGTCCGGCACACCGACCGGCGGCCGGTGAGCGACGAACCGGTGCCCACCGCCGCGATCGGGGAGATCACCCGAGCGGTCACCGCGGAGGGCTGCCGGCTGCAGATCCTCGACCGCGACCAGGTGCTGGAGGTCGCCGCCACGGCCGCGCACGCCGACACGGTGGAGGCCGAGGATCCGGCGCTGAGCGCCGAGCTGGCGTACTGGACCAGCCGGGCCGGCACCGGCACCGGGCTGCCGCCGGAGGTGCTGCCCGCGCAGCCTCCGCAGACCACCGTGCCGGGGCGCGACTTCGGCCGTCCCGGCAGCCTGCCGGTGGGTCCGGGCCACGACCGCATGGCGGTGTACGCGATGCTGCACGGCGACGAGGACGAGCGGGACAGCTGGCTGCGCGCCGGGGAGGCGCTCTCCGCCGGCTGGTTGACCGCCACGCGGCTCGGCGTGTCGGTGGTGCCGCTCAGCGCGGTGGTGGAGGTGCCGGGCACCCGGCAGACCCTGCGTCAGCTGCTCTCCGGGATCGGCTTCCCGTACCTCGTGCTGCGGTTGGGCATCGCGGACCCGGCGCACGCGGGCCCGCCACACACCCCGCGGCTGACCACCGAGCAGGTGGTCGACACCTCCGCGGTCCGCGGCGAGCGGGGCTGACCGGTCCGGCACCATGGTCATCGGCGATAGCATCGCGCCGTGACCAGCACCCCGCAGCCCCGCAAGGAAGCGTCGACGACCCCGTCGCTCGGGCTGAGCCCGCTGTCCCGGGTCCACCTCGACGAGCTGCTCCAGGAGATGCTGGACCGGGTCGGCGAGGTGGTCACCAGCCGGGAGCGGTTGCGTGCCCTGCTCGACGCGGTGGTCGGCATCGGCACCAACCTGGACCTGCGCACCACTCTGCAACGCATCGTGCAGGCGGCCTGCGAGCTGGTCGGCGCCCGGTACGGGGCGCTCGGCGTGGTCGGCCCGGACCGGTTGCTGTACGACTTCATCGTGCACGGCATCACCCCCGAGCAGCACGCGCAGATCGGCGACCTGCCGCACGGGCGGGGCGTGCTGGGCCTGCTCATCGACGACCCCCGCCCGCTGCGGATGCCGGACATCACCCAGCACCCCCGCTCCTACGGCTTCCCGGCCAACCACCCGCCGATGCACAGCTTCCTGGGCGTGCCGGTGCGCATCCGGGAGCAGGTCTTCGGTAACCTCTACCTCGCCGAGAAGCAGGGCGGCGCGCAGTTCACCGAGGACGACGAGGAGATCGTGGTCGCGCTCGCCGCCGCGGCCGGCGTGGCCATCGAGAACGCCCGCCTGTACGCCCTGGCGCACCGACGGGAACGGTGGCTGGCGGCGACCGCCGAGATCACCACGGTGCTGCTCGGCGAGGTCCGCCGCACCGACGCGCTGGCGCTGGTCGCCCGCCGCGCCCGGGAGGTCGCCGAAGCCGAGATGGCGCTGGTCCTGCTCTACGACGCCGAGAGCGAGCAGTTCACCGTCGAGGTGGTCGACGGCGCCGACGAGCAGACCCGGGCGCTGGTCGGCACGGTCCTGCCGGCCGCCGACACCAGCTTCGGGGCGGCGGTCGCCGAGGGCCGGCACGACCAGGTGGACAACCTCGCGCACGCCGCCCCCTGGCCTGCGCTGCTGCACACCGGCCCGGCGGTGATCTCGCCGCTGGCCACCGCCGAGACCCTGCACGGCGTCCTCGTGGTGGCACACCGGCCCGAACGCGGTGGTGGCGCCAGCGAGGACGACGTCGCCCTGCTGGGCAGCTTCGCCGGGCAGGCCGCGCTGGCCATGGAACGGGCCCGCGGCCAGGAGGAACGGGAGCTGCTGGTGGTCCTGGAGGACCGCGAGCGGATCGCCCGCGACCTGCACGACGTGGTGATCCAGCGGCTCTTCGCCACCGGCCTGCAACTGCAGAGCGCCGCGCCGATGATGACCCGCCCGGAGGTGGCCAAGCGGATCAACGCCGCCGTCGACGATCTGGACGCGACCATCCGGGACATCCGCCGGACCATCTTCGAGCTGCGTACGCCGATGACCGCGGCTCTGCGTACCGAGATCCGTGAGGCGATCGAGGTCGCCGCCGAGTCGCTGGGCCACAAACCCCACCTGGAGCTGGCCGGGCCGGTGGACAGCGCCGTCCCGGACGCGGTCCGCCCGGACCTCACCGCCGTGCTGCGCGAGGGGCTGTCCAACGCGGTCCGCCACGCGCGGGCCACCCAGGTCACCGTCGGCGTACGCGTCGACGCCGGCCACGTCACCGTCACGGTCACCGACGACGGGGTGGGCTGCGACCCGGCCGCCGCCCGCGGTGGCCTGGTCAACCTGCGCGAACGCGCCGAACGGCACGGTGGCACCTTCACGATCCGCCCGGTCGAGCCGCACGGCACCGAGGTGAGCTGGTCCGTGCCGCTGCGCGACTGACCGGGCTGGGTCAGGGGGTCTTGCCGAGCAGTCGGGTGGCCAGGACGGCGGCCTGGGTGCGGCGCTCCAGGCCGAGTTTGGCCAGCACACTGGAGACGTAGTTCTTCACCGTCTTCTCGGCCAGGAACATCCTCGCGGCGATCTCCCGGTTGGTCAGCCCCTCCGCCACGTACTCCAGGATCCGCCGCTCCTGCTCGGTGAGCGACCTCAGCTCGCGCGGCTGCTCGACGCCGTTGCGGATGCGCTCCAGCACCCGAGTCGTGATCGCCGGGTCGAGCAGCGACTGCCCGGCCGCCACCCGGCGCACCGCGTCGACCAGGTCGGTGCCGCGGATCTGCTTGAGCACGTACCCGGCCGCACCCGCCATGATCGCCGCGAACAGCGCCTCGTCGTCCTCGTACGAGGTGAGGATCAGGCCCTTGATGGACGAGTCGACGGCGCGCACGTCCCGGCACACGTCGATGCCGTTGCCGTCGGGCAGCCGCGCGTCGAGGATCGCCACGTCGGGTCGCAACGCCGGGATACGGCGGGCCGCCTCCGGCGCCGAGCCGGATTCGCCGACCACCTCGATGTCGCCGCTGCTCTGCAACAGGTCGGCCAGGCCACGGCGGACGACCTCATGGTCGTCGAGGAGAAACACCCGGATCATTCCTCGTTTCTACCCGGGCCCCGTGTCGGGCGCACGGGCCGAAGGTCCCGACCGGGACGGTCCGGCGCCCGAGTCCGGGCTGGAGCCGGCAGGGGCGGTCGGTCCCGACGGACCGGGACGTCCGGCCCTGCCCGGAGCGCACCCGGCGGACGGACGGTAGGGGTGCGTCGACTGCCGCACCGGCGGCAGCCCACCGGAAAGGAGCAACCGCCATGGACATCAGCTACACCGCGGAGCACCTGCGGGCCGCCGCCGTCGCCGCGGTCCGGGCGCCGTCGATGCACAACACCCAGCCGTGGCGGTTGCGGCTGCGCGACGGCGGGATCGAGGTGCTGGCCGACCCGGCCCGGCGGCTTCCGGCGACCGACCCGAGCGGGTGGGGTGTCCGCCTCGCCTGCGGCGCGGCGCTGTTCAACCTGCGCATCGCGTTGGCCGTGGCCGGCATACCGGCCCGGGTGCGGCTGCGCCCCGACCCGGCCGAGCCGGACCTGTTGGCCCGCCTGGTCCCGGACGTTCCGCGCCGGCCCACACCCGACGAGCAGAGCCTGTACGCCGCCATTCCACGCCGGTTCAGCAACCGGATGCCGTTCTGGCCGAACCCGGTGCCGGCCGACGCGCGGTGGCGGCTCGGCGAGGCGGCCCGCGCCGAGCAGTGCTGGCTGGAACTGCTGATCGGGGTGAGCGCGGTCTCCGCGTTCGGCGAGATCGCCCGCAGCGCGCACCGAGTGCTGGAGCGCGACCCCGCCTACCGGTCGGAACGCGAGCGGTGGCTCCGGCAGGAGCCCGCGCCGGACGGCGTGCCGGCCTCGGCCGGCGGCCCGCAGAGCGAGCCGCAGGACGTGCTGCCGGCGCGCGGCTTCGGCGGACGCGACCGGGCCCCGGGGCGCGACTTCGAGCCGGAGCCACTGGTCGGGGTGCTCGGCTCACTGGGCAACACCGCCGTGGACCAGGTGGTCGCCGGGCAGGCCCTGCAACGGGTGCTGCTCACCGCCACCGACGCCGGGCTCAGCGTGTCGATGCTCTCCCAGCCGATCGAGGTGCCCACCGCGCGCGAGCAGCTCCGGCTGTCACTCGGCCGGTTCGGCATGCCGCAGATGGTGCTGCGGATCGGGTACGGCCAGCCCGGCCGACCGACCCCGCGCCGCAGCGTCGGCGAGGTGCTGGACCTGCCGGTGGTGCCGGCCTGAGCCGGCGCCACCGCCCGTTCACGCGGTGAGCAGCGCGACCTCCCGCGCCGGGTCCAGCCCCACCGTCACCCGGCGCTGCTTGCCGGCGCGGGGCGGCACGGACCCCACCGCGCCCAGCCAGCGCCACGTGTCGGCGACGGTCTCGGTCACCGGGCGGCAGTTCAGCCCCGCCGCGTACGCCTTCTGCACGCCCCGCTCCTGCAACCAGCGGAACTCGTGCCGCGGCGGAATCCAGATCGGCAGGTCGTTCCAGGGCACGACGCCGGCGTCCAGGATCCGCTCCGGCTCCGTCCAGCGCAGCGTGGCGCCGGAGCCGGTCACCGCGAGGACCGAGTCCAGCAGCTCACCCATCGTGGCGTGCCCCGGTCGGCTGGTCACGTTGAACGCACCGCCGATCCCTTCGGCGGCCCGGTCCAGCGTCCACCCGACCAGGTCGCGCACGTCGATGTACTGCAGGGGGAGGTCCACCGGGCCGGGCGCGAGCACGTCACCGCCCTGGGCCACCCGCTGCAACCACCAGGGCAGCCGGCCGATGTCCTCCCCCGGCCCGAGGATCAGCCCGGCGCGCACCAGCAGCGCCCGCTCGCCGTAGACCTCCGTCGCGGCCAACTCCCCACCGGCCTTGCACTGCGCGTAGTCCCCGTCGACGGCGTCGGCGGTCGCATCCACAGTGGTCGCCTCCTCGCCGACGTGCGCCGGCACCGGCGGGGCGTAGACCGACCCGCTGGAGATGTAGGCGTAGTGCGGGACGGTCCCGACCAGCGCGCGGGCCGCGTCCCGCACCGCCCGTGGGGCGCTGTCCCAGGTGTCGACCACCAGGTCCCACGCACCGCCCGTCAGCGCCGCCAGGCCGTCCGGCGCGGTCCGGTCACCCCGCAACCGGTGTACGCCAGACGGCGTCGACCCGTGCAGCCCTCGGTTGAACACCGTCACCGACCAGCCCCGGCGGACCGCTTCGGCGACCGTCGCCCCGCCCACGAAACCCGTCCCACCCAGCACCAGCAGTCTCATGCGGTCCACCCTGCCGGGTGGTGGCGACGGGCGGCACCCGTGTTCACCGGCAGCGGATCTCCCCTCAGCAGAACCGGCCGCCTCGACGATCCAGGGCAGACACTCAGTGTAGCCATACCGTAACTCTGTGCGTTTGTGGTCGTTCAGTCGGTGACGGGCAGCCTCAGACCGGCTGTGCCCGGTCAACTCCAACGAACGGGGGAAGCGGTGCGTTCTGTCCTACAGAGATTCGGGGCGGTGTCGACGGCGACATTGCTCGGTGCGATGGCCAGCGTGGGCTTCGCTGCGCCAGCGCAGGCGCAGCCGGGCAGCGCCAACGCCAGAGGCGTCGTCGTCGACCTGTCCGCCGAGGTCCTGGACGTGGCGGTGATCAGCGCGGGGGCCGTCATCGGCACGGCGACCGCGCCGGCGGGCGGTGGCACCGACACCTCGACTCTGCTGGCGATCTCGGTGCCGGGCGCGGTGGGAGTCAGCGCGAGCGGCACCGTCGCGGAGGTCACGGCCACCCGGGCGCCGGGCGTGTCGTCCGCGCTTTCGCGGGTGAACGGCCTCAGCCTCGATGTCCTCGGTGTCGACGTGTTGGACGCCGCCGAGGCGTCGGCGAGCGTGTCGTGCCCTCTCGTCGGCCCGCAGACCGCCGACACGACGCTGGTCGATCTGGAACTGTTCGGCTCCGCGGTCACCCTGGTGGCCAACGGCCCAGCCGTGAACGCGAGCGCGGCCGTGACGGTGGCAGGCCTGGCCGGCGCCACCCTCAACGCCTCGTTGACCCGTACCGAGGTCACCACCGCACTGGGTGCCACGGCGGCCGCCGTGCGGGCCACCCTCACCCTGTCCGGCACGATCCTCGGAGAGCCGGTGACCATTCCGGTCGGGACCGTGATCGTCGCCGAGGCCACCTGCGAGCGCCCGTCCATTCCCGCCCCGCCGACGGCGGCGACGATCGTGCCGGATGAGGGCCCGCAGTCGGGTGGGCACACCGTGACCATCACCGGCACCGGCTTCGTACCCGGTGGCACGACAGTCACGTTCGACGGAGCGCCGGCCACCAACGTGGTCGTGGCCCCGAACGGCACCTCGCTGACCGCCGTGACCCCGCCCGGAGCAGTCGGGCCCGCCTCCGTCGCCGTCACGACTCCCGGCGGCACGGCAGCGCCGCTGGCGTACACCTACCTCGCCGACGGCAGCGACGCGGTCATCACCAACCTCACACCCACCACCGGACCAACCTCCGGCGGCACCACGGTGACCATCACCGGCACCGGCTTCACCGGCGCCACCCAGGTCACCTTCGACGGCGTACCCGGCACGAACTTCACCGTCAACCCGGCCGGCACCACCATCACCGTCGTGACCCCACCCAACACCGCCGGCCCCGCCACCGTCGAACTCGTCTTCCCCGCCGGCGAGGTCACCGCACCCACCTTCACCTATGAAGCCGTCCCACCGGCCCTCGACACCCTCAGCCCGGGCCAGGGGCGCACGGCCGGCGGCACCACCGTGACCGTCGGCGGCTCAGGGTTCGCCCCCGGCCAGACCACGGTCAGCATCTGCGGACGGACCATACCGACGAATGAGGTGACGGTGGCCGCCGACGGACGCTCGTTGAGCTTCCGCACGCCAGCCTGCCGTGCCGGCGACACCACCGTCACGGTGACAACCGCGGGCGGGGTGTCGAACGGGCTGACGTTCCGCTACGTCGGGCAGATCCTGCCCGTGACAGGTGACTCCCTGGGCACACCGCTCACCTTCGGCGCGATGCTGACAGTCCTCGGCGCGTTCCTGCTGCTGTTCAGCCGTCGCCGCAAGCACAACAGCGCGTTGAAGTGACGACCGCACCCGTCCGGTCGGGGCCCCACGGGGCACCGGCCGGACGGGACGGTCACTGACGTCGACGCCACGAGTCGACAGCGCGGAACGGCTCGTTACCGGTGTTCCGGTAACGAGCCGTCTTCGTTGGTGGGCGATACTGGGTTTGAACCAGTGACCTCTTCCGTGTCAAGGAAGCGCGCTCCCACTGCGCCAATCGCCCGTGGTGACCACCCGAACCGGCGGTCAGGCCCCGTGGGGCGGATCGCGAGCGGACGACGGGATTCGAACCCGCGACCCTCACCTTGGCAAGGTGATGCGCTACCAGCTGCGCTACGTCCGCACGTCCCCGGTGTGCGCCGGCGACGAGTGAACTCTACCCGACCGCAAGATCGCTCGAAGCGCCACCCTGGGCGGTGGCGGTTGCGCTGGTCGGCGCCGGGGTACTGAAGGGCTCGACAGCGCACCACATCCCCCTAAGGAGGCTGTCGTGGGTATCGGCACCAGCATCTTCCTGATCGCGCTCGGCGCGATCCTCACCTTCGCCCTGGACGCGAGCGTCGGCGGCATCAACCTCGACGTGGTCGGCTGGATCCTGATGGCGGCCGGTGTGCTCGGCCTGATCATGACCACGCTGATCTGGGGCCGCCGCCGCGAGGTGGTCACCACCAGCGAGCAGCCGGTCGAGTACCGCCGGGTCGAGGAGCGGCGGGACATCGCCCCGCCGCTGTGACACGACCACCGGCCGTGGCCGGCGCATCACGCGGTGCCGGGCCGGCCGCCTCGATCGAGGCGGCCGGCCCGTCGTACCCGTGACCCGGCCCGTCGCCGCAGGCGCCGCCTCCCCGCGCGGCGCGACCCTCGCGCGCGGCCGGGCGCTGCTCAGCGCCCGCACCGACCTCGCGGAGGCGCTGCTCTCGGCGACCGGGTAGGCCGGCCGAGCGTCCGGTAGGGACGGCGCCGGACCGCGCACGGATCACCGCCGTGCGGGCGTTGTCGCTGGTGAGCGCGTTGCGACCCCCGCGTTAAGATCCGCACATGGAGGCCCTCGACACGGTGCTGGCCGCGCACCGCGCGTACCTGCTCGGTTGGAACATCGGCGCAGCCGGAGGTCCCGACCTGCCGACCTATCGCAGCGACGTGCCGCACGCACCCCTCAACGGCGTGCTGCGCGTGGCCGGGCGCACGCCGCAGGACGCGCTCGCCGAGGCCCGGCACCGCCTCGACGGCGTACCTCGCATCTGGTGGGTCGGCCCGGACAGCGACGCCGGTACGGCCGACGCCCTGGCGTCCCTCGGCGCCGTCGAGGTCGCCCGCATGCCGATCATGACCGTGGCGCTCGGTGCGGCGGCCGACGTGCCGATCCCGGCCGGCCTGCACATCCGCGAGACCACCGACCTGGACGCGTTCGTCTCCGCCTACGCCCGGGTCTCCGGAATCGCGTCGGACGGCGTGGCGACGGCGATCGAGCGGGAGAAGGCGTTCACCGGCGACGGCACGGTGATCAGGCTGGCCGGCCACCTCGACGACGGCAGGATCGTCGGGACGGCCGTGGCCTGGCTCAGCCACGGGCTGCTCACCCTGTACTTCGTCGGCACCCAGCCCGAGGAGCGGCGGCGGGGCATCGGCGCGGCGCTGACCAGGGCCGCGCTCGACCTGGCCGGCGAGCGGGGCGTCCGCACGGCGGCACTCACCTCGACCCCCATCGCCGAGCCGGTCTACGGCCGCCTCGGCTTCCGCACCGTGGGCACGTTCCGGCTGCTGACCTTCTGAACCGACCCGGGGCCGGGCGCGTGGCCTACGCCCGCAACGCCGCCGCGGTGGCGGTCACGAAGCCATCCGGATTGTCCAGCATGATGTTGTGGCCGGCGTCCGGCACGGCGACCACCCGCACGCCGGCGTCGATGAGGGCGCGCGCGCCCTTCGGCTCGCTGTCGGCGGGGTGGAGGTAGGTGCGCGGCACCGGCAGGTCGAGCAGCAGGTCCCGCATGGTGGGTGTGGTGCCGCGGCCGAGGTGCGCCGCGGTGCGGTAGAGGGCCTCCGCACCGGTGAGCCGCATCGTCGCCGCCCAGGCCGGCCCGACACGGTCGAGCGTCTCGGATCGTCCGTCGCCGTGCAGGAACTGCTCCTCGGTGTAGCGGGCACGGATGCCGACGCCCGGAGGCTGCGGGTCGAGGGTCGCGTCGACGAGAACCAGTGCCGAGACCAGGCGCGGGTGGCGGGCGGCCAGGACGATGGCCACGGCGCCGCCCATGCTGTGCGCGATCACCTCCGCACCGCTGACCCCGGCCGTGGTCAGCGCTGTGGCGAGCAGGTCGGCGTGCTCCTCCAGGGTGTAGGAGGCATCGGCCGGCCGGTCGCTGATGCCGTGCCCGAGCAGATCCATCATCAGCGTGCGCCGTCCGGCGAGCGTGGGGTTGGTCGCCACCGCCGCGAAGTACACCGGCGAGGAGGCGCCGAGCCCGTGCAGGTAGACCCGGGTGGGTTCGGCGCCGGGCAGCTCCACCCAGCGAATCGTCGTGCCGTCCGGCCGCACCTGGGCGCCGCGCATCACGTACCTCCCTGACCAATACCTCGATTCCGAGGTATAGCGTTGTGGAGGTAAGCTAACACGGTGTTGGAGTTCGCGATACTGGGCTTCCTTGCCGACGCCCCGCTGCACGGGTACGAGCTGCGCCGGCGCGTGGCCGCGCTCACCGGCCACGTCCGGCCGATCGCGGACGGGACGCTGTACCCGACGATCAAACGTATGGAACGTGCGGGCCTGCTGCGTCGCGAGGTGCAAACCGGCCAGGTGGCGGCGCCACGGCACGTGCTCACCCTCAGCCCCGCCGGTCAGACGGAGCTGCTGCGCCAGCTCCGCACCCCCGACGACCTGTTCATCACCGACGAGAACCGGTGGTTCACGCTGCTGGCCTTCCTGCGCCACCTGGACGACCCGGCCGGCCAGGCCGCCGTGCTCCAGCGGCGGCTCGATTTCCTCACCCAGCCGGCGAGCTTCTTCTGGGACGGCGACCGACCGCTGCGCGCCGACGACTTCCCCGACGACCCCTTCCGCCGGGGGCTGTTCCGCATCGCCACCGCCACCAGCCGCACCGAGATCGCGTGGCTGCGGGAACTGCTGACGTCGCTTCCGCGGTGAGGTGGCGAGCAGATACGGAAAAGCTCGTTACCGGATTCCGGTAACGAGCCGTTTCCTGCTGGTGGGCGATACTGGGTTTGAACCAGTGACCTCTTCCGTGTCAAGGAAGCGCGCTCCCACTGCGCCAATCGCCCGTGCCTTGTTGCTGAGGTGGGGACGGGATTTGAACCCGCGTACACGGCTTTGCAGGCCGTTGCCTCGCCTCTCGGCCACCCCACCGAGGTTGCCCCCGTCGTACGTGGCGGCAGCTCCGAGCGGACGACGGGATTCGAACCCGCGACCCTCACCTTGGCAAGGTGATGCGCTACCAGCTGCGCTACGTCCGCACGCCCCCGGCTGTTCCCGGGTGACGGATGAGAACTTTAGCCGAGCCGGTGAACGACTGCCAACTCGGGGTGGGCGTCGGCGCGTCCTTCCACACCGCGCCCGCACGGTTCGCGGTGATCGACTCCGGGGCCCCCGATGTCGGGGCCGCTGCCGCCGGGTACACCGGAACGTCGTCGACGTCGAGTCGGTCACCGCCGGCCAGCTTCCTAGGGGGCTGACCTGGACCTCACTGGCCGTCACTGCCCCGGGCCACCGAGCGGTGGTCGTCCGCGGCGGCCTGGGCTGCGGTCGACGGGCTTCCGGGCCCGCCGGCCGGTGCCAGCGGACCTCGACGAACACCCTCAGAAGAACGACGGAAGGCACCGTCTGGAAGTGTCCGGCTTCCGACTGTCGCATCGCGGATCGGACGGTGGCGGTAACTGTTCGTGTTCGGTCGGATGGGCTACGGTAACGGTCGTGACGAGACGTGCGGCCGAGATCCGCCTGGATGCCCTGCTGCGCACCGCCTGTGACGTGATCGTTGAGCGCGGTCTGGCCAACACCCGGACGGCGGACGTGGCGCAGGCCGCCGGGGTCAGTCAGGCCCTGGTTTTCTACCACTTCGCCACCAAGGAACGGTTGCTCGCGCAGGCGTTCGCGTACGCGGTCGAACAGGATCTGGCCCGACTGGACGCGGTGACCCGGTCCTCGGCCCCGCCGCTGACCAAGCTCCGCCGGATCCTCAAGCTCTACACCCCGGCCGGGCGGGCCACCTCCTGGTCCATGTGGATCGACGGCTGGTCGGAGTCGCTGCGCACCCCCGAGCTGGAGAAGGTCTCCCGCCGGCTCGACCTGCGCTGGCGGCAGGACCTGGCCGCGGTGATCTCCGCCGGTGTCGCCGACGGCACCTTCCAGTGCGCCGACCCGGACGGGGCCGCCTGGCGGATCAGCGCGGTGATGGACGGCCTGGCCGTGCAGCTCGCGGTGCACGACCGGGTGATCTCCCGCCGGCAGTTTGGCGAGTGGGTCCGCCTGGTCACCGCCCGGGAGCTCGGCCTTGACCCGACCGACCTGGACTGATCCGTTGGAGGCCACCCACCGGCGGGCGGATCACCCTGCCGGGGCGGGCAAAACGGCTCGGCCCACCACGCCGCCCGGAACAATCGGCAGCATGGATCTGCTGGAGGCGTACCGCCGGAGCCTGGCCGAGTTCGTCGACCGGGTGGACCAGGTCGGGCCCGGCCAGTGGTCCGACCCGACACCCTGCCCGGACTGGGATGTCCGCGCGCTGGTCAACCACGTGGTCGGCGAGGACCGGTGGAGTGTGCCGCTGCTCGCCGGCCGGACCATCGACGAGGTGGGCGGCCGGTTCGACGGCGACCAGCTCGGTGCCGACCCGGCCACGATGGCACGGGAGGCGGCCGCGCAGGCCGAGATCGCCGCCACCCATCCCGGCGCGCGCGACCGCACCGTGCACCTGTCCGCCGGCGACACCCCGGCCGACGAGTACCTCCAGCAACTCCTCGCGGAACACCTGGTGCACGGTTGGGACGTGGCGGTGGCGATCGGGGCCGAGCCGCGCCTGGACCCGGACGTGGTGCAGGTGTGCGCCCGGTGGTTCGCCGGCCGGGTCGACGACTACCGACGCAACGACCTCGTCCGGGCCGCGGTGCGGCCGCCCGGCGACGACGAGCAGGACCGTCTCCTCGCCGCCTTCGGCCGTGACCCCGACTGGGCGCCGGGCGACTGAGCGGGACGCTTCGGCACCGCGGCGCAACCAGCCAGGGCCAGCACTCGGGGCTCACGGCCCTCTGTCGAGCGCGGCCGACGGCACGCTCATTTACAACCCAGCGTGCCCTGTAAAGTCGAATTATCTCGATCCATCGGCGCGTCGCCGTGCCTGGACCTTGCCGCCATCCCGACCGGCTGATATCCACAGATGCGCATGCGTTACCGCGCAGCGTCGGCCGGCGGCCGCCGGCCATCCGCTCCCACGAGGAGGTCCCGTGCCACAACCGGAGTGGTCACCCCCGATGAGTCGGCGTCGACGCCGGCTCATCGCCGTCCTGGCGTCGACGGTGACGGTCGCCGCGCTGCTTCCCACCGGCGCGAGCACCGCGGCCCCCGCCGGCGGCGCGCCGTCGGCCGAGCACCGGTCCGGGCCGTTCGCCGAAGGGCACCAGCCCGCCGACGTCGACAACCGCCGGGGTACGGCGGCACCGGACGCCCGCCAACGCGGGCTCGCCCGCGCCAGCGACCCCGACGTGCGATGGAACCGACTCGGCACCCCGCAGGCCCTCGGCCCGGGCCGCGCCCCGCTCGCCACCGGGCTGCCCACCGAACCGGAGGCCACCGCCCGCGCCTACCTGGCCGCCAACCGGGACCTGTTCGGAATGGACACCGCCGCGGTGGCCGACCTGGAGCGGGTGCTCGTCCGACCGATCGGCAGCGGAGCCGTGGTCACCCTGCGGCAACGCTTCGGCGACCTGCCGGCCGGACCGGACGGCCTGGTCACCGTCGCGGTCACCGGCGGCACGGTGCTCTCGGTCAGCTCCTCGCTGGCCCGCACCACCGGCGCACCCGCGCCGGCCACCCGCACCGCCGAGCAGGCGTACGCCGCCGCGCTCGCCGACGCCAAGCTGGACGCGAGCGCGGTGGCCAGCCACACCGTGCGTCCGGTGGCCGTGCCCACCCCGCTGGACGGGCCCCGGGCGGCGTACGAGGTGACCCTGATCGGCGCGAACACCGACCAACCGACCGCGTTCACCACCTACGTGGACGGGATCACCGGGCAGGTGCTGGTCCGCGAGGACCTGGTGGACTTCGACTCCGACAACCCGAGCTGGGCGGTCTTCCCGGCCACTCCGCCGCGTGACCTCGGCCCCGGGCAGGACCCGCGGGTGCGGTGGTGCGGCGACCCGGCGCCGGGCTGCCAGGCCGCCTACCGCGACCCCGCCACCGGCCAGCCGTGGGATGTCGACGCGGCCACCGGCACGCCCACCTTCACCTCGCGCGGCAACTCGGCCAACACGGTGCTCTCCTGGGGTGCCGGCACCCCGATCGTTCCGGCCACCCCCAGCACGGACCGCCGTTACGAGTACCCGTTCACCGACCAGTGGCACCAGGCGAAGTGCAACCCGGAGGTGTTCACCTCCGCCCAGCGCAACGACGCGGACGCGTCGATCGCCAACCTCTTCGCCATGCACAACCGGATGCACGACTGGTCGTACCAGTTGGGCTTCACCGAGTCGGCGTGGAACCTCCAGGCGGTCAACCTCACCCCGTCCGGCCTGGGCGGTGACGCCGAGCAGGGCCGCGCTCAGCAGGGCGCGCTGACCGGCAACCGGAACAACGCCAACCAGGGCACCCCGCGCGACGGGCTCCCGCCGACCACCAACATGTACCTGTGGCAGCCGCAGGCCGGCGGGCCGTACCCGCCGTGCGTGGACGGCGACTACGACATGACGGTGATCGGTCACGAGTACACCCACGCGATCACCAACCGGATGATCGCCGGCCCGGACAGCGGGATCGGCGGCCACCAGGGCGGGTCGATGGGTGAGTCGTGGGGCGACCTGCTCGCCGCGGAGTACCTCTTCCAGAACGGATTCCGCGCGCCCGGTGAGACGCCCTTCATCACCGGCGGGTACGTCACCGGCAACCTGGTCAGCGGCATCCGCAACTACGACCTCAGCCGCAGCCCGCTCAACTACTCCGACATCGGCTACAACACCGCCGGTCCGGCCGTGCACGCCGACGGGGAGATCTGGGGCGCCACCAACTTCCGGGTCCGGTCGGCGCTCGTGAAGCGGTACGGCCTCGGCACCCCCCAGCGGCAGCTGGACTGCGCGCAGGGCAAGGTCGCCGCCGACAAGTGCCCCGGCAACCGGCGCTGGTCCCAGCTGGTCTTCGACTCGTTCCTGCTCCAGGCGGCCAGCCAGGTCAGCATGCTCGACATGCGGGACAACATGCTCACCGCCGACCTGCTCCGCTTCGGCGGCGCCAACCAGGACCTGATCTGGGCCGAGTTCGCCCGCTCCGGGATGGGCCGCGACGCCGTCACCAACGGCGCCGCCGACACCGACCCCACGCCGAGCTTCGCCTCGCCGAGCGGCGGCAACGCGACGCTCACCCTGCGGCCGCGTGGGGACAGCGCCGAGGCGCCGATCCGCGTGTACGTCGGGCAGTACGAGGCACGCGCGGTGCCGGTGGCGGACACCGACCCGGCGACGCCGCTGCCGGACACCCTGGAAATGGTGGCCGGCACCTACGACCTGCTCGCCGTGGCGCCCGGCTTCGGGCACCAGCGGCTCAGCGTGGTCGCGAAGGCCGGTCACGAGGGGTACGTGGACCTGCGGATGAGCCGCAACCTCGCGTCCACGGCGTCCGGCGCCACGATCAGCGGCGACGGGGTCAACCTGGACCGGGTCGCCGACGACACCGAGGCGACGAACTGGGCCTCGCTGGACGGGGTGGCCGGCCGGCAGCTCACCGTGGCGCTCGCCGGGGACGCCCCGCAGGTGGTCAAGCGGGTGAACGTCAGCGCGATGCTGCGCCCGGCGATCGCCGGGGACGCCGACACCGGCAGTCAGAACGCGCTCAGCGCGCTGCGTTCGTTCGCGGTGTCCGCCTGCAACGCGAAGACCACCGACTGCGCGGATCCGGCGCGCTGGCAGCGGATCTACACCAGCGCGGGCGACGCGTTCCCCGGTGGGGCCTACCGGGCGTACAGCCGGGACATCAACCTCCGGACGTTCGCGGTGCCCACCACGCTCGCCACCCACCTGCGGGTGGAGGTGCTGGCCAGCCAGTGCACCGGCGGCCCGCACTACGCCGGTGAGCAGGACAACGACCCGGCCACCACGACGGACTGCGCGACCGCCAGCCCGGCCCGGGACCAGGTCAGGATCGCCGAGTTCCAGGCGTTCTCGAAGTGACACCGTCGGGGCCGGCGGACCTCCGCCGGCCCCGACGGCCCCCGATCAACACGACCCTCGATCAACAGGGCCCCGTCACCGGCAGGGCCCTCCGGCCAACGCCGGGCAGCTTCCGGGCGGCGACCCGATCAGCGGCGAGCCGGCCGCCAACGGTCCGCCGGGGGTCGCTCCCAACGCCGGTCCACGGGTGGCTCGTCCGCCTCGATGGTCGCGGTCCGCGTCAGATGGCGCAGCCGCAGCAGCAACCCCAACCCGAGCGAGAGCAACAGCCCACCGAGCAGGAACGCCGCCTGCGTCACGCCGAAGCCGCCGGACTGCGACAACGGGCGGCCGGGCGCCGGTGGCGCGGCGTCCACCGGTTGGTCGTCGACCGGCTCCGCACTCTCCTCTTCCGCCGCGATCGCCGGGTCGCTGGGCGCCGCCGTCACGGTCGGCTTCGCCGCCGCGCTCGGAGTGCCGCCCGCTCCCACCACCGAGCGGGTGGCCGTCTGCCGGGCCAACAGGCGCAGGTTCGCGTCGTACGCCTCCGCGGCGAGGGTGACCCGTCCGTCGGTGGCGTCCTCGGCGAAGGCCAACCGGTAGCGGGCGGTGACCGTGCGGTTCGGGCAGAGCGTCCCGGGGTCGAGTTGCCGGTCGGTCAACCGGGCCACGTCGCCGTCGGTCTGGATCTCCAGCGGGAAGTCGCCGGTCTCCTCCACCCGGTCCATCTTCACCTGGTCGAGTCGGATGCCCTGCACGCTGAGCACCATCGACCAGCGCACCTTCACGCATCCACCGCGCCGGTCCGTCCGGGAGACCACCGCCGAGACCGTGCGCACCTGGTCGCCGGCGGTGAACCGGGCCGGCAGCCCACTCAGCTCGGTGGTGAACGCCGCCTGCGCCGGAGCGGCGAGCACCAGCTCCACGCCGCTCAGACAGGCCAGCACCACCCCGAGCCTCAGCGCGTACCGCCACACCGTCACCACCGCCGTCCTCCGTTCGGTCGTCCCCACCCCGCAACGCTAGGAGCGCGGCCTCGACCCGACCAGTCGGGTGTGTTCGCACCGGGCGGCAAGCGCGGGGCGGGTTTTCACCAACGGTGGTGAACCGGTCACTCCTCCCCCGCGACACGCCGGCCGCCGGGCCGCTGGGACAATTTCCAGGTGTCCGAACTCTCCAGCACGTTCGTCCGGCTGCACGCCCGGCTCACCCCGGTCGCCTTCGTCCCGGAGGTGCGGCTGCACCAGGCGGACGAGCCGATCGGGCTGTGGGAGCTGACCGAGGGCGAGTTCAGCAGCGACCGGCCGCCGCCGTTCTGGGCCTTCGCCTGGGCCGGCGGTCAGGCCCTCGCCCGCTACGTCACCGACCATCCGGAGCTGGTCGCCGGCCGCCGGGTGCTCGACCTCGCCTCCGGCTCCGGGCTGGTGGCCATCGCCGCCGCCCGCGCCGGCGCGGCGTCCGTGCGGGCCGTCGAGGTGGACGAACTGGCCGTCGCGGCGGTCGCGCTCAACGCCGAGGCCAACGGGGTACGCGTCGACGCCGAGTTCGGCGACATCCTCGACGGCGACGCCGGGGACGCCGAGGTGGTGCTCGCCGGGGACGCCTTCTACAGCGAGGCGATGGCCCGCCGGATGCTGCGGTTCCTGCTCCGCGCCGCCCGGGCCGGAGCCCTGGTGCTCGTCGGGGACCCCGGTCGGGCGTTCCTGCCCCGGGACCGCTTCGACGAGCTGGCGCACTACGACGTGCCGGTGCCGGAGGCCCTGGAGAGCGTCCGGGTGAAGCGCACCACCGTCTGGCAGTTGCGGGCCGGCCTGCCGGGAACTGCCGGCTAGCGTGTCGACGTGCTGTTCCGGAGCTGGGTGTCCCCGGTCGGGGCACCCTGGCCGGACGTGGCCACGGTGGCCGACCACGTCGGCGTACGCCATCTGGTGGTCACCCGCCACGCGCTGGTCCGCCAGGTCCTCGCCGACCCGGTGACCTACCGGCCGGACAACGCGCTGGACGCGGTGACCCCGATGCCGGTGACGGCGCTGCGGGTGCTCGCCGGGCACCGGTTCCGGCTGCCGCCGACCCTGGCCAACAACTCCGGCGCCAGCCACCCGGCCATCCGGTCGATCGTGGCCGACGCGCTGCACCCGGCTCGGGTCGCCGCCCAGCGTCCCTGGCTCACCGCGCTGGTCCGGGACCGGGTGGCCCGGCTGAGCGCCACGCTCGACGCCGGCGCACCGGTCGACCTCTACGCGGAACTCGCCGCCGATCTGCCGCTGCTGGTGCTGGCCCGACTGGTCGAGCTGCCGGACGCGCCGGTCGACGCGGTCAAGAAATTCGCCCGGGCCGCGCTGGAGCTGTTCTGGGCGCCGCTGGACGCCGACCGGCAGGTGGCGCTCGCCGCCGAGGTGGGCCGGTTCCACGGTGTGCTGCGCGACTTCGCGGCCACCGGCGGAGGGTTGGCCGCCGAGCTTCGCGCGGCCGGGCACGCACCGGACGTCGTGGTCGGCGCGCTCTTCTTCCTGCTCGTCGCCGGTCAGGAGACGACCTCGCAGTTCCTCACCCTGCTGCTGCACCGGCTGGCCGGTGAACCCGCGGTACGGGCCGGGCTCCGCACCGGCGAGGTCGCGGTGGCCGACGTGGTCGAGGAGGGGCTGCGGCTGGAACCACCGATCGTCACCTGGCGTCGGGTGGCGGCGGCGGACAGCACGCTGGGCGGGACCGAGGTGGCGGCGGGCACCAGCCTCGTCCTCTGGCTGGCCCGCGCCGGCCGGGACCCGGCGGTCGTCGAGTCGCCGGACGAGTTCCGCCCGGGCCAGCGGGGATCGCGCCGGCACCTGGCGTTCGGGGCGGGCGCGCACCGCTGCGTCGGCGACGTGCTGGCCCGGATGGAGGCGGCCGTGGTGGTGGCCGAGGCCGGGCCGCTGCTCGACGGGGCGACCGTGGTCCGCCCGCCGTGGTGTCCGGACAACCTCACCTTCCGGATGCCCGACGCCTTCGTCGTCCAGCGCTCTTCGGGAGCACACCGCCTGACCGGATCCTGACATCACCTCGGTAAGTTTCCGGGCGTGTCAGCCACCCCTGCTCGTCGGATCCGTGTCGTCGTCACGCTTCTGGCCCTGCTGGCGCTGAGTGCCTGCGCAGCCAGCGCCGGCCACACGGCCCACGCCCGGCAGATCGCCGCGGGCCAGCCGATCCCGTCCACCCCGCCCCCGACACCGTCGGCCTCGCCGTCCCCGACGGCGAAGCCCGCGCCCGGGAGCTTGGAGTGGTACGTGTCCCAGGTGCCGACCTTTCCAGGGGCGCCACCACCGCAACCGGTGCTGTTGCCCGCGACCGGTACGGCCGCGTTCTGGCACCGCCTGCCGACCGACCAGAAGGTCGCCTTCATCACCATCGACGACGGTGGGCTGGCCCGTCCGCCCGCGGTGGCCGAGTTCGTCTGGCGGGCCCACATCCCGGTCACGATGTTCCTGAACTCACCGGCGGCCGAGGAGCACGACGTCTACTTCCGGCAGATCCAGGTGGCGGGCGGGGTCGTCGAGAACCACACCATCAACCACACCTCACTCGCCGGCCGCTCGTACGGCTACCAGAAGCAGCAGATCTGCGGTGCGGCGGACAAGCTGGAGGCGCTGTTCGGCAAGCGGCCGACGCTGTTCCGCCCACCGTTCGGCGAACATGACTCCACCACGTTGCAGGCCGCACACGACTGCGGCGCGAAGGCGGTCCTCCACTGGACCGAGACGGTCCACGAGGGGAAGGTTCGTTACCAGACCCCCGAGAAGGTGGTACGTCCTGGCGACGTCCTGCTCATGCACTTCCGGCCGGCACTGATGGACGACCTGCTCGCGGCGCTGAAGGCGATCCACCGGGCAGGGCTCACCCCGGCCCTCCTCACCGACTACATCCAGTGACCGCGCCGCCGCCGACCTGACGAAAGTCAGGGGCGGGTGGTGCCGTTCGGGCGCGGTGCGGGGGCGGCCGACACGCCTACCGTCATCGCATGATCACTTTACGTGGGTTGACGAAACGGTTCGGGGCGACCGTCGCGGTCGACGCGTTGACCGTCGACGTCGCGCCCGGCCGGGTCACCGGCTTCCTCGGCCCGAACGGCGCCGGCAAGTCCACCACCATGCGCATGATCCTCGGCCTGGACCGTCCCACCGCCGGGCAGGCGTTGATCGGCGGCCGGGCGTACCGGGAGCTGCGGCGGCCGCTGCACGAGGTCGGCGCGCTACTCGACGCCCGCGCCATCCACCCCGCCCGGGCCGGTCGGGCGCACCTGCTGGCCATGGCCCGCAGCAACGGCATCCCGGCTCGCCGCGTGGACGAGGTGCTCGACACCGTCGGGCTGGACGGGCGCGCCGCCGCCAAGCCGGGCCGGACCCTCTCCCTCGGCATGGGCCAGCGGCTCGGTATCGCCGGCGCGCTGCTCGGCGACCCGCCGGTGCTGATGTTCGACGAGCCGGTCAACGGCCTCGACCCGGACGGGGTGCGCTGGGTGCGGCAGCTGATGCGCTCGCTCGCCGACCAGGGGCGGACCGTCTTCGTCTCCAGTCACCTGATGAGCGAGATGCAGCTCACCGCCGACCAGCTCGTGGTGATCGGCCGGGGACGGCTGCTCGCCGACGCGCCGATCGACGACGTGATCGCCGGCAGCGCCGTCGCCGTCCGGGTCCGCAGTCCGCACCCGGACGGGCTGGCCACCCTCGCCACTCGCCTCGCCGCCACCGGCGCCACCGTCGAGCCGGCCGGCCCCGACGAGCTGACCGTCACCGGGACCACCGTCGACCGGGTCGGTGACCTGGCGTACGAGCTGGGGGTGCGGTTGCACGAGCTGAGCCCGCACGGCGCGTCGCTGGAGCAGGCGTTCATGGAGTTGACCGCCGACAGCGTCGAGTACGCCGGCGGCCCGACCGGAAGCGGAGCACGATGAGCACGAGCACCCTCCCCGACACCCGTCCCGCCCCGGCCGCCTTCCGCGGCGCGGTGGCCGCCGAGTGGACCAAACTGTTCTCGGTGCGGACCACGTGGTGGACGGCGCTGGCCGGGCTGCTGCTGATGGCCGCGAGCGCCGGGCAGCTCGCCATCTACGCCGCCAACGACAACACCAACGACGACCCGACCGACGACCGGGGCATCGTCGCCGTCGGCAGCGTGCTGATCGACTCGGTCGAGCTGACCCAGTACGCGGTGCTGGCGTTGGGCCTGCTGGCGATCACCGCCGAGTTCACCAGCGGCACCATCCGGACCACCCTGCAGTGCACCCCGTCCCGCGGTCGGGTGCTGCTGGCCAAGGCCGTGGTCGCCGGCACGGTCACCTTCGCCCTCGGGCTGCTGCTCGGCGGCGTCGGCGCGCTCATCGCCCGACCGGTGCTCGGCGAGTGGGGCCGCGCGCCGGCCGGCGACACGATCGCCGACATCGTGGCCCTGGCGACCTACCTGGCGCTGGTCAGCGTGCTCGCGCTGGGCCTCGGCGCGGCCCTGCGCAGCGCGGTGCTCACCCTCACCGTGCTCTTCGCCACCCTGATGATCGTGCCGCTGTCACTCCAGGAGCCGGACATCGCCGTGCTGAACCGGATCGCCGACGTGTTCCCCGGCGTGGCCGGTACGCACTTCCTGGCCGGCGACACCGAGCCGTACCCGGGCGCGGTCGGGCTGCTGCTCCTCGCCGGATGGGCCGGCGCGGCGCTGCTGCTGGGCCGGGCCGCGCTGCGCCGCCGCGACGCCTGAGTGCCGAGCGGGGGCTTCCGGGCCCCCGCTCAGCCGTCGACCAGCCCCGCCTCGTACGCGAGGATCGCCGCCTGCACCCGGTTACGGACGTCCAGCCGGGTGAAGATGCTGGTCAGGTAGCTCTTCACGGTGCCCTCCACCAGGTGCAACCGGCGGGCGATCTCCGCGTTGGACAAACCCGCCCCGACCAGGGCCAGCACCTCCCGTTCCCGCTCGGTCAGCCCGGCCGTCCGGTCCCGCGCGGCGGGCCGACGGGCCAACCGCCCGGCGTCCAGCTCGATCACCCGGCGGGCCACCCGCGGCGACAGGTACGCCCCGCCCTCGGCGACCGCGTGCACCCCGGCGATCAGCTCGCGGGGGTCGCCGGCCTTGAGCAGGAAGCCACTGGCACCGTGCCCGAGCGCCCGGGCCACGTGATCGTCCTCGCCGAAGGTGGTCAGCATGAGCGTGGCGGTGTCCGGCGCCACCCGGCGGATCTCGGCCGCCGCGGCCAACCCGTCCAGCCGCGGCATCCGGATGTCCAGCAGCGCCACCCGGGGCCGGTGCGCGCGGACCAGTTCCACCGCCGCCCGCCCGTCACCGGCCTCGGCGACCACCTCGATGCCCGGGTCGGCGGCGAGAATGGCGCGGACGCCGGCCCGGATCATCGCCTCGTCGTCGGCGAGGACCACCCGAACCGGCGTGGCGGTGAAAGTCTCGACGGTCATCCTGCGATCCGCTCCTTGCTGACCAACCGGCCATCGGTGAAACAGAGCCGCCAGGTCGGCTCGGCGAGGGGGAAGTTGCCGTCCGTGTACCACTCGCAGCCGGCCTCCTCCGCACCGACCGGCGGGGGAAGCGCCCGACGGGGCAACCCGGCCAGGTCGGTACGCGCCGTGCCCGGCCGCATCCGGTCGAACGACGACTCGTCCAGCACCGTTCCGGCCGTGGCGAACGAGTAGTAGACCAGCGACAGGGCCAACGCCAGCCCGGCCGGGGCGGCGAGCGCGGTCAGCAGGCTGCGTCGTACCCGGCGGCGGGCCTCGAGCAAACGCCGCTCGGCGTCGACCGGCTGCTCCGCGCCACCACCGTCGACCGGACCACCGTCGGTCGCCGCACCGGGCCCGTCCACCGCCGCCGACCACTGTTCGGACGGAACGACGCCGGCCAGGTCGGCGGACAACGGCAGCCGGGCCCGTACCGCGAAGCCACCGTCCGGGCGGGGGCCGGTGTCCAGGACCCCACCGGCCAGCCGTACGCGCTCAGCGAGAGCGAGCAGGCCGCTGCCGGAGGACGGCGGGCTGGGCAGCGGGCCGGCCGGTGGTGGCCCGTTCCGCACCCGCACCTCGACCTCGTCCCCGCAGGGGGCGAGCGTGACGGTGACCGGGGCGCCCGGCGCGTACCGGGCCGCGTTGGTGAGCGCCTCCCGGACCACCCCGTGCGCGGCCGGGCCGGTGATCCCGGGCAGCTCGACGGCTCCGTCCGGAGCGTCCAACCGCACCGCCATCCCGGCATCCCGAGCCCCGTCCACCAGATCGGCGATGGTTTCGCCGGCCGGTCGGAGCCCCGCCGGCCCGCCCTCCTCCCGGAGCACCCCGATGATGCCGTGCAGCCGTTCCGTGGCGGCCGCGACGCTGGTTCGCAGCTCCCCCACCGCCGCCCGGTGCCGGGGGTCGAGGTCGTCGGCGAGCTCCAACGCGGCGGCGCGCAGCGCGATCAGGCTCAGATCGTGGCCGAGTGAGTCGTGCATCTCCTCGGCGATCCGGGCGCGCTCGCGCAACCGGATCCGCTCGGCGGCACCGCGCCGCTCCCGCGCCAGCGCGTCGGCGTGCCGGCCCCCCGCGTCGGCCAACTCCTGCTGCTGCCGGCGGTACCGGCCGACCAGCCACGGGAACACACCGGCGAACAGCAGCACCGAGGCCAACAGGAACCAGGTGCCCGCTCCGGTACCGAGCAACCCCAGGTTCAGCACCGTGCCACCGACCGCGATCGCGCCGAACAGCACGGCCGCCGGAGCCGACGAGGCGCTGCGCCGTCCGGTCAGATAACTGAACACCGGGATGGCGAACACGAAGTTGCCGTCGACCAGTGACCCGAGCACCACCAGCAGCAGGCCGACCAGCGGCCGACGCCGACCCAGCGCCACCGCCACGGCCAGCACCGTCAGCCCACCGACCAGCAACTCCAGGTTGTGCCGCGGATGCGGCGGGGTCAGCCTGGCGTACCCGATCGGGGCGGCGAGCACCGCCCAGAGCAACGCGTCCGGCAGACCCCGCCGCCGCGCCGGCCCATCCGCCCGCCACCTCGCCATCCTCACGGCGGTCAGGCTACCCACGCCCGACCTGCGCGGACACTGACGAAAGTCAGGTGTTCAGCCGATCTCCTCGGCCCAGGCACGCCAGTCGTCGAGCACGCCGTGCAGGGACGGGGTCAGCCACCCCGGCGCGGAGCGCCGGAACACACCCGGATCCATCGCCCCGGCACCGGCGGGCACCGCGCCGAGCAGGTTCGGCACCAGGTCGGTGAGATTGGTCCAGTGCACCAGCTCTGGCGTGGTCGGCCAGGCGCCGATGACCACACCGGCCGGCACGGCCCGGCGGTCCAGCGCCTCCAGGGTCAACGCGGTGTGATTGAGGGTGCCCAGCCCGGCACGGGCGACCACCACGGCGGGCGCGCCGAGCGACACCGCCAGGTCCGCCATCGTCCACGGCTCACCGGACGGACGCAGCCCCATCGGAACCAGCAGCCCACCGGCACCCTCGACCAGCACCAGATCGTGCTTGTCGGTCTCGTCACGGACCGCGTCCACGGCGGTGTACAGCTCCAGCGGCGGCAGCTCGGCGACCCGGGCGGCAGCCAGCGGGGCGAGCGGGTCCGGATAGCTGGCCAGGGTACGGCCGGTGAGCGGGGCGGCCAGCCGGTTCACCGCCTCCACGTCCCCGGGTTCACCGCTGGCCGTACCGGTCTGGCCCGGTTTGACCACGGCCACCCGCAGGCCGGCGGCCTGCGCGGCGGCGGTGATCGCCGCGGTCACCACGGTCTTGCCGACCTCGGTGTCGGTGCCGGTGACCAGCACCACCCCCTGCCACGCGCTCACGGGGTCAGCTCAGTTCGCGACTGCGGGGCTCGCAACACCGGCTCACTCCTCGCGCTCACGGGACCAGCTCAGTTCGCGACTGCGGGGCTCGCAACACCGGCTCACTCCTCGCGCTCACGGGACCAGCTCAGTTCGCGACTGCGGGGCTCGCAACACCGGCTCACTCCTCGCGCTCACGGGGTGACCTTTGCTCGCGACTGCGGGGCTCGCAACACCGGCTCACTCCTCGCGCTCACGGGGCGGTCTCGACGATGACGTCCAGCGCCCGCTCGAAGGCCGGCCGGGACACCCCGGCACTGACCGTGAGCCGTAGCCGGGAACGGTTGTCCGGCGTGGACGGCGGCCGGAAGCAGCCCACCGCGACACCCCGGTCCCGGCAGTCGGCGGCCCAGGTCGTCGCCGCCTCCGGCCCGGGAGCGGTCACCGAGATCACGGCCGCGTCCGGCGCGGAGACGGTCAACCCCGCCGCACGCAGCCGGTCGACCGCCAGCGCCACCCGCTCGGCCAGTTCGGCCCGCAGGTCGTCACCGCCCCGGGCCAGCCGCAGCGCGGCGTGCACACCCGCGGCGACCGCCGGCGGCAACGCGGTGTCGAAGATGAACGTACGGCCCGTCTCGACCAGGTGCCGGACGAACTCGGCCGGGCCGGCGACCACCCCGCCCGCGCCACCGAGCGCCTTGGACAGGGTCGCGGTGACCACCACGTCCGGTTCCCCGGCGAGCCCGGCGGCGGCGACCGCCCCGGCGCCGGCCGGACCGGTCACGCCGAGCGCGTGCGCGTCGTCGACCAGCAGCAGCGCCCCGTAGCGGCGGGCCACCGCGTGCAGCTGGGCCAGCGGGGCGAGATCGCCGTCGACGGAGAAGACCGACTCGGTGACCACCACCGCCGGTCGGCCCGGGGCCACCGCGAGCGCGGCGGCCACCGCCGTCACGTCGGCGTGGGCGGTGACCACGGTCTCCGCCCCGGAGATCCGGCAGCCGTCGATCAGGGACGCGTGGTTGTGCGCGTCGGAAACGAGCAGCGTGCGGGGTTGGACGAGGGCACGCAACGCACCCAGGTTCGCCAGGTAGCCGGAGGAGAAGACGAGCGAGCGGTCGGTGCCCAGCCACTGCGCCAGCTCGTCCTCCAGCGCCTGGTGCGCGTCGGTGGAGCCGCGGACGAGGCGCGACCCGGTGGCCCCCAGCCCGTACGCCGACAGCGCCGCCGCGGCGGCGCCGATGACCTCCGGGTGCGTGGCCAGACCCAGGTAGTCGTTGCCGGCCAGATCGGTCATGCCGTCGGCGGCCGGACGCGGGTGCAGCCGCCGGGTCAGCCCGGCCTTCGCCCGCAACTGCGCACGGCGGTCGAGCGCCGCCAGCCAGTCCGCCACCGTCACCCCTTCGCCGCCGTCCGCGCCGGTCACGCCGACTCCCGCCGGGCGAAATTACCACCCGCCACCACCGGCCCGACGGATCCACTCGGTACGCGAGGTCGACCTGAACCGAACTCCAGCTTCACGGCTGTCCGTTGCGACGACCGCTGCCACCGCCGGAGCCCGACCACACCGGCCGCCCCGCTCCACCGGACGGCGGCCCGTTCCCGCTGATCGGGAGGCCTTGTAGGGTACGAGCCATGCCAGAGATCCTCGACCAGGCCCGGACGCAGGTCCTGGGTGACGGTGTCGGCCTCGATGAGGCCGGCGTCCTCGCCGTGCTGAACCTGCCCGACGAGCACCTGCCCGCCGCCCTCCAGCTCGCGCACGACGTGCGGATGCGGTGGTGTGGTCCGGAGGTCGAGGTCGAGGGGATCGTCTCGCTGAAGACGGGCGGTTGCCCGGAGGACTGCCACTTCTGCTCGCAGTCCGGCCTGTTCACGTCCCCGGTGCGCTCGGTCTGGCTGGACATCCCGTCCCTGGTCGAGGCGGCGAAGCAGACCGCGAAGACCGGGGCCACCGAGTTCTGCATCGTGGCCGCCGTCCGTGGCCCGGACGCCCGGCTGATGAAGCAGATGCGTGAGGGCGTCGCCGCCATCAAGGCCGAGGTCGACATCCAGGTCGCCGCGTCGCTGGGCATGCTCTCGCAGGAGCAGGTCGACGACCTGGTCGACATGGGCGTGCACCGCTACAACCACAACCTGGAGACCTGCCGGTCGTACTTCCCCAACGTGGTCACCACGCACTCCTGGGAGGAGCGCTGGGAGACGCTGCGGATGGTCCGCGACTCCGGCATGGAGGTGTGCTGCGGCGGCATCCTCGGCCTCGGCGAGACCGTCGAGCAGCGGGCGGAGTTCGCCGCGCAGCTCGCCGAGCTGAACCCGCACGAGGTGCCGCTGAACTTCCTCAACCCCCGGCCCGGCACCCCGCTGGGTGACCGTCCGGTGGTGGAGGGCAAGGACGCGCTGCGGGCCATCGCCGCGTTCCGGCTGGCGATGCCGCGCACCATCCTGCGGTACGCGGGCGGCCGGGAGATCACCCTCGGTGACCTGGGCACCCGCGATGGTCTGCTCGGCGGCATCAACGCGGTGATCGTCGGCAACTACCTGACCACGCTGGGCCGGCCGGCGACCGCCGACCTGGACCTGCTGGACGAGCTGAAGATGCCGGTCAAGGCCCTCTCCGCCACGCTGTGACGGCCATGACGACGACGGAGTTGTGGTGCGACCGGTGCGGTGACCCGGCGCCGGCCGGCACCGCCCACCCGGGCTGCGCGTCGGCCCGCGAGCTGGAGCCGCCCCGGTACTGCCACCGCTGCCGCCGTCGGATGAAGGTGCAGGTGCTGCCGGTCGGCTGGTCGGCGGTCTGCGTCGAGCACGGCGAGATCCGGGGCTGAGCCGATGCTGCGAGGGCGGGCGGTGACCCTGCGACCGGCGATGGTCGCGGACGTGCCGGCCCTCGCGGCGATCCGGGCCCATCCGGAGGTACGCCGGTGGTGGCGGGGCGGCGACGACCTGGCCGAGTCCGTTCGCGCCGACCTGGCCGACGACGAGCTGACCCTGTACGCCATCGAGCACGACGGCCGCGTGATCGGCGCGATCCAGTTCTACACCGAGCCGGACCCGGACTACCGGCACGCCAGCCTGGACATCTTCCTCGACCCGGCGGTACGCGGCGCCGGGCTCGGCGTGGACGCCATCCGCACCCTGGCCCGGCACCTCATCGAGGAGTACGGCCACCACCGGTTCACCATCGACCCGGCCGCGGCGAACAGCGCCGCCATCCGCGCGTACGCCAAGGTTGGTTTCCGGCCGGTGGGGGTGCTGCGCCGCTATGAGCGCGGCGCGGACGGCCGCTGGCACGACGGCCTGTTGATGGACCTGCTCGCCGACGACCTCGTGGACTGAGCCGTCCCGCGTCGGCCGGACGCCTCAACCGTCCCAGCACAGGTGACCGTCGGGGAGCCGGCGGGCGCCCTCGGCCGCGCGGTGCGGGCTGAGCCGTCCGTCCGGCATCAGGTGCGCGACGGGCGTGCCGCGACCCAGCACCGCGGCGTCGGCGACGAGCCGGCGGTGGCAGCGCCACCAGAGGCTCTCGCTGCACATGACCGCGGTGGTCCGCCGGGCCGCGTCGGCCAGCACCTCGGTCAGCGCCGCGTCGAACTCGGACGTGCGGGTGTACGCGGCGTACGCCCGGAATGCCGCGACCGTCCACCAGGTGTCCGGCTCCGGCTCGCCGGCCGGGACGTGCCGGCGGCCACCGAGCCGCGGCTCCCAGCGGTAGTCGATCCCGTACTCGGGCAGCCACCGCTCAAGTTCCTCCCGCCGGACGTCCGGGTTGGTGCGGCTGGCGGGGTACCGCCGCACGTCCACCACCAGGGCCACGCCGGCCCCGGTCAGCAACTCCCCCAGCCGCACCCGGTCGGCTGTCCCGTGCCCGACGGTCAGCAATTCCCGCACCACGCTGGCTTGCCCCGAATCCCGCCGGGTTATCCCTCGCCGCGCGGCTCCAGATCTTGGACAGTTACCGTTCCGCCCGAACGGTAACTGTCCAAGATCTGGTCGCAGGATGGTCGCGCGGCGGCCAGACTCCCGGGAATGCTGCCCGCCGACGACGCCGCCGAGCTCGACTGGCTCGCTTTCGAGCAGTCGGGCGTCCTCACCACCGCGCAGGCCACCGGGCTGTTGAGCGAGGGCGTGGTGCGCGGCCGGATCCGCTCCGGTCGCTGGCGGTCGATCTGCCGGGGGATCGTCCTCACCGGCAACGGTCGACTCACCCGCGACCAGCAGCTCTGGGTGGCGGTGCTGACCGTCGGTCCGGGTGCGGTGCTGGCCGGTGTCACCGCCGCCACCGAGGCCGGGGTACGCGGACTGCGGCGAGATCCTTTGCACGTGCTGGTGCCGGCCGCCCGCCGGGCCGCGCGGACGACCCTGCGACGGCTGCCGATCGACATGCCCGCGGTCCGGGTGCACCGGGCGTCGATCCTGCCGCCGGCGCACGTCCAGCGGGCCCGGCCGCCGCGCACCACGACGGCGCGGGCGCTGGTGGACGCGGCGGGCTGGGCGAACGGCGTGGACGAGGCACAGTCGCTGCTGGCGGCCGGCTGTCAGCAGCGGCGGGTGCTGCCCGAGGAGCTGGGCGAGGTGCTCGACGTCCTGCCCCGGGCGCCCCGCCGTCGGCTGATCCGGCAGACGGTCAGCGACATCGCGGGCGGCGCGCAGGCGCTCTCCGAGATCGACTTCGTGCGGCTCTGCCGCCGGCACCGGCTGCCCGTTCCGACCCTGCAGGAACACCGGGTCGACGCGGCGGGCCGGATCCGCTGGCTGGACGCGTACTGGCGGGAGTGGCGGGTGCAGGCGGAGATCGACGGCGCGCACCACATGGACGTCCGGCAGTGGGCGGCCGACATGCGCCGGCAGAACGATGTCTGGACCAGCGGCGACCGGATCCTGCGGTTTCCGGCGTGGCTGGTCCGCGCCCGTCCCGACGAGGTGGCCGAGGCGATCCGCCGCGCCCTCATGGCAGCCGGCTGGACCCCGGCACCGCCCCGGAGCGCGGTTCCGCGCGGCTGATCTTGGACAGTTACCGTTCCGCGCGAACGGTAACTGTCCAAGATCTCGACGCGGCGGGCGTCAGCCGAGGGCGCAGGCGACCCCGTTCACGGTGAAGGCCGTCGGTCGCGGGTTGCTGCCGGTGTGCGTGCCGTTGAAACCGAAGCTCACTGACGCCCCCGGCGCCAGGGTGCCGTTGTAGGAGAGGCCGGTCGCGGTCACCGCCGTGCCGGCCTGCGTGACCGTCGCCGACCAGCCCTGGCTGACGGTCTGCCCGCCGGGGAAGCTGAACCGCAGCGTCCACCCGTTGATCGCGGTGGTACCGGTGTTCGTGATCGTCACGGCGGCGGTGAAGCCGGTGCTCCAGTCGTTGGTGGCGTACCCCACCGTGCAGGCGCCGGTGACCGGCGGGGGCGCGGTGGTCACCGTGACCGGCGCGGACGCCGCGGAGGTGTTGCCGGCCGCGTCCACGGCCACCACGTAGAACTGGTACGCCGTCGAGGCGGTCAGCCCGGACACCGCCAGCGTGGCGCCGGTCGACGAACCGACGAGGGGGTCGGTGGCGCCGGCCTCCCGGTGGACCCGGTACCCGGTGACGCCGACGTTGTCGGTCGACGCCGCCCAGCTCAGGGTGAGCCCGGTGGCGGTGACCGCCGAGGCGACCGGGGTGCCGGGCGGGCTGGGCGCGGTGGTGTCCGGCACGACCGGCCCCGGTTCGTCGCCCCAGACGCGGGTGGCGCCGGAGTAGAGCGGCACCTTCCGGTTCGGCCCGGCGGTCGCCTGGTACGACGGGTCGTTGGTCGGGTCCCAGGTGCCGCCCTCCGGCACTCCGATCTTGAACTGGACCTCCATCCGGTGTTGCGACTGGCCGGCCGGGGCGATGGTGTGCCCGGTGCAGTCCACCTCGACGTACCAGATGTCGCCGCTGAGCTGCCGCGCCGTGGTCGGGGACGGGCAGCCCTGGGTGTAGCCGGCGGTGACCTGCACTCCGCCGGTGCCGTCGGGCCGGAAGTAGTACCGGAACCGGCCGTCGGTCAGCGCGCGGGCCGGGAACGCCGACTTGTTGTAGATCATCACCTTGAGCCCGGTGGCCCTCGGCTCGGCCTGCATCACCGTGGTCTCCACGGTCAGCTCGTCGAGGTCCGGCGTCTCGGCGACCGGGAAGTTGGCCAGCGGTGTGCCGCCGTACTCGGAGGTGAGCCGGACCAGCGCGGAGGTGAAGCCGGCGTTGTAGTCGGTGGCCACCTCGTTCATCACGTAGTCCGACCGACTGTCGGTGTACGCGTCGTTGGCCGCGGACGGCCCGCCGACCAGCGCGCCGTAGAGGGTGTGCCGGGTCTCGACGGGCACGGTCTGGCTGTCCCACCAGGAGCCGTGCGCGGTGCGGTGGTGCGGGTTCCGCGGTGCGTTGGCGCCGAAGCCGATGACGTAGCTGGAGTTGCGCGGGTTGTCGCCGAGCGCGTAGTTGATCTGCCGGACGGCGAAGTCGTGGTAGCGCGCCTTACGCGTCGTATCGGTGGTCCTGTCGCTGTAGACCAGCGCGGCGAAGGAGGTGTTGGCGGCGTAGCGCAGGGCGCCCCAGGAGTCGAGCACCGCCATCCCGCCGGGCGAGTACGGCACGCGCTGTCCGTCCACTCCGACGGTCCAGTAGTCCAGCCAGCGGTTGGCGTCGTCGACGTACTTCTGCTTGCCGGTCAGGTTGGCCAGCAGCACGTACGCGCCGAACTGCTTGTTGTCCCAGGCGATGGTCCACTTGTAGGAGCGGGTGGTGGACTGGTTCTCGGTGCCCAGCTTGTCGTACTCGCTCTCGGCCTTGGCCAGGTAGCTGGCCTCGCCGGTGGCCCGGTGCAGCCAGATCGCGGCCCAGACCAGCTCGTCCTGCCAGCCGCTCCAGGAGCGGTAGAAGCTGGTCGCGTCGGTGATGCACTCGTGGTAGGACTTCCGCACCGTGTCGGCGAACGTGTAGAGCTGCCGGGCGTGCCCGAGCAACCGGTCGGCGTAGGCCGCGTCGGTGGGCCGGAACACCATCGAGGAGGCGGCCATCGCGGCCGCCGTCTCCCCCGCCAGGTCCGCGCCGCCACAGCTCGCATCGATCTTGTACGCGGGCCGCGCCATCGGTAGCACCTCGGCCGGGCCCCACCACTTGTGGTCGTCGTCGCCCTTGCCGACCTGTCCGTACAGGACGTTGGCCGACGGGTGCGCCCTGATGAAGTAGTCGTTGACGAAGCGCAGGTTGTTGAGCAGGTGCGGCAACTGCCCGGAGGCGGTGTAGCCGCTGCGGTACTCGACCGCGCCCCAGGCGAGCATGGTGGCGCTGAACGCCATCGGGAAGCCGAATTTGACGTGGTCGCCGGCGTCGTACCAGCCGCCGGTGAGGTCCAGGCCCGCGTCGGCGCCGTCGGTGAGCGCGCTGTCGCCGCGCCAGGAGACGCGGTTCCAGTCGGGCAGCCGGCCGGACTGCTGCGCCTCGTAGAAGAGCAGCGACTTCTGCAACGCCTCGGCGTAGTTGAAGGCCGCCGGCGCGGCGGAGGCGGGCCCGGACGGCGGGGCGGCGACCGCCAGGGCGAGCCCGATGAGCAGGGCGACGCCGGCGGCCAGCAGCCGGCGCGGCCAGGGCTGATCGGTGGTGGCCAGCAGCCGCCGCGGCCAGGGTTGGTCGGTGGTGGCCAGCAGCCGGCGCGGCCAGGACTGGTCGGCGGCCAGCAGTCGGCGCGGCCACGGTTGATCGGTGACCGGGGGCCGGTAGCGGCCGGGGACCGGCCGGGTGTGGTGGCGCATGGCGGTCTCCTGTCGGAGGCGGCGCCGGCCGTCGCACCGGCGCGGGACGGCGTCGGGCGGCACGACCACCGGCGACGGGTGGCGGTGTGATCAGAGGTGGCCACCATGGAAGCGCTCCCATGGATAATCGACAATGTAATGCTCGTCGGACTGCTTGGGAAGCGCCCAGGCGTCGACAGTGGCCGGTCGCCGTCGTTGCTACGGTCGCCGCGTGGATGCCCTGGAACCCGCCCGTACCGCCATCGTCCTGATCGACCTCCAGCGGCGGATCGTCGCCCAGCCTGTCGCCCCGCACTCCGGCGCGGAGGTCGTGGCCCGGTGCGTGACGCTCGCCGACGCCGCGCGGGCCGGCGGCGCGCTGGTCGTGGTGGTCCGGGCCGAACGGCCGGGCGTCGACGCACAGCCGGCCGGCAGCGAGCTGGTGCCGGAGGTCGCGCCGAAACCGGGGGACCTGGAGATCGTCAAGCACACCTGGGGCGCGTTCCAGGACACCGGCCTGGACGCGGCGCTGCGCGAGCGGGGTGTCGACACCCTGGTGGTGGCCGGTCTGGCCACGAATTTCGGGGTGGAGCAGACCGCCCGGATCGGCGACGAGACCGGTTACCGGGTGGTGCTGCCACAGGACGCCATGAGCGGCCTCGACGCGTACGCGCACGACTTCGCGGTGGACTACGTCTTCCGGCGACTGGCACGGTCTGCACCACGGCCGACGTGGTGGCCGCGCTGGCGGGTTGATCCGCTCCGGGCGTTGATCCGTACTGACGGGTAACCCGGTCGACGACGCCCGGAGCTAGGTCACATCATCGATGATCACTGATGTACCTGTCGGCATTCCCCCAGCTGGGACGGCGTGCCTCCGCATTGGATGCCGGCTCGTTCGGGCACGACCACCGCCAGCCAGACAAACGTACTGTTGCTGACCCGCTACCCGGCGCGGGACAGTACCGATCACCAGCGGTGCCATCGACGCCGCCGCTCCCCGGTCAAACCTGAGGAGAACGCGATGGCACTACGACTCGCCGAAGGCACCGCGTGGTCCGACGTACTCGCCCGCGCGGTGGCCGCCACCCCCGAGGCGTTCGGCGCCGAGGTCGACGGCGTCACCACGCTGCACAACCTGGTCGAGGGCGACTGGCGGGCGGTCGGCCGCCCCGCGCCGTCCCGCACCCCGGTGGACAACACCGTCGTGATCAACCTTCCCCGACTCGACGCCGACACCGCCCGCGCCGCCGTCGCACATGCCGCGAGCGCGCACCGGGCCTGGGCCCAGACTCCGCTCGCCGACCGCAAGGCGCGGGTCATCGAGGCGCTGGACGCGCTCACCGCCCACCGCGACCTGCTCGCGCTGCTGCTGGTCTGGGAGATCGGCAAGCCGTGGCGGCTGGCCTGCGCCGATGTGGACCGGGCGCTGGACGGCGTCCGCTGGTACGCCGCCGAGATCGACCGGATGCTCGCCGAGGGCCGCGAGCCGCTGCCCGGCCCGGTCAGCAACATCGCGTCGTGGAACTACCCGATGAGCGTCCTCGTGCACGCCGAGCTGGTCCAACTGCTGGCCGGCAACGCGGTCATCGCCAAGACCCCGTCGCAGGGCGGCGCGGTCTGCCTGACCGTCGCGCACGCGCTGATGCGCCGGGCCGGGCTGCCCGCCACCCTGGTCTCCGGCGGCGGCGAGGAGCTGTCCGAGGTGCTGGTCCGGGCACCGGAGATCGGCGCGGTGGCGTTCGTCGGCGGGCGCTCCAACGGGGGCAAGGTGGCCGCCGCGCTGCTCGACAGCGACAAGCGGCACTTCATCGAGCAGGAGGGCCTCAACGCCTGGGGCATCTGGAACTTCTCGCAGTGGGACCTGCTCGCCGCGCACCTCAAGAAGGGCTTCGAGTACGGCAAGCAGCGCTGCACCGCGTACCCCCGGTTCGTCGTGCAGCGTGACCTGGTGGACGAGTTCCTCGACATGTACCTGCCGGTGGTCCGCTCGGTTCGCTTCGGGCATCCTCTCGCCGTCGAGGAGACCTGGCGGGCCGGCGACCCGCTGCCCGAGCTTGACTTCGGGCCGCTGATCAGCGCCGCCAAGGCCGAGGAGCTGCACCGCAAGGTCGACGAGGCGGTCCGCGGCGGCGCGGTGCCGCTGCACCGGGGCAAGCTGACCGGCGCGCCGTTCCTGCCCGGGCAGGACACCTCGGCGTACGTGGCGCCGTCCGTGCTGCTCGCTCCGCCCGGCCGGTCCCGGCTGATGCACGCCGAGCCGTTCGGGCCGGTCGACACGATCGTCGTGGTGGACACCACCGACGAGTTGCTGGCCGCCATGAACGCCTCCAACGGCGCGCTGGTCGCGTCGCTGGCCTGCGACGACACCGACGAGGCCGGCAAGCTCGCGGTCGACCTCCAGGCGTTCAAGGTGGGCATCAACAAGCCACGCTCACGAGGCGACCGCGACGAGCCGTTCGGCGGGCGGGGCGCCTCCTGGAAGGGCGCGTTCGTCGGCGGTGACCTGCTGGTGCAGGCGGTCACGGTCGGCGGCGACAGCCGGCTCTACGGCAACTTCCCCGACTACAGCAGCTACCCCACCACCTGATCTAGCGGGTGCGGAGGGGCCCCTTGTCGACGCCCGACGCCGGGCAGGGGGCCCCTCTCCACACCGGACCTGCCGGCGTACGGTCGAGAGATGGCGATCATTGAGCAGCTCTCGCTGGGCGTGTCCGACGCCGAGCGGGCGGCGACGTTCTGGGCCGCCGCCCTCGGCTACCGCCGGCGGGCGCCCCGGTTCGAGGGCGACGACTGGATCGTGCTGGAGCCGCCGCCCGGAACGCCGGGCACGGCCATCGCGATGGACCTCAGCGAGAGCCCGGTGCAGGAGTTCCCCCGGCTCCACCTGGACCTGGACGCCGGCGAGCGCACCCTCGACGAGGAACTCGACCGGCTGCTCGCCCTCGGAGCCCAGCGGGTGGACTGGCGGCACTACCCCACCGACCCGCACCCGACCGAACCGCCGTACGTGGTGCTCGCCGACCCCGAGGGCAACCGGTTCTGCGTGTCCGGCCACCGCGAACCCCCAACGCGTTGACGCACCCTCCCCTTCCTATCCGCCAGGCGTCGAGAGGGTGCTGGTCCGCTGGGCCGTCAGCGGGACGGTGAGGCTCAGCAGGGTGCCGTCGCGCTCAGCCGAGCTGGGCCGGTTCAGCCGGCGCAGGGTACGCAGCATCGGGGTGTTCTCCGCCTGGACGTGCAGCACCAGCGCCGCGTACCCCGCCCGGTCGGCGTGCCGGGCCAGTCGGCGCAGCAACGCCGAGCCGAGCCCGCGCCGCTGCCAGTCGTCCCGCACCAGCAGCGCCACCTCTGCCTCGTCGCCCTCACCCAGCAGGTTCGCCATCGCGACCACCGACTCCGCGCCGTCGTCGTCGGTGGCCGTGGCGATAAGAGTCAGCCCACGGCTCGGCTCCAGGAGCCGGCGCAACCGGGCCTGCCGCGGCAGCGCCGCCCCGCTCAGGTAGCGCCGCTGCCGGCTGCCCGGCGAGCACCCCTCGTGCAGGTCCAGCACCGCGGACAGGTCGTCCGCGCAGGCCGGTCGGACGGCCAGCTCGGCGTCGTCGGGCAGCACCAGGGTGACCTGTTCGGCCGCTCGGCGCGCCACGGTGGCGGCCAGCTCGACCAGGGCCTGCGCCCGCGCGTACTCCGCCGGGGTGAAGGCGGGCGCGGCCCGGCGCAGCGCGAACGAGCCGCCCGCCGGGTCCGCCAGCAGCATGCTGGCGCCGATGATTCCTCGGTCGACGCTGGTCGACGCGGGCCGCCAGCGGACCGAGTCGGCGCCGAGCAGGGTGGACAGCGCCTCGCCCGTCGCGTCCGGGTCGCGCACCAGCCGGTTGGCCAGAGCGAGCACCCGGGTGGGCTGGTCGGCCAGGCCACGCGCCTCGCTGCGCGCCACCCAGCAGTCCCGGCCCCGACCCCGCTCGACGGCGGCGATCAGCTCGGTCTCGTCGAGCGCGTCCGGCGCGTCGACGAGGAAGTCGTCCACCGCGCCCCGCTCGGTGGGCTGCACCTGCACGGTGAGGATGTTGACCCCCCGCAGCGCGAGGCTCGCCGTGAGGACCGACAGGTAACCCGGCCGGTCGTCCACGGTCGCTCGGATCCGCCACAACGTCATGGTTGGCTCCCTTCCCCGCTACGAGCCTCGTCCCCGGCTGTTGCCGCCCGGTTGCTCGCCGGTGACGGCCCGGGAACTCCTCCGGCCGCCGCTCAGGGGCCGGCGACCACCGGGGGGGCGCCGACCAGGTCCAGCCGGTCCCCGAGAATCACCGCGCTGGCCCGGACGAGCTGGGTGAGCCGGTCCACCTCGGTGCTGTGGAACGCGGCGGCCGAGAGGGTGTCGCTCTGCTCGCGGGCCACCACCAGCACCAGGCCGGCCCGGCCGAACGGCGCGATCGCGTGGTGGGTGCCGTCGGGGGTGGTCATCGACCGGCCGCGCAGCGGGGTCACCTCCGGCAACCGCAGCGGTACGGGGGCCCGCCAGCTGGCGTGCCCGACGGTCGCCGCACCGGTGCCCCCGGCGCGCGATGCCCAGTCCACCGGCACCACGGCGGCGACGGCCCAGTCCGCCGCCAGCAGCCCGGGTACCGCGTCGACCAGCGTGGCCAGCCCGTCGGCCGGGTTCGCCGCGACCTGGGCCAGCAGCTCCGCGTCCTGACCGGTGGTGGTGGGCGCGCCGATCGCCCGCCACACGCCGTCGACCCGTACGCCCGGGATCGCCGCGAGGCCGGCCAGCAGCCGCTCCACCCGGGCCGCGCCCGGCCAGACCACCGTGAAGTCGTCCACCGCGCGCCCGCCGAGCCGCTCCAGGACGACCACCTGGACGATGTCCGCGCCGGACACGCCCAACGTACGGGCGACCTGGCCGAGGGTGCCCGGACGGTCCGGCAGGGTGACCCGAACTCGCAGCAACATGTCTGTCCCTCCGCTCGGCGGGCCGGCGACCGCCGGCAGGCTGGTCACAGCCTGGGCGTTGGCCATTTCGTCCCTGTTGCAGAGGCATGTCCCGAGGGGAAAATCTGACCTTGACAACGTGAGCGGGCTGCCATCAACTAGTCGAATGACCGATCCGGCCGTCGATGCGCTCCGGCCGGGGGCCCTTCCGGCGTCCCCCGCCGGTCTGGACCTGGACCGGCTCGCCGGCTACCTGGCGGAACACCGCCCCGACCTGGCCACCGGGCCGCTGCGGGCCCAGCTGATCGCGGGCGGCAAGTCCAACCTCACCTACCTGCTGCACCTCGGCGACCGGGAGGTCGTGCTGCGCCGGCCGCCGCTCGGGCACGTGCTGGCGACCGCGCACGACATGGCCCGCGAGTTCCGGGTCATCTCGGCGCTGGCGCCGACCGAGGTGCCGGTGCCGGGCGCCCTGCTGCTCTGCACCGAGCCCGAGGTCATCGGCGCGCCGTTCTACCTGATGGAACGGATGCCCGGCGAGGTGTTCCGCACCCGCGCGCAGACCGACCCGCTGGGCGACGAGCGACGCCGCGCGCTGGCCATGGCGATGATGGACACTCTCGCGGCACTGCACACCGTCGAGCCGGCCGCGGTCGGGCTGGGCGACTTCGGCCGTCCCGAGGGCTACCTGGCCCGGCAGGTCCGCCGGTGGGCCGGGCAGCTCGACCGCTCCCGCAGCCGCCCCCTGCCCGGCATCGACGAACTGCGCGACCTGCTCGCCGCCACCGCGCCGGAGGGCGCGAACGCCGGCCGCGTCGTGCACGGCGACTACCGCTTGGACAACCTCCTCGCCTCGGCCGACCCGGTGGCCGTGCACGCGGTGCTGGACTGGGAGATGGCCACCCTCGGTGACCCCCTCGCCGACCTGGGGCTGCTGCTGACGTACTGGGACGTGCTCGGCGGCAGCGAGACGGCCGCCGGCAACCCGGTGGCCGACGGCCTCGGCCCGCGCGCCGGCTTCCCCACGGGCACCGAGCTGATCGACCGGTACGCCGGGCGCAGCGACGTCGACGTCGGGCCGCTGCACTGGCACGTGGCGCTCGGCTGTTTCAAGCTCGCGGTCATCTGCGAGGGCATCCACTACCGCCACACGCTCGGGCAGACGCTCGGCGAGGGCTTCGACCGGATCGGCGAGATGGTGGCACCGCTGGTCGCGCACGGGCTGACCGCCGCCAGGGAGCGGTGATGGACTTCTCGTACGACGCCCGGACCGAGGAGCTGCGCGACGAGCTGACCCGGTTCCTGACCGACCACGTCTATCCGGCCGAGGCGGTGCACGCCGAGCAGGTGGCCGCCGGCGACCCGTGGTCGCGTACCCCGGTGCTGGCCGAGCTGAAGGCGGAGGCCCGCAAGCGCGGCCTGTGGAACCTCTTCCTGCCCGACCCGCGCTACGGCGCGGGCCTGACCAACCTCCAGTACGCTCCGCTCGCCGAGCTGACCGGGCGCAGCCCGCACCTGGCGCCGGAGGCCGTCAACTGCGCGGCGCCGGACACCGGCAACATGGAGCTGCTGGCCGAGTTCGGCTCGCAGGCGCAGCGGGAGCGCTGGCTGATGCCGCTGCTGGAGGGCGAGATCCGCTCCGCGTTCTGCATGACCGAGCCGGACGTCGCGTCCTCCGACGCCACCAACATCGCCACCCGGATCGTCCGGGACGGCGACGAGTACGTCATCAACGGTCGCAAGTGGTGGTCGTCCGGTGCGATGGACCCGCGGTGCGAGATCTTCATCGTGATGGGCAAGACCGACCCCGGCGCCGACCGGCACCGCCAGCAGAGCATGGTCCTGGTCCCCCGGGACACCCCGGGCGTGACCGTGCGCCGGGGCATGACCGTCTTCGGCTACACCGACGGTTCGCACGGCGGGCACGCCGAGATCGACTTCACCGACGTCCGGGTGCCGGCGGAAAATCTGATCGGCGCCGAGGGCACCGGCTTCGCCATCGCCCAGGCCCGGCTGGGCCCCGGCCGGATCCACCACTGCATGCGGCTGATCGGAATGGCCGAGCGGGCGTTGGAGCTGCTGTGCCGCCGGGCCAACGAGCGGATCGCGTTCGGCCGTCCCCTCGCGGAGCAGGGCGTGGTGCGGGAGTGGATCGCCGAGTCGCGGGTGCGCATCGAACAGTCCCGCCTGCTGGTGCTCAAGACGGCCTGGCTGATGGACACCGTCGGCAACAAGGGCGCGCACACCGAGATCCAGGCCATCAAGATCGGCACCCCGGCGATGGCGGAATGGGTGATCGACAAGGCCATCCAGGGGTACGGCGGGGCCGGCGTCAGCCAGGACACGCCGCTGGCCGCCCTGTGGGCGCAGACCCGCACCCTGCGCCTCGCCGACGGCCCCGATGAGGTCCACCGCTCCTCCCTGGCCAAGCGCGAACTCCGCCGCTGGACCCCCACCCCTGCCTGACCCACGCACCCCTCGCGCTCGACGCAGGACGTAGTGCCCAAGGGCACTCCCGACACCACGACAACCAGGACCGCGCGATCTTGCACGCAAAACCTGTTGATCATGAGGTTAGCGATGCAGTATGCCCGAATTGTTCCCGCTAACCTCATGATCAACCGCGAGCCGGGCCGGGGG
>NZ_RCVJ01000042.1 GCF_003667505.1 Micromonospora sp. BL4
CCCCGGTCCCGCCCGGCCCGTAGCCGGTGCCCGCCGCGTAGCCGGCGCCGGGCCCGTAGCCGGCGCTGCCGGCCCCGTAGCCGGCGCCAGGCCCGTAGCCCGCGCTGCCCGCAGCCCCCGGTGTGGGGTCGGCGGCCGGGCCGGGGTCGAACCCGGTGGTGGCGCCGGTGGGCGGGCCGAACGGGGTCGCCTCGGCCCAGCCGGCGGGTATCGCGGCTGGTGAGGGCGGTGATGAACCGCCCGGCTGTGCCGACCCGGGTCGGGGCGGCGGGGCAGCTTCCTCGGTCATGCCTCGATCCTGCTGCCAGGTTCGCCCGAGCGACCTCAGGACCCGACCCTGACCCCACCCTGAGATCCGGGCGGCCGGAATGTCGGGGGCGTCCCCGTGGTCGCGGTACCCCGCAGCGTGTGACGATCGGATTCACCGACCTCGCCCGACCCGCCACCCATGACCCGGGAGCCTCCGATCAGCATCGCGACCCCGCCTCCACGCCTCTACCGCGCCCCCGAGCACCGGATGGCCGCCGGCGTCGCCGCCGGCATCGCCGACCACCTCGGCATCTCGGTGCTGCGGGTGCGGGTCGCGTTCATGGTGCTGCTCGGGCTGAGCGGGCTCGGCCTGCTCCTCTACGCGGCCTTCTGGGCGGTGGTGCCGCTGCGGCCCGGTGACACCGCGGTGCCGCCCCGGCGGGACGTGGCCCAGCTCCTGCCGTTCGTGGGGATCGGCCTCGGGGTCCTGCTGATCCAGGTGATGGTCTTCGACTCGGTCGGCGCGGCGGGCACCGCCGGCTGGCTGGTGGCCATCATCGCGGTCGGCGCCGGAGTCATCTGGCACCAGTCCGCGCCCGAGCGGCGGCGGCGCTGGGGCGACACGATGCCGGTGCCGTGGCTCGGCGCGGTGGTCGAGGAGAGCGACCGGCGGGCCTTCGTGCTGCGGTTCATCGGCGGTGGGGTGCTGGTCGCGGTCGGCATCATCGGCGTCGCGGCGGTCTACTCGCCGGCACAGAACTTCGACGCCGTGATCAACGGGGTCATCTTCGCGCTGGTCGGGCTGGCCGGGGTCGGGGTGGTCGCGGCGCCGGTGCTCTGGCGGACGTACAACCAGCTCCGCTCGGAGCGCGAGGGGCGCATCCGGGAGCAGGAACGGGCCGAGCTGGCCGCCATGGTGCACGACCAGGTGCTGCACACGTTGGCCCTGATCCAGCGCAACGCCGCCGACGTCAAGACGGTGCAGCGGCTGGCCCGGGGGCAGGAACGTTCGCTGCGCAACTGGCTCTACAAGCCCACCGCGTCGCCGAACGAGCGCCTCGCGGCGGCGCTGGAGCAGGCCGCGGCCGAGGTCGAGGACACCTTCGCGATCACGGTGGAGGCGGTGGTGGTCGGTGACCGGGAGAACGACGAGCGGGTCGACGCGTTGGTCGCCGCCGCGCGGGAGGCGCTGGTGAACGCGGCCCGGCACGCGGGGGTGCAGACCGTGTCGCTCTACGCCGAGGTGGAGCCCGATCAGGTCAGCGTCTTTGTCCGGGACCGGGGAGCGGGCTTCGACCCGGATACCGTGGAGGACCACCGGCACGGCGTACGCGGCTCGATCATCGGGCGGATGAAGCGGCACGGCGGACGGGCCGAGATCCGGTCCGGCCCGGGGGAGGGGACCGAGGTCCGGTTGATCCTGCCGATCTCCCGGGACTCGTCCGCAGCGGAGAGGAACAGATGACCATGGCTGAGCAGTCGATGGAGCACCTCGACCCGGCGGAGGCCCGCCCCGAGCGGTTGCGGGTGTTCCTGGTGGACGACCACGCCATGTTCCGGGCCGGGGTGCGCGCGGAGCTGGGCGCCCACGTCGAGGTGGTGGGCGAGGCGAGCACGGTGGCCGAGGCGGTCACCCGGATCGCCGCGACCGGACCGGACGTGGTGCTGCTCGACGTGCACATGCCCGACGGCGGCGGACGCGCGGTGCTGGAGGCGATGCGGCGTAGCCATCCGCAGGTGAAGTTCCTGGCGCTGAGCGTCTCCGACGCGGCGGAGGACGTGATCGGGCTGATCCGCGCCGGTGCCCGGGGTTACGTCACCAAGACCATCTCGCCGGACGAGCTGGCGGCGGCGATCCGTCGGGTGGCCGACGGTGACGCGGTGTTCAGCCCGCGGCTGGCCGGGTTCGTGCTGGACGCCTTCGCGGCCCGGCCGGACGCCCCGGTGGCCGATCCGGAGCTGGACCAGCTCACCAACCGGGAGCGGGAGGTGCTGCGGCTGCTCGCCCGGGGGTACGCGTACAAGGAGATCGCGAAGGAGCTGTACATCTCCATCAAGACCGTGGAGACGCACGTGTCGAACGTGCTGCGCAAGCTCCAGATGTCCAACCGCTACGAACTCTCGCGATGGGCGGCGGACCGCCGGCTCGTGTGACCCTGCTCAGGTGGTCCGCAGCACCGTGAACGCCTCGGCCAGCCGGCCCGGCGGCAGCCCCGCGTCGGCGGCGACCTCGGCGAGCCGGTCGTGGATCCAGGCCGGCACGTCCAGGTGACCGGTCTGTGAGTGGTGGGCGCGCATCGCGGCCACCTTGCGGTCGTACCGGTCGGTGATGTCGACGGCGTGATCCGGGGCGGGGCCGCCGGCGTACCAGACCTCCCGGACCACCCACGGCTCCAGCCCCTGGGCCAGCAGCTCCGGGAACGCGAACGGGTTGCGCGCGTCCGGATAGATGGCGCAGGTGGTGGCCTCCCCGACCGCCAGGTGGTCGGGGTGGCTCGGCCCGGCCAGCAGGTCCCAGCGGCGCAGCGGAGAGCTGGTCAACACCCGGTCGGGTCGGAACCGGCGGATGGCCGCGGCGATGTCCCGGCGCAGCGCCGGCGTCGAGGTCAGTGTTCCGTCGGGGTACCCGTCGAGGAAGTCGACCTGCCGCACGCCCGCAATGGCGGCCGCGGCCCGCTGTTCGGCCTCGCGCAGCCGGGGCATCTCGGCCCGGTCGGTGTCGTCGAAGCCGCCGGCGTCGCCACGGGTGATGATCAGATAGGCGACCTCGACGCCCTCGTCCACCCAGCCGGCAATCGTGCCTGTGCAGCCGAAGTCGACATCGTCCGGATGGGCAAAGACCGCCAGCGCGCGGCGGACGTCGGACAGCACGGGAGCGGACGCCGGAAAGCTCACAGAACCTGAGACTACGCCGGGCGCCGGTGTCCGGCTGGACCACGTATTTCCTGCTCAGAGCTGCCCGACCCGACCCTTTTATGATCAATTTTCAAGTATCGGCAACGTGGCGGGCAACTAACGGCTTGATAACGGCACCTTCACGGAAGAGGCCAGTGGGTGTCACAGTGGCAGCACCTCACCCTCGGTGTGCGGCACTCCGTACGGCCCACGACCACGACCTCCGCTGTTTCGCGGCCGGTTCGTGGCTGTGTCGCCTGCGTCGGGTCGCGCCTCGTCGGGTGGGGAGCCCGGCGGATCGGAACATCAGGGGTGTCTCCAACTTCCCTGTGAACCCGGCGACCCGCGCCCCGGGGTGGTCGGGCGGTGTCACCCCCAGACGTGCGTGAAACCCACGACGGAACCAGGCTTAGAAAGAGGAGGCCCCTCGGAATGAGAGTCTCGAAGCGGGCGACGAGCGCGATCGCGCTCAGCGCGGCTGCCGCGCTTGTCGCGAGCGGTTGCTCGAGCGGTGACGGCGACGGCGACGCCGCCGCCAGCAAGGACGGCTCGATCGTTATCCACGGCGTCCAGCCGGAGAACCCGCTGGTCCCGGCGAACACCACGGAGACCGGCGGTGGCAAGGTCATCGACTGGCTGTGGACCGGCCTGGTCGAGTACCCGAACGACGGTGGGGCCCCGCGCAACGCGCTGGCGGAGTCCATCAACACCACGGACTCCAAGGTCTTCACGATCAAGATCAAGAAGGGTACCAAGTTCCACGACGGTACCGAGGTGAAGGCGAAGAACTTCGTCGACGCCTGGAACTGGGCCGCCTACTCGCCGAACGGCGCGCAGAACGGCACCTTCTTCTCGGACATCGCGGGCTTCGACAAGACCTACACGTCCGACCCGGACGGCGAGGGCCCGAAGAAGGCTCCGCCGCCCTCGGCCGAGAAGCTGTCCGGCCTGAAGGTCGTCGACGACCAGACTTTCGAGGTCACCCTGGCGGCCCCGACCGCGGTCTTCCCGACCAAGCTCGGCTACAGCGCCTTCATGCCGCTGCCGGACGTGTTCTTCACCCAGAAGCCCGAGGAGTTCGGCAAGAAGCCGATCGGTAACGGCCCGGTGAAGTTCCTGTCGTGGGAGGACAACGTCCTCATCAAGCTGACGCGCTTCGACGACTACAACCTGCGCGACACCATGAAGGTCAAGGACGTCGACGTCAAGCTGTACCAGGACGAGACGGCGGCCTACAACGACCTGCTGGCCAACAACCTGGACTTCCTGGAGTCGATCCCCACCTCGGCGCTCGCCGGTGACAAGTGGAAGACCGACCTCGGTGAGCGGGGTCTGTCGACCACCACGCCGACGACCGGCCTGATCGCGTTCCCGATGTACGACAAGCGCTTCCAGAACCCGAAGCTGCGTCGTGCCGTTTCGCTGTCGATCAACCGCCAGGAGATCACGGACAAGATCTTCTTCGGTACCCGCAAGCCGGCCGACAGCTGGGCGAACCCGCTGACCCCGGGCGCCAAGCCGGGCAACTGCACCGCCTGCAAGTTCGACGCCGCCGAGGCCAAGCGGCTCCTGGCCGAGGCCGGTGGCTTCACGGGCGAGATGGTCTTCTTCTACAACACGGACTCCAGCCACAAGGACTGGATGGACGCCGTTGCGCAGCAGGTCAAGACCAACCTCGGCATCAACGCTCGCGCCGAGGGCATGCCGACCTTCGCGGTCTTCCGCCAGCAGGTCAACGCGCACAAGATGACCGGCCCGTACCGTGCCGCCTGGCAGCAGGACTACCCGGACGTGGAGAACTGGATCAACCCCCTCTACGTGACTGGTGGCTCCTCGAACGACGGCCTCTACAGCAACCCGCAGGTCGACGCCCTGGCCAAGGCCGCTGGCGCCGCACCGAGCCTGGAGGCCTCGCACGAGCAGTTCTCCAAGGCTGTCGAGCTGGTTGACCAGGACGTCCCGAGCATCCCGGTCTACTTCTACGGCCAGCAGTCCGGCCACTCGGAGAAGATCAAGAAGCTCGAGCTGAACAACGTCGGCGAACTCGACATCACCTCGGTCGAGCTCTGATCCGAACGGTCTGACCCCGGGTCGGGCTCGCCACATCCGGTGAGCCCGACCCGGGGCCGTTCCGCGAGTGAGTGTTACAACATTCCACTCGCCACGTTGTCACCACCGTGTCGGCCGTCCGACGCGCCCCCTGTCTGGAGGACCACCCCATGGGCCGTTATCTGTTGAGACGGCTGCTCCAACTCGTGCCGGTCTTCATCGGTACGACGTTCATGATCTACGCCCTCGTCTGGGCCGTTCCGGGCGATCCGTTCGCCGGCAAGTGCGGTGACCGCCGCTGCCCGGACCAGTACATCGCCTTCATGACCGAGAAGTACCACCTCGACCAGAACGTCTTCGTGCAGTACGGCAACTACATGAAGAACCTGCTCCAGGGCGACTTCGGTCAGACGTTCCAGCAACGCGAGATCAGCGACATCATCGCGACCGCCTACCCGAACACCCTGAAGCTGGCCCTGGTGGCGCTCAGCATCGAGGCCGTGATCGGCCTCGGCGCCGGCGTGCTGACCGGTCTGCGGCGCAACGGGTTCCTGGACAACCTGGTCCTGGTCTCCACCCTGTTCCTGATCGCGCTGCCGGTCTTCGTCGTCGGCTTCGTGCTTCAGTGGCTGCTGGGCGTGCAGTGGGGCATCATCAAGCCGACCGTCTCCTCCGAGATGCGGCTCTCCGAACTGATCGTGCCGGGCTTCGTGCTGGGTAGCGCGTCAGTGGCGTACATCGCGCGAGTGGCACGAACGAGCATCGCGGAGAACCGCCGCGCCGACTACGTGCGTACCGCCATCGCCAAGGGCCTTCCGATGCGCCGGGTGGTGGGCGTGCACCTGCTGCGCAACTCGCTCATCCCGGTGGTCACCCTGCTCGGCACCGACCTCGGTGCCCTGATGGGCGGCGCGATCGTCACCGAGGGCATCTTCGGCATCAACGGAATCGGCCGCCAGGTCTTCCGCGCGATCATCACCAAGGAAAGCGCTACCGTGGTAGGGATCGTGGTCGTCCTCGTGCTGGTCTATCTCCTGATGAACCTGCTGGTTGACCTGCTCTACGCCGCCCTGGACCCGAGGATCCGCTATGAGTGACCCGAGTACCGCATCGATCGTCAGCACCCCTCCCGCGCAGTCGACCGACGCCGGCGCCCCCACCACCGCTGGCCTGCCCCAGAGCAACGAGAAGCCGCGCGGCCTGCTCGGTGACGCCTGGCGGGACCTGCGGCGCAAGCCGCTGTTCTGGATCTCGGCCACGCTGATCGTGATCTTCCTGCTGATGGCGGCCTTCCCGGCGCTGTTCGCCCCGGGCGACGCGGTCAACGGCACGCTGGCCCGCAGCCTCGACAAGCCTTCCGCCGACGGCTGGTTCGGCTATGACGTGCAGGGCCGCGACGTCTACGCCCGGGTCATCTACGGCGCACGAGCGTCGATTGTGGTCGCCGTGCTGTCCGTGGTGGGCACCCTGCTCCTCGGTGGAACCATGGGCATCATCTCCGGCTACCGCGGTGGTTGGGTGGACGCGCTGCTCAGCCGGATCGCCGACGTCTTCTTCGGTCTGCCGTTCGTGCTCGGCGCGATCGTCATCCTGACCACGTTCAACGGGTCGGGCGCCGGCAACAGCAAGGCCGAGATCATGGGCCTGGTGATCGCCTCCCTGATGGTGCTGAGCTGGCCCGTCGTGATGCGGCTGATGCGCTCCTCGGTGCTCGCCACCAAGGAGGCCGACTACATCGTCGCGGCACGCGCGCTGGGTGCCGGCACCGGCCGGATCATCCTCAAGCACCTGCTGCCGAACTGCCTGGCCCCGCTGCTGGTCTACGGCACGATCATGGTCGGCTCGTTCATCGGCGCCGAGGCAACCCTGTCGTTCCTGGGCGTCGGCCTGAAGTCGCCGGTGGTGTCCTGGGGCATCATGATCAGCGACGGGCAGCAGTTCATCCGGGTCGCGCCGGGGCTGGTGTTCTTCCCCGCCGCGTTCCTCGTCACCGCCGTGCTGAGCTTCGTGATGCTCGGTGAGGCGGTCCGCGAGGCCCTCGATCCGAAACTCCGCTAGGGGAGATCCAGTTGTCCGACATTCTCGTGTCTGAGCAGTCCGCGCCGGGAACCGGCGGCTCCGGACGTCCCTCCGGCCGGCTGCTCGAGGTCGACGACCTGCGGGTGGAGTTCCGTACCCGGGACGGCGTCGCCAAGGTCATCAACGGGGTGACGTACCACGTCGACGCGGGGGAGACCCTCGCCGTGCTCGGCGAGTCCGGCTCCGGTAAGAGCGTCACGGCGCAGACCATCATGGGCATCCTCGACACCCCGCCCGGCTTCGTCACCAATGGGCAGGTCCGCTTCCACGGCAAGGACATGCTCACCATGTCCAGCGAGGAGCGCCGCCGCATCCGCGGTGAGGGCATCGCGATGATCTTCCAGGACGCGCTCTCCGCGCTGAACCCGGTCTTCACCGTCGGGTTCCAGATCGCCGAGCAGTTCCGGATCCGGCGGGGCATGGGTCGCGCGGAGTCCAAGAAGCGCGCCATCGAGATGCTCGACCAGGTCAAGATTCCGAACGCCAAGGGCCGGTTCAGCAACTATCCGCACCAGTTCTCCGGCGGTATGCGGCAGCGCGCCATGATCGCGATGTCGCTGGCGCTCGATCCTGAGGTGCTGATCGCGGACGAGCCGACCACCGCGCTCGACGTGACCGTGCAGGCCCAGATCATGGACCTGCTCGCCGAGCTTCAGCGTGAGCGGCAGATGGGCATGATCCTGATCACCCACGACCTCGGCGTGGTCGCCGACGTCGCGGACCGGATCGCGGTCATGTACGCGGGCCGGATCGTCGAGGAAGCCGACGTGTACGACCTGTACGCCAAGCCGGCGCACCCGTACACGTTGGGTCTGATCGACTCGATCCCGCGGCTGGACGAGAAGGGGCAGCAGCTCCGGACGATCAAGGGCCTCCCGCCGAACCTGATGAACATCCCGCCGGGCTGCCCGTTCAACCCGCGCTGTCCCATGGCTCAGCCGGTGTGCCGGGAGAAGCTCCCGCCCCTGCTGCAGGTGGGCACCGCACGGGCCAGCGCCTGCCACTTCGCCGAGGAGCTGGTGAACCGTGTCTGAGAACATCATCGAGGTCCGTGACCTGGTCAAGCACTACCCCGTGACCCAGGGCGTGGTGTTCAAGAAGACCGTCGGTCAGGTCAAGGCGGTCGACGGGGTCTCGTTCGGTCTGCGCGCCGGTGAGACGCTGGGTGTGGTCGGTGAGTCCGGCTGCGGCAAGTCGACCCTCGCCCGGGTGCTGATGAACCTGGAGCGGCCGACCGCCGGCAGCGTGGTCTACAAGGGCCAGGACATCTCCAAGCTCTCCGGCGGTGCGCTGCGGCGTCTCCGTCGGCAGATCCAGCTGGTGATGCAGGACCCGTACACCTCGCTGAACCCCCGGATGACCGTCGGTGACCTGCTCGGTGAGCCGTTCGAGATCCACCCGGAGGTGGCGCCGAAGGGCAGCCGCCGGGCGAAGGTCAGGGAGCTGCTCGACCTGGTCGGGCTCAACCCGGAGCACATCAACCGGTACCCGCACCAGTTCTCCGGCGGTCAGCGCCAGCGCATCGGCATCGCCCGGGCGCTCGCGCTGCGGCCCGAGGTGATCGTCTGCGACGAGCCGGTGTCGGCGCTGGACGTCTCCATCCAGGCCCAGGTGATGAACCTGCTGGAGAAGCTGCAGGGCGAGTTCGGGCTCTCGTACGTCTTCATCGCGCACGACCTGTCGGTGGTCCGCCACCTCTCGGACCGCGTCGCGGTGATGTACCTCGGCAAGATCGTCGAGATTGGCACCGAGGACGAGATCTACGAGCGGCCGACCCACCCGTACACCCAGGCGCTGCTCTCGGCGGTGCCGGTGCCGGACCCGACCCAGCGGCACAACAAGACGATCATCCGGCTCACCGGTGACGTGCCGTCGCCGATCAGCCCGCCCTCGGGCTGCCGGTTCCGGACCCGCTGCTGGAAGGCGCAGGACGTCTGCGCCGAGCAGGTCCCGCTGCTGGAGATCCGGCCGAGCTCGGACCACCCGAGCGCCTGCCACTTCGCGGAGAAGCGCGAGATTGTCGCGAGCCACGAGGCCGCCTGAGTCACCGGAACCGCCTGCCGACGTCACCACGACGACGGCAGGCGGTTTCGTCTGTCCGGGGCCCGCTCCGGCGCTGCGCAGCCAGCCGTGCCGTCCGGCCAGCCGCGCCGTCCGGCTAGCGGTGCCGTCCGGACGCCCGTGACGTCGGACGGCCGTGCCGTCCGGCTGGCTGTGCCGTCCGGCCGGCCAGGGCCCGGGCCGGGGAGCGCCGCCGACCCGAGCGGGACCGGACGGCCGGCCTCGGCGGCTCACAGCGGGCCGCGCCCCGCCCGGAGCAGCAGCAGCGCCAGTTGGGTGCCGTCGGCGCCGAGCGCGACCCGGAAACGCTCCAGGATCTCCCGTTCCCGGGAGAGCACCAGGCGCGTACCGCCCGACGCCATCCGGGTCGCCCCGACCTCCTGGGACAGCGTGGCCCGCTCGTGCCAGAGCGAGATCATCGCGTTGTCGATCTCGTCGATCCGTTCCCTGATCTGCACGATCCGTGCGGCGGCGGCCGGCTCCGCGGTGCCGGTCCGTGCCTCGGCCGGCCCCCCGTCCTCGGCCGGTGGCGCCACCCCTGCCGCGGGTCCGCTTCCGTCGACCGGGGGCTGCTCCGCCCCCGGTCGGACCGGCCCGCCGCTCTGCTCCGCCACGTCTGTCATCATCGGGTACCTCTCGCACTGTCGTGCCCGGTGCCCGGATCCCGGGACGAAAAAGCCCCGGGCTCCAGGAGCCCGGGGCTTTCGCAGGTCTGATCGATCAGGCGCGACCTACGGCTGCCGGACTCCCGGTGCCGTAGTAAAAGTAGTAGCGCTGAGCGAACACGCCGTCGAGTATGCCCATGCGGCCGGCCCCTGCGCAAGGATTCGGTGTCAACAGGGCACCTTCTCTGCTCCGGCACGTCCCTGGAGCCGTGACCCTGGGTGCCCACCAGGTTGCTGTCACCGTCGTCGTCCCGCGTCGGCGGTCGGGCGCGCCGACGACGACGCCGCGCGGTCGGGGAAGTGTCCGGCCGGCGGCATAGACTTGTCGCGCGATGCATCCTCTCTTCGACATTCCCGCGTCCCCGCCTGCGCCGGAGTCCGCACAGGCCCGTCCGGACCGGCCCCGGCCGGCCGCCGTCCGCCTCGATCCGCAGCAGCTGCTCGCCGGGCTGAACGGGCCGCAGAGCGACGCGGTCACCCACGCCGGCTCGCCGCTGTTGATCGTCGCCGGCGCGGGGTCCGGCAAGACCCGGGTGCTCACACACCGGATCGCGTACCTGCTCGCCGCTCGGGACGTGCACCCCGGAGAGATCATCGCCATCACCTTCACCAACAAGGCGGCCGGCGAGATGAAGGAGCGGGTGGCCGCGCTGGTCGGCCCGCGGGCCCGGCTGATGTGGGTGTCGACGTTCCACTCCGCGTGTGTCCGGATCCTGCGCGCCGAGCACGAGCACGCCGGGTTGAAGTCCACGTTCTCGATCTACGACGCGGACGACTCGCGCCGGCTGATGCAGCTGGTCACCCGCGAACTGGACCTCGACCCGAAGCGCTATCCGGCGCGCGGGCTGGCCGCCCAGGTCTCCAACCTCAAGAACGAGCTGGTCGACCCGGAGCAGTTCGCGGAGCGGGCCAAGGGGCCCAACGAGCGGGCGCTCGCCGAGGCGTACACGCTCTACCAGCGGCGGCTGCGCGAGGCGCACGCTCTGGACTTCGACGACCTGATCATGACCACGGTGCATCTGCTCCAGTCCCATCCGCACGTGGCCGAGAGCTACCGTCGCCGGTTCCGGCACGTCCTGGTCGACGAATACCAGGACACCAACCACGCGCAGTACACGCTGATCAAGGAGCTGGTGTCCGGCACCGAGGGGCTCCAGGCGGCCGAGCTGTGCGTCGTCGGTGACGCCGACCAGTCGATCTACGCGTTCCGGGGCGCGACGATCCGCAACATCCTGGAGTTCGAACGGGACTTCACCGACGCGCGGACGATCCTGCTGGAGCAGAACTACCGCTCCACCCAGACCATCCTCAACGCGGCCAACGCGGTGATCGACCGGAACACCTCCCGCAAGCCGAAGCGGCTGTGGAGTGAGGCCGGCGCCGGTGAGCAGATTGTCGGCTACGTGGCCGACACCGAGCACGCCGAGGCGGACTGGGCGGCCCGGGAGATCGACCGGCTGGTCGACGCCGACGAGACCCGCCCCGGCGACGTCGCCGTCTTCTACCGCACCAACGCCCAGTCCCGGGTCTTCGAGGAGGTGTTCATCCGGGTCGGCCTGCCCTACAAGGTGGTCGGCGGGGTGCGCTTCTACGAGCGCAAGGAGGTCCGCGACGCGCTCGCGTACCTGCGTTCGGTGGTCAACGACGACGACACGGTGAGCCTGCGACGGGTGCTGAACACCCCGCGTCGGGGGATCGGCGACCGGGCGGAGGCCTGCGTCGAGGCGCTCTCCAGCCGCGACCGGATCTCCTTCGGCGCGGCCCTGCGCCGGGCCCGCGAGGCGCCGGGCATCTCCAGCCGGGCGGCCAACGGCATCGACGACTTCGTGGCGTTGCTCGACGGCGCCCGGGAGCTGGCCGAGACCGGCACTCCGGAGGAGGTTCTGGAGGCGCTGCTGACCCGCTCGGGCTACCTCACCGAGCTGGAAGAGAGCCTGGACCCGCAGGACGCCGGCCGGGTGGACAACCTCCAGGAGCTGGTCAGCGTCGCCCGCGAGTACACCGAGCGGATCGAGGCGACCGGCGCGGAGGGCGAGCGGGCCACCCTGGCGGGCTTCCTGGAGCAGGTCGCACTGGTCGCCGACGCCGACCAGATCCCCTCCGACGACCCCGACCATCAGGGCGTGGTCACGCTGATGACGCTGCACACCGCCAAGGGGCTGGAGTTCCCGGTGGTCTTCCTGACCGGGCTGGAGGACGGCGTCTTCCCGCACCTGCGCTCGCTGGGCGACACCCGCGAGCTGGAGGAGGAGCGCCGGCTGGCTTACGTCGGCATCACCCGGGCCCGGCAGCGGCTCTACCTCTCCCGGGCGGTGACCCGCTCGGCCTGGGGGCAGCCGGCCTACAACCCTCCGTCGCGGTTCCTGGAGGAGCTACCGCCGGAGCTGGTGCACTGGGAGCGCACCGAGGGGTCGTACACCTCGTGGGCCGGTGGGGGCGGCGGCGTCGGTGGTCGCGCGGACCGCGCGCCGGGCGTTCGGGGCACCTTCAGCGGGGGCACGCCGAAGGCGGCCCAGCTGGCCAAGCGGCTCGGGGTGGACGGCAGTCGACTGACCACGGCCAGCGAGCTGCCGCAGGGGCCGAAGGTGGCGGCCGGCGACCGGGTCAACCACCAGCGGTACGGGTTGGGGCGGGTCGTCGCCGTCGAGGGGCACGGGCCGGGCGCCCGCGCGCAGATCGACTTCGGTGACCAGACCATGTGGCTGGTGCTGCGGCACGCCCCGATCGACAAGCTCTGACCCGAAACGCGCGGGCCGGAGGTCCGCTGCCCACGATCCGCACTGCTTCAGGGAAAGGGTGGTCTCGGCACCGCCGGAGGCCACTCTTTCCCTGAAGTTGCGTGCGCTAGCGGTGCGGCTGTGGGATTTCGGCGAAGCCTTGCGGGCGCCGGGCGATGTAGGGTCCGGCGGGAGGTGCGCGGATGAGTTTCCGGCTGGCGGCGTACGCCGTGTGCATCGAGGATGAGCGGGTCCTGCTCGCCCGTTACGTCCCACCGGCGGGCGGCAGTCACTGGACCCTCCCGGGCGGCAAGGTCGAGCACGCGGAGGATCCGTTCGATGCGGTGATCCGGGAGCTCGCCGAGGAAACCGGCTGCGACGGGGTGGTGGAACGCCTGCTGGGTGTGGACTCGAGAGTGATTCCCGCTGCCGAGGCGCATCGGGGGATCGAGCACCAGAACGTCGGCATCTTCTACCGAGTGCGTATCACCGGCGGCGCTCTCCGGCCCGAGCCGAACGGCGAAACCGCCGAGTCGGTCTGGACTCCGATACCCGACGTAGCTCAGCTGCGCCGATCAGGGCTTGTCGACATCGGCCTCGCACTGGCGCACACCCTTCCGGTGACCGGCCACGTCGCCTCCGTTCCGGTCGGCGGTCTCATTCAGCACTGAGACCGCCGCCGTACGGACACTTCTCGCAGAGAGGGCTCAGCAGCCGAGGTCGACGCCGCGCGTCCGCATGAACGGCGCCGGGTCGATCTGGTTCCACATGCCCTGGTGCACCTCGAAGTGCAGGTGCGGGCCGGTGGCGTCGCCGGTGGCGCCCTCGTAGCCGATCACCTGACCGGCCTTGACCTTCTGGCCGACGGTGACCGCGATGCGGCTCTGGTGGGCGTAGTGGGTCAGGTAACCGTTGCCGTGGTCGACGAAGACGGAGTTGCCGTACCCGTCGGCGGCGTCACCGGCCTGGACCACGGTGCCGGCGGCCGCGGCGTGGATCGGCGTGCCGGACGGCAGCGCCAGGTCGATGCCGGCGTGCAGGGTGCCCCAGCGCTGGCCGTAGCAGGAGGTGACCGAGGCGCCTGGCATCGGGTCGACCCAGGCCGGCGTCGGCTTCGCGGTCTTCTTGGGCTTCGGCTTCGGCTTCGCGGTGGCCGTCTTCGTCGGCGTCGGGACGGCGCTGGTCGCCGTCGGGCTCGCGGTCGGGCTGGCCGAGGGGGAGATCGGAGCGCTCGACTCGCGGGTGGAGCGGTCCGCCCGGCTGGCCGCCTCGGCCCGGGACTGCGCGTCCAGGGAGACGGCGGTGGGCGCCGGACGGTCCGGGCCGGTGGTGGCGACGGCGACGCCCCCCAGGCCGAGGGCAACCAGGGCGGCCGCGCCGAGCACGATGAGGCGGTTCCGCCGGCCGGCGCGCCGCGGCTGCTCGGTGGCGGTGTCGGGGGTGTTCTCGTTCTGGACGGAGCTGTCTTCCTGCACGGCGGACCTTCACAGTCGAGGGGCACTTGACCTCGAAATACTGGTGTCGGGCCGAGCCGGGACAGGTACGGGGACCAGGCCGCCAGCCGACCCGCCGGGTGCTGCCTGCCCGGATATGACCCGGTCCGTGGTGATCCATCCGCAAAACTGATCTTGTCGACCGGTGGCGTCGATCACAGTCAGTGCTGTGACCCAGCAGACATTCACCCCGCCGGGGCAATGAAAAACCGCCCGGATCGACTGATCCGGGCGGTGAACGGTCGGTACGCAGCGTCAGGGCGCGGCTACCTCGCTCTAGTTTGCCTCGATCTGCAGCTGGATGTCCACATTGCGTTCCTGCAGGAACGGCACGGGGTCGATCGGCTCGCCCTTGACATGGAGCTCAAGGTGCAGGTGGGTGCCGTAGGCGTGGCCGGTCTGGCCGACCAGGCCGAGCTGGTCGCCCGCCTTGATTTGCTGACCCTCCTTGACGCTCAGCGCGGAGGAGTGGCCGTAGATGGCCTCGCTGCCGTCGGCGTGCTGGACGATCACCGCGTAGCCGTACCCGCCGAACCAACCGGCCTTGGTGACCAGCCCGTCGTGGATCGCCACGTACGGCGTGCCCTCGGGGACGACCAGATCCACGCCGGTGTGCATCTTGCCCCAGCGCACCCCGTAGGGGGAGTTGAAGTCGTAGCCCTGGAGCGGCAGCCGCCAGATCTCGGGCTCGGCCGCGTCCTCGACCCGGCTGTCCCGGGAGGCGCGGTCGGCGTTGTCCGCACGGGCCGCGGCGTCCTGGCTGGTGACCGACGCCTGCTTGAGCTCGTCGAGCACCGAAGGGCTGACGTCCTTGGCGTCCGGCAGGGCGCTGGCGCCGAGCGCGACGATGCCGGCTCCGACGAAGGCGGTCGTGACGACCGCGGCGTAACGGCTACGCGGGGGGGTGGGTACGCGGCGACGACCGCGATATCTATCGGGCTCAGACGACAGGCGCTGGCGCACGCACACCCTCCGTTGTCGGGGTTCCGAGGCGGCCGGTGGACGTTCGTGAAGCTCTGCTGAACATCCGCTGACCGCGTCGTCACCCGTCCTGGGACTTGATGACAACCGTGGACACGTTAGCCAACCACCAGGCGACTCACAAGCCAGAGCGCCGAATTGGCGTGTCGATCTGTCCGTTTGCGTCCGTGATTGTCACGCCTCGTGACGTCAATCGGTGCCCTCGTTACTGCCCGTTCGTCGCCGACCGTGACCGGTCCGGCGGAGTCGTCCGGCTTGACGAGGAGGTGGGACGGAGTCCGCCGTGTGACCACGCCCTACTCCCGGTGACCGTGCCCCCCGGGGCACCGCGCCGCCGCCCGGTTTCCCGGCCCGGATTTCCCGGGCCCGGTCGGCCGGGTTACCGTTCGTTCAGGTGAAGGCCGTGGAGCCGGTGAAAGGTGTGCGCTGATGAGCTCTCGTATTCGGGTCGTCGTCGCCAAACCAGGCCTGGACGGCCACGACCGGGGCGCCAAGGTGGTCGCGCGGGCCCTGCGGGACGCCGGGATGGAGGTCGTCTACACCGGCCTGCACCAGACTCCCGAGCAGATCGTGGAGACCGCCATCCAGGAGGACGCCGACGCGGTCGGTCTCTCCGTCCTGTCCGGCGCGCACATGACGCTCTTCCGTCGGGTGCTGGAGTTGCTCGGCGAGCGGGACGCGCGGGACATCGTCGTGTTCGGCGGCGGCATCATCCCCAACGGCGACATCCCCGAGCTGGAGAAGCTGGGCGTCGCCAAGATCTTCACGCCGGGCGCCACCACCCAGTCGATCGTCGAGTGGGTCCGGCAGAACGTCGCGCAGCCGGTCGCCTGAGGCGCGCCGGAAGGGGCCGTCGGACGGGTCCGGGCACGGGGGAGGGGCCGGACGCACCCCTCACACGTCCGGCCCCTCTATGCACGATGCCCCGCCGCCACCCCTCGACCGACAGGGCATCGGCCGTCTCCCGTCATCGCGCTGTTCAGCGCTCCGACACCTGACTCAACGACGCCCCGACGGCCGGGTTACGCACCCGCGGCAACATCGCTCGGACGGCTGACGCCACCCGCGCCGCGCCCGGAACCGGCCCCGCTCGACGCCCGGTTGTGCATTACCGCACACCGCGCACCCGCTCGGTTGCCGGCCGTGCCCACCTCGCTAGGCTGCGGCCAATGGCCTGTGTCAAGTGATGACAGGCGTCAAACTGTTTTCTGAACGCTGGTGGCGGCGCGACGGCGCGCCGCGGAGACGGGACGGGACGCGCAATCGTGGACCTGTACGAGTACCAGGGGCGGGACCTGTTCGAGCGGCACGGCTTGCCCGTGCTTGCCGGCGGCGTCGCCACTACCCCGGAGGAGGCCCGCGCGATCGCCGAACGCCTCGGCGGTCGGGTGGTCGTCAAGGCGCAGGTGAAGGTCGGCGGCCGAGGCAAGGCCGGCGGCGTCAAGCTGGCTGAGGGCCCGGATGAGGCGGTGGCCAGGGCCACCGACATCCTCGGCATGGACATCAAGGGCCACACCGTCCACAAGGTCATGATCACCGTGACCGCGGACGTGGCCGAGGAGTACTACTTCTCGTACCTGCTCGACCGGGCGAACCGCACCTTCCTCTGCATCGCCAGCGTCGCCGGCGGTATGGACATCGAGCAGGTCGCCGCCGAGACCCCGGACCGCGTGGTCAAGGCTCCGATCGACGCGAACGTCGGCGTGGACGAGGCCAAGGCGCGGGAGATCGTTTCCGCCGCCGGCTTCCCGGCCGAGGTCGCCGACCAGGTGGTCGAGGTGGCCGTCGGCCTGTGGCAGGCGTTCGTCGCCGAGGACGCCACGCTGGTCGAGGTGAACCCGCTGGCGAAGAACGGCGACGGGCGGATGCTGCTGCTCGACGCGAAGATCACGCTGGACGAGAACGCCGCGTTCCGGCACCCGGACCACGAGGCCCTGGTCGACCAGGCCTCGGTGGACCCGCTGGAGCAGGCCGCCAAGGAGAAGGACCTCAACTACGTCAAGCTCGACGGCGAGGTCGGCATCATCGGCAACGGCGCGGGTCTGGTCATGTCCACCCTCGACGTGGTCGCGTACGCCGGTGAGCGGCACGGCAACGTCAAGCCGGCCAACTTCCTCGACATCGGCGGCGGCGCGAGCGCCGCGGTGATGGCGAACGGCCTGGAGATCGTCCTCTCCGACCCGTCGGTGAAGAGCGTCTTCGTCAACGTGTTCGGCGGCATCACCGCCTGCGACGCGGTCGCCAACGGCATCGTGCAGGCGCTGGCCCTGCTCGAGCAGCGGGGCGAGAAGGTCACCAAGCCGCTCGTCGTCCGGCTCGACGGCAACAACGCCGAGGCCGGCCGGGCGATCCTCGACGACGCGAACAACCCGCTGATCCAGCGGGTCGACACCATGGACGGCGCGGCCGAGCGGGCCGCCGAGCTGGCAGCTGCGGGGGTCTGATCATGGCTATCTGGCTGACCAAGGACTCCAAGGTCATCGTGCAGGGGATGACCGGTTCCGAGGGTTCCAAGCACACCCGGCGGATGCTCGCCGCCGGCACCAACGTCGTCGGTGGCGTCAACCCGCGCAAGGCGGGCCAGAAGGTCGACTTCGACGGCACCGAGCTTCCGGTCTTCGCGTCCGTGGCGGACGCCATGGCCGAGACCGGGGCCGACGTCACGGTCATCTTCGTGCCGCCGCAGTTCACCAAGGCCGCCGTGGTCGAGGCGATCGACGCCGCGATTCCGCTGGCCGTGGTGATCACCGAGGGTGTGCCGGTGCACGACACCGCCGCGTTCTGGGCGTACAACCTGGCGCAGGGTGAGCGGACCCGGATCATCGGGCCGAACTGCCCGGGCATCGCCTCGCCGGGCGCCTCCAACGCCGGCATCATCCCGGCCGACATCACCGGCTCCGGCCGGATCGGCCTGGTCAGCAAGAGCGGCACGCTGACCTACCAGATGATGTACGAGCTGCGCGACATCGGGTTCTCCACCTGCGTCGGCATCGGTGGCGACCCGATCATCGGGACGACCCACATCGACGCCCTGAAGGCGTTCGAGGCCGACCCGGAGACCGACGCCATCGTCATGATCGGTGAGATCGGCGGCGACGCCGAGGAGCGGGCCGCCGAGTTCATCAAGGCGAACGTCACCAAGCCGGTGGTCGGCTACATCGCCGGCTTCACCGCGCCTCCCGGCAAGACCATGGGCCACGCCGGGGCGATCATCTCCGGCTCGGCCGGCACCGCCGAGGCGAAGCAGGCGGCGCTGGAGGCGGTCGGAGTCAAGGTCGGCAAGACGCCGACCGAGACCGCGAAGCTGATGCGGGAGATCATGTCCGGCAACTGAGCCGGCCAGGCAGCATCGCAGGGGGTCGACCGGTTCCGGTCGACCCCCTGCGCGTACCACCTCCGGAGCCGCGTCGACGGAACCCCGGCCTGCGGTACGAGCGTCGGCTCGTCAGCTGATCAGCCCGCTCAGTCGTTGTTCCAGAACGGGTAGTTTCCGGTGGAGCGCAGGATCGCCCCGCCGATGATGTTGATCACGCCGAACGCGATGGCGAGGTAGCCGAGGACCGGCGACTGGTTGTACCGCCGGGCGTCGCGGATGGACAGGTAGCCGAAGATGATGCCGAGGATGCCGCAGCAGATCAGGCCCAGCACGATGCCCAGCACGCCCCAGAGCGTGGTCCGATCCCGTCCCCTCGGCGGTGGCGGCGGGTATGCGCTCGTCACGGCAACCTCCCGGCGGTCCTGGGCGATGGGCCGACCGGACCGCGACCGGCGGACCCCGACCCGGGCGGCGGCGACAGCCGACCCCTCAGGGCCGAGGCTAGACCGGACCGGGCGTCCCAAAGCCCGATTCGGTCAACTCGCCGCCCGTCGGGGCGGGTTAACGGACTGCTCCGGCAGGCGCGACGTGCCAGAGTAGAGCGGATGTCCCCCGTCACCCCTGACCATCCCAGCCGTGCCGGCGGTGTGAGCGCCGACGACCGGCCGCTCGGCCGTGCCGCGCCGGCCCGACGGGTGCCCGCGCCCCGCGCCGGCGAGTCGCCGCGCGGGCGCGCACCACTGCCCGTCGCCGCCGGGGTGGCCGCCGGCTGGGCCGCGCTCACGTCGTACCTGCCGGTCGCCATCGTGCTCGGCCTGGTCCAGCTCGGCGCGGATTCCGCGACGCTGAGCGGCACCCTGCGCACCGCGCTGGCCGGGTGGCTCCTCGGGCACGGGGTGCCGCTGCGCACCGAGTCCGGCCCGTTCGCGCTCGCCCCGCTGGCGCTGACCGTGCTCGCACTCTGGCGGCTGAGCCGGGCCGGGGTGCACGTCAGCCGCGCGATCGGCGCCCGCGGCACCCGCTCACCACGCCGGGCGTTGCTCGCCGCGGTCGCGGTCGGTGTGGCGTACGCGCTGCTCGGCGCCCTGGCGGCCGTTCTGCTCGGCGCCGGTGGGCCGGACGCGTCCCCGGTGCGGGCGGCAGCCACGTTCGCGGTGGTCGGCACGCTCGCCGCCCTGGTCGGCGCGACCCGGATCACCGCCGTCACCCGGCTGCTCGTCGCCCGGATGCCGGGCCCACTACGTGCCGGCGTACGCACCGGGCTGGTGGCCGCGCTGCTGTTGCTCGGCGCGGGCGCCGGCGCGGCCGGCCTGGCGGTGGCCACCGGCGGCGGGGACGCGGCGGACATGATCGGGGCGTACCGGACCGGGGTGGCCGGGCAGGCCGGGATCACCCTGGTCAGCGTGGCGTACGCGCCGAACGCCGCGATCTGGTCGACGAGTTATCTGCTCGGGCCGGGCTTCACGGTCGGCGTCGACACCGCGGTCCGCACCAGTGAGGTGTCGGTCGGCGCGCTGCCGGCCGTACCGCTGCTCGCCGGCCTGCCGCGCGGCCCGGTGGACGGCCTCGGCGCCCTGCTGCTCGCGGTGCCGGTGCTGGTCGGGATGGTCGCCGGCTGGCTGCTCGCCCGTCGCGTGGCCCGGGCCGCCGGGCCGGAACGGCCCCCGCAGCGCTGGGCGGAGCTGCTGGCGCCGGCGGTGCTGGCCGGGCCGGTGGCCGGCGTGCTGGTCGGCGTGGCAGCCGCGATCTCCGGTGGCCCGCTCGGCGCCGGCCGGCTGGCGCAGCTCGGGCCGGTGGCCTGGCAGGTCGGGCTCGTGGCGGCCGGTGTCATCGCGGTTGGCGCGCTGCTCGGTGCCGCCGCCACCCGCGTGCTCACCCGAGCCCCGGCGCAGTGACCGTTCACCACCGGTGCGACCGCGGGACGCCCCGGACGAATCCGGAGCGCCCCGTCACGAACGGACCGGTCAGGGCTGGGTCGGCAGGCTGACCTGCGCCACGACGCTCAGGATGATCAGCAGGATGCCCAACCCGACGGCGACCGCGCCGCAGATCAGGCCGGCCTTGGCCTGCCCGGCGTTGCTGGCCTGGCCCTGGGCGGCCTTCTGACGGCCCAGGTAGCCGGTCACCACGGCCGCGATGCCGAGCGGGATGCCCAGGTAGAAGCAGCAGAGCAGCGGGATCGCCGCGATGCCGAGAATCATCGACACCAGGCCGAGGGTGTTGTTCTGGCCCTGCTGCTGCGGGTAGCCGGCGTTCGGGTACGCCGGCGCGCCGTACGGCGGCTGCTGCTGCTGGCCGTACGGGTCCTGGTACGGCTGCTGCTGGCCGTACGGCTGCCCCGAGGTGGGCTGCTGACCGTACGGCTGCCCCGACGTGGGCTGCTGACCGTACGGCTGCCCCGACGTGGGCTGCTGGCCGTACGGCCAGCCGCCGCAGAACCCGTACGGC
>NZ_RCVJ01000032.1 GCF_003667505.1 Micromonospora sp. BL4
GGCCGGGGCTGGGTGGCCAGACCGGCGGCGGCGAGGCCGAGCGCCACCAGGACGACACCGAAGGTACGCGGATCAACGGAGCGTCCCGGCCGCTCGGGCGACGCCCCCGCGTCGGCCCGCTCGACGCCGGACTGCTCGACGCCGGACTGCTCGACGTCGGCCTGCTCGGCGTCGGCCTGCTCGACGCCGGCCCGCTCGGTGGCGGCCTGCTCGGCGTCGACCCGCTTGGTGGCGGCCTGGTCGGCGTCGGACTGCTCGACGCTGACCCGCTCGGTGGCGGCATGCTCGGCGTCGGCATGCTCGGCGGCGGCGTGCTCGGTGGCGGGCGGAGCGGGCCGGGCGGGCGTCCAGGCGAAGGCTAGTGCGCTGCCGACCATGCCGAGCAGGAGACCGACGAAGAAGCCGCCGAGGTTGAGCCCGATCAGTGAGTAGACGGCGGTGACCGCCGCGACGATCGAGTAGAACAGCCGCTGCGCCGGAGTGAGCCAGAGCAGCAGGCCGCTGGTCACCAGGATGACCGGGATCAGCAGCGAGAGCAGGCCGGTGGCTCCGCTGTGGAAGCTCAGGCCGTTCAGCGTCATCCGGGTGGAGGCGAACATCTCCACCCCGGCCAGGACGGTGAACAGGCCGCCCCAGAACGGTCGGCTCCGCTGCCAGCGGCGGAAGATCCGCCACGCCCGAGCCGGATCGCCGGGCCGGGCGTGGGACGGGTTGTCGGTTGTCACGTACTCCTCCTGGCGGAGCGGGGACGGGAACACGGACGTGGCCCGCGGCGGTCGGCCACCGCGGGCCACGGCTCACCTCAGAAGCACTCCTTGCCCTTGGCGTCGTCGCCCACGTTGACCTTCAGTCGGAGGCCGACCAGGTTGAAGGTGGCCGCCGTGGTGTACCGGGACACCTGGCGGAGGTTGGTGATGGTGACGTGGTCGGAGTTCTGACCGAACGAACCGGCCTTCGCCGTCGAGTTGAGGTCGGTCGCGTCCCGACCGATCTTGATGTTGGTGAACGTCGCGTTGCCGTTCAGCGAGTCCATCGCGATCAGCAGGTCCTTGGCCCGGGCGGGCTCCTTGCCCTCACCGGCGTGGATGGTGAGCACCACCGGCAGGCCGGGCAGGTCGGAGCGGACGGACTGGCAGAGGCTGTACAGCTCGGCGCTGCTGATCTCGGAGAGGGCGATCGGGTGGACCTCGCCGGCCTTGCCGTCCTTGCCCTTCTCCCGGACGATGCCGCCGTACTGCTTGAAGCCGTCGCCCTCAAGACGCTCGGCACCGATCTTGAAGGTCTGCCCGGACACGGTGATGTCGGAGGCGATCGCGCCGGTCGACATCCCGAACAGGATGGCGCCGGCGGCGGCCGTGGCGGGCACCATCATGGCGGCGAACCGCCGCCACCGGGTACGACCCTGATTGTCAAACCGATCCTGCACGGGTTCCTCCTCGGGCGGATGCGCGCGGGTGGCCGGTCCCGGACTGGCGGCCCGCACCGGGCCCGTCGCCTGTTACCGGCGGGTAACGATCGAGCCTGATCGTGCACCCGTTGCGGTGCGGCTCACAACCCCCTGATTACCGGGCGGTAACAGTTGGTCCACTGAACGGTGGCGTGGCGTCACGAAGTGACGAGCTCACCGTGCACAGGGGAGCATCAAGCAGCAACAAAGCCGACATTTGCCCGCTGTGCGGCAACAGAGAGTCACAGTCACATCGACCAATTACAATCTGGTAACGGATGTAAAGTACGCAGGTCACGACGGCAGTGCGGGTGTCCCTTCACGCGACGAAGGGGTGGACCGCGTCGCGGTCCACCCCTTCGGTCGTACGCGCGTCAGCGCTGCTCCACCTCGCCGGGCGCCGCCCGCTGGGTCGGCACCGCCGGGTCCTCGGACTTCCAGTTCGTCGAGGCCGGCGGAATCTCGTCGGTCAGCGGACCGGCCTCCCGCTCGGTCTCGTCGTCCCGCACCGCGGGCTGGTCCACCCGCGTCGGCGTCGGATCCTCCACCGGCGCCGGGTCGGCCCGGTGGCGCGCCTCGGCCGCCGGCACAGCCCCGCCCCGGCGGGCCACCAGCAGACCGGCGATGATCAGCAGCAGAGCCAGCACGGCCACGCCGATCGGGGCCCAGAGGCCGAGAATGGTGAGCTGGCCGCGGCTCTCGTTGGCCCGCTTCACCGAGGCCTCGACGGTGGCGTCGTTGTAGGTGAAGTCGGCCTTGAGCAGCGTGATCGGGGTCCCCACGTCCGGCACCAGGGCCTTGCTCTGCACCTCGCGCACCTTGACGTACGACCCGGTGACCGGGTCGACCCAGAGCGTCCGGGTGTTGCTGTAGGTCATCCTGCCCTGGGTCGCGCCCGGGGCGAGGGCCCCCAGCAGCAGGGCGACCCGGTCGGGGGCCAGGTTCAGCTGCTGGTCGGTGATCACCTGCTCGAACCGGTACGCCTCGAGCCCGTTGACGTCCTCCGTGCCCTTGAACTCGGCCGGCAGCGCCTTGCGCAGATCGCGGTCGAAGACGTCGTAGCTCCGCTTTTCGGTGTTGAACGGGAACTTGTAGACCTGGCCGGCGAACGCCACCTTCTCCCGGGTGCCGGTGTCGTCCAGGTACTGGCCGTCCCACTCCACCGCGGCGCCGGAGACCCGGTCCAGCGCCAGCGTGGCGCCGTACGCGTTGACCAGCTCCTTGGTGTCGGTCCGGTCGACGGTCTGACCGACCGTCCAGACCACCGTGTCGCCTTCGAGGTCGCCACTGAGGTTGGCGGTCTGCTCGCGGTTGGGCGTGACCAGGACGGTGGACTTGAGGTCGCCCTGGTTGATGGCGATGGCGCTGTTGGCGATCTGGAGGAAGGTCGCACCCTTCGCCTCGGCGACGGACGTCGACGCCTCCAGATCGTAGGGCAGCTTGGTCATCGCGGGCTTGACGACGAACACCAATCCGGCGGCCAACGCCAGGAGCAGTACGCCGCCACCGAACAGCACGGCACCTATGGCGCGGTGCTTCATGTTTCCTCCCTGGAGGAGCTAATTTCGCCGCTATCGATCAGTGATGTGGCCGCGAGGTTACTACCTGGTCACATCGCAACGCGACCCCCTGTCAGCTCTGTTTTTCCGCCGCGCCGCCCGGTTCCTGACCGGCCCGCCGCAGGACGAGCACGAAGTTCCAGGCCACGACCTCCCGTACGCCGGGGACGTGGATCACCCAGCGGGCCCACCACGGGTGGTAGCGCGGCAGCGCCTCCAGCACCTCGACGTCGCCGCTGCCGCGGGCCCACCGCAGGGCGTCCGAAATGGATACCGGGAAGAGCGTCTCGCGGTAGCGGTTCTTCGGCGGTCGGCCCATCCTGCGCTGGTAGCGCCGGCGGGCCCGGTCGCCGCCGAGGTAGTGCCAGGGCGCCGTCTCGTGCCCGCCCCACGGCGACAGCCACGGGGTGAACGACACGAAGAGCACGCCACCCGGCCGGGTCACCCGCGCCATCTCGTCCAGCATCCGCGTCGGCTCGGGAACATGTTCCAGCACGTTCGAGGAGAACGTCACGTCCACGCTGGCGGACCGCACCGGCAGGGCGGTGCCGCTGCCCCGCAGCATGCCGGCGACGGACTCCCCGGCGGCGGAGAAGTCACCGACGTCCGGGTCGAGGCCCACGTAACGGGCGCCGGCGGCCCGGAAGGCGGAGGCGAAGTAGCCGGGACCGCCGCCGACGTCGAGCACGGTCCGCCCGGCGAGCGTGGTGTAGCCGGACACCTGACGTACCGAGTCCCCGGCCAGCAGGCCGTAGAAGTGGTCCGGGTCGGTCTGCTCGACCAGGAACGCCCGGAACAGCGTCACCGAGCGGTTCAGCGTGGCGAACCGCCGGCGGGCCGCCCGGCCGGCCACCCCGTCTGCTGTGGTCATCGCACCGTCCCGTCCTCGTCCTGATCCGTGGCTTCGGCCGCGGCCGGCCCACCGTTGTCCGCCGGCTGCGACGGGTCCGTCGCCGCCTCAGCCCCGCCCGCCGGCGCGGGTCGCGCGGCGGGCGTGCCGGGCGGCGGGATCACCGCCGCGGTGACCGCGCCGATCGCGACCAGCATCGCCGCCTGCACCCACGGGCCGTACGCCCACTCCTGCCCATGGCCCTGCAACCGGCCCGCCACCGCGGTCACCGTGGCGACCGCCAGCCCGCCGAGCACCACCACCGGCAACGCCCGGACGGCGAGTTGGCGCAGCAGCATCGCGGCCAGCACGATGGCCACCGGCAGCACCCCGCCCAGGGCGGCGAGCAGCACCACGAGCAGGACGCCGATCGCCCACGCGGGGCCCTCGGCCGGAATCGTCCGATCCACGCCGGCGCGGCGGCGGACCGGCCACGCGGCCAGCAGGAACACCACCAGCACGGAGATCGCGCCCGCCGCGAGAGCGCCCCGGTACGTCCGATCCGGCGCGAAGACCAGCCGTACCTCCGCGGCGTCACCGGCTGGCAGCACCCACGCCTGCTGCCAGCCGTCCACCCGGGTCGTGGTCAGCTGTCGACCGTCCACCGTGGCCGTCCAGCCGGCGTTGGCGTTCTCCGGCACCGTCAGGAGCGCCGCGTCGCCGGCGGCCACCCGGACCCGGCGGTCGGTCGGGTCCCAGTCGAGCACGGTCACCTCGCGGTGCCGGGGCGCCGGCACGGCCGCCTCCGGACGCAGCGTGGCGTCCTGCACCAGGAAACCGGCCGAGGGCGCGGTCGCCAGCTGGTGTCCTCCGGCCGGGAGGTCCAGGACCGCCCCCGTGGAGCCACAGATCGTCACCGGCGCCGGCCGCCCGGCCAGCACGTCGGCGAGGGTGGTGGCCACGGCCGTCTCGTAGCGGGAGCCGTCCAGTTCCACGGCCGGTCCGGTGCCGCACTTCTCGGTGACCCGGGTGCCGCCGGAGAGTGGGCGGAGCAGGTCGTCCAGCGCCGGGATCTCCACCTCGGCGATTCCGGCGGTGGCGGTCCAGCCGTTACCGCGCCGGTCGGCGATCCGGGCGGCGGTCTCCCGGACCACGATCTCGATCCGGTCCGTACGGACGGCCGGGAAGCGGACCGTTCCGTCCGCGCCGACCGGCAGCACCTGGCTGCGACCCGGGGTTCGTATCTCGACCTGGGTGGGCAGCGAGCCGACCGGCAGCTCCGCGGGGCGCAGCCGCAACTCGGCGAGGCGCCGCTGCCCGGGCCACCGCAGTCGCAACGTGGGCCGGAGGTCGCCAGTGTCCGCCAGCCAGGCCGTCCCCGGGTCGCCGTCGACCGCCGCCCAGCCGGCGACGGCCGGATCGCCGCTCAGGTACGAGGAGACGCCGGCCGACACCGGCACCCCGGTCAGGGTGAGCTGACCGGCCGGCCGGGGCACGGCGGTGAGCGCCAGCCGATAGCTGCCCGGGGTGGTGCTGCGGAACACCCGGTCCACGCCGAGCGGTTCCTCGCCGGCACGGGCCAGGAAGCGGTCACACCGCACGACCGACCCGGCCGGCCGGGTTCCGGCGCCACCGGCCGACCCGTTCCCGGTCGTCGCCGCGTCCGAGCCGGCGCCGGGAGCGGAGGCCGGGAAGCAGGCGGGCCGGTCGGCCGGGCCTCGGCTGAACGACCAGGCCACCGGCCCGTCGAACCCGTTGGGCAGGTCGTTCGGCGCCCGGAGCGCGCGACGGGCGGTGCTGCCGGGAATGGTGAGTTCCCGGATGCCGACCCCTCCGTCGCGCCGTTCACCGGCGACGGCCAGCACCGTGATCCGCACCCGGCTGGTGGAGCCGGGCAACGTGTAGTACGAGTGACCGCCCAGCGTGTCGGCCACCTCATGGTCCACCGAGCCCCGGTCGGTGGTGATCCGGAACCGGGTCACCGGCCAGCCCACCCCGAGGTCGCCGACGAACGCCAACGACACGCTCTCCACCGCACGCGGGGTGTCCAGGTCCACCTGGAGCCACTGTCCGACCGGCCCCGCCAGCGGCGCCGAGTGCCACGCGGTGGCGTAGTCGCCGTCCAGGGCGGCGAACGGCAGGTGCGACGGGTCGGCGGCGGCGAGGTTGTCCACGAAGCTGGTCGCGGTGCTCGCGCTGACCTCCCGAACCCCCTGGTAGGTGGCGACGGTCTGGTGCCGCTTGCCGGGAAACGGCAGCAGGTCGAGGGCGACCCGGCCCTGCCGGCCGGCCTCGGTGGCGGTGAGCGTCTGGCTGACGTTGTCCCGCACCCGGCCGATGTCGCGTTCCCGGCGGCGCAGCCCGTCGGTGACGATCCACCGCCCGTCCCCGACCTCGGTGCGGTCCCCGGCCAGGACCACCGGCCGGTCCCGCTCCACCAGCCCCTGTTCGAGCAGGGGCAGCAGGGACTCCGGTCCACCGCTGACGGTCGGCACGTCATCGGCGAGCACCGCCGAGGCGACCGGCACCGGTCGCTGCACCTCGTACACCTCGATGGCCGGCACCGGACCGGCGTCGTCGTCCACCGGGCTGCCCGGCGTGCGCCCGGGAGCGGTGGTGCTCCCGAAGGTCGCCACCCGCGCGACGCCCGGCGATCCGGTCAGCGCACGGCGCAGCACCGCGACCGGTGGGGCGTCCACCTGACTCCGGTCGATGTCGTTGCGCAGCAGCACGTGCCGGAACCCGGCACGGGCCAGGAAGTCGGCCAGCCCGGCCGATCCCCGGCCACCGGCCAGGACGGTCTCGACGGTGTCCATCACCCGGGTGTTGCCGGCCGAGCCGAGCGGGATCTGGTTCCGCACCGCCCAGGGCGCTCCGGCGAGCGCCTGGAGCGGCTCGTCGACCGTCCGCCCCCACTCGTACTGGCCGAAGCCGGACCCGGGCACCATCAGCGTCCGGGCCAGCGCGTCCCGATCGGCCAGCCAGGTGGCCGCGGACCGCCAGTGCGGCGGCAGGTCCGACCAGCCAGGTCCGGGTCGCAGCTGACCCAGCCAGGCCGGCGCGGCGGCGCCCAGGACCAGCAACAGCACCGGTACGAGCACCAGCGGCCGCAGCCGCACGCCGGGGCGGCGCCGGGCGGCGGCGGTGTGCAGCCGGGTGACCACCGCGTCCACCCCGTGCGCGAAGCCGAGCATCAGGGGCAGCCGCAGCACCGGGTCCAGCTTGTGCACGTTGCGCAACGGGGCCAGCGGACCGTCCAGCAACTCCCGGACCGGCCCCGAGAGCGGGCTGTCCAGGCTGCCGACGTAGCCCATGGTGAGCAGGGTCAACCCGGCCAGGAAGCCCAGCACCAGGAAGCGCCGCTCGGGCAGCAGGTTGCCGGCCAGTCCGGCCAGACCGATCAGCGCGACCAGCGCGGTCAGCGCCATCAGCGCCGGGTGGTCGATCAGCAGCCAACCCGCCGGCCACCACGGATCACCCTGGACGATGTACGCCACCCACTGGTTGGTGCCCCGGACGGCCTGGAAGAGCGAGGCCACGGCCGTGGTCGTGGTGGACGACTCGATGTAGTCCAGGAACGGCAGGCTGTACTCGCCGAGCAGCAGCAGCGGCACGATCCACCACAGGCAGACCGCGACGACGCCGAGGCACCACCAACCGACCAGGCGCAGGTGGGCCCGGTCCCAGCGTCGGGTCAGCAGCCAGATCCCGGGCAGCAGCAGAGCCAGCAGGACCACCGCCGCGTTGATCCCACCCATGCCGAACACGGCCAGCGCGGAGAGCGCCGCGGCCCGACGTGGCGAGCCGATCCGGCGGACCTGCACCAGCGGCAGCAGAACCCACGGCAGCAGCGCCGCGGCGAGCGTCTCCGAGGAGAGCGCGCCGATCTCGGTGAGCATCCGGGGCGCCAGCGCGTAGCCGAGCGCGGCCGCGTACCGGGTCGGTTCGGTGCCGATGTTCAACGCGCGGGCCAGCCGGAGCAGCCCGTAGAACGCGACCGCCAGCAGGAGCGCTGTCCAGGCCCGTTGCGTGATCCACGCCGGCACGCCCAGCAGCTGCCCACCGGCGAAGAACGGCCCCATCGGGAAGAGGTAGCCGTACGCCTGGTTCTGGAGTTCGCCGGAGGTCGCCTCCGGGTTCCACAGGTGCAGCGCCCGGGTCAGGAAGTGGATCGGGTTCGCGGCCAGGTCGAGCTTGGTGTCGAAGGTGACCTGGCCGGGCCGCTGCCCGAAGGCGATCGCGGTGAGCAGCAGCAGCGACAGCGCGGTCCAGGGCTTCGCGCGTACCGGCCGGGGGACTCGCGGCCGGGTCATCGGCGGCACTCCGGGGGCAGGCAGCTCAGGTCGGCGAGCGCGGAGAAGAAGATCTGCCGGATTCCGCTGGGCTGCTCGGTACGGAACACCTGCCCGCCGGTGACCTTGACGATCGCGGTCAGCTCGTCCGGGTCGACGTCCCGGCCCAGGCCGATGAAGATGATCGGCAACGGCCGGCGGGGGTCCTGCAACCGGGTCAGCTCGGCGAGGAACTTCGGCCGGCCGATGCTGTCCTCGTCCTCGTTCCGCCCGTCGGTCATGACCAGCACCAGGTTGATCCGGCCGGGCGTCCAGTGCTGCCGGGCGTCCCGGTACGCGGCCAGCGTCGCGTCGTACAGCCCGGTGCCCCCGCCGCTCTTGACCCGGACGGCGTCCAGCCGGTCGGCCAGTCGGGCACGCTGGGCGCGCAGCGGGGCGACGGGCAGGATCTCCCGGTAGTCCCGGTCGCCGTCCACCTTCGTGGAGAAGACCCAGATCCCCAGCTCGCTGTTGTCCAACAGCAGGCCGGCGCCCTCCTGGGCGGCCTTGACGGTCGCCCCGAGCCGGGTCTCGTCCGTGCCGGGCACCGGAGCGGCCATCGAGCCGGACACGTCGATGACGGTGAGGATCCGGGCGCTGCGCTGCACGCCGCTCCAGCCGCTCAGCACCTCGGTGACCGTCTCCTCGGCGGGCAGCGGCACCGGTCGGCGCTCCTCCGCCCGCAGTCGGCCGTCGTCGGGGATGGCCGGCGGGAAGCCCGTCGCCGTACGGAAGCCGAACCCGAGCAACGCGTCTCGGGACTCGACCGTGAGCAGGTTGGCCAGGAAACCCGAGGCCGCCTCCCGGACGTGGCCGCGCGCGGCGGGCAGCACCACGTACGGCAGGTCCAGCGACGGGACGCCGATCTCCGGGTACGCGGCGACCAGCTTGTTCGAGCCGGCCAGCGCGTTGTGATCGAGCACGGCCTGCTCACTGGTCGCCACCGCCTGGGCCTTGCCGGGCAGCCCGCCCCCGGGTGCCCGTACGCCCCCGCCCTCGCCGGCGGGGAACGTCGCACCGGCGAGCCGGCGCAGCACCGCAGCCATCGCGGCGGCTGGTTGCCGTTCACCGGCGACCAGGTTGCGCACCCCGAGCAGCGCCGCGACCCCGGCTGGATCGGCGGCCGGGTCCGGCACTCCCACCGGGGCGGGACGGGCCTTCGGTCCGATCAGCGACGCCCAGGTCACTGCCTTCGCCGGCCATCCCAGCCGGCGCGCGGCCGGCTCGGTCACCGCGAGCACCACGGGGGTGCTCGCCACCGAGGTGCCCTCGCCGGGCACCTCGAAGGCGCCCCCGGCCCGGGCCCGGCGTAGCCAGAACGTGGACTCCGGCAGCCAGGCGTCGGCGACGTCCACCGCGTTGGCCAGGTCCCCGGCCACGGCGGCGGACTCCCGGGCCTGCACGGCGATCGACACGCACGGTTGCCGACCGACGCTGGCCCGCACGATCCGGTCCAGGGCCGGGGCGATCACCGGCGCGGCGGCCACCCGCAGCTGGACCCGCTCGACGCACTCCGGCACACCCCGGTCCGCTCGCACGTAGGCGACGGCCGCCCAGCCGGTCAACAGCAGAACCAGGGCCGCGCTGAGCAGCACCACCGGGGATCGACGGAAGAGGGAGCGCACCGGCGCGAGTCCGTCGCGCAGCACCGCCGGCCACCTCCTCGTCACGTACCGGCGCAGCCGTGCGCAGGTCGGAATCCATCGCGTCGGCCGGGCGGCGCCACCTGGACGCCGGCCGCCACACGCGGTTGCGCTGCACACCCTGCCAAGCTTTTCCGCCGCCGGCAAACCCCCGATCGACGAGCGGTTATCCGATCTTCGCTGCCGGTGCGACCCATTGCGCCCACGGGCCGGGCGGCCCTAGGGTGGCGCGATCGTGCTCACTTACTCGTCGGTAGGAGCAGCGTGGACCCCTCCGTCACCCCCACCCGCCACGTCCTGTTCCTCAACTGGCGCGACACCACCAACCCGGAAGGCGGCGGATCCGAGGTCTACCTCGAACGGATCGCCGCCGAACTGGTCGCCATGGGCCACCGGGTGACCCTGCTCTGCGCCGCGCACGGCAACGCCGGCCCGGCGGAGACCAACGCCGAGGGTGTACGCGTGCTGCGACGCGGCTCGCGGCACACCGTCTACGCCCGGGCCGCGTTGACCTGTCTCGCCGGCCGGTTCGGCCTGGGCCCGCTCGGCCGGCGCGGCATCGGCCGGCCCGACCTGGTGATCGACGTCTGCAACGGCGTGCCGTTCTTCGCGCCCCTGTACGCGGGCCGACCGGTGGTCGCGCTGGTGCACCACGTGCACCGGGAGCAGTGGCCGGTCGTCTTCGGCCCGTGGATGGCCCGGCTGGGCTGGTGGATCGAGTCGTGGCTGGCCGTCCGGCTCTACCGCCGCTGCCGGTACGTCACCGTCTCCGAGGCCAGTCGCGCGGAACTGGCCGCGCTGGGGGTGGGAGCCGAGCGGATCGACGTGGTGCCCAACGGCACGCCGCCGGTGACCGGTCCGCCGTTGCCGCGTACCCCGCACCCGTCGCTGCTGGTACTCGGCCGCCTGGTCCCGCACAAGCGCGTGGAGATCGCCCTGCGCGCCGTCGCCGACCTGGTCGGCGAGCTGCCCGACCTGGAGCTGGTGGTGGCCGGCCAGGGCTGGTGGGAGCAGCCGCTACGGGACCTGTGCGACTCGCTCGGCATCGCCGACCGCGTCCGTTTCACCGGCTTCATCAGCGAGGAGGAGAAGCACGAGGTGCTCTCCTCGGCCTGGCTGGCGCTCACCCCGTCGCTCAAGGAGGGCTGGGGGCTGACCATCGTCGAGGCCGCCGCGCGCAGCACCCCGACGGTGGCGTTCCGCTACGCCGGCGGCGTCGCCGAGGCGATGGTCGACACCGAGACCGGCCTGCTCGTCGACGACGAGGCGGAGTTCACCGCCCAGGTGCGCGAGCTGCTCGCCGACGACGTGCGCCGCAAGGCGATGGGTGAGGCGGCGCTGCACCACGCCTCACGCTTCACCTGGACCGCGACCGGGGCCCGCTTCGCGCAGCTGGTGACCCAGGCGACGGGCCGGGCCGGCTGATCCGAGCAGCACGAAAGGGCGCCCGCGAGCAGCGGACGCCCTTCTGTTCGTATGACTTCAGCGCGTGCCGTACAGCGGAGGCTCGGCGCCCTGCTCACCATTGACGTTGGTGGTGGCGGCCTCCTTGGCGGACGGGCTGAGCACATTCGCCAGACCGACGCTACCGAGCAGGCCGAGCACGACCCCGAGCACCCCGACGGCGACGAACGCGGGCAGGTTCCTCATCCACCTTCTCCTTCCGCGGGACTCGCGTGCCGGGACGCTACCACGCGGTAGCGTACGCGCGCAGCGCCCGAAAAACCGATGGCCAGCACCACCGTTCCGGCCAGCAGGTGGGCCAGTCCGACCGGTCCGGGCCGGTCCGGCGCGGGTGCTGGAGACCAGCGCGGATTCTCGTACAGGGTCAGATCCGGTCCATCGTGGACAATCCGCAGCCCGGCCAGGGACGTCGGAGGCGGCGGTGGCCCGGCTGCCCGCTGCACCAGCACCCAGCGGGCACCAGCCGCCGACACCGGTGTCCCCGCGGCGAGAAGTTCCCGCACCCGCGCGGCCCGGGGATCCTCGCCAGCCACCGCCAGCCCACCTACCCGCAGCGTGTCGTCGATCAGCACCGGAACGCCGAGGTACCGGGGCGCCGGGTCGATCACCACCTGGCCGCGGTTCCACCCGTAGCGCTGATACTCCTGGAACGGCAGCGAGATCACCTCACCGGGCCGCTGCTCGACCAGCCGGGCCACCGTGTTCCAGTCCGCCGGCCAGCCCACCGGTCGGAGCCGGCCCGCCGCGCCGAACGCCAGGTCGGGCAGGAGCGCCACCGGCAGCAGCGCGGCACCGACCAGAAGCACCCGACCGGTGGCCGGATCGAAGCGGGCAGCCAGCCGGTCGGCGAGGCGTTCCGCGCCGAGCGCGGCGGTCACCGCCAGCGCCAGCGCGTACGGGACGAGCAGCTTCTGGCCGTCCCGGATCAGACCCGCGCCGGGCAGGGTCGCGACCAGCCAGCCGAGCAGATCGGCGCCACCGGGCAGCACGCCGAGCGCCGCCACGAGCCAGGATCCGGCGGCGAGCAGACCGAGCCGGCCGGCCACCGGGGCGGGCCAGCGCCGGCGCAGCAGCGGTACGCCGTACCCGGCGACGGCCAGCACCAGCACGGTGCCCAGCGGCACCAGCACCGCACCCCGGGAGGCGGGCGTGGTCTGCCCGTTCCAGATGCCGCCCGTGCCGGCGAGCGCCACCAGCGGCCCGGCCCAGTTCTCGGCCCGAGCCGCGAAGGCCAGCACCCCGGCCGGGTCCGACCGTCCGCTGCCGCTGCTGGCGAACCCGGCCACCAGCCACGGCGCGTTGAGCAGCACCGTCGCGCCCAGCGCGGTCGAGGCCGCCCGGGCCGCCCCCGGATACCGACCGGGCAGCAGCACCCCGATCGCCACCAGCGCGATCACTCCACCGCTCGGCGTGATCGCGGACGCCGCCGCCGCGAGCAGCAGCCGCGGCAACGCGCCGGGTCGACCGGTCCGTACCCCGATCGCCGCCCGGACCAGCCAGGGCAGCGCGGCGTACGCGACCAGCAGCCCCCACTGGCCGACGAGCAGCCGCTCCGCCAGGTACGGCGTCCAGGCGTACCCGAGGGCGGCCACCACCCGGACCGCGACCCGGTCGGTCGGCACCAGCCGGGCCGCGCCGAGCGCCGCGAGGTAGAGGATCGCCACCAGCACCAGCCGTTGCAGCAGCCAGCCCGGTACCAACTGGTTGGCCAGCGCCACCACGGCGTCCTGCGGGACGGCCCGGGGCAGCGCCGAGGCCGGGGCGATGACCTCCCAGCCCAGCGCCTGCCGGGGCACGAAGACCATGTCGTAGCGGAGCACGTACCCGGGGAGCGCCAGCGGCGCGAGGACCACCGCCGTGACGGCCGCGGCAACGCCGTGCGGCACCATCCGTTCGCGCATCCCGTCGACCCCACCCCGGTCCGGCGCGGCCACCCGTCGCGCTGGTCGCGGCCACTGTACGCGGACCCTCGTCGACCCCCGAACCATCCGTTGACCTGATGGGGCCGCCCCTCACCCGTGTGGCAGTCTTCCCGCCATGGCATTGACCGGATCCGAGGTGGGCGCGGCGCGTGACGAGACCGGCGAGGCCGGCAAACTGGTACGCGTCGATCCGACCCGATCCATCGCCTTCGCGATGATCGTGGTCAGCGTGCTGTGGCGGGCGCAGATCGCCTCGCGCGGCTACCTGGCGGCCGACGACTACGTGCTGATCACGCAGTCCACCGAGTCGCCCCTCACCCCGGGCTTCCTGCTCACCCTCTACAACAACCACTTCATGCCGGGCGGGCGGCTGCTCACCTGGCTGGTCACCGACGCCGTCGGGCTCACCTACTGGCCGTACGTGCTGTTGATGGCGGCCGGCCAGGCGGTGCTCTCCATCGCGTTCTACCGGCTGCTGCGGGACCTGCTGCGACCGAGCCGCCTGCTGCTCGTCCCGCTCGGGATGTTCCTGTTCAGCCCGCTGACCCTCGAAGCGACCTCGTGGTGGGCGGTCGGGGCGAACATGCTGCCGATGCAGCTGAGCATGGTGCTCGCCGTCGGCGCCCAGCTCAGGTACGTCCGCACCCGCCGCAAGCGGCACCTGCTGTCGCTGGTCCTGGCCGTGCTGCTCGGTCTGCTCTTCTTCGAGAAGGCGCTGCTGGTCGTACCGCTGGTCTTCCTCTTCACCGTCTGCTTCTTCACCGACGGCGGGCCGGTCCGCTCGGTGCTGACGGCGCTGCGCCGCTGGTGGCCGTCCTGGCTCGTGCTGACCGCGCTGGTCGGGGCGTTCGCCGCGGTCTACCTGCAACGCTCCGAGTCGTCGGTGCGCCGGCCGGAGTCGGCGGAAGAGGTGCTGTCGTTCTTCACCCAGCTGTTCGGTTCCACGCTCGTGCCGGGCCTGCTGGGCGGCCCCTGGGGTTGGCTGGGCGCGGGAGACGGGGCGGCGGTGGTCGCGCCGCCCGAGCTCGGCCGCTGGATCGCCTGGTCGGTCTTCGCCGCGCTGGTGGTGCTGACCGTCAAGCGGGACCGCACGGCCACCCGAGCCTGGATCCTGCTCGGCAGCTACCTGGTCCTCGTCGCCGCGCTGCTGGCCGCCACCCGGCTCGGCTCGGTCTTCAGCGGCATCGCCGGCGGGGTACCCCGCTACGTGAGCGACGCCGTGGTGGTCGCCGCCATCTGCGTCGGCGTGGCTCTCGTCGGGATCGCCCGGCCGACTCCGGCGGGCGGCGAGCCGGCCGACAACGAGTCAGCTCTGCCCACCGGGTCGCCGGCGCCGTCCGGAGAGTCGGAGCCGACCGCGGCCCCGAGCGCCGTGGCCAGCACGCAGCGCTCGGGTGCGGCGCCGGCCGCATCGCGCCCCGTGGTCGCGGCCCGCTCCACCCGCGCCGGCGTGATCCACGCCGAGGCCCCGGACGACCCGGACCCCGGGCAGGCCGATGAGCCGGTCACCGACCCGGATCCCGCACTCGACCCGGAGCCGGCCGCCGAGGCCCAGCCGGCGACGGCACCGGCGCCCCCGGCGCAACCCGAACCCGAAGCCACCGCATTGCCCCCGGGCGACGGACGGGAGCGGCGACCGTCGCGGCCCGCACCACCGGAATGGCTGGGGCCGGTGCCGGAGCGGTACCGCGAGGTGGTGACCGCCGGGCTGGCGCTGTTGCTGGTGGCGGCCATGTTCGGCACCGCCTGGACCACGTCGCGCTACAGCGACGAGTGGGCGAAGAAGTACGGCCGGTCCTACCTCGACACCGCCCGGATCGAGCTGGCCAGCGCGCCGCCGGGCACGGTCTTCTTCGACACGCCGGTCCCCGAGGGCGTGGTGTCCGATCTCTCCTGGCCGTACAACCTCCAGTCCCGGTTCTTCGCGGCCGCCGGCTCCCGCCCGGAGTTCGTGCACGAGACGGAGAACGCCTCCGTCCTGGACGGCCTCGGACGGGTCCAGGTCGCCACCATCCAGGGCAGCAACATCGTGCCCGGTCCCCAGGCGGGCTGCGGCTACCTGGTGCCGGCCGGCCAGACCGTCCGGATGCCGCTGGACAAGCCGCGCGACGAGTGGTTCTGGATCATCCGCATCGGGTACCTCAGCTCGGCCGACGGCACGGCGGTGCTGCGGCTCGGCGCGGGAAGCCACTCGTTCCCGGTCAAGAAGGGCCTCAACCAGCGCTTCTTCGAGATCGACGGTGGCGGCGACGCGGTGGAGCTGACGGTCACGGGAACGGACCTGACGCTCTGCACGAACGAGATCACCATCGGCAATCTGGCCCCGAAGCCCGAATGACCACCGAGGAACCCCGGCTGGTGGCGAAGGTGACCCAGCCCGATGCGGCGAAGCGCCCGGCCCGCGACACGGGGGCCGCGCGTCTCGGTGTCGCGGGCGCGGCCGTCACCGCCGCCACCATGCTCACCAACGGGCTGGCCTACCTGGTCCCGATGCTCGGTGCCCGCCAGCTGACCGCCGCCGACCTGGGCGCGCTGGCCACGGTGCTCGCGCTCGGCGCCATCGCGGCGGTGCCGGGCTTCGGCCTGCAGATCGCGGTGGCGGCCCATCGCGCCCGGTCCGGCCCCAGCGGAACGACCCGACTGGCGCTGCGTACCGCCACGTTCACCGCCGGGGTGACCCTGGCCGCGGCACCGGTGCTCACCATCGCGCTCCGGCTCCCGGTCGCGCTGACCCTGCTGCTCGTCCCGACCACCTTCGCCATCGTGCTCGCTGGTCGCTGGCTCGGCGAGCTCCAGGGCGATCAACGGTTCCTGCGGCTCTCGGGCGCGATGACCGGGCTCGCCGCCGGCCGTTACGGCGGGCTCGTCGTCGGGCTCGCCCTCGGGTGGGGACCGGTCGGCTCCCTGCTGCTCGGCACGCTCACCGGCTTCCTCGTCCTACCGCTGCTGGCCCGGCTCGCCGCAACCACCGGCCCGGCCCCCAGCGGTTCCGTCCCCAAGCAGAGGGTCGCCCCTGCCACCGAGACAGACCGCGCACTGAGCGGCCGACAGGTGCTGACAGCGTGTGGCGCCACCCTGGCGATGCTCGTCATCTCGTACGCCGACCTGATCCTCGCCCGCCAGCTCCTACCGGCCGACGGCTCCGGCGGCTACGCGGTCGGCGCGGTCCTCACCAAGGGCGCGCTCTGGGCGCCGCAGGTGGTGACCCTTCTGGTGCTGCCACGGTTGGCGTGGGGCGACCGGCGGGCCCGCGCGCTCGCATTGGCGCTGATCGTGGCCTGCGGTGCGGTCCTGGTCGCCGCCGCCACGGTCGCCGGTGAGCTGGCCTTCCGGCTGGTGGGTGGCACCGACTACCTGCACCTGGCCGGCTCGGCCCCTCTCTTCGCCGCCACCGGCGCCCTCTACGCGGTGGTGTTCATGCTGGTCAACGACAGAGTGGCGACCGGTGCACGCTGGCCGGCCGCGCCGCTCTGGGTGGCCACCGCCGGCCTGGCCGGTGCGGCCCTGCTGGTGGCGCCGCGCACGGTCGAGGGGGTGCTCAGCTGCGCGCTGCTCACCGCCGCGCTGACCGCCGCCGTGATGGCCTGGCTGACCCTTCGCCCCACCCGCGGCTGAGGCGCCACCGGTGGTGCGAGGAGCGTGGGATGACCGACGGTCAGTCGCCGGCGGCCAGCCAGGCGCTCAGCAGCTGGTGATCGATCGAGTCGACCCGGCCGAGCGGACGACCGGCGGCGACCCGCTCCCGCAGCTCCGCCCGGGTGAACCAGCGCGCCTCCAGCAGTTCCACACCGTCCACCCGCACCTCGTCCGATCCGGCGGTGGCCCGGAAGCCCACCATCAGCCCGGCCGGGAACGGCCACGCCTGCGACCCCTGATACGCCAGGTCCGTCACGGTGATGCCGGCCTCCTCGGCCATCTCCCGCCGGACCGCGTCCTCCAGGCTCTCGCCCACCTCGACGAACCCGGCCAGCGTCGAGTACGCGCCCTCCGGCGCGCCCGCGTGCCGGGCCAGCAGGCAGCGCTCCGGCGCAGCCGGCCCGTCGGGCGCCACCACCAGCACGATGATCGCCGGTTCGATCCGGGGAAACAGCAGCCGCCCGCACTCGTCGCCGGTGCACGTCCGGACGTGCCCACCGCCGCCGGCCACAGCGGGCGCGCCGCACGTGCCGCAGTACCGCTGCTGCCGGTGCCAGTGCAGCAACCCCCGGGCGTACGCCTGGAGAGCCGCCTCGGCCGGGTCGAGCCGCCCGACCAGCGCGCGTACGTCGACGGCCCGCGCCGCGCCGGCCATCTCGACGGCGGACTGCTCGCTGAGCGCGGAGAGGTCCGCGGCGAACACCCCGGCGTCCCCGTCGAGCCCCAGGAAGACGACGTCCCCGGCTGCGGACCGGACGAGAGACGCCCGCTCCGCGGTCAGCCGGACCGGGCCGTTGCCGTCGACGAGACAGCGGTCCCGCCACAGCGGCAGCACCACGGTGGTCGCGTCGGTGGCCAGTGCGCTCAGCCGGGCCGGATCGGTGCGCAGCTCACCCGCCCGGTCCAACCATCCGCCGCCGTACGCCAACACCCGTTCCGCAGTGTTCACAGCGCCACCGTGCCACGTCGCCGGTCCCACCCGGGCACCACCCCCCGCGCCGCGCGACACGCCGGGACGACACGCGGTACCAGCACCGGTGGGCGCAGCCCACGAGGACGGCCGAGCATTCGTTACCGTAGGTGTCCTCCGGGAGGGAGGACCTCCCGCGGCACCTGGCGATCGAGGTTGCAGTGACGCTGTACGGCGAAACACGTCCACCCGCCGATGACCGGCCCACCGTGCAGGTCACCGCGGTCACCTGGCCCGACGACGGGGCGGAGCCGACCACGGCACCGCCCACCGGCGAGCCGGAGGGTGACCGGCGCCGCCCGCGCCGGTTCCGGATGCTCCTCGCCGCCGGCGTCACCGGCGGCGTGCTCGCCGCCGTGGCGGGCGCCGGCGCCTGGGCGTACGCGGGGGATGTTCCCCGGGGCACCACCGTGCTCGGCACCGAGCTGGGTGGCCGGAGCCGCACCGACGCCCACCAGGAGTTGCGGGCGGAGCTGGACCGGCGCGCGGCGGCCCTCGCGGCGCCGCTGCGGGTCACCGTCGGGGACCGCACGGCCGAGATCAACCCCGCCGAGGTGGGGCTGAACGTCGACGTCGAGGCCACCGTGGCGGCCGCGGCCGAGGCCGACGCGCATCCGGTCAGCCGGCTGGTCGGCTCCCGCACCGTCGACCCGGTCGTCACCGTCGACGTGGATCGGCTGGACGCCGCGCTCCGTAAGGTGCTCGGCGACCAGGCCCGGCCGATGACGATGCCGGCGATCACCTACAAGGGCACCACCCCGAAGGTGGTTCAGCCCAAGCCGGGGCAGGCGTTCGACCCGCAGCGCTCCGCCGAGGTCGTACGAGCCGGGTGGCTGGCCGGCACCCCGGTCACCGTGCCGCTGGTGGAGAGTCAGCCGGCGACCACCGCCGAGGAGTTGGACCGGCTGGTCGCCGAGCTGGCGAAGCCGGCGGTCGCCGCACCGGTCACCCTGCGCACCGGCAAGGGCTCGGTGAAGATCCCGCCCACCGCCATCGCGAAGAGCCTGCGGTTCAGCGCCGACAAGGCCGGCAAGCTGACCCCGACGGTGGACGTCAAGCGGCTGCGCGCGGCGCTCGGCGACGACCTGGACGCCGTCGAGGTGCCGCCGAAGGACGCGACGATGACCATTTCCGGTGGCCGACCGAAGGTCACCGAAGGGCGACCCGGGCAGCAGCTGGACACCGCAACCCTGGGCCGTGACCTGCTGGCCGTGCTGCCGAAGCCGGACGGCCGCGAGGTGACCGGCGAACTGAAGCCGGCGCCGCCCGAGCTGACCGCGGAGAAGCTGGCCGGTCTGGGCATCAAGGAGCGGGTCTCCACCTTCACCACCCGGTTCACCGGTGGCATGGCCTCGTCACGCAGCCAGAACATCGCCACCATCGCCAAGGAGGTGGACGGCACGGTCGTGCTGCCGGGGAAGACGTTCTCGCTGAACGGCCACACCGGCGAGCGCGGCTACGCGCAGGGCTACCGGGACGCGCCGGTGATCCTGGACGGCAAGCTGGTGCCCGGTGTCGGCGGCGGCACCTCGCAGTTCACCACCACGCTGTTCAACGCCACCTACTACGCGGGGCTGGAAGACGTCGAGCACAAGCCGCACTCGTACTGGTTCGACCGGTACCCGGCGGTCATCGAGTCGACCATCTTCTGGCCGAACCTGGACTTCAAGTTCCGCAACAACACCCAGTACGGCCTGCTCATCGACACCTCGTACACGTCGAGCACGATCACCGTGTCGATCTGGAGCACGAAGATCTACGACAGCGTGAAGACGGAGTACGGCCCGCGCCGCAACATCACCACTCCGAAGCTCATCCACCTCGCACCGGGTCCGACCTGCATCCCGAGCAACGGCATCAACGGCTTCACCCAGGACGCCTTCCGGGTCATCAAGAAGGGCGGGGTGGTGGTCAAGCGGGAGAAGTTCACCTGGCGCTACGACGCCGAGCCCCGCTACGTCTGCGGCCCCAAGCCGTCCTGAGGTCCCACCCGCTCTGCGGTCCGCTCAGCGGTGTCACCGCACCGCCCATGACGCCTGCCCCCTGCGGCGGCATCGGCACCACGCGCGCCTCCTGCAGCCGGATCTCGGCCCGGAGCCGGTGCGCCGCGGGATGCCACATCTCCTCGAACGGGCCCATGACCTCACCGCCGACACCGCGGCGACGCGCACGGGCCCCCAGCCACAGAAGGGTTCCCAGGACCGCCGCCAGGCAGGCCGCGAACATCAGGAGTATCAGGGCGTCACCCACGTGCCGAGCCTAGCCGGCGCTCGGGCCCCGTTGACCGACTCGGTCTCAGCCGAGCCTAGCCGGCGCCTGGACCTCGTGATCGACTCGGTTTCAGGGATATCGGGGCAACAAACGAGCCCCGATACCGCGGTTTCCGGGATCCCGAGTCGATGAACCCCGCATGGATACGGGCATGCCGAGGTCGATCAACCCGACGTGGTGGGACATGCAAAAGTCGATCAAGCCCGCGTGGATGCGGGGCATGCAGAAAGGGCCACCCCTGAGGGTGGCCCTTTCTGAAAGATTGTCCGGCGGCGTCCTACTCTCCCACACCCTCACGAGTGCAGTACCATCGGCGCTGGAGGGCTTAGCTTCCGGGTTCGGAATGTGACCGGGCGTTTCCCCTCCGCCATGACCGCCGTAACTC
>NZ_RCVJ01000052.1 GCF_003667505.1 Micromonospora sp. BL4
GGTGCCGGGCCCGTCGGGGCGGGTGCCGGGCCCGTCGGGGTGACGACTGTGGCGCGGCCCCGGGCGGTGCCGGCCTGGAGAGCCGCCATCACCCGACGCACCTCCTCGGGCGATCGGGGTGTCGGGGTGTCGTTGACGGTTGATCGGGGTCGGGATGCCGGGGTACGCCGCCGCACCCGGCGGGGCAGCCCGTCCAGCTCGTCCACCCCTTCGCTGCCGGCCGCACCGTCACCGGGCCCACCACCCGTGGCCGGATCGGTCGGCGGTCGCCCGCCAGCTCCCGACCCGTTGGCGCCCGACCCGTTGGCGGCCGACCCGTTGGCGGCCAATTCGTTGGCGGCCGGCCCGTTCGTGTGCGCCGGGTCCGGCACCGGTGTGCCGGTCGGTCGGGCGGACGGGGCGTCGGCGGTGAGCGGGGCGGTGAGTGAACGGCTGCGGCCGGCCCGGGGCCTGGGCACGGCAGCGCGCCGGCCGGTCCGGGCCAGCCGCCGGTCGGGGGCGGATGGCGCGGCGTCCAGCCCGGCCGGGTCGGGGCCGGCCGGCGGCTCGGTGGTGATCAGGTCGGTGGGGATCAGCACCACGGCGGTCACCCCGCCCTTGCCGGACGGGCGCAGCCGCACCCGTACCCCGTGCCGGGCGGCCAGCCGGGCCACCACGAAGAGACCGAGGCGGGCGCTCTGCGCCGGGTCGAACTCGGGCGAGCTGGCCAGCCGGACGTTGGCGCTCTCCAGCGCCGCGGCGGACATCCCCAGCCCCTGGTCGGTGATCTCCAGCGCGTACCCGTTGGCCACCTGCTCCCCGGTGACGGTGACCCGGGTGTCCGGCGGCGAGAAGACGGTGGCGTTCTCGATCAGCTCGGCGAGCAGGTGGATGACGTCGCCGACGGCCCGGCCCAGCACTCCGGCCGGCTGCACGGCGGTGATGTCCACCCGGTCGTACGCCTCGACCTCGGAGCTCGCGCCCCGGATCAGGTCGACCATCGCGACCGGATTGCGCCAGCCGCGGCCCGGCGCGGAGCCGGCGAGGATGACCAGGTCCTCGGCGTGTCGACGGAGCCGGGTGGCCAGGTGGTCCACCTGGAACAGCTCGGCGAGTTCGTCCGGGTCCTCGGCGCGCCGCTCCATGCGGTCCAGCAGGTGCAACTGCCGGTGCACCAGGCTCTGGCTGCGCCGGGCGATGTTGAGGAAGACCTCGTTGAGCCCCCGGCGCAGGGTGACCTCGTCCACCGCGGCCTGCACCGCGGTGCGCTGCACCTCGGTGAAGGCGCGCCCGACCTCGCCGATCTCGTCGTGGCCGTATTCCAGCGGGGGCGCCTCCCGGGCGACGTCGACCTGCTCACCCCGGCGTAGCCGGGTCACCACGTCCGGCAGCCGGTGCTCGGCCAGCTCCAGCGCGGCGGTGCGGACGCCGCTGAGCCGTCGGACCAGCGTGCGGCCGACCCGCAGCGCCACGAGCACCGAGATCACCACGGCGACGAGCCCGAGCACTCCGGCTGCGGCCAACCGGACCAGGATCCGGACCGCCATCGGCACCGAGCGGTCGGTGAGCCCGTCGGCCTCGGCCAGCTCGAAGTCGCGGAGCTGCTGCTGCACCGCGTCGTGGCTGGCCTGCCAGGCCGCCGCGTCCACCGGTGGCCGGCCGGACCGGTTGGCCACGACCAGCGCGTCCTGCATGGCGCGGAGGCGGGTGAACGCGGCGCCCTCGGTCAACCGCTGGTACCCGGCCCGAGCGGCCTCGGGCAGGTCGGCCACCGCGCTCTCGGTGAGCCACCGCTGGTTGCCGATGGCCTGCACGAGCTGGGTGTGCTCCCCCTCGGCGAACCGGCCCGCCGCCAGCGCGCCGGCCAGCAGCGCGTCGGCCTGGCCGAGCAGCTCCCGCGAGCGGCCCAGCGCGGTGAGAGCCAGCGCCTGCCGGTTGAGGTCGGGCTCAGCCAGGTTCGCCATGCCGGCGAACGCCTGGAAGGCCGACGAGACCATGCCGCTGTAGAGCCCGATGGCGCCGGCCCGGTCCACCTTGCGGTCGTCGATGAAGTCCCGGCCGGCCGGCAGGGCCGCGAGGGCCGTGACCAGCTGGTCGACCCGGGCGTCGAGCAGGTCGTCGGCGGCGTCGCGCAGCTCCTCCCCGTCGACCCGGCGGCGCAGCTCGGCGACCGCCCGATCGGTACGCTGCCGCTGCTCGGCCAGGGCTGGCAGCTCCGTGGTGCCGGCGAGCTGCACCACCGAGAGCCGGCGTTCGCGTTGCAGCTCGGTGACCACGGTCTCGCCGGGGCGGCCCAGGTCGTACAGCAGGGTGCGGGCGGAGAGCAGATCCAGGGCGGGACCGAAGGTCAGCGTGGTGGCGAAGATCCACAACGCCAGTAGCGCGGTCACCGGCGCGACGACCAACGCGGTCAGCTTCGAGCGGATCGGCCAGTCGCGGGTTCTCATCAGACCTCGCCCGTGCAGGGGTGGCAGGAGGGGCGCCGGCACCGCCGGGCAACGCGCCGGCCGGCTGCGCCCGGCCACGAGGCCGGGCACCGGCGCGGGCGCCTTGGGCAGGATACGTAATCGCGAGGCGTTGCACTACTGCCTGTCGCGCCAACATGGACGCTCCGAAATGCGCTGGGCCCGGTACGACGAGCGCCCCACCATGAACCGGTGGGGCGCTCGGGGTGGTGCGTACGGCTCAGGCGTCGGCGGCGATGCCGAGCCCCTCGGCGACCCGCCGGCCGTAGTTCTCGTCGCACTGACTGAAGTGCCAGACCATTTTCTCCTGGATGTGCTTGTCGCACTGGGCCAGCAGCGTGGTCAGGTTCAGGATCAGGTCGTCGCGCTCGGAGTCCGCCATCTCGCGGAAGCGCCGGCCGGCCTGGGAGTAGTTGTTCTGCCGCTCGATCGGGGCCTTCATGACCTGCCCCGAGACGAACGGGCGGTACTCCCGGTAGGACTCGTCGGCCTCCTGGAGACCGGCGACCGAGGACGGCTCGAAGTTGATGTGCGGGTTGCCGCCCCGGTTGTCCACGCCGTACGACATCTGGCCGCCACCCTGGTTGGTGCTGACCTGGACGTCCTCGCGCGGCCGGTTGACCGGCAGTTGGAGGTAGTTCGGGCCGACCCGGTAGCGCTGGGTGTCCGAGTAGGAGAACGTGCGCCCGATGAGCATCTTGTCGTCGGAGAAGTCGATGCCGTCGACCAGCACACCGGTGCCGAACGCGATCTGCTCGTTCTCGTTGTGGTGGTCGGTGATGTTGCGGTTGAGCGTCATCATGCCCACCGGCAGGTAGGGGAACTGCTCCTCCGGCCAGATCTTGGTGTCGTCGAGCGGGTCGAAGTCCAGCTCCGGGTGCTCGTCGTCGCTCATGATCTGCACGTTGAGCTCCCACTGCGGGTACTCGCCGCGCTCGATCGCCTCGTAGAGGTCCTTGGAGGCGTGGCCCAGTTCGGTGGCCTGGATCGCGTCCGCCTCGGCCTGGGTCAGGTTGTGCTCGCCCTGCTGGGTCATCCAGTGGAACTTGACCAGCACGCCCTCGCCCCGGTCGTTGACGAGACGGTAGGTGTTGACCCCGGAGCCCCGCATGGTGCGGTAGTTCTTCGGAATGCCGTACGGGGAGAAGAGCCAGGTCAGCATGTGCATCGACTCCGGGGTGTTCGACATGAAGTCGAAGATCCGGTTCGGCTCCTGGCGGAAGGTCACCGGGTCCGGCTTCAGCGCGTGGATCACGTCGGGGAACTTGATCGCGTCGCGGATGAAGAAGACCTGGAGGTTGTTGCCCACCATGTCCCAGTTGCCGTCCTCGGTGCGGAACTTGACCGCGAAGCCGCGCGGGTCGCGGGCGGCCTCGGAGGAGTCCCGGCCGCCGATGACGGTGGAGAACCGGATGGTGACCGGCGTCTTCGTGCCCCTGGTCTGGAACAGCTTGGCGCGGGTGTACGTCGCCGCCGGTTGGTCACCGATCGTCCCGTACGCCTCGAACTCGCCGTGCGCGACGAAACCGCGCGCGTGCACGACGCGCTCCGGGATCCGCTCCCGGTCGAAGTGGCTGATCTTTTCCAGGAAGTGGTAGTTCTCCAGCGTGGCGGGGCCGCGCGAACCGACCGTCCGCTGCTGCTGGTTGTTGTGCACGGGGTGGCCCTGCCGGGTGGTGAGGATCGGCTTGCTGGCCTGTGGGTCGCTCATCGCTCTCCTCCAGTTGGGTGGTACGGCGCGGGCCGGCGTCACTCCACCCAAGCGCGTTTTCTGGAACGAGTCAAGTTTTGGTCGGACGCCGTGCTGTGGCCCTCGTCATCGCACGATCGGGAGCACGTACCTGCGACACCGGACACGGACTGTTGAGGAAAGTCCTCCGGATCGGGATTGGCGATCAGTGCGCGGAGGGAATACGGGGTGACGAAGGAGGAGCCATGTCGCCCACGCAGATAATCGTCATCGTGCTCGTCGTGCTGGTCATCGTCGCGGCACTGGCCGTAGCCGTCCGGGCGCTCGGCCGACGCCGCGCGCTGCGCAGCCGTTTCGGGCCGGAGTACGACCGGGTGGTGGCGGAGCAGGACAGCCGGTCCGCCGCGGAGCGCGAGCTGCGCGACCGGGAACGCCGGCACGCCGAGCTCACGCTCACGCCGCTCACCCCGGAGTCCCGGGCCCGCTACGCCGCCGCCTGGGAGGAGCTTCAGGTCCGTTTCGTCGACTCGCCGAGCGACACCGTGGGCGACGCGGATGAGCTGGTCACCCGGCTCATCGAGGAGCAGGGCTATCCGACCGGGGACTTCTCCGACCAGATCGCCCATCTCTCCGTCGAGCACGCCCGCACGCTGACCAACTACCGGGACGCGCACGAGATCCACCTGCGCAACTCCCGGGGCGAAGCCAGCACCGAGGAGCTGCGCCAGGCGGTCGTGCACTACCGGGCGCTCTTCGCCGACCTGCTCGGTGAGGAGCCGGTCGGAAACCGCCCGCCCGAACAGCGCCACCCGGACACCCCGCACGACGCCACGAGCCGCTGAGGAGGCCACCGAATGCCCCAGGAAGAGCAGCAGGTGAGCAACGACCATCCGGAGGCCGTCCGGTCCGCGCCGGTCGCGGTGCCGCCGGCCGGAGATCGGGCCGGTCGCGCGGACGTGCCCGAGGACGCCCTCGACGACCGGGGCACCTTCGACGACCCGTCGACCGCCGATGACCGGACCGACGAGGGCCGGTTCCATGAGCCCGGGCCGCTGCCGACCGTCTTCGGCGCCACCACGGTGGCCGATGCCGTGGCGGCGTCGGCGTTGGCCAGCCCGCGCCCGCAGGACCAGCCGGATCCCCGGGCCGAGCGGACCGCCGAGCCCGGCGACGGCGCCGAGGACGGCGAGCGTGAGGGTCTGCGCGCCGACCCCACCGCCGAACTGCACCGCCGGAACACCGATCCGGAGACCGATGATGCCCGGGCCGACGCGGACACCTCCACGCGGACCGTCGCCCCGCCGGGCAGCACGGACGGTGGGCCCGAGCGGCGCGGTGATCTGACCCCGCCGGGCGGCGATCGGAACCCGGCCGCCTACGGCAGCGCCACGCCGGAGATGGTCGACCCGGACGCCGTCTCCCCGGACGCCGACCCGGTGCTCTCCGCCGGCGCCGGCGCCTCGCTGGAGTCGGCCGGCACGTCGCGACCCGCCGGGTCGACCGTGGCGGCCGAGCCGGCCACGCTCCTGGACGCGGACGCGGCACAGCGTTTCCGGGACCGGTGGCGGGACGTCCAGCTGCGCTTCGTGGACGATCCGCAGGCCGCTGCCGGGGAGGCGCAGTCGCTGGTCGAGGAGGCCATCCAGGCGCTCGCGTCGGCGCTCGCCGCGCAGAAGAACGAGCTGGGCGGATGGCAGGACGCCGGCTCGGCGGACACCGAGCAGCTGCGGATGGCGGTGCGCCGCTACCGGGACTTCCTGGACCGCGTGCTGGGTCGCTGAGCGACACACCACGGGCACCCCGGCCAGCCGGCCGGGGTGCCCCCGCGCGCCCGGCGGTCACCACCGCCGGCCACCCGCCTGATCGACTCCGCTGGAGACCGCCCGAGCAGGCCTGAACTCCGCACGGCTCGGCACCAGGCGTGAAATCGCCCGCTCGGGGTAATAGGGCGCGCGCGCACCGAACGGGCGGATGAGGGGTGACGGGTGATGGACGACGGCGGCGGTCTTCGGCTCAACATGAACGGCCTGGACTACCTCATCCTGGCCCTGTACTTCGTCACCGTCCTCGGGGTCGGCTTCGCCGCCCGACGGGCCATCCGCACCAGCGTCGACTTCTTCCTCTCCGGCCGGTCCCTGCCGGCCTGGGTGACCGGGCTCGCCTTCGTCTCCGCGAACCTGGGCGCGCTGGAGATCATCGGGATGGCGGCGAACGGCGCCCAGTACGGCGCGATGACGGTCCACTACTACTGGATCGGCGCGGTGCCGGCGATGGTCTTCCTGGGCATCGTGATGATGCCCTTCTACTACGGATCCAAGGTCCGCAGCGTGCCGGAGTACCTGCGGCTGCGGTTCAACCGCCCCACCCACCTGCTGAACGCGCTCAGCTTCGCCGTCGCCCAGGTGCTGATCGCCGGCGTGAACCTGTACGCGCTGGCCCTGGTGATGCAGGCCCTGCTCGGCTGGCCGCTCTGGACCGCGATCGTGGTCGGCGCCGCGATCGTGCTGGCGTACATCACCATCGGCGGACTGTCCGGGGCGATCTACAACGAGGTGCTCCAGTTCTTCGTCATCCTGGCCGGCCTCATCCCGGTCACCGTGATCGGCCTGGTCAAGGTGGGCGGGGTGTCCGGGCTGATGGACGCGGTCCGCGACTCCAAGCTCGGGGAGGCGGGCCTGCACGCCTGGCAGGACACCGGCACCACCGCGAACCCGCTCGGCGCGCACTGGATCGGCATCGTCTTCGGCCTCGGCTTCGTGCTCTCGTTCGGCTACTGGACGACCAACTTCGCCGAGGTCCAGCGGGCGCTGTCGGCGAAGAACATGAGCGCCGCCCGGCGTACGCCGATCATCGCCGCGTACCCGAAGCTGTTCATCCCTCTGGTCACGGTCATTCCCGGCCTGGTGGCCCTGGTGACGGTGAAGGGTCTCGGCGCGGAGAGCGGCGACCTGCAGTACAACAACGCGATCCCGCTGCTGATGCGCGACCTGCTCCCCAACGGCGTGCTCGGGGTGGCGGTCACCGGCCTGCTGGCCTCGTTCATGGCCGGCATGGCGGCCAACGTGAGCGGCTTCAACACCGTCTTCACCTACGACATCTGGCAGGCGTACATCCGTCGCGACCGGTCGGACGAGTACTACCTGCGGATCGGCCGGTGGGCGACGGTCGGGGCCGTGGTGATCGGCATCGGCACCGCGTTCATCGCGGCCGGGTTCAGCAACATCATGAACTACATCCAGGCGCTCTTCTCCGTCTTCAACGCGCCGCTGTTCGCCACCTTCATCATCGGCATGTTCTGGAAGCGGATGACCGCGCTGGCCGGCTTCTGGTCGCTGCTGCTGGGCACCCTGGTGTCGCTGAGCCTCTACCTGCTCTACAAGGGCGGCGTCGTCCACTTCAACTCCGACCTGGAGGAGAGCTTCTGGGGCGCCGGCCTCGCGTTCGCCACGGCGGTGGTGGTCGCCGCGATCATCACCCCGCTCACCGCACCGAAACGCGACGAGGAGTTGCGTGGGCTGGTCTACGGCATGGGCGGTGTCGACCTGAAGGGCGACGTGCTCGCGGGCGACGCCGCCTGGTACCGCTCCCCCGTGCTGCTCGGCGTGATCGCGGTCGCGCTGGCCGCCCTCTTCTACATCCCGGTCTTCTAGGAAAGGGGTTGGCAGATGGACAACCAGGGCCAGCCGGCACAGGACCCGCTGATCGACGAGGCGCAGGAGGAGCAGCGCCGCTCGGCCGCCGCGCGGCTGTTCGACATCCGCCGCGTGATCGGTGGTCTCTTCGTGGCGTACGGGGTCATCGTGACGCTGATCGGCGTCTTCGACAGCCGGGCCGAGATCGACAAGGCCGAGGGCGTGCGGATCAACCTGTGGGCCGGCCTCGTGATGCTCGCCTTCGGCCTGTTCATGCTGCTCTGGCAGTGGCTGCGCCCGGCCGAGCCACCCGCTCCGAACGAGAAGGATCCCGGCAGTTGACCGACCGCGTACCCACCCGGTGGGCGTGGGGCATGGCCGCGGCCCGAGAGGGTACGCGAGGGGGATCAGGCAACGTGTCGGACACAGGAGGCAGCACCATGACCGATCGCGACCGCCGACCGCCGCTGGAGGAGAGCCCGGAGATGGCCGCCGCGGCGGACGATGACAGCACCGTTCCGCAGCTGCGAACCGGGGGCGGCCCGGACCAGGACACCCCGGCGTTCGGCGAGCCCCGCACCCGTCCGGACGACCTCGCGCCCGACACCGACGACCTGCTCGGCGACCCGTACGCCGCCGGCACCGGGGCGACCGGAACGGGCACCGGCGCCGGCGCGGACAACATCCGCACCGGCGCGGAACAGCCCTGGGAGCCGGAGGACCTGGTGATGGCCCGCGGGCAGGACCTCACCCCGGAGAACCTGGACCGGGCCCGCCGCGACCTGGCCGAGCAGGGCCGGGCGGCGATCGAGCGCACCGTGCCCTGAGCAGGGCGCACGAGGGGGTCCCCGATCCGACCGGGATGGTCGGACCGGGGACCCGGGGAACCTGCCGCCGGCAGTGCCTCACCTACCGCCGGCGGCGGGTGGGTGCGGGAGCCCGGTCAGAGCGCCGGGTACGCGTTGCGCATCAGCTCCTGGAACTGGGCGGAGAACCACGCGCCGGAGATCGGCGCGTTGGGCAGGGCGCCCGTGGCGCTGTTGCCGTTGCGGGCGTTACCGGTGTACGTCGGGTCGCACATCCGGTCGAAGCCCTTGCCCTCGTCGTTCGGGATCAGCTCGCTGGAACCGTCCGACTCGCCCGGAGGCTTCACCCAGACGTACGCGTCGATGCCCGGCTCGGGAGCCGACCTGGGCCGCTCGCCGAGGCCCGCACCGGACTGGTTGCACCAGTTGCCGGCGTGGATCCGACGGTCGATCCGACCACCGTTGACGTAGGTGTCGACGCTGGTCGTGGCGCCCGGTCCGGTGGGTCGGGCGGTGCCGCCCCAGCCGTTGCGGGAGGTGTCGATCAGCATGCCGATGTTGGCGTCGAAGCCGACCTGGACCAGCTTCTGCCGGAACGCCTGGGCGAACGACAGCTCGTCGACGTAGAAGTTCCAGTCGATCCACTTCGACTGTCGCACCGACGTGCCGTTCACCGTGTCAGTGATCTTGACGTACGGCTCACGCAGCGCCGAGTAGTTCGCCGTGTTGACGATGAAGCCGTGCACGTTGGCCACCGTGCTGCCGGAGGCGACCGCGGCGGTCTTCAGGAGATCGGCGGTCGGGCCGAAGTTGGTGTCCCAGCCGATCCAGCCGTGGTGCGCGGCGTCGATGTAGTTGTAGACGTTGCCGAGCGTGCCCAGCTTCGCCAGGGCGTAGCCGACGCCGTTGACGTACGCGCCGTTGGCCTTGACCGTGTCGCACATCGCCGTGCCGCCGGCCTGGCCGGAGGTGTTGGTCACCAGGTTGGGCAGCGAGTCGATCTCGATGATGTTGATGATGCGGATGTTCCGGTACTTCGGGTCGGCCTGGATCGCGGCGATCGGGTCGATGTACTCGGCCTTGTACCTGGGCAGGTCGTTCGGGCCCAGCTCACCGTTGGAGGCGAGCGCGGCGCAGTCCCGGCCCGGCAGGTTGTAGATCACGAACTGGATGTAGCCGGCGCCCTGGCGCAGCGCCTCCTCCAGGTGGTCCCGCACTCCGAACGCGCCGTTGGAGCTGCTGTCCGGGGTGCCGTTGATGGCGGCGATCCGGTCCAACCACACGGCGGTCGGGTTGTTCGAGATCCGGCTGCCGCCCGGCTCGGCGTCCGCCTTGGTCTTCCACTCGGGGTTCACGTATCCCCGGACCCCGGCGTACGGGTTGTCCACCTTGCTGCCGGTGGGAGGCGGCGTGGTCGGCGGGGTGGTGCCACCGTTGCAGGTCACCCCGTTGAGGGTGAACGAGGTCGGCTTCGGGTTGCTGCCGCTCCACGCGCCGTTGAAACCGATGCTGGTCGACGCGCCGGTGGCGAGGGTGCCGTTGTACGACAGGCTCCGCGCGGTGACCTGGCTGCCGGACTGGGTGAACTCGGCCGACCAGCCCTGCTGCACCCGCTGACCGGAGTTCGGGAAGGTCCACCCGAGCGTCCAACCGTTGATCGGGTCACCGACGTTCTTGATGGTGATGCTCGCGGTGAAGCCGCCGGGCCACTCGTTCGCCGAGTAGGCGATGTCGCACTGGGTCGCGGCCTGCGCCGCGGTGACGGGGATCGTCACCAACCCGCCGGCGACCAGGACACCCGCGCCGGCGAGCGCAAGGGCCCGGCGTGGGCCGGACAGCCTTCTCCACACATTCATGCCACTGATCTCCTTGGGCGAGACCGGGCCCGCGTACGGCCCGGCGAGACGGCCCGGTGGGCGTCCTGGACGGACGGCCTCCGGCGCCAACGGGATTCTTCGGGGGTGCCCGACCCGGACGGGCGGTGGTGGTGGTGAACGACCGCCAGGCGGTCGGTCGGCGGCGGGATGTCGTCCGGCGGACCGGATGCCCTCGACTCCCCTGCCTGCGCGGTGTGGCTCCCCGAACCGCGTGCGCCGATTCTTGCATGGGAGCGCTTCCATGGCAATGGCTCGATGCGTTCCGGCGGCGGCGCCCGACCCGAGTCGGACGATACCGCCGAGAGAGCGCGACCGGCGCGAGCGGAACCGGGCCGCCGGTACCGGATGTCCCGACCGGGCCGGCACAGCGGGCGCGGAACGCCTTGGGTCACCCGTCACGCTCCCACACGGCGTTCGACGGAGTGAAAGCCGCTTAGCACCCCTTCGCCACTTACCAACGGTAAAGGTCAAAACACGAATGTTTCCCTTCATAGTTCATGAAACGGTCTAACGTCGGTCTTAGCTCGGTTGTCGCCGGGCTCAGGACAACAGGGATGGAGTGACGCAGGTCATGGCTAAGAAGATGCTCGGGAAGGTCGTTGCGGGCGCCGCGCTCGGCGGTGCGGCGCTCCTCGTGTTCACGCCGGGGATCGCGTTCGCCGACGGGCACCACGACGGTGGCAAGGACCGTGAGGGCAAGGTTTTCGCCAAGCCGCACGTCGTCAAGGCTGGCGAAGAGGTCAAGCTCCTCGAGATCTGCCCGGATCGCCAGGAGCACGCGTTCGTGTGGTCCAAGGTCACCGGCAAGGTCAAGCTCAAGCCGGTGCACGACGACCGGGGCGACGACCGCGGCGAGTGGAACAAGGAGGAGAACTCCTCCGGCCACGACGACAAGGGCAAGGACGAGCACGGCAAGGACGACAAGAACAAGGACGAGCACGGCAAGGACGACAAGGGCAAGGACCAGAACGGCAAGGACGAGCACGGCAAGGACGACCAGAACAAGGACGAGAACGGCAAGGACGAGCACGGCAAGGACGACAAGGGCAAGGACGACAAGGGCGGCTACGAGAACGGCGGCCAGGGTGGCGGCGCTGCCGCCGACGCCAACCGCGACGAGGACCGCAAGGACGAGGACCGCAAGGACTGGAAGGGCGAAGAGCACGGCCAGGACGCGGAGAACAGCGGCGACAAGAAGGACTGGGAGTCCAAGGACGAAGGCAAGAAGGACTGGGAGTCCAAGGACGAGGACAAGAAGGACTGGGAGTCCAAGGGCCACGAGGAGTACGGCTCGGACGAGCGTGGCTCGGACGAGTACGGCTCCGACGAGTACGGCTCGGACAAGGGCTGGGAGTCCAAGGAGAACGGCTCCGACGAGTACGGCTCGGACGAGCGCGGCTCGGACGAGTACGGCTCCGACGAGTACGGCTCCGACGAGCGCGGCTCGGACGAGTACGGCTCCGACGAGCGCGGCGACTACGGCAAGGACAGCCGGGACGAGTACGGCTCGGACGAGCGTGGCGACAACGGCAAGGACAGCCGGGACGAGGACCGCTGGGAGAACAAGCGGGACTTCGTCTACTACGGCGAGGCCAAGGTCGACAAGGACGCCCGCCCGGGTCGCTACGAGCTCAAGGGCTCGTGCGGCGAGGGTGAGCTCGTCGTGCTGCCCCACGGCGGGGTCGACGGTGGTGACGGTGGCGCGAGCACCGGCACCGACCGTGGCCTGGCCACCGGTGGGGCGAGCCTGCTCGGCGCTGCCGCGCTGGGCGGGATCGTGCTGATGCGTCGTCGGCGGACCGATGGTTCGCTCGTCTGACGTGACGACGACACGGGCCGGCGGCCGTCACGGGAAACCGTGGCGCGCCGCCGGCGCGGTCGTCGTCGTCACCCTGGCCATGATCGGCGCTGGCATGATCGGCGCCTCGCTGAAGACCACGCCCTCTCCCCGCCCGCCGCAGCCGCTGGCCCAGGCCGGTCCCGAGGTCACCGGGCCGGCGGTCACCGGCACGGACGTCCCGCCGGTCGACGGCGAACCCGCCGCCGACGGGGATGTTCCGGCGGGATTGGCGCGGTCCGCACCGACCAGCATCGAGATCCCCAAGATCGGCGTCAACGCGACGATCATGTCGCTGGGCACCAACCCGGACGGCACCGTCCAGGTCCCCCCGTTGGAGCAGGCCGACCAGGCCGGCTGGTACGAGCCGGGCGCGAGCCCCGGCGAGACCGGTAACGCGGTCATCGTCGGGCACGTGGACTCGGCGAAGCTCGGCCCGGCCGTCTTCTTCGACCTCGGCTCTCTCGTCCCCGGCGACACCATCACGGTGCGGCGCGCGGACGGCAAGCCGGTCGCCTTCAAGGTCGACTCGGTGAAGTCGTACCCGAAGACGTCCTTCCCCACCGAGCTGGTGTACGGGCCGAACGACCGACCCGGCCTCCGGGTGGTCACCTGCGGCGGTCAGTTCGACCAGGCCGCCAAGAGCTACCCGGACAACGTGGTCGTCTTCGCCACCCTGGCGGGTTGACCCGCGACAGCGAACGCGGTCCGGCCGGCCGGGGTGACCCGACCGGCCGGACCGCGTCCGGCGTACCTGATCAGGCGGCGGCGGAGGTCCGCACCAGGGTGCGGATCTGGCGCAGCAGCACGGACAGGGCGGCGAGATCCGCCCGCGACTCGTCGAACTCCCCCATCGCCCGGCGCGCCCGGTGGATCGAGGTGGCGTTCGACTGCTCCCACTGCTGCACCCGCTCGTGCGGCGGCAGCTGATCCGGCGTGGAGTCGAGCACCTCCGCGGTGAGCGCGGCCAGCGCGGCGTACAGGTCGTAGCGCAGCGCCATCCGGGCCAACGTCTGCCAACGGTCCTCCCGCGGCAGCAGGGAGATCTTCGACAGCAGCGAGTCCACCCGGAACAGGTCGGAGAGCACGAAGTAGACCGAGGCCACCTCGCCCACGTCCCGCCCGCTGCGGGTCGCGGTCTCCACCACGTCCATCAGGCCGAAGCTGTACATCAGCCGGGTCGCCTGCTCGGCCAGCTCACGGGGCAGCCCACGCTCGGTCATCGAGTCGATGTGCGCCGCGATGGCCTGCCGCTCGGTGCCGTAGAACAAGTCCTCCAGCCCCGGCAGCAGCCGGGTCACCCCGTCGCGCAGCCGGGCGATCTCACCCGGTACGTCGATCGGCGAGCGCCGGTTGGACACGAGCCATCGCACCGCGCGGTCGAGCAGGCGCCGGGTGTCCAGGTAGACGCTGGTCTGCAGCTCCGGCGAGACCTTGTTGTCCAGCGCCTCGACCGCGTCCCACAGCTCACGCAGCCCGAACACCTCGCTGACCACCACGTAGGCCCGGATCACGTCGGCCGCGCTGGCCGCGGTCTCCTCGACCACCCGGAAGACGAACGAGATGCCGCCCCGGTTGATCGCCTCGTTGACCAGCACGGTGGTGACGATGTCCCGGCGCAGCCGGTGCCGGCCCATCCGGTCGGCGAACCGCTCCCGCATCGGGGTCGGGAAGTAGTTGACCAGAACATCGGTCGTCCACTCCTCGTCGGCCAGCCCCTCGGTGAGGATCTCCCGCTCCAGGACGATCTTCACGTAGGCGAGCAGCACCGCGAACTCCGGCGCGGTCAGCCCGGACTCGCTGCGGACCGCCAACTCCTCGTCCGGCGGCAGCGCCTCCAGCGACCGGTCCAACGCACCGGAGCGCTCCAGATCATTGATCATCCGGCGGTGCACCGGGAGCAGCGAGGCGGCCTGGGCCTGGGCGTTGTTGATCGCCCGGGCCTGGTCGTAGTTGTCCCGCAGCACCAGCTCCGCGACCTCGTCGGTCATCTCGGCCAGCAGCTCGTCCCGGGCGGCGGTGGTCAGCTCCCCGTCGGCGACCGCGGTGTTCAGCAGGATCTTGATGTTCACCTCGTGGTCGGAGGTGTCCACACCGGCCGCGTTGTCGATGAAGTCGGTGTAGATCCGGCCACCGGTCAAGGCGTACTCGATCCGGCCGAGCTGGGTCCAACCCAGGTTGCCGCCCTCGCCCGCCACCCGGCAGCGCAGGCTGCGCCCGTCCACCCGGATCGCGTCGTTGGACTTGTCGCCCACCTCGGCGTTGGTCTGGCTCGACGCCTTGACGTAGGTGCCGATGCCGCCATTCCAGAACAGGTCCACCGGCGCGGTCACGATCGCCTTCATCAGCTCCTGCGGCGACATCTGCGTGACGTCGTCGTCCAGGCCGATCGCCGCCCGGACCTGCGGCGTGATCGGGATGGACTTCGCGGTACGCGAGAAGATGCCACCACCGGTCGAGATCAGCTCCGGGTTGTAGTCCTCCCAGGACGACCGGGGCAGCTCGAACAGTCGCCTGCGCTCGGCGTACGAGGTGGCCGCGTCCGGATCGGGGTCCAGGAAGATGTGCCGGTGGTCGAAGGCGGCCACCAGCCGGATGTGCTCGGAGAGCAGCATCCCGTTGCCGAACACGTCACCGGACATGTCGCCGACGCCGACCACCGTGAAGTCCTGGGTCTGGGTGTCCAGGCCCAGCTCCCGGAAGTGCCGCTTGACCGACTCCCAGGCGCCCCGGGCGGTGATGCCCATCCTCTTGTGGTCGTAGCCCGCCGAACCGCCGGAGGCGAACGCGTCGCCCATCCAGAAGTTGTGGGCCTTGGAGATCTCGTTGGCGATGTCGGAGAACGTCGCGGTGCCCTTGTCCGCCGCCACCACCAGGTACGGGTCGTCGCCGTCGTGGCGGACCACGTCGACGGGCGGCACGATCTGCCCGCTGACGATGTTGTCCGTGACGTCCAGCATCGCGCCGACGAACTCCTGGTAGCAGGCGACCGCCTCGTCCCGGTCGCCCGGCTTCTGCTTGAGCACGAAGCCACCCTTGGCGCCCACCGGCACGATCACGGTGTTCTTCACCATCTGCGCCTTGACCAGGCCGAGCACCTCGGTGCGGAAGTCCTCCCGACGGTCGGACCAGCGCAGCCCGCCCCGGGCCACCGGCCCGAACCGCAGGTGCACGCCCTCGAACCGGGGCGAGTAGACGAAGATCTCGAACTTCGGCCGCGGGGCCGGCAGGTCCGGGATGGCCTGCGGATCGAGCTTGAAGGCCACGTACGCCTTCGGCCGCCCGCCGACCGGCTTCTGGTAGAAGCTGGTCCGCAGGGTCGCCTCGATCAGCGTCAGGTACGAGCGCAGGATCCGGTCCTGGTCGAGGCTGGCCACGTCGTCCAGCGCGCCCCGGATCGCCTCGACCAGCTCACCGCTGCGCTGCTGGCGCTGCTCGGCGCTGAGCTCACCCGGCGCGAACCGGGTCTCGAAGAGTTCCACCAGCAGCGCGGCGACCTTCGGGTACGCGATGAAGGTCTGCTCCATGTAGTCCTGCGAGAAGACCGTGCCGGCCTGCCGCAGGTACTTCGCGTACGCCCGCAGCACCACCACCTGTCGCCAGGTCAGCCCGCCGCGCAGCACCAGCTCGTTGAACCGGTCCACCTCGGCCTCGCCGCGCCAGGCCGCCGCGAACGCGTTCTCCACGTGCGGGCGTACCTCGGCCAGCTCCTGGTGCCCCTCGGGCAGCATGAGGCCGAAGTCGTAGAGGTAGACCCGGCCGTCGACCCGGTCCACCTCGTACGGGTGCTCGTCGACCACCCGGACGCCGAGCGAGTGCAGCACCGGCAGTACCGCGGAGAGCATCATCGGCTCGCCGTACCGGTAGACCTTGAACCGGACGTCCATGGCCTCGACCAGGTCGGCCCCCGGAACCCGGGTGCCGGGCCGGGGGGCGAGCTGCTTGCGGAACAGGTGCATCTCCAGCTGGCCGGGCTCCTCCAGCAGCTCCAGCTTCGCCAGATCCTTCATCGCCTCGTACGGCGTGTGCCCGTCCTTGTAGCCCTCCGGGAACGCGTCGGCGTACCGGGCGAACAGGTGCTTGGCCTGCTCGTCGCCGAGCTTGCGTTCCAGCACCAGCCGGTAGTCGTCGTCCCAGAGGCGGGTCGCGTCGGCCAGCTCCTCGGCCAGCAGGTCGGCGTCGATCTCGCCGGGCGGCCGGGTCGGGTCGGTGCGGACGATGAAGTGGACCCGGGCCAGCATCGACTCGGTGACCCGGGTGGTGTAGTCCACCCCGACACCGTTCAGCTCGCGCAGCAGGATGTCCTGCATCCGTAGCCGGTTCTGCGTGGTGAACCGGTCCCGGGGCAGGTAGATCAGGCAGGAGATGAACCGCCCGTACGCGTCCCGGCGCAGGAAGACCCGCAGCTGCCGGCGGCCGGCCATCCGCAGCACGCCGATCACCGCGTGGTACAGGTCGTCGGTCTTGATCTGGAACAGCTCGTCGCGCGGGTAGGTCTCCAGGATCTGGAGCAGATCCTTGCCGGAGTGGCTGCGTCGGCTCAGGCCGGAACGGTCCAGGACCTCGGCCACCTTGCGGCGCACCACCGGCAGCTCCCGCACGCTGGTCCGGTACGCGGCGGTGGAGAACAGACCCAGGAAGCGCCGCTCGCCGATCACGTCGCCGGCCTCGTTGAAGATCTTGAAGCCGATGTAGTCCAGGTACGCCGAGCGGTGCACGGTGGCCCGCGAGTTGGCCTTGGTGATGATGAGCAGGCGCTTCTCCAGCACCTTCTCGTGGGCCTCCGGCGTCATCGAGGACAGCGAACGGGCCTCCGGGGAATCCGACCGCAGGATGCCGAGACCGGTGCCGAGCACCGCCTCCAGCGCTTGGCCGTCGACCACGTCCGAGCCCTCGCCGCCCGGCGCGTCCACCAACCGGTACTCACGGTAGCCAAGGAAGGTGAAGTGGTCCTGGGCGAGCCAGCGCAGCAGCTCCACCGAGTCGGTGATGTCCTTCTCCGGCACCGGCGGGCGGTTTTCGGAGGTTCGCGCGGCGGCCAGTTCGTCGGCCAGAGCCAGGGCGCGCTGGCGCATCTTCGGCCAGTCCTCCACCGCCTCCCGCACGTCGGTGAGCACCCGCTGCAACTCGCGGCGCAGCCGATCCCGCTCGGCCGCGTCCCGGACCGGGTCGATCTCGATCCGCATCCAGCTCTCGATGGTGTCGCCGGCGATCGCGTCGTCCGGCTCCACGTCCGCGGAGACCTCGGTGAGGCGGCCCAGCGGCTCGCGCCGGACCACGATCAGCGGGTGCACCAGGAGGTGCACGTCCAGGTGGTACGAGTTGAGCAGCGCGGTCACCGAGTCGACCAGGAAGGGCATGTCGTCGGTGACGATCTCGACGACCGTGTGGTGCTGATCCGCGTGCGGCTCGTGGATCCGCAGCTTCAGCTCCCCGGGCACCCGCTGCTGGGCGAGGTCCCGGTGCGCGCGGGCCGCGTCGAGCATCTCCTCCGCCGTGAAGCCGACCAGCTCCTCGTCCGGGGCGAACCGCCAGAAGCGTCCCACCAGGGTCGCCGCGTCGTGGTCGTCCCCGGCGAGCGCGACAGCCTGCGCCACCAGGCGCTCCGCGTTGGGCACCGGTTCGTCGAGATCGGCGTCCTCCACGTCGTCGGCCAACGCCTCCTTCGGCAGGCCCAGATCGTAGATTGTGTCGATGCTCGACCCGGTCAGCCCGGTCACTCCCGAGTCGAGACGGCCGTAGCCGTCCCCGTCGGTCGCCGAATCGAAGCTGTCATCGTCCCGGCCGGAGTCATCCTGCCGGAGGTCGGGTTCCGGTTTGATCGCCGGACGCCGGTCCATCGGTGCCACTCCCCTCGACCCACCGCGTTGTGGGTCACTCTGCCGCCCAGCCTAGGCCTACCGCTCTGCACCTTCGTCGGTGGACCACTGGCCGGACGTCCGGATCGGGACTCTGTCCTTTCACCCGTTGCGGGTCCGAGGCTGGCCGGTTGCGGGATACCCCGCCACGCGATGTTCATCACACGGGCGCGGTCCGTCTTTCCGCACGTCGGGCGGCACCACGGGACGCTGGGGACGGCGGTCGCGTACTACCGTGCAGGGGCAGTCCGAGATCGGAAGGACCCGCTCCATGCCCTTGTCGTACCCCCGGCCCCACCGGCCCAACCACCGGCGGAAACTCGCCGCCCTCGCCGCGACCCTGCTCAGCGCCGGGCTCCTGGCCGCCTGCTCGGGTGAGGACGGGCCGCAGCGCGACGTCGACGCGTTCCTCGCCGGCTGGCGCAGCGGTGACCTTCAGGCGGTCGGCCTGGTCGACCCGACCGGCGTCAAGCTGCCGGCGGCCGAGGTGACGCGGGAGATCAAGGAGCTCTCCGGCGAGCTGTCGGCCACCCCGCCCACGCTGACCCGCCGGGGCGAGCCGAAGATCACCGCCGACGTCGCGATCGCGCCCATCCGGGTGGAGTGGAACCTGCCGGGTGGCACCCGCTGGGCGTACGACCGGGAGGTGCGGCTCGTCCAGGGCAACGATGACCAGTGGCAGGTGATGTGGGAGCCCAGGCTGATGCACGAGCAGCTGACCAAGGGTGACCGGTTGGGGCTGCGCCGCGACACCGGCCCCCGGGCCGGGCTGCTGGACCAGGCGGGGCAGCCGATCGTGACGGCCCGTCCGGTGGTCCGGGTGGGTGTGCAGCCGAACCAGGTCACCGACATCAAGAAGCTGGTCAAGGACCTCGACGCGGGCTTCAGGGCGATCCGACCGGCCCTGGTCCCCGCCGTCGACCTGTCCGACCTGCCCGCGCGGGTGGCCAAGGCCGAGCCGGGCGCCCTCGTCGAGGTGGTGACCCTGCGCGAGGACGCGTACCGGCAGATCAAGCCCCGGATCTACGACCTGCCGGGCACGAAGTTCGTGTCCGACAAGCTCGACCTCGCGCCGACCCGGGAGTTCGCCCGGGCACTGCTCGGCTCGGTCGACCCGGCGCAGGCCGACGACCTCGCCGCGCACCCCGACCGGTACGTCGCCGGCGACCTCGTCGGGCACGGCGGTCTGCAGGGCCGCTACGACGAGCGGTTGCGCGGCGCGCCGGGGCTGACCGTCGTGGTCGAGCGGCCCGCCGAGGACGGCAAGCTGGCAGCCACCGGCACCGAACTGTTCCGCCGGGAGCCGCAGCCCGGCCAGCCGCTGAAGACCACCCTCGATGTGGCCGCCCAGAACGCGGCCGACGGGGCCCTGCGAGCCGAGCCACGCCGGTCCGCCCTGGTGGCGGTGCGGATCAGCGACGGCGCGGTGCTCGCCGCGGCCAACGGGCCCGGGCCGGCCGGGGAGAACCTGGCCTTCACCGCCCAGGTACCGCCGGGTTCGACGTTCAAGATGGTCAGCGCGTTGGGCCTGCTGGATCGCGGAGCGGTCACGCTGGACGGGCCGGTGAACTGCCCGAAGACCTTCACCGTCGACGGTCGGTCGTTCAAGAACTCGGACAACTTCGAGCTCGGCTCGGTGCCGTTCCGCACCGACTTCGCCAAGTCCTGCAACACGGCGTTCGCCGCGCTGGCGCCGAAGCTCGGCGGCGACGGGCTGGCCGCCGCCGGCCGCTCGCTGGGCCTGGAGGGTAAGTGGGCCCTCGGCACGGACGCGTTCACCGGCAAGGTGTCGACGGGCGGCAGCCTCGCCGAGCAGGCCGCGGCCTCGTTCGGGCAGGGCACCACGCTGGTCAGTCCGCTGGCGATGGCCGGTGCCACCGCCGCGGTCGCCCGGGGCCGCTTCGAGCAGCCGAAGCTGCTGATGGACCCGGCGCCGGCCAGTCCGGCCGCGGCCGGCGAGCCGCTGAAGCCGGAGTCGGTCGAGGCGCTGCGCACCATGATGCGCGAGGTGGTCACCACCGGCACCGGCAGCGCACTCAAGGACGTGCCGGGCGGCGAGGTGTACGGCAAGACCGGCACCGCCGAGTACGACGACAACCCGGCCCACACGCACGCCTGGTTCGTCGGCTGGCGGGGTGACGTCGCCTTCGCCGTCTTCGTGGAGAAGGGCGGCGCCAGCACGGCGTCCGCCGTCCCGATCGCCGAACGCTTCCTCCGCGCCCTCCCAACCCGCTAACCC
>NZ_RCVJ01000127.1 GCF_003667505.1 Micromonospora sp. BL4
GTCAGACACGCCGGCGGCGGCGTCGAGTCCGCCGCCGCCGGCGTGTCTGACGGCGGCGCCATGCCCGTCGGCGGGGTTGCGCTGTCCGCCCCGATCGGAGCGGTCGGCCCCGAGGGGCGCGAGCCGGCGGCCGGGTCCGGGGCCGACGGGGTCGGCTGGCGGGCCGATGCGGTGCAGGCCGAGGTGGTCGGGCACACCGACGGGCCGATGCTGGTGCTCGGCGGGCCGGGCACCGGCAAGACCAGCACCCTGGTCGAGGCGGTCGCCGCCCGGGTGACCGAGGGGGTGGATCCCGAACGGATCCTGGTGCTGACCTTCGGCCGACGAGGCGCCACCGCACTACGCCAGCGCATCGAGGCCCGGGTCGCGCAGGACGGCCACCGGGTGCTGCGCGAGCCCCTGGTGCGCACCTTCCCGGCGTACGCCTTCGGCCTGCTCCGCCGGGCCGCCGCCGAACGTGGCGAGCCGTCGCCCCGGCTGCTCACCGGCCCCGAGCAGGATCTGATCATCCGCGAGCTGCTGGATGTGGTGGGCGAGGAGCCCGAGGACGATCCGGTCGGCTGGCCGACGGATCTACGACCGGCCCTGCGGACCCGAGCCTTCGCCGGGCAGCTGCGCGACCTGCTCATGCGTGCGGCCGAGCGCGGCATCGGCCCGGCCGACCTGGCCCGGCTCGGCGAGAAGCTCGGCCGCGCCGACTGGCCGGCCGCCGCGCGTTTCCTGCGGGAGTACGTCGCGGTGCTCGCGCTGCGCGACGTCAGCAACCGGGGCTCGATCGCGTACGACCCGGCCGAGCTGGTCCGGGCGGCCACCGGGTTGCTGCGCGACGACGAGGAGCTGCTCGCCGCCGAGCGCCGCCGTCTCGCCCACGTGTACGTCGACGAGCTGGCCGACACCGACCCCGCCCAGCTCGACCTGCTCTCGGTGATCGCCGGCGGTGGCAAGCCGCTGGTCGCCTTCGCCGACCCGGACTCCTCCACGTACGCCTTCCGCGGCGCCGACCCGGCCGGGGTGACCACCTTCGCGCACCGGTTCCGGACGGCCTCGGGGGCGCCGGCCGCGCAGGTGCTGCTGACCACGTCCTACCGGGCGGGGCCGGGCCTGCTCGCCGCGATCGGCCGGCTGGGCCGCCGGCTGCGGGGTCCGGCGGCGCACCGCCGGCTGCACCCGTTGCCGGATGCCCCGGCCGGCGTCGTCGAGGTGCACACGTTCCGCTCGGCGACCAGCGAGGCGGCCTGGCTGGCGCACGCGCTGCGCTCCGCGCACCTGCTCGACGGAGTGCCCTGGTCGCGGATGGCGGTGCTGGTGCGGTCGACCGCGTTGCAGCTGCCCACCCTGCAACGGGCGCTGCACGCCGCCGGCGTACCGACCGTGGTGCACGGCGAGGACCTGCCGCTGCACCTGCAACCGGCGGTGGCCCCGCTGCTGCTTCTGCTGCGCTGCGCCCTGGAGCCGGAGAGTCTGGACGAGGAGGCGGCGGTCGCGCTGCTGCACTCGCCGTTGGGCGGGGCGGACCCGCTGGCCGAGCGGCGGCTGCGGCAGGGCCTGCGCGCTCTGGCGCTGGCCGGCGGGGACCGGCGCCCGTCCGGGGAGTTGATCGTCGAGGCGTTGCGTGACCCGGCCGAGTTGGACGGCATCGAGCGGCGGTGGGCGGAGCCGGCGCAGGCGGTTGCCGGGCTGCTGGCCACCGCCCGGGCCGCCGCCGCCCGGCCCGGCGCGACCGCCGAGGATGTGCTCTGGGCCGTCTGGCACGCCAGCGGGCTGGCCGAACGCTGGGCCGGCGCGATCGGCCACGGTCAGCCGGCGGCCGGCGAGGGGGACCTGGCCCGGCGGCGGCGGGCCGAGGCGGCCGACCGGGATCTGGACGCCGTGCTGGTGCTCTTCGACGCGGCGGCCCGGTTCACCGACCGGCTTCCCGGCGCCCGCGCCGAGGTCTTCCTCGACCACGTGCTCGGTCAGGACCTGCCGGCGGACACCATCGCCCCGACCGCCGACCGGGGTGCGGCCGTGCGGCTGCTCACCGCGCACGCCGCGAAGGGCCTGGAGTGGGACCTGGTCGCGGTGGCCGGTGTGCAGGAGGGCATCTGGCCGGACCTGCGCCTGCGCGGCAGCCTGCTCGGCTCGGAGCGACTGGTCGATGTGCTGGCCGGCCGGTCCGTCGGCGGCGCCACCGCGGCGAACGTGGTGGGTCAGACCTCGGCGTTGCTGGACGAGGAACGCCGGCTCTTCCACGTCGCCGTCAGCCGGGCCCGACACCGGCTGCTGGTCACCGCCGTGGCATCGGCCGCGGTGGGCGGCGACGACCACGAGGAGCAGCCGAGCCGGTTCCTGCACGAGCTGGGTCCGACCGCGCCCCCCACCGCGCCGGGTGGCGCCGGGCCGGTCGACCCGCCCGCACCGCCCGGTCCGCGTACCGGCCCGCCGCCCAGTGGTCCCGCCGGCGGCGGCAGCTCGAACGGCGCACCCACCGAGGGCGGGACCGACACCGTGGGGGAGGACGGCGACGGCGAGCCGGACCGGCCCGGCGCGCTGCCGGTCACCCGTCCCCCTCGGGCGCTCACCCTGCCGGCCCTGGTCGCCGAGTTGCGTACCGCGATCACCGACCCGGCCGCGCCGACGCTCCGGCGGCGCGCCGCGGCGGCCCAGCTCGCCCGGCTCGCCGCCGCCGGTGTGCCCGGCGCGCATCCGGACGACTGGTGGGGGCTGCGCGCGCTCTCCGACGACCGGCCGCTCGTCGACGACGGCGAGCCGGTGCGGGTCACCCCGTCGGCGATGGAGAGCGCGTTGCGGTGCAGCCTGCGTTGGCTGCTGGAACGGCACGGCGGCAGCGGCCCGACCAGCACCGCGCAGGGGGTGGGCAACCTGGTGCACGCCGCCGCGATGCTCGCCGAGGACGCCAGCGCCGACCGGGGCGCCCTGCTCGACTACGTGGCCGCCCGGTTCGACGCGATCGAGTTGGCCGCCCGGTGGATGGCCGGCCCGGAGCGGGAGCGCGCCGAGGCGATGGTCGACAAGTTGCTGCGCTGGCTTGCGACCAATCCGCGCCGGCTGCTCGCCATCGAGCACGAGTTCGCGGTCCGCCTGGACGATCCGCACCGGCCGGTCGACCTGACCGGCCGGGTCGACCGGCTGGAGGTCGACGAGGACGGGCGGCTGGTGGTGATCGACCTGAAGACCGGCAAGTCCACCGCGGTCACCGGCACCGACCTGGCCGAGCACCCGCAGCTCGGCGCCTACCAGGCGGCGGTGGAGGCGGGGGCGTTCGCCGAGTTCGGCGAGGAGTCCGGGGGTGCCGCCCTGGTGCAGCTCGGCACCTCCGCCAAGGACGCCAGGGAGCAGAACCAGCCGGCGGTCGGCGAGGGCCCCGCGGCCGGCTGGGCGACCGCGCTGGTCCGACGGACCGCCGATACGATGGCCGCTGCCACGTTCGCCGCGGTGGCCAACTCGAAGTGCCGGGTCTGCCCGGTGCGTACCAGCTGCCCGGTCTCCGGGCAGGGGCGCCAGGTCGTCGAGCCGCCGACCACCCGGAGCATCCGTGAGGGCGAGGAGTGAGCGTGCGAGCCCCGCAGTCGCGAACCAAGATCACGCCGTGACCCAGCCCGCCCTGTTCGGCGCCGGTCCGGCGCCGGCGCCCCGACTCGCCGACGCCGGCCCCCGGTACACCCCGGTGGAGCTGGCCAAGCTGCTGCGGCTGCCGGCGCCCACCCGGGAGCAGGCCGCGATCATCGCCGCCCCGGTGGAGCCGCTGCTGGTGGTCGCGGGAGCCGGGTCCGGCAAGACCGAGACGATGGCCGCGCGGGTGGTCTGGCTGGTGGCCAACTCGTACGTGCGGCCGGAGCAGATCCTCGGTCTGACGTTCACCCGTAAGGCGGCCGGCGAGCTGGCCCACCGGGTGCGTACCCGGCTCGACCAGCTGATCCGCCGCCTCGGCCGGCAGGGCCGGGACCCGCTGGACGATCCGCTGGCCGGGGAGCCCACCGTCTCCACGTACCACTCGTACGCCGGGCGGATCGTCACCGAGCACGGGCTGCGGGCCGGTTACGAGCCGTCCACCCGGCTGCTCACCGAGGCGTCCCGTTGGCAGTTGGTCGACCTGCTGGTGCGCAACTACGACGGTGACATGTCCGAGGTGGACCGGATGCCGAGCACCATCACCGACGCGGTGCTGGCCCTCGCCGGGGAGCTGGACGAGCACCTGGTCGCCCCGGACGAGTTGGCCGCCTGGACGGGTCGGTTCTTCGCCGAGGTGCAGTCCCGGCCGGGGCGGGTGTACGCCGACGTGCGCAAGGCGCTCGCCCTGCAACAGACCCGGCTGCGTCTGCTGCCGCTGGTGCGGGCGTACGCCCGGCGCAAGCTGGACTTCGAGGCGATGGACTTCGCCGACCAGCTCGCCCGGGCGGCCCGGGTGGCACGGGACCACCCGGGGGTCGGTGAGATCGAGCGGGACCGCTACCGGGTGGTGCTGCTCGACGAGTACCAGGACACCAGCCACGCCCAGGTGGTGCTGCTCAACGCGCTGTTCGGCGGTGGGCACCCGGTGACCGCGGTGGGTGACCCGTGCCAGTCGATCTACGGCTGGCGGGGGGCCAGCGCCGGCACCCTGGACCGGTTCCCCACCGAGTTCGCCCGGACCGACGGCCGGCCGGCCGAGGCGCTCGGGCTCACCACCAGTTGGCGCAACCGTCCGGAGATCCTGCGGGTGGCGAACGCCCTGTCCACCCCGCTGCGCGCGGCCGGCGCCCGGGTGCCGGAGCTGCGCTCCGCGCTGACCGTCCGGGACCCGATCCCGCACCGCAGCCCCGGCGGGGCGGCCGGCGGCACGGTGCACTGTGCGCTGCTGCCGACGTACGCCGACGAGGCGGCCTGGATCGCGGACAGCGTGCTCGCCGCCTGGCGCGGCGCGGCGCGGATGCCCGGCGCGGTGCCCGAGCACATCCCGGTGGCGCAGCGACCGACCACGGCCGTGCTGGTCCGGGTCCGCAGCCAGATCCCGGCGATCGAGTCGGCGCTGCGCGAGCGCGGCCTTCCGGTGGAGGTGGTCGGGCTGGGCGGCCTGCTGGACACCCCCGAGGTACGCGACGTGGTCTGCACGCTGCGGGTGCTGGCCGACCCGACCGACGGGGCGGCGCTGCTGCGGCTGCTCACCGGTGCCCGCTGGCGGATCGGGCCGCGCGATCTGGTGGCGCTGCACCGGCGGGCCCGCTCCATCGCCAACGCCCGGCGACAGGTGGCCGCCGACGACACACCGGAGATCACCCCCGACCTGCTGGACGAGGCGACCCTGGTGGAGGCGCTGGCCGACCTCGGCCCGGCGCAGGCGTACTCGGCGGAGGGCTTCGCGCGGCTGCGCGCGTACGGCCGGGAGCTGGCGCTGCTGCGCTACCGGCTGGACCAGTCTCTGCCGGACCTGATCGCGGACATCGAGCGGACCATCGGCCTGGACGTTGAGGTCGCCGTACGGGCCGGTCGGGACGGCGCCGGCGACGCCGGCCTGGCCCGGGGCCACCTGGACGCCCTCGGCGACGTGGCGGCCCGGTTCAGCGGGGAGACGCCGGGAGCGACGCTCTCCGGCTTCCTGTCCTACCTGGCCGCCGCCGAGGACGAGGAGCGCGGTCTCGCCCCGGGCGAGGTCGAGGTGGTGGAGGGCGCGGTGCAGGTGGTCACCGCGCACGCCGCCAAGGGTCTGGAGTGGGACGTGGTGGCGGTGGCCGGGCTGGGCCGAGGGCTGTGGCCCGGGCCGGTGCGCAACTCCGACCACTGGCTGGGCGGGCTGGGCGTCCTGCCGTTCCCGCTGCGCGGCGACGCCGACGGGTTGCCCGAGTTGGCGCTGGACGAGGCGGCGGACCAGCGGGCCGTGGCCCGGGCGGTGAGCGACTTCACCGACGCCTGGCGGGCCCACGACGAGCGCGAGGAACGGCGGCTGACGTACGTGGCGGTCACCCGGCCGCGCCGGCTGCTGCTCTGCTCCGGTTACTGGTGGGGGGAGGGGACCAAGCGGCCGCGCGGGCCGTCGGTCTTCCTGCGTGAGGTGTACGACGCCTGCCTGGACGGCGGCCCGGGGCACCTGGTCGACGCGTGGGCGCCGGAACCGACTCCGGACGCGACGAACCCGACGGCCGAGGTGGTGCTCCGCGCGGAGTGGCCGGCCGACCCGCTGGGCGGCCGCCGGCCGGCGCTGGCCGAGGCGGCCGGGCTGGTCCGCCGCCTGATGACCGACGGCCCGGCGGACGTGGTGGACGCCGGTGGGCCGGTCGAACCGGAGGCCGATCCGGAGGTGGCGCGCTGGCAGCGTGAGGCGGACCTGCTGCTGGCCGAGCGGGCCGAGCTGACCCGGCTCTCCGGTGCGGTCGAGGTGGCCCTGCCCGGGCAGCTGAGCGTCACCCAGTTGGTCGCGTTGCGCCGTGATCCTGCGGCGCTGGCCCGCGCGCTGCGCCGCCCGGTGCCCACCGAACCCAACCCGTACGCCCGCCGGGGCACCGCCTTCCACGCCTGGCTGGAACAGCGGTTCGGCGCCGACCGGCTCCTCGACGTGGACGAACTGCCCGGCGCGGCCGACGCGGACGCCGCACCGGACGAGGCGCTCGTCGAGCTTCAGGAGCGCTTCCTGGCCAGCGAGTGGGCCGACCGGGTGCCGGTGGAGGTGGAGGTGCCCTTCGCCACGGTGATCGCCGGGGTGGTGGTGCGGGGGCGGATGGACGCGGTCTTCGCGCGGCCGGGCGGCCGGTTCGACGTGGTGGACTGGAAGACCGGCGCGCAGCCGGCCGGCCCGGCGGCGGAGGTGGCCGCGGTGCAGTTGGCGGTCTACCGGCTGGCCTGGGCGGAGCTGGCCGGCGTGCCGGTCGACCGGGTGGGAGCGGCGTTCCACTACGTCCGGCACGGGGTCACGGTCCGTCCCGCCGACCTGCTGGACGTGACCGGCCTCACGGCCCTGATCGCCAAGCTGCCGGAAGATTCCGTCCAACATTGACCACGGCGCGAAAATCCGTGGTAGGTTGAACGGGTTGCAGTTTTGGTTACCAGAGACTCTGTGTGCGCCTGGCGGGATTGTGGCCCCAGGCGCTCTTTGTTGTGTCCGGAGTTCTCCGGGCGGGGCGACCAGAAGCGACAGGCGATTCGCGCATTCCCGCGCGGAGCGCTCCTCTTCGGGCTCGCAACAAGTGCGAGTCCGACGTTCCGTCAAGGAGACGAAACACATGGCTATTGGCACCGTGAAGTGGTTCAACGCTGACAAGGGCTTCGGCTTCATCACCCCGGACGGCGGCGGCGCTGACGTCTTCGCCCACTTCTCGGCGATCCAGTCCTCCGGCTACCGGAGCCTGGACGAGAACCAGCGGGTCGAGTTCGAGGTGACCCAGGGCCAGAAGGGCCCGCAGGCGGAGAACATCCGCCCGCTCTGATCTTCGGATCGGCCAGCATTACCTGTCGCGCCCTCCGGGCGTGGCGGTGACGGGACCGGCCCGCCCCGTCGTCGACCTGCGTACGCAGGCGGCGACCCGGCGGCGGGCCGGCCCGTACCCCCTTCGGTTCGTGCTTGTGAGTCCTGGCGGCCTTTTCCGCTGGTGACAGCGCCGTCCTCGGCGCCCTCCCTCGACACGTGCCGCGTCGAGGAAGGCTCCTGCGTGACCACAGTTATTCCTTCGTTCGCCCATACCGGTCTGGCGCCGGCGCTGCTCACCGCGCTGACCGCGCAGGGCATCACCGAGCCGTTCCCGATCCAGTCGGCCACGCTGCCCGACTCGCTCGCCGGCCGGGATGTGCTCGGACGGGGTCGCACCGGCTCCGGCAAGACCCTCGCCTTCGGGCTTCCGCTGCTCTCCCGCACCGCCGGCCGCAAGGCCCGGCCGGGTCGCCCGCTGGCCCTGGTGCTGGTGCCGACCCGGGAACTGGCCCAGCAGGTGACCACCGCGCTGTCCCCGTACGCCCGCGCCGTCGGGCTGCGCTGCGCCACCGTCGTCGGCGGGCTGTCGTTGCAGCGCCAGGCGGACGCGCTACGCGCCGGCGCCGAGGTGGTCGTCGCCACCCCCGGCCGGCTGCACGACCTGATCAACCGCGGTGACGCCCGACTGGACCAGGTCGAGATCACCGTGCTGGACGAGGCCGACCAGATGGCCGACATGGGCTTCCTGCCGCAGGTCACCAAACTGCTGGAGCAGGTCGCGCCGCAGGGGCAGCGGATGCTCTTCTCGGCGACCCTGGACGGCGGCGTGGACCGGCTGGTCCGCCGCTTCCTGAGTAACCCGGTGACCCACTCGGTCGACCCGGGCACCGCCACGGTCACCGCGATGACCCACCACGTGCTGCACGTCGACGCGGTGGACAAGCCCGACGCGTTGACCCGGATCGCCGCCCGCGAGGGCCGCACGATCCTGTTCATGGGTACGAAGCACCGCGCCGACCGGCTCGCCCGCCAGTTGCTCTCCAAGGGGGTACGCGCGGCCGCGCTGCACGGCGGCAAGTCCCAGCCGCAGCGCACCCGGATCCTGGAGCAGTTCCGCAACGGCCAGGTGACCGCCCTGGTCGCCACGGACGTGGCGGCCCGGGGCATCCACGTCGACGGCCTGGACATGGTGGTCAACGTGGACCCGCCCACCGAGGCGAAGGACTACCTGCACCGGGGCGGCCGCACCGCCCGGGCCGGGGAGTCCGGCTCCGTGGTCACCCTGGTCCTGCCCGAGCAGCGCCGGGACGTGTCCCGGCTGATGGCCACCGCCGGCATCCGGCCCGAGTCGGTCCAGGTCCGCCCGGGTGACGAGGCGCTGGCCCGGGTGACCGGTGCCCGCGAGCCCTCCGGCGTGCCGGTGATCATCGCTGCTCCGCCGGCGCCCGCTGGTCGGGGACGTACCGCCGGTGGCTCGGTCGCCGACGGCGCCGCCCGCCCGGCGCACCGCGCGTCGGGCCGGTCCCGCCGCCCGCGCCGCCCCCGCATCGCCTGATTCTTCGCGCAGGAACCGACCCGCCCAGCTCCGGCTGGGCGGGTCGGTCTGTCTGCGGGGGTGGACGCGGACCCCGTGTGTCGCGTCGTCCTCTGAGTCGGTAATCAGCCTCGGCTGGGTCGGCTGGCTGACTGTGTTCCGAGGAACCGTGGTCGAAGCTGACCACCGGGGGGACGCCGGGCGGGGGGCCCGGCATGGAAGGGGTGACCATGGCGGGCGAAGCCGGCTCGGGGGCGCTGCGCGAACTGATCCTGGTGGTCGCGGTCGCGCTCGCCGGGCTGCTGCTCGCCATGGTTGCGGCCTTCGCGCCCTGGCACGCCACCCCGGCGGGCAATGCTCCCGCCGGCCCGGTGGAGCTGCACAGCCCCGGCGACCGGGGCTCCGGCCCGACGGTCGCGCACGTGGGCTGAGCAGCGGCCGGACCGACCGGTGCCGGCGGAGGGGCAGGCCCGGTCCGGATCGGCACGAGGCGTGGTCGGGTCGGCGGGGCACCGGCCCGACCACGCCGCACCACCCTCGATCACCTGCGGGTCAGCAGGTCGGCCAGGGTCGTGCGGTCAACCACCGTGGCGATCGCCCCGTGCACCGCCAGCCAGACGTCGGTCAACCCGGCGGCGACCCCGTGGTAGCCGGCCCGCTCGGCCGGCAGCCCGCGTACCGTGGTCAGCGAGCCGCCGACCGCCCGCAGCACGTCTCCCACCGTGATCTCGTCGGGCGCTCGGGTCAGCGCGTACCCGCCCTCGGTGCCGCGATGGCTGAGCAGCAGGCCCGCGCGGCGCAGGTCCAGCAGGATGCCCTGGAGGAAGCTGAGCGGGATCTCCTGCACCTCGGCCAGGCTGGCCGCTTTCACCAGGTCGCCACCGCCACCGTCGGGTTCGGCGGCGGCGACGGCGAGCATGGCCCGGAGGGCGTAGTCGCTGCGCGCGGAGACGTACACGTCACTGACCAGCCTGGTCCAGCACACCCCAGCGGCGCCGGATCGCCTTGTCGGCCGCACCGAACGCGGCATCCACGACCAGGCCCAGCACCAGGATGACGATCATGGTGGAGAGCAGCCAGGGTGCGTCGGACAGCTCCCGGGAGTAGGTGAGCTGGGCGCCGAGGGAGGTCTGCGAGATGCCGACCACGATCAGTTCGCCAGCCATCAGGCTGCGCCAGGAGAACGCCCACCCCTGCTTGAGCCCGGCGACGATCGCCGGCAGGGCGGCCGGTGCGATCACGTACCGGTAGAGGTTGAGGCCCCGGGCCCCCAGGTTGCGGCCGGCGCGCAGCAGCAGCGGCGGCACGTAGTCCACACCGGAGATCACGCCGTTGGCGATGGACGGCGCCGCGCCGAGCACCACCACGAAGAAGATCGCCTTCTCGCTCAGTTCGAACAGCAGGATGGCCAGCGGGAACCAGGCGATCGACGGCATGGTCTGCAACGCGGTGATCATCGAGCCGATGGCGGCCCGGAGCACCGTGGACCGGGCCACCGCCAGGCCCAGGAGGAGGCCGACCGCGACCGAGAAGACGTACCCGACGGCGGCCCGGCGCAGCGTGGTGAGCAGACCCTCCCAGAGCTGGGGGCCCTGGGCCTGGGTCAGCAGCTCGCGGCCGACGACCAGCGGCCCCGGCAGCGAGTACGGCGGCTTCCAGCCCGACCAGACCACCAACTGCCAGGCCGCGATGACGATGGCCAGCGCGGCCAGCTTGGGCCAGGTGGCCGCCCAGATCCGGGTGCCCCGGGAGATCTCCTTCTCCCGGCCGGCGATCTCCAGCGCGTCGAGGCCGGAGATCTGCGCGTCGGTGCGCGCCGCGCCGGTGAGGGTGTCACTGGCCATGGCGGCCCACCTCCGTACGGAGCCGCTCGGTGACCTCGGCGGCGATGGCGGCGACCTCGGGGGAGTCGATCCGCCGTGGTCGCGGGATGTCCACCGTGGTGGAGTAGATGATCCGGCCGGGTCGGCTGGAGAGCAGGATGATCCGGTCGGCCAGCCGGGCTGCCTCGCGGACGTTGTGCGTCACGAAGAGCACCGAGAGCCCGCGCTCGGACCAGATCCGTTCCAACTCGTCGTGCAGGATGTCCCGGGTCATCGCGTCCAGCGCGCCGAAGGGCTCGTCCATCAGCAGCACCGGGGTGTCCAGGGCCAGCGTGCGGGCCAGCGCGACCCGCTGCCGCATCCCACCGGAGAGCTCGTGCGGGCGCTTGCGACCGAAGTCGGCCAGGTGCACGGTGCGCAGCAGCTCCGCGACCCGCGCGCGCCGCTCGGCGCGGGGCAGCCCGCGCAGCTTCAACGGGACATCCACGTTCCCGTCGACGGTCAGCCAGGGGAAGAGGGCCGGCTCCTGGAACATCAGCCCGGGGTTGGCGTCGCCGGCCAGGGCGATCTGCCCACCGCTGGGCCGGTCCAGCCCGGCGACCAGGTTGAGCAGGGTGCTCTTGCCGCAGCCGGAGGCGCCGACCAGGCAGACGAACTCACCCGGCGCCACGTCCAGGGACACGCCGTCCAGGGCGAGGACAGCGTTCGCTCCGCGTCCGTACACCTTGGTCACGTCGGAGAGCGCGACCGCGGTGGTCGCGCTCCCCGGCGTCGTCGTGGTCGACGTCATGGCTGGACGACCTCGGGCTTGCCCTGCGCCTTGAGCGCGTTGTTGAGGTACGTCAGGTCGTACAGGCCCTTGAGGTCCACGGGCTCGGTCAGCTTCACCTCGACGGCGTGGTCGAGCCCGGCCTTGAGGGAGCTGGGAATCGGGTCGTTGGTGAACTCCAACGTCGGCCACGCCTGCTTGATGAGCTTCAGGTCGAGCGGCTTGCCGGTGATCTTGCCGATGGCCTCGGAGATGGCCTGCTGGGCCTCGTCCGGCTTGCTGTTGACGAACTCGTTCGCGGCCACCTGGCCGTCGACCAGTTTCTGCACCACGTCCGGGTGTGCCTTGAGGAACTTCGTGCTGACCAGCAGGTTGGTGATGACGAACTTCTTGTCCGGCCACAGGTCCCGCTCGTCGACGAGCACCTTGCCGCCGGCGTTGACCAGCCGGGAGACGAACGGCTCGGGCACCCAGGCGGCGTCGATCGCGCCGCTGTTGAAGGTCTCCACCGTCTGGGCGTTCTCCTGCGGCACGATCTTGACGTCGCCACCACCCTCCTTGGTGGTGGTCAGCCCCTGCTGCTTGAGCCAGTAGCGGACCGCCACGTCCTGGGTGTTGCCCAGCTGCGGGGTGGCGACCTTCTTGCCCTTCAGGTCCTGCGGGCCGTTGATGCCGGGCTTGACGACGAGCGCCACGCCACCGGAGGCGGCGCCGGAGACGACCCGGACGGCCTCACCCTTGGACTTGGAGAACGCGTTCACGGTCGGGTTCGGGCCGATGTAGGTGGCGTCCAGCGCACCGGAAAAGACGGCCTCGATGGCAGCGGGTCCGGCGTTGAACGTCTTCGGGTCCAGCTTCACGTCGGCGCCGAGCTTCTCGGCGAAGATGCCCTTCTCCACGCCGACGACCGCCGGCGCGTGGGTGATGTTGGGGAAGTAGCCGAGCCGCAGCGTCACCGGGCCGGAGCCGCCGCCCGCGCCCTCGCTGTCGTCGCCGCACGCGGCGGTGCTGCCCAGGGTCGCCGCGCCGAGGGCGGCGAGGGTGGCCAGGGTGGCCATCCGGCGCAGGGGGAGCCGTCTCATCGTCCATCCAATCCGCAGTATTCCTACTTACTTGGTAGGAAGACTGGGGCAGGTCGCACGCAGCGTCAAGGCTCATCCACATGCCGGGACAGCGCGTCACAGATATGTCGGTATCTCCCACCAGTTTGATAGGGTACGCCAAGCCCGGCCCGGAAGCTGCCGCCCCCGGTTGCCGACCCGGTGGCAGCGGCTCCGCGGAGGTCGCCGGTGGTGGAGGTGCCGACGCGCTAGGGTCGATTCCGTGCCGACGCGGAGATCCAGAATTCCAGCGACGAAGTACCCGGTCGAGCGGTTCACCCTCGACAACGGCCTGCGGGTGGTGCTCACCCCCGACCGCAGTGCCCCGGTGATCGGGGTGGCGGTCGTCTACGACGTCGGCATCCGGTCCGAGCCGGAGGGGCGCACCGGCTTCGCCCACCTCTTCGAGCACCTCATGTTCCAGGGCTCGGAAAACCTGGAGAAGCTGGCCCACTTCCGGCACGTGCAGGGCGCCGGTGGCACCTTCAACGGCTCCACCCACCTGGACTACACCGACTACTTCGAGACGCTGCCGAGCAACGCGCTGGAACGCGCGCTGTTCCTGGAGGCGGACCGGATGCGCGGCCCCCGGCTGACCGAGGAGAACCTGCGTAACCAGGTCGACGTGGTCAAGGAGGAGATCCGGGTCAACGTGCTCAACCGGCCGTACGGTGGCTTCCCCTGGCTGACCCTGCCGCCGGTCATGTTCGACACCTTCCCGAACGCCCACGACGGCTACGGGTCCTTCGACGACCTGGAGTCGGCGACCGTCGCCGACGCCGCCGACTTCTTCCGCCGCTACTACGCCAGCGGCAACGCGGTGCTGGCCGTCAGCGGCGACATCGACGTGGCCGAGGCGACCGAGCTGGTCACCCGCCACTTCGGCGACGTGCCGGCCCGCCCGGCGCCGCGGCGGCCCGACTTCACCGAGCCCGACCTGACCACCGAGCGGCGCACCTCGTACACGGACGCGCTGGCGCCGCTGCCGGCCGTGGCCGGCGCCTGGCGGGTGCCCGACCCGGTCACCGACTTCGCCGGCTACCTGCCGTACGTGGTGCTGGCCGAGGTGCTCACCGACGGCGACGCGTCACGGCTGGTCGAGCGGCTGGTCCAGCGCGACCGGACGGTGACCAGCCTCGGCGGCTACCTCGGCTTCATGGGCGACCCGTTCGACGTACGGGACCCGACGGCGCTGCTGCTCCAGGCGCACCTGCCGCCCGGTGGCGACGTGGACAAGGTGCTGCGGACCATGGACGAGGAACTGGACCGGCTGGCCACCGACGGGCTGACCGAGGGGGAGCTGGCCCGGACCCAGGCCCGGATGGCGACCCACCTGCTGCGGGACACCGACGCGGTGCTCGGTCGGGCGCTGCGGATGGCCGTGCTGGAACAGCAACGCGGCGAACCGGGCCTGCTCAACGATCTGCCCCGGCTGGTCGGCGAGGTCACCGAGGAGCAGGTGCGTGCCGCCGCCGCCACCCTGCGCCCGGAGCGCCGCGCCGCCGTCGAGGTCGTCGCCGGAGGTGCCCGATGACCACCACCGTCCCCACCGGGCCGCGCACGTTGCCCCCGCTCGGTCCGACCCGCAAGCTCAAGGTGCCCAAGCAGGCCGAACGCACGCTCCGCAACGGCCTCACCGTGATCGCCGTACGCCGGCCCGCGGTGCCCCTGGTCGAGCTGCGGCTCTGGGTCCCGTTCGGGCGGGCCCACCTGGCCCGTGGCGCGATGCTCTCGCAGACCATGCTCTCCGGCACCGAGTCGATGACCAGCGTGCAGATCGCCGCCGAGTTGCAGAAGGTGGGCGGCGGCCTCTCGGCGGGCGTCGACCCGGACCGGCTGATGCTCTCCGGGGCCGGCCTGGTCACCGGCCTGGACCGGATGCTGGAGCTGCTGGCCGAGGTGCTGACCGGGGCCAGCTACCCCAGCGGTGAGGTGGCCACCGAGCGGGACCGGCTGGTCGACCGGATCCAGGTGGCACAGAGTCAACCGGCGCACCTGGCCCGGGAGGCGCTGCTGAAGCGGATCTACGGTCGGCACCCGTACGCCACGCAGACCCCGGAGCCCGGCCAGATCCGCGCTGTCCGGCCGGCCGCGCTGCGCAGCCTGCACGCCGAGCGGGTGCACCCGGCCGGCGCGCAGCTGGTGCTGGTCGGCGACGTGCAGCCGGAGAAGGCCCTCGACGCGGCCGAGCGGGCGCTCGGCGGCTGGGCCGGCGCCGGGCGTACCGCCGAGCTACCGGTCACCCCGCCGTTGGAGCCGGGGCCGCTGCTGCTCGTCGACCGGCCCGGCTCGGTCCAGTCCTCGTTGCGGATCGCGCTGCCGGCCGTGCCGCGCACCGATCCCGACCACGCTCCGCTGCAACTGGCCAACCTGATCTTCGGCGGCTACTTCTCCTCCCGCTGGGTGGAGAACATCCGCGAGGACAAGGGCTACACGTACGGCCCGCACTCGGTGATCGAGCACTCGGTGGCCGGGTCGGTGCTGGTCGCCGCCGCCGAGGTGGCCACCGAGGTGACCGGTCCGGCGTTGCTGGAGACGACGTACGAGCTGGGCCGGCTGGCGTCGCTGCCGCCGAAGCCCGAGGAACTGGAGCAGGCCCGCCAGTACGCCCTCGGCACCCTTCAGCTCGGCATGTCCACCCAGGCCGGGCTCGCCGCGTTGACCAGCGCGTACGCCGGCAACGGCCTGCGTCTGGACTTCCTCGCCGAGTACGCGGCCCGGCTGGCGAAGGCGACCATCGACGACGTCGCGCGGGTGGGGGCCCACTACCTCGCGCCGGCCCGGGCTGCGGTCGTGGTGCTCGGCGACGCCGAGCGGGTCACCCCGGGGTTGGCCGCGCTGACCGCGGTTCGGACCGAGCCGGTGCAGCAGTGAACCGGACGCCCGTGCCGGCTGCGGAGGGTGCGGCGTGAGTGGGGAGGCGGCGCCACCGCTGGCCCGGTCCACGCTGGACCGGGCCGCGCACCGGCGGGGCGACGCGCAGTGGCTGACCGAGGCGTGGCTGCGCGCCCGGGTGCTGCTGCTCGACTCGACCGACGAGGGGCGGACGCTGGCCCGTACCGACGCGTCCCCTCCGGCGCTGGTGCTGTTCCGGGCGGCGGACGTGCCGGCCGGGTCGGAGTCGATCGCGATGTTCCTCGGTGTCGAGCCGGACGGGGTGCCGGTCTTCGCGGTCGACACGCCGCTGCCGGTGCTGCCGGGCACCCGGGCGGTCAACCTGCGGGAGGTGGGCCACCTGCTGGGCGACCGGGAGGCCGGCATCTTCACCACCGCGCTGGCGCTGGTCAACTGGCACACCCGGCACGGCTACTCGGCGGCCACCGGAGCACCGACCGAGATGGACGAGGCCGGTTGGTCCCGGGTGGACCGCGACGGCGGGCGGATCTGGCCGCGTACCGACCCGGCGATGATCGTGCTGGTGCACGACGGTGTCGACGGCCCGGACGGGCGCTGCCTGCTCGGCAACAACGCCGGCTGGCCGGGCACCCCGGGCGGCCGGCGCTACTCCTGTCTGGCGGGCTACGTGGAGCCGGGGGAGTCGGCCGAGGCCGCCGTGCTGCGCGAGGTCCGCGAGGAGGTGGGCATCGGCGTCGAGCGGGTCGGGTACGTGGGCAGCCAGGCGTGGCCGTTCCCCGGCTCGCTGATGCTGGGCTTCCTGGCGACCGCCGACCCGACCGATCCGGTGGAGGTCGACCCGTCGGAGATCGCGTACGCCCGCTGGTTCACCCGGCGGGAGATCGGTGCGGCGTTGGCCGGGAGGACCGTGGACGTGGGTGACGGGGCCCAGTTGATCCTGCCGCCGCCGTCGTCGATCGCGCTGTTCCTCATCCACCGCTGGTTGGACGGCTGGGTGGACGCCGACCGGTGAACACGGTCCCGGCCCGTGGCCGCCGTTGCCGCGGCGGTCACGGGCCGGGAACACGGGCCGTCGTGGTCGGCTGGGGCGAAAACGCGGCGGGGGAGCCGGTCCGACCACGACGGACGTCTCGTGGGTCAGGTGACGGTGCGGCCGGGTCTGTGCCGGAACGCGGGTCGGGCTTCGCCCAGCGGCAGGACCTTGACCCGTTGCTTGCCGGCGCGGACCGCGCCGACCGTGGCGAGTGCCCGGGCCAGCAGCAGCGCCGCGTCCCGGTCCTCGGCGTGCACGATCTGCCGGCGTGGCTCGGGGGCGGTCGTCTCGTCGCGGAGTCGATGGCCGTCCGCCCAGGCGGCGGCGATGTCCCCGTCGGCGACGGCGCGGATGTCGGTGCGAACGATCAGGAACCGCATGAGGGTCTCCGGATGAACCGCGACGGATGAGCCGGTGTGGAAGTTCCACGTACTCGACGGCCATGTTACTCCGCGTGTTCGTCCCAGCAACTCAAACGCGCCTATCGGTTTCCAGCCTCGTCCGATCGGCGGATGGCTGCTCAACGGGGTCGGCGGGGGGTGACGCGACGGGGCCGCCGGCAGTGTGCCGACGGCCCCGTCCCGGTCACCGGATCAGTTCAGATCGAACTGGCCCTTCTTCGCTCCGGCGATGAAGCCGAGCCAACCCGCCCGGTTGAACAGCAGCACCGGGCCGCCGCGGTCCTTGCTGTCGCGCAGCGCGACCGCCGACGGGCCGGTGCCCAGCGGGGCGACCTCCACGCAGTTGGAGGTCTGGCTGCGCGTGCTGGTACGCCACGGGGCGTCCGACAGCCGGTGGGCGGGGACGGACGGCGTGTTGCGGATGTCGTTCATGGGTCTGCTCCTGATGTGAACCGCTCCGATGGGACAAGTGGTGCCGGCACGCCCCGACGGAGGGTCCCCCGTGGATCACCGTTCCGTCAGCCGCCCCGAGGCCCTGCGGCGTTGGGTCGGCGCCGTTGCCGGCCCGAACGCCACTGTGGAAGGGGGCCCCGCCTCGGTCAGCCGTCCCGTCGCCTCGATCAGCCAGGAGAGGGTGTCCGAGGCGGTAAGTGCCGCCGTGCATAGCCACTCGAACACCACTTTATAGCGATTTAGCGCAATTGCCTCGGTCGACATGACGTCGGTGAACCCCCCTTCGATGGCCAGCGTCTCCGGATCGAGCGGATCGGCGAACCGGTAGAGGGAGAACGCGGTCGGCGGAAGGAACCAGTTGCCGATCTGGGTGTCCCGGAGCAGCACGTGCAGGGTCACGTTGGGCAGCAGGGCCAGTTCGCAGAGCTGGCGAAGTTGCTCGTGCAGCACCTCGGGCGGCCCGGCCCGGCGGCCGAGAGCCGCCTCCTCCAGCACGGCGGTGTAGCGGGGCGCGTCGGGCTCCCGGGTGAGCAGCGTCTGGCGGGCCAGTCGCGCCTGCACCTCGGTCTCGGGCTCCTCGCCGGGCTCCGGCTCACCGGCGCCCTCGGCCACCTGACGGGCCGAGACGATCCGGACCTGCGCGTACCCGGGGGTCTGCAACAGCCCCGGCACCAGCACCGGGTTGTACTCGGAGATCGACGCGCAGCCCGCCTCCAACTCGGCCCAACTGCGCTGCTGCTGCGTCATCACCGGGAAGTTCTTCAACCAGCCCCGCATGTCACCGGCCTCGCCGGTGATCCCGAGCAGCTCCTCGTGCAGTGCCGCATCGGCGCCGTAGAGGTCGAGCAGAACCCCGACGTCCTGCGGGTCGGGTCGGCTGCGGCCGTTCTCCAGCCGGGACAGTTTCGACGCGGAGGCCCAGCCGATCCGCTCGATGACCTGGTCCCCGGTGAGGCCTGCGGCCTCGCGCAGGCGGCGCAGCTCTGTGCCCAACCGGCGACGACGCAGGATCGGGCTGGGTGCGGCAGGAGGCACGGTGTCCTCTTTCCCGTCGACCGCCGCAGACGCGACGGTAACTGTATGAAATTCGCCCCCCACGGTCAGTATGGACGGCGCGACCGGCGTCGGAGGTTCCGGCGGGGGCGTGTCTTGCGAAAAATGGACCTCGGGTACGCCGGACGACGGCGCTCCCCGAGGTCGCGGCCCCGTCGACCACGCCCACCCCGGGCGCGCCATCCCCGCCGGAGGGACCCATGCGCACCGTCCTGCGCCGACCCGACTTCCGCCTGCTCTTCGGGGGCCTGCTGGCCAGCATGACCGCCGAGTCGATCCTGCTGCTCGCGCTCGCGATCTGGGTCAAGGACCTGACCGGCTCCGACGGGCTCGCCGGTGCCACGATCTTCGCCGTCATCGCCCCGATGACGCTCGCGCCGCTGGTCGGCTGGTTCGTCGACCGCTACCCGCGCCGGCCGTTCTTCGTGGCCGCGAACCTGGTCACCGCGGTGCTGCTCACCCCGTTGTTCACGGTCCGCGACGCGGGCGACGTCTGGCTCGTCTACCTGGTCGCCGCCCTGTACGGCCTGTCCTACATCACGCTCAGCGCGGCGCTCAGCGGGCTGATCCGCCAGGTGGTGCCGGTCGAGCTGCTGGCCGAGGCGAACGGCGTGCTGCAGACCGTACGCCAGGGGCTGCGGCTGATCGGTCCGCTGGCCGGCGCGGCGCTCTACGCGGCGATCGGCGGGTGGGCGCTGGCCGGGATCGGCATGGTCGGGTTTCTGACCGCGGCCGCCGTGGTGACCGCGCTGCCCACCCCGCAGCCGGCGCCGCCGACCGTACGGCTGCGCTGGCCCGCCGAGCTGGGTGCCGGGCTGCGACACCTGGCCGACGAGCCGGCCCTGCGCCGGGCCCTGCTCGGCTACGGGCTCGGGTCGCTGGTGATGGGCTTCAGCGAGTCGCTCATCTTCGCGTACGTCGACCAGGGGCTGGACCGCGACGCCGCGTTCGTGGGCGTGCTGGTCACCGTGCAGGGCGTGGGTGGGCTGCTCGGCGGGCTCTGCTCGCCCGCGCTGGTCCGTCGGCTCGGCGAGGTCGGCACGCTGGCCGCCGGGGTCGCCTTCTTCGGGCCGGCCGCGCTGGCGCTCGCGTACCCCGATCTGCGGCTCGGGTTCGCGGCGGTGCTGCTGGCCGGCGTCTCGCTTCCGCTGACCATGGTGGGGCTGCACACGCTGATCCAGCGGCGTACCCCGCCCGGGCTGGTCGGCCGGGTCGCCGCAGCCACCGAGGCGGTGGTCAGCGGGCCGCAGGCGTTCTCCATCGGCGCGGGCGCCCTGCTGGTCGGGCTCGTGGACTACCGGGCGTTGTTCGCGCTGGTCGGGGTGGCCACCCTGGTCGCCGGCGGCTACCTCTGGCGGGGCCGGCAC
>NZ_RCVJ01000069.1 GCF_003667505.1 Micromonospora sp. BL4
CACCACCCCCGCCGCCGCCTTCGGCCTGCGAGATGAGCGCGGCCGGAGGCAGGTTCTGGGTCGGGGTGCCGGCCGTCTTGCGGCCCCGGGCGAGCCGCCGCTGGGCGTACTGGGCCAGCTTCGACAGCGAGTAGTTCACCACGATGAAGAGCACGGCGATCACGACGTAGACCTGGATCGGGTTGCCCAGGACGCCGATGATCTGCTTGCCGATGTTCAGGGTCTCCTCGTAGCTGATGATGAACCCCAGCGAGGTGTCCTTGAGCACCACGACCAGCTGGCTGATCAGCGCCGGCAGCATGATCCGGAAGGACTGCGGCAGCAGGATCATCCGGGTGATCTGCGCGGGGGAGAGCCCGATGGCGGCGGCGGCCTCCGCCTGGCCTCCCGGCAGTCCCTCCATGCCGGAGCGGAGGATCTCCGCGATGACCACCGAGTTGTAGATGGTCAGGCCGATGACCAGGTACCAGAGGTTGTCGAAGTACAGGCCGAACTCGGGGAAGCCGCGGGCCACGAAGAAGATGGTGAGCACGACGGGCAGGCCGCGGAACACCTCGACGCAGACCCGGGTGACCGCCGACAGCAGCGTGCTCAGCCCGCGCAGCAGGTACGCCACCGGGGTCGCCGCGCCGGTGAACCGGCGTCGGGTGAGGCTCTTGAGCTGGATCCTCAGGACGGCGAGCAGCGTGCCGACCACCAGCGACGCCACGATGGCCAGCGCCGCCGCGATCAGCGTGTTCTTGAAGCCGAGGCCGATCCGGTCCCAGACGAGGGAGAAGTTCTCGTTGGAGGGGTCGACGAGCGGACCCCACAACTCCATCGAGAACTGGCCCTTCTCGTCCAGCGGCCGGTAGATCAGGAAGTAGGCCCCGACGAGCAGGACCACCCCGGCGACGAGGCTGCTGATCAGCGTGATCCGCCGCTGCCGCGGCCCGGGCACGTCGTAGAGGACGCTGGTCTGCTGACTCATCGGGCCACCGCCTGTCGCTTCTCGATCCGGTCCAGCAGGGCGCCCAGCGGCACCGTCATGATCAGGTAGCCGATCGAGATGCCGATGGCGACCGGGATGAAGGCGTAGCCCTCGGCTCCGGTGAGCTGGTCGGCCGTGGCCGACAGATCGCCGACGACCCCGAAGAAGCCGGCCAGGGCCGAGTTCTTGATCATCGCGATGATCACCGAGCCGAGCGGCACCACCGAGGCCTGCCAGGACTGCGGCAGCACCACGTGGCGCAGGTTCTGCCCGAAGGTCAGGCCCAGCGACCGTGCCGCCTCCGCCTGACCGGCGGGCACCGCGTTCACACCGGACCGCAGCGCCTCACAGACGAACGCGGCGGTGTACAGCACGAGGGCGATCAGCGCGAACCGGAAGTACGGAAGGTCGGTGCCGAGCCGCGTGAACAACGAGTCGATCACCGGGATGCGGAGAAAGTCCGCGTTGGAGCCGAGTGCCGGCAGGCCGAAGGCGGCGAAGAACATCACCACGGTCAGCGGCATGTTGCGGAAGACGTTGACGTACGCCGTGCCGACCGCCCGCAGCGGCGGCACAGGAGAGATCCGCAGCACCGCCACGATCGCGCCCAGGATCAGGGCGCCGATCGCGGCGAGGATGCAGATCTGGAGGGTGAGCCAGAAGCCACCGGCAAAGACGTCGAACTTGTCGATGAGCACGTTCACGGGTCGGTGTTCCTCCCACCCTCCAGATCGAAGGTCAGATCAGTAGCGGTTGATGGTGGGCGCCGCGCCCAGCTCCGCGCCGAACTTGCCGGCGGTGTCGTCCCAGGCCTTCTTCCAGCTACCGTCGGCGACCGCCTTCTCCAGCGTGTCGTTGATGAAGGTGCGGAAGTCGTTGTCCTCCTTCTTCACCCCGATGCCGTACGGCTCCTTGGTGAAGTTGCTGCCGGCCAGCTTGAAGGACGCCTCGTCCTTGGCGATGTAGCCGAGCAGGATGACGTTGTCCGTGGTGACGGCGTTGACCTGGCCGCCCTTGAGGGCGTCGCGGCACTTGTCGTAGGTGTCGAAGAGCACCAGCTGGGTGCCCACGTCCTTGACGTACTGCTTGATCGTCTCGGCCGGGGTGGAGCCGGTGACGGAGCAGACCTTCTTGGTGCCGTCCTTGAACGAGTCCGGACCGGTGATGGTCGTGTCGTCCTTCTTGACCAGGATGTTCTGGCCGGCCTCGTAGTACGGGCCCGCGAAGGCGATGCGCTCCTTGCGCTTGTCGTTGATCGTGTACGTCGCGGCGACGAGGTCGACGTTGCCGTTGACGAGGACGTCCTCACGGACCTTCGACGGCGTCTCGACGTACTCGATCTTGTCCTCGGGGATGCCGAGCTCCTTGACGATGATCTTCGCGATCTCGACGTCGAAGCCCTCCGGCTTGCCCGACAGGCCCTTCTGGCCGAAGCCAGGCTGGTCGAACTTGGTGCCGACCTTGATCTTCTGGGCCTTGTTCAGCTTCTCCATGGTGCTGCCGGCGGCGAAGGACTTGCTGCCGGCGCCGGTGCCCTCTCCGCCGTCGTCGCCGCCACAGGCGGTCAGGCCGAGCGCCAGAGCGGCGACCGCGGCGACTGCCGCAACGCGCTTGATACGCATACTCTTCTCCTTCTTCAACGGGGCCCGCCGGTGGCCGGCGTGCTCCACTACGAACGCCTAGTGCGTGAGGATCTTGGAGAGGAAGTCCCGGGCGCGCTCACTGCGCGGGTTGGCGAAGAACTCCGCCGGCGGGGCGTCCTCGACCAGTTGGCCGTCGGCCATGAAGATGACCCGGTTCGCGGCGTGCCGCGCGAAGCCCATCTCGTGGGTGACCACGACCATCGTCATGCCGTCCCGGGCCAGCGAGGTCATCACGTCCAGCACCTCGCCGACCATCTCCGGGTCCAGCGCGCTGGTCGGCTCGTCGAAGAGCATCGCCTTGGGCTGCATGGCCAGTGCCCGGGCGATGGCCGCCCGCTGCTGCTGGCCCCCGGAGAGCTGGGCCGGGAACTTGTCCGCCTGGTTGGCGATGCCGACCCGGTCGAGCAGGGCGAGGCCGCGCTCACGGGCCGCGGTCGGCTTCTCCTTGCGAACCTTGATCGGGCCGAGGGTGACGTTCTCCAGGATGGTCTTGTGGGCGAAGAGGTTGAAGGACTGGAACACCATCCCGACCTCGCTGCGCAGCTTCGCGAGCGGCTTGCCCTCGGCCGGCAATGGCTGCCCGTCGAAGGTGATGGTGCCGGAGTTGATCGGTTCCAGTCGGTTGATGGTGCGGCACAGCGTCGACTTGCCGGAGCCGGACGGGCCGATCACGACGACCACCTCGCCCCGGCCCACCGACAGCGAGACGTCGTCCAGCACGTGCAGCGGCCCGAACCACTTGTTGACCGCGTCCAGCACGATGAGCGGTTCGCCCGTCGTCACGTCGTCCACCGTCCCTGTCGTCTCCCGGATAGGGGTCGGTTGACCCCCGGTGCGGCCACTGTAGGCGGCGTGATGTGGCGGAACGCAACCTGGCGGGTCACGGAGCGGTAACACCGGTCGCGTTCGTCGCGACGAGTCCGATTCCGGTCACCGTGCGGGCCTCATCGGTGGCGTCGACGGCGTGTTACCGAGATCATGGGGGGATGACCGAACCGGTACGCCTGACCCGGTATGCCCGTGGCGGCGGCTGCGCCTGCAAGATCCCCCCGGGCGAGCTGGAGATCATGGTCGCCGGTCTCGGCCCGGCCACCGGCACCGCGGAGCTGCTGGTCGGGTTGGACCACGGCGACGACGCGGCGGTGGTCCGTCTGGACGAGCGGACCGGCCTGGTGAGCACCGCCGACTTCTTCACACCGGTGGTCGACGACGCGTACGACTGGGGTCGGATCGCCGCGGCGAACGCGCTCTCCGACGTGTACGCGATGGGCGGCGTCCCGCTGGTCGCGCTCAACCTGCTCTGCTGGCCGCGCGACGTGCTGCCGCTGGAGCTGGCCCGCGAGGTGCTGCGGGGCGGCCAGGACGTGGCCCGGGAGGCCGGCTGCCATCTGGCCGGCGGGCACAGCGTGGACGACGAGGGTCCGAAGTACGGCCTCGCGGTCACCGGCACCGTCCGGCCGGAGGAGTTGATCACGCTCGACGCGGGCCGGGCCGGGGTGCCGCTGTCGCTGACCAAGCCGCTCGGGGTGGGTGTGCTGAACACCCGGCACAAGGCCACCGGCGAGATCTTCCCCGAGGCGGTGGCCACGATGAGCGCGCTCAACCGGGACGCCGCCCGGGCGGCGGTCGCCGCCGGCATCCGGTGCGGCACCGACGTGACCGGGTTCGGTCTGCTCGGGCACGCCTCGAAGCTGGCCCGTGCGAGCCGGCTGACGGTGGCCATCGACACCGCGCGGGTGCCCTACCTGACTGGCGCGCGGGAGGCGCTGCGCGACGGGTACGTCAGCGGCGGCAGCCGGCGCAACCTGGAGTGGGTCACCCCGTGGACCGACTTCGGGGCCGTGGGCGAGGACGAACGGCTGCTGCTGGCCGACGCGCAGACCTCCGGCGGCCTGCTGGTCGCCGGTGAGCTGCCGGGCGCGCCCGTGGTGGGGGAGCTGCTGCCCCGCGGGGAGCACCGGGTCGTCCTGCGCTGACGAGAGGCTCCACAACCGGGTTGGGACACGCGCCGCCGGTGGTGCGGCGGGCGCACCATACCCGATAAACTGTCACCTTCCCGCTACTCTGAGCATTGGCGGTCAGGGAAATTTTGCCCGGAATGGTCACAGACCGGTAACTTGCCCCCGGCTGAGGTCATATGCCCCCCACCATCGTCAGTAAGGCCCGATCCGGAGGCCGGTGGGACGAACGCAGCGAGGAGGCGGAATGACCGAGCTGTGGAACTGGAGAATCGACCGGGTACGACCCGTGGAGGTCTACCCGGCGCTGGCCGAGGCGCTCGGCCGAGTGGTGATGCCGTTGGCGGTGGCCGACCCGGCCCGGCTGCCGGCGTACGCAGTGGTCTGCGACGTCTGGCAGGCGCCGGGCGAGTTCGCGACGATGGTGGACTGCTACGGGGTGCCCGAGCGGCTTCCCGAGCACGCCAGCATCGCCGCGCTGGCCCGTCTGCTGGACCGCAACTGCCTGCTGCGCGACGACACGCTCGACGCGGGCCGGCACCTGCTCGTCGCGCCGGACGGCACGGTCCGCCCGGTGCATTTCGACATCCGGGACACGGACGACGGCGAGGTGCTCAGCGGGCAGCGGCTCTGCACGCTGGCCGACCCGGGCTGCCGGGGCTGGTCACAGTGTCACCGCTCGCGCTGGGCGCCCGACACGATCGCTCCGGCGCTCGCCGCGGCCTGACCCCGACCGGGCGAGGTCAGCCCGGTGGGCGGGCGCGCTGGTGGTCAGCCGCGGCTCGCGGCGGTGGCCGGCCGGTCCGCGGCGGCGGACCCGGCCCCCCGGACCACCAGCTGGTCGAGCAGGGTGCGGGTGGCCTCGGTCACGGCGGCCACCGCGGCGTCGAACGCGGCGGCGTTGTGCGCGGCGGGCGCCCGGAATCCCGAGATCTTCCGGACGTACTGCAACGCCGCGGCCTCGATGTCCGCGTCGGTCACCTGCGGGGTGAACGGCTCACGCAGCGTCTTGATGCTCCGGCACATGTGACACTCCTCGTCTGTCTCTGTCGACACCCCGGTTGCCACCGGCGGTGCCGGCGGCCGCACCGACGGTGACATTGAGTCGATATTTGTCTATCCTGGTCACGGACCAGAGCCTTTCGAGCCATTGTCGCCGCTCGCGCTCCCGCGCCCCGGGCCCCCGGAGACTCATTGTGGACCATGCCCCCACCCGTTCATCCCGTCCCGCGCTCGACGATCTGAGGCGTAGCCTGCACACCCCGCTGGAGCGGATCGCGGTCGAGCATGCCGACCTGGTCGCCACGGTCCGGCAGCGCGTCCTCGCCGGTGAGTCGATGCCCTCGGGCGCCGTTCCCGTCGCCGCCTTCAACTCGTCCATCTGATCGATGGCCTGCCGGTGCGGCTCGCCCGGGTCGGGCGGATCCTGCCGGCGGATCAGCCAGTTCGTGCTGAAGGTGCACAGCAGGTGCGACCTCAGCTGCGACCACTGCTACGTCTACCAGCACGCCGACCAGACCTGGCGTGGCCGACCGGTCCGGATGCCACCGGCCACCGTCCGGGCCGCCGCGAAGCGGATCGCCGAGCACGCGCGCGAGCATGACCTGCCGGTCGTGCACGTGGTGCTGCACGGCGGCGAGCCACTGCTGCTGGGCGCGGCCGGGCTGCGCGAGGTGTTGGCCGACCTGCGGGCGGTGATCGCCCCCTGGACGCGGCTCGACCTGCGCATCCAGACCAACGGCGTGCTGCTCGACGAGGAGCTGTGCGGTGTGCTGGTCGACCACGACGTGCGGGTCGGCGTGTCGTTCGACGGCGACCGCGCCGCCAACGACCGGCACCGCGTTTTCGCCCACGGCGGCAGCAGCCACGACCACGTCCGGCGGGCCCTGGCCCTGCTCCGTCAGCCCGCTCATCGCGCCAGCTACGCCGGCATCCTGTGCACCGTCGACGTCCGCAACGATCCCGACCGGGTGTACGAGGCACTGCTGGCCGAACACCCGCCCCGGGTCGACCTGTTGCTGCCGCACGCCACCTGGGACCGCCCTCCGGACCGCCCTGGCGACACGGCCACCCCGTACGCCGACTGGCTGGGGCGGATCCACCGGCGGTGGGTGGACGACGGGCGGCCCGTGTCGATCCGGCTGTTCGAGGCGCTGCGCCCGGGTGGAGGCGGCACCGAGGCGTTCGGCCTCGCCCCGGCCGACGTGCTCGTGGTCGAGGCGGACGGCACCTGGGAACAGGTCGACTCGCTGAAGACCGCGTACCACGGCGCGGCCGGCACCGGATTCGACGTGTTCGGTCAGTCGGTCGACGAGGCCGCCCGGCACCCGGGGGTCACCGTCCGACAGGCCGGCGTGGCGGGGCTCAGCGCCACCTGCCGGGCCTGCCCGGTCGTCGACCGGTGCGGTGGTGGCCTGTACGCCCATCGTTGGCGCACCGGCTCCGGGTTCGACAACCCCTCGGTGTACTGCGCCGACCTGCGCCGCCTGATCGACACGGTGGCCGCGTACCCGCCACCGGGCCACGCCGCCGGCTCCGCGCCGCCCGAGCGGGACGACTGGCCCGTCGACGAGCTGCTGGACGAGCTGGCGACCGGGCACGAGTCGGAGCGGACCCTCGACCTGCTCGCCGCCACCCAGCTCTCCATCACCCGGGCGCTGCTGGCGGCCTGGCGGGAGAAGACCGGCCCCACCGCCGCCTGGGAGCTGCTCGCGCACCTCGACGGCGCGGCGCCGGACGCGGTCCGGGCGGTCCTGACCCACTCCTTCGTCCGCCCGTGGCTGGTGCGCCGCCTCGGCCCGTCGACCCGGTCCGGGCCACCCCGGGCCGCCGACCCGCTGCCGGCGTTGGCCGTCGTCGCCGCCCTCCGGGCGGGCGTCCCGGCCGCGCTGAGCGTCCCGGTGCGGGCCGGCACGATCATGCTGCCCACGCTCGGCAGCCTGGCGTTGCCGTACGCCGGCGGGGAGAGCGTCGACGTGACCGTCCTGCCGGGCGGGTTCCGGGTCGGTGACGGTCCGGCGGAGCAGGTCGTGTCCCTCGACCCGGCCGGGCCACCGCCGGCCGGCTGGCGACCCACGCGCCGCGTGCCGGTACCCGGTCGCCACCTGCTCATCGAGGACGGCGACCCGCACCGGGACTGCTACGGCCAGCCGGTCGCGTCCCGCCTGGACGACGGGGCCGCCCGAGCGTTGGGCCGTACCCTGGCTGACGCCTGGGGCGTCGTGCACCGCGACGTGCCGGCCCACGCGGCGGCGCTCGACGCCGGTCTGCGCGCCGTCGTGCCGCTGACCCCCGACCCGACGAGACCACTGCGGAGCGCCACCGCCCGGGACGCGTTCGGCGCGGTCGCCGTCACCCCCACCGCGGACCCGGAGGCGATGGCGGTGCTGCTCGTGCACGAGTGGCAGCACGCGAAGCTCGGTGCGGTGCTCGACCTGTACGACCTCGTCGAGCCGAACTCGGCCACCCGGATCCGGGTGCCCTGGCGCCCGGATCTCCGGCCACCCGAGGGCGTGCTCCAGGGGGTGTACGCGCACCTGGCGGTGACCCAGGTGTGGCGGTCCCGGGCGGACGCCGACCGGCCCGAGCATCAGGACGCGCCGGCGCACGCGGCCCGCTACCTGTCGTGGACGCGGGACGGCGCCGACGCGCTCCTGGCCAGCCGCACGCTCACCCCGGCGGGGGACCGGTTCGTCGGGCGGCTGCGGCACGCCCTGGAGGAGACCCGTGTCGGGCCCGGATGAGCCACGCCACCTGCCCGCGCTCGACCGCCCCCGCCTCGCCGAGGACCTGCGGGCGTTGGGCGTCCGTGCGGGTGCGTGCCTCCTCGTGCACTGCGGCCTACGTCGGGTGGGCCCGCTGGAGCAGGGGCCCTCGACGCTGGTCGGCGCGCTGCGCGACGTCCTCGGCCCCGCCGGCACACTGCTGGTACCCACCCAGACCGACGGCAACTCGACCACCTCCCGGACGTACCTCGCGGCCACCGACGGTATGGACGCGGCGCAGCGCGCCCGGTACGAGGCGGCCCTGCCGGGCTGGGACCGCCGGACCACCCCCTCGCAGCGGATGGGGGTGCTCGCCGAGTTCGTCCGGTGTGCCCCCGGCGCGGCCCGCAGCGACCATCCGCAGACCTCGTTCGCCGCGCTCGGCCCCCGGGCGCGGCAGCTCACCGACGGCCACGACCTCGACTGCCACCTGGGCGAACGCTCACCGGTGGGCGCCCTGTACGCGGCGGACGGCCAGGTTCTGCTGCTCGGCCTCGGCTACGAGGCGTGCAGCGCGCTGCACCTGGCCGAGTACCGCCTGCCGGTGCCGCCGCCGGAGCGGGACTACCGCTGTTTCCGGCTCGTCGACGGGCGTCGGGTCCGCCTCGACTTCCGCGCCCTCGACCTGGACGACAGCGACTTCCCGAGGGTGGGGGCCGCGCTCGACGCCGAGCCGTTCGTCCGGCACGGCCCGGTCGGCCACGCGCACGCACGACTCCTGCCCCTTCGCGCCACTGTGGACTTCGCGGTCGGCTGGTTCGCCGCGAACCGCTTGGCGGTCCGCCGTTGACGCGGGGACTACGCTGATGTTCCGGCCGCGTGGGGAGGGCGGAGGGGTTGCGGTGAGCACAATGGACGCACCCTCCGGCGCGCGCGCCCCACTGTTCTTCCTCAGCTACTCCCTGCCGCCGATCCACTGGGCCACCGGCAACCCCGCCGAGAACATCTCCCGCTTCTACAAGGACCTGTCGGTCCACGTCAGCGAGCTGGTCGGCCCGGTGACCGGCGTGGACCCGGGCTTCCTGGACAGCTCCATGGCGGGCGGGGAGCGCTGGAACCCGGAGCTGCTCCAGGCCGCCGGCACCTGCCAGGTCTTCGTTCCGCTGGTGTCCAGCGCCCTGCTCGGCAGCGACTGGTGCGGCCGGGAGTGGGACGCCTTCTCCCGTCGGCGGATCGTTCCGCGCCCCGGCGCCTCCTCGGCGCACGAGACGGCGATCGTGCCGGTCACCTGGTCACCGACGAACGGCACGCCACTGCCACGGGTGCTGCGCGACATCCAACGGTTCACCCCGACCGCGATGCCGGATCCCGACATCGCGGTGCACTACCAGCGGGATGGGGTCTACGGCTTGTTGACCATGCAGTGGGAGAACGCGTACCGGGCGGTGGTCTGGCGGCTCGCCCAACGGATCGTGGCCATCCACCGGTCGTACGTGGTGGAGCCGTGGGTTCCGTCGAGCGTGGACGAGCTGTGCAACCGGTTCGCCGAGGAACCCGGATGAGCCCGCCGGCGAGCCGACGCCGGGCGGCGGCCCGGGGGACGTACTTCTTCCTCAGCTATGCCCACTCCGCGCCGCCGCAGGGCGCCCGGGCCGACTCCGACGTCTGGGTGGGCCAGTTCTTCGCCGACCTGACCGCGGAGGTGACCCGGCAGGCGCGGCCGGTGGCCGGCATGCGGATCGGGTTCTTCGACCAGCACATCCCGTTGGGCGCCGACTGGAAGGCGGCCCTCGCGGAGGCGCTCGGCGACGCGGAGGTCTTCGTCCCGCTCTACTCGCCCGGCTACTTCAGCCGCCCGTGGGCGCTGGGGGAGCAGGAATCCTTCCGGGCCCGGCTGGCCGCCGCCGGGTCGGCCCGGGCCGCCGCGGGCCACCTCAATCCGGTGCTGTGGATCCCCTTCCCGCCGTGGGAGACCCATCCGGAGCTGGACGGCGCCCTGGACCTGGGGCGGGACGTCCCGGAGTACGCCGAGAACGGCCTGCGCGCACTCTGCATGTTGGCCTCCTACCGGGCACAGTACGAACTCCTGTTGAGCCGGCTGGCCGGTCGGATCGTGCACACCGCCGAGCGGCGTCCGCTCGGCCCCTCCCGGGCGCCGGGCCTGGACGAGGTCACCCGCCCGGCGCCGACCGACCCGGATTTCGTCGTCGCCGTCCTGGCCCCCACCCGGGACCGCCTGCCCACCGACCGTGATCCCGCCGGCTACGCCGCCAGCGGCCGGCTCTGGCGGCCGTACGGCCGACGTCAGGAGCTGCCCGCCGCCGAGTACGCGGCCAGCACCGCCGAGCGGCTCGGGCTGTCGGCGCGCACGGCCGACTTCGCGCAGGCCGCCGGGCTGCTCGAACGCCGACCGGCCGTGCTCCTGGTCGACCCGTGGATCGTGGCGGCGCCGGGTGCGCTCGGCGGCGTCGAAGGCCTGCTGCACGGTCTACGGGAGTGGGTCGTCCCGCTCGTGGTCACCGACGACGGCGACGCCCAGGACGCCGCGCGTTGGGCCACCGAGGTGACGGAGCTGCTGCACGACGCCGGCCTGCCCCAGGTGAAGCAGGCGTGCACCATGCGGGAGTTCGTCGACCTGATGCCGGCGCTGGTGACCGAGGCCCGCCGCCAGTTCCTCAAGCACGCCCCGGTCGCCACCTTCCCCCCGCCACCGGAGCCGGTGCCCAGCCTGCGCGACGCGCCGCCCGCTCCCGGCCCGGCGAATCCGCCCGCCCCTGCGTCCCCGCCCGATGATCCGGCGACACCGCGTCCCCACGGAGAGACCCCATGAGCAACGATCGCGAAGGCCAGGTCGTCACCTTCTACTCGTTCAAGGGTGGGACGGGCCGGACGATGGCGCTGGCCAACGTGGCCTGGATCCTGGCGGCCAGCGGACGGCGGGTCCTGGTCGCGGACTGGGACCTCGAGTCACCCGGCCTGCACCGCTTCTTCCATCCCTTCCTCGACGCCGAGGCGATCCAGGGCACCAGCGGCGTCATCGACCTCATCCGCGACTACGAGTGGGAGACCACCCGGGCCGACGACCGCCCCGAGCGGTGGATGGAGCAGTACGCCCGGGTCGGCCGCCACGCGTTCTCGCTGCGCTGGAGCTTCCCGGACGGCGGCGGCCTCGACTTCCTCTCCGCCGGCCGGCAGAACAGCGACTACGCCGTTTCGGTGAGCGGGCTGGACTGGGACAACTTCTACAACCGGCTGGGCGGGGCGCAGTTCTTCGAGGCGCTGCGGGCGGACATGAAGCGGCAGTACGACTTCACCCTGATCGACAGCCGGACGGGGCTGAGCGACGTTGCCGACATCTGCACCCTGCACCTGCCGGACACCCTGGTCGACTGCTTCACCCTCAGTGACCAGGGCATCGACGGCGCGGCCCGGGTCGCGCACTCCGTGCGGGACCGCTACCGGCGGCGGGACATCCGGGTCCTGCCGGTGCCGATGCGGGTGGACCAGGCCGAGAAGGAGCGCGCCGAGGCGGGCCGCCTGCTGGCCATGCGCCGGTTCGCCGGGCTGCCCACCGGGATGACGGAGGCGGAGCGGCGCCGGTACTGGGCGGCGGTGGAGGTCCCGTACCGGCCGTTCTACGCGTACGAGGAGACCCTCGCGACGTTCGGCGACCCGCCCGGCTCGCCGACGTCGCTGCTGGCCGCGTTCGAGACGTTGACCGGGATCCTCACCGACGGTGCGGTGACCGCGCTGCCGGTGATGGACGAGTCGGTGCGGGAACGGGGCAAGGCCCGCTTCCGCCGGCGCACCGAGGCGATCGACGACCAGATCGTGCTCCGTTGCGCCCCGGAGGACGCCATCTGGGCCGAGTGGCTGGAGCGGGTGCTCAGCTCGGCCGGGATGCGGGTGGTGGACCCGGGGTCCGCCGTCGGGTCCGCCGGTACGCCCGCCCCGCGCACGCTGACCGTGGTCTCGCCGGCCTACGTGGCGACGCCGTCCGGTGGCCTGCCGGCCCGCGACACGAGCACCGGCTCCACGGCCCTGGCCGTGTACGTCGCCGACCTGCGCCCGTTGGCGGAGTTTCCCGCCCAGAGTTCGACCAACCTGGTCAACGTGAGCGCCGCGACGGCGGTGGAGCGGGTGTTGCGGCTGGTCGGCCGGCCGGTGCCGTCGTCGGCGGACGGCCCGGCGGGCGGGGGCGCCCGCTATCCCGGCGCCGAGCCGTTGATCTTCAACGCGCCCAACCGGAACGCCCGCTTCACCGGCCGGGAGGACGACCTGGCGCAACTGCGCGCGCAGTTGCAGAGCGGGGGCAGCGCGGTGGTGCTGCCGGTCGCTCTGCAGGGCATGGGCGGCGTCGGCAAGACGCAGGTCGCCCTGGAGTACGTGCACCGGTTCAAGGCGGCCTACGACGTGGTGTGGTGGATCGTCGCGGACCCGCCGCAGTTCGTCGACACGGCCCTGGCCGACCTCGCCGGTCGGCTCGGCATCGCCGCCGGGCCCACCCTGCCCGACACCGTCCGGTCGGTGCTCCAGGTGCTGGGTCGGGGCGAGCCGTACGAGCGGTGGCTCGTCGTGCTCGACAACGCGGAGGAACTCGACCAGATCGAGCCGTTCCTGCCGCAGGGCCCCGGGCACGTCCTGCTGACCTCCCGCAACCGCGCCTGGGGTGATCGGGCGAACCCGATCCAGGTCGACGTCTTCGACCGCACGGAGAGCGTCGCGCACCTCGCCCAGCGGGTGCCCACGATCAGCGCCGAGGAGGCCGACCGGGTCGCCGAGGCGCTCGGCGACCTGCCGATCGCGGTGGCCGCCGCCGGCGCGTGGCTCGCCGACACCGGCACGTCGGTCGCCGACTACCTGCGGCAGATCGAGCGCCACGGCCCCAGCGCGCTCTCCGTGGAGGCCACCTGGGACCTGTCGTTGAACCGGCTGCACGATCAGGCGCCCGCCGCGTACCGGCTGTTGCAGCTCTGCTCGGTGCTCGCCCCGGAGATCGCGCTCGACCTGATCTACAGCGACGAGATGGCGGCGGCCCTGGTGCCGTTCGACCCGTCGGTGTCGGAGCGGCTCGTGCGCGGCGCCCTGATCCAGCAGATCAACCGGCTGGCGCTGCTCAAACTCGACGTCCAGGGCGGCCGGGTCCAGGTGCACCGGCTCCTGCAGGCGGTCGTTCGGGACCGGATGACCGACGACGAGATCGCCACCGCGCGGCACCAGGTGCACCTGGTGCTGGCCGCGTCCCGGCCACGCGGCGACGTGGACGACCCCACCACCTGGCCCCGGCTGCGCATGCTCTGGCCGCACCTGGAGGTCTCCGAGGCGGTGACCTGCCCCGACGAGCCGGTGTGTCAGCTGCTGATCGACCGGGTCCGCTACCTGTGGCAGCGCGGCGGCCTGGAGCAGGCCGACGGGTTCAGCCAGCAGGTGGACGACACCTGGTCCGCACGGCTGGCCGACCTGGACGACGAGGGTGCGGCCACCGCGCTGCGTCGACAGTTGCTGCACCTGCGGTTCAACCGGGCGAACATCCTGCGCAGCCTGGGCCGGTTCGACGACTCCCGGGACCTGGACGAGGCGGTGCTGGCCGAGCAGCGCCGGCTGTTGGGCCAGTTGCACCCGCACACCCTGATGACCGCCGGCAGCCTCGCCGGTGACCTGCGGGCGCTCGGCCGGTACGCCGAGGCGCTGGAACGGGACCGGTCCACCTACGCCTCCTGGCTCCAGGTGTTCGGCGAGGACCACCCGCGGACGTTGAGCGCGGCCAACAACCTCGCCGTCTCGTACCGGCTGGTCGGCGACTACCGGTCGGCCCGCCGCTGGGACGACGAGGTGCACCAGCGGCGGCGGCTGGTGCTCGGCCCCACCAACCCGTACACGCTGATCTCGGCCGTCCGCCTGGGCAGTGACCTGCGCGAGGCCGGCGAGTACGAGAGGTCGGCCACCCTGCTGCGCACCGTCCACGACGCGTACTGCGAGGTGCTCGGTCCCGACGACGCCCTCTCCCTCGGCGCCCAGGTCAACCTGGCGGTGTCGCTGCGCAGCGCCGGGCGGGCGGGCGAGGCCGCCCCGATGTTCGAGACGGCCTACCGGAAGCTCGACGAACGCTTCGGGCCGGACAACCCGGACACGGTGGCGTGCCGGTCGAGCCGGGCGGCCAACCTGCTGGCCGTCGGCGACGCGGCCCGGGCGCTGACCGAGATGATCGCGGTCACGCAGGCGTACGAGGAGGATCTGCGCCTCGGTGCCACCCATCCGCACACCCTGGCGACGTTGAGCAACATCTCCGCCGTCGAACGTGCGGTCGGCCGCCGGTCGGCCGCCCTCGCGTCGGCCAGTCGCGCGGTGAGCGAGCTGCGCAAGGTGCTCGGCCCCGATCACCCGCACACCCTGGCGGCCGAGGTGAACCAGGCGGTGTGCCTCGCCGAGGACGGCGAGTGGGTGCCGGCGCGGGACCGGCTGCGGGAAACCGCCGACCGGCTGTCCCAGGTGATCGGCGCGGATCACCCTGACACGCTGCGCTGTCTCGGCGATCTCGCCCTGGTGTCGAGGCGCGCCGGCGACGGCGCTCCCGCCGAGGCCGTCACCGCGGTGGCCGACCGACTGGCCGAGGTGATCGGCCAGGAGCATCCGACCGTGCAGACCCTGCGGGAACGGCGGTTCATCGTCCGGGTGATCGACCCGCACCCGTTCTGACCGAGGGCGGGACGCGGCTCGGCGGGCGCTCCGGCCCTCCGGGCGCCGTCGTGGCCGGGGTGCGGCTCGGGCTCAGAGCCGCGGGCTGGCCGCGAGCTCCGGTGTGGCCAGCCACGCCAGGGTCTGCGGCAGGATCTCCACCGCGCCGAAGTGCGCGGCGCCGGCCTGCACCTGGACCTCGGCGTGTGGGATCTGCGAGGCGAGCCACCGGGAATGCTCCACCGGCGAGAAGCGGTCCTGCTCGCCGTGCCACAGCCGGACCTGCGCGCGGATGGCGCCGAGGTCGAACCCCCAGCCCCGCCGCATCGCCAGCACGTCGTCGATCCAGCCCTCGGGGCCGTGCCGCAGCGCCTCGGCGTACATGTCGGTCAGCAACCGGCGGATCGCGACGTCGTCGACCACCCGGATGTCGGCCTCGGGCAACTGGGGGCGGAGGAACTCCAGCAGCGTCATCGGGTCCCGCCGGGCCTGCTCCGCACGGACCTTCAGGTTGAGCGTGAGTTCGGCCAGGTCCTCGTCGGCCTGCCCGTAGTCCTCGACGTTGGTCTCGGACATGCCGGCGTACCAGTCCAGGTCAGGTGCGCCCGCCGGGGCGAGCCCCACCAGCACGGCGGCCCGGGTGACCCGGTCCGGCAGCAGCGCGGCGCAGGCCAGCGCGTGCGGGCCGCCGCCGGAGCGGCCCACCACCGCGAACCGCTCGATGCCGAGGTCATCGGCGATCGCCGCCACATCGGCCGCCGCGTCGGCGACCCGACGACCCTCGTGCCGGCAGGAGTCGCCGTAGCCGGGCCGGTCGTAGCAGACGAGTTGCACGCCGAGGCGGTAGAGGACGATGCCGCGTGGGCGGGGGCCGCTGCGGCTGCCCGGTGTGCCGTGCAGCAGGAAGACCGCGGGCCCGTCCGGCGAGCCGGAGGTCTCCACCGCGAGGCGCCGCCCGTCCGGAGTGACGACGGAGTGCTGTGCCGCATGTTGTCGCGTCACGGTTGCCTCCCGCGGGTCGTCATGTGCTCCCCGAGTACGGAGCCGCGCATCGGCGGCAGCGAGTGCAAAGCCCCCAAAATCGCCCAGAACACATTCTTGTTGTGCAGCGTACTGCCCACCGTGGGCCCCCGCCATGGGCCACCGGGCCAATGCCGGTCGGCTGAGCCCGCCGACCGGGCCGCTACCCTGGTAGCCCGAGGGGAAGGGGCACCAAGAGGGTGGCTAGGACCTACAACGTCGTGACGTACGGCTGCCAGATGAACGTGCACGATTCCGAGCGCATCTCCGGTCTGCTCGAACAGGCCGGATACGAACGCGCGGCACCGGCCGACGACACCCCCGACATCGTCGTCTTCAACACCTGCGCGGTGCGTGAGAACGCCGACAACCGGCTCTACGGCAACCTCGGTCGTCTGCGCCCCGTCAAGGACAAGCACCCCGGGATGCAGATCGCGGTCGGCGGCTGCCTGGCCCAGAAGGACCGCGGCGACATCGTCCGCAAGGCGCCCTGGGTGGACGTGGTCTTCGGTACGCACAACATCGGTGCGCTGCCGGTGCTGCTGGAGCGGGCCCGGCACAACGCCGCGGCCGAGGTGGAGATCCTGGAGTCGCTGGACGTCTTCCCGTCCACGCTGCCCACCCGGCGCGAATCCACGTACGCCGGCTGGGTCTCGATCTCGGTGGGCTGTAACAACACCTGCACGTTCTGCATCGTGCCCGCCCTGCGGGGCAAGGAGAAGGACCGCCGCCCCGGCGACATCCTCTCCGAGGTGCGCGCCCTGGTCGACGAGGGCGTGCTGGAGGTGACCCTGCTCGGGCAGAACGTCAACTCCTACGGTGTCGAGTTCGGCGACCGGTACGCGTTCGGCAAGCTGCTGCGCGCCTGCGGCGACATCGAGGGGCTGGAGCGGGTCCGGTTCACCAGCCCGCACCCGAAGGACTTCACGGACGACGTGATCGCCGCGATGGCCGAGACGCCGAACGTCTGCCACTCGCTGCACATGCCGTTGCAGTCCGGCTCCGACGACGTGCTCCGGGCGATGCGCCGGTCCTACCGGTCCGACCGCTACCTGGGGATCATCGAGAAGGTCCGGGCGGCGATGCCGGACGCGGCGATCACCACCGACATCATCGTCGGCTTCCCCGGTGAGACCGAGGCCGACTTCCAGCGCACCCTGGACGTGGTCCGCGAGGCGCGGTTCTCCTCGGCCTTCACCTTCCAGTACTCCAAGCGCCCCGGCACCCCCGCCGCGACAATGGACGGCCAGCTGCCGAAGCAGGTCGTGCAGGAGCGCTACGAGCGGCTGATCGCCACCGTGGAGGAGATCACCTGGGCGGAGAACAAGCGCCTGGTGGGGGAGACCGTCGAGGTGCTGGTCGCGGTCGGCGAGGGTCGCAAGGACGAGCGGACCGGGCGGATGTCCGGCCGGGCCCGCGACGGTCGGCTGGTGCACTTCGCGACCACGGCGCCCGACGGCGGGTCGCTCGCCGACCAGATCCGGCCGGGAGACGTCGTGCACACCGCGGTGACGTACGCCGCCCCGCATCACCTCAACGCCGACGGCGCGCCACTGTCGCACCGGCGGACCCGGGCCGGCGACGCCGCCGAGGCGGGCCGCTCCCCGCGTACGCCCGGGGTGTTGCTGGGCCTGCCCACGATCGGCGCCCCGGCGGTCGCGCCCGCACCCACCAGCGGCTGCGCCGCCCACTGACGGAAAAGGGAGGGGCCTCTCGTTGTCGCTCGGCGACGACGAGAGGCCCCTCCCTGCTGTGCGCCGCTCGGACCGCGACCCGGCGGCCCCGGCGGCTCAGCAGCCGGTGCCGTTGAGCTTCACGGTGCCCGGGCTGCTGGCGGCCCCGTTGGCGGTGAAGCCCACCGTGACCGAGCCACCCGCCGCCAGGGACGGGGCGTGGCTCGGGGCCGCGGCGGTGACCGTCGTGCCGGACTGCGTGACGGTGGCGTTCCAGCCGCTGCCCAGCGTCACCCCGGACGGCCAACTCCAGGTCACCGACCACGGATTCACCGCGGCCGTGCCGGTGTTCCGCACGGTCAATTCTCCCTGGAAGCCGCCCTGCCAGGCGTTGACCTGCCGGTAGGTGGAGGTACACGCGCCGGTCGGCGGGTTCGTCGGCCCACCCGTCGGCCCACCCGTCGGTCCACCCGGGCCGGTGCCGCCGGTCGGCGCGATCAGGTACGGCTGGAGGATCGCCTGCTTGGTGGTGTTGATGCTGGTCCAGTCGTCCAGCGCGATGCCGCCGGTGTCGCCGGAGTTCGGGTTCCACGACCAGTAGGTGAAGGACATTCCGGTGACCCCGGTGCCGGTGTACGCCATCAGCCGCTCCAACCACACCCGGTCCTTCGGGTCGGCGAGGGTGCTGCCGAACTCTCCCATCATGATCGGGGCGATGTTCTGCTTGTAGAGGTAACCCCAGTACCGGTCCCAGATCGCCGGCATGTTCGCCGGGTAGTCCGGGGCGTCGAACCAGCTCTGCCGGTAGACCGACGTGGCGTACTCGTGCGGTGAGTAGACGAGCCGGTTCGCCACGCTCAGCCGTACCGGGAATTCACCGGCCTTCGACAGGTTGCCACCCCACCAGCCGCAGTCCTCGTCGTTGCTCGGGTCGTTGTCCCAGACGTTGGAGAGGCCGCCACTCGGGCAGCTCACCCCCTCCACGAAGATCAACCAGTTGGGCTGGACACCGAGGATCGCGTTGCCGGCCCGCTCGGCGGCGAGCCGCCAGTCCCGCGCCGGGTCGCCACAGCCCCAGCAGGCGCCGGTGGCCGTCGGGTTGGTGCCCTCGGCGTGCGGCTCGTTGTGCAGGTCGGCGCCGATCACCGTGGGGTTGCCCGCGTACCGTTGGGCGAGCATCTTCCAGTCGTTGATCCAGGTCGCCTCGGAGACGGTCGAGGTGTACCAGAGCGGGGACTGCCCCGCCGACGTCGGCCGGTGTCGGTCGAGGATGACCCGCATCCCCTTGCCTCCGGCGTAGTCGATCACCTTGTCCAGGATCTGCAACGGGGAGAGCCCGACCAGGTCCGGATTGACGAAGTCGTTGATCCCGCTGGCGGTCGCGCCCGGCTTCAGCGCGTCGTTCGAATACGGCACGCGCAACGTGTTGTAGCCGAGCCGGGCCATCGTGTCGAGCTGCCCCCGCCACGGGTTGCTCGACCACAGCCCGTGGAAGGTCTTGTTGTCGGTCTCCATGCCGAACCAGTTGATGCCGGTCAGCCGGACCGTGGTGCCGGCGCTGTCCACGATCTGGTTGCCGCTGGTGTGCAGGTACCCGGTGCCGGTTCCAGCGGCGGCGGCCGGGCCGGTGCTGACGGCGGCGGCGATGAACACGCCGGCCGCGGCGGTGGCGAGCGCGGTCAGCGCGCCGCCCAGTGCGGTGGGACGGAACATGCGAGCTCCACTTCGGATGCCCGGCGCCGGCCGTGGGCGGGCGCGGGCGGGCGGCCGTCCGCACGTCACGGTCCCGATGGGGTACGCGGACAGTGCGCGACGGTCGAGGTCACGCGGACGGGGACACTCGCGCAAGCTCACCGACGACCCTCGACAGCGGTGTCCCGCCGTCGTCGCCCTCGTGCCGGTGGCCCAACCTGGCTCCGTCGCCCATTCTCATCAGCCCAGGTCGATGCGTCAACAAGGCCGGCCGCCTGCCCGCCGCCTCAGCCCGCCAGCCCGCATGATCGTGCTCGATCCTGGATGTAGTGGTCTCGCCGCCTGTTGATGCC
>NZ_RCVJ01000164.1 GCF_003667505.1 Micromonospora sp. BL4
GCCGGGCGGCGGGCGCGGCGGGTGTGTCAGGCATCGGCGGGTTGCCTCTCCTCGTCTCGGTAGTGGTCCTGGTCGTCCCCGGGGCCGGCGTCCTCGCCACGCCCCGCGGTGTCCTGCTCGTCGCCCGGCTCGACCCGGCTGACCAGGACGGTGTCGATGCGGTTGCGCCGGCCGGTGGTGCCCTCGGCGACCAGCCGGAGGCCGGCCACCTCGACCTGCGCCCCGGGGATCGGCACCCGACCCAGCGACTGGGCGAGCAGGCCACCGACCGTCTCCACCTCGTCGGCGGGCAGATCGGTGTCGAACAGCTCGCCCAGATTCTCCACCGGCAGGCGGGCGGTGACCCGCACGGCGGAGTCCGCCAGGCGTTCGACCGGCGGGCGTTCGACATCGTACTCGTCGGTGATCTCGCCGACGATCTCCTCCAGGATGTCCTCGATCGTGACCAGCCCGCCGGTGCCGCCGTACTCGTCGACCACGATGACCAGGTGGTTGCGGGCGGCCTGCATCTCGGACAGCAGATCGTCGACCGGCTTGGACTCCGGTACGAAGGTCGCCGGACGCATCAGCTCGGCCACCGGCAACTGCTCGGCGTCCGGGTCACCGCCCCGGGACCGCCGGATCAGGTCCTTGAGGTAGAGCACACCCAGCACGTCGTCGACGCTCTCGCCGATCACCGGAATGCGGGAGAAACCGGACCGCAGGAAGAGCGCCAGCGCCTGCTCGAGGGTCTTGCCCTCCTCGATCCACACCATCTCCGTACGCGGCACCATCACCTCGCGGGCGATGGTGTCGCCGAGCGCGAAGACCGAGTGGATCATCTGTCGCTCGCCGTGCTCGACCACGCCGCGCTGCTCGGCCAGGTCGACCAGCTCACGCAGCTCCACCTGGGTGGCGAACGGCCCCTCCCGGAAGCCGCGCCCCGGGGTGACCGCGTTGCCGATGAGGATGAGCAGCGACGCGAGCGGGTTGAGCGCCCGGCCCAGCCAGCGGACCAGCGGCGCCACCGCCCGCCCGACGGCGTACGCGTGCTGCCGGCCGATGGTGCGCGGGGCGACCCCGACCACCACGAAGCTGACCACGGTCATCGCGCCGGCGGTGACCAACGCGGCCCGCCAGCCGGCGCCGAAGGTGTCCACCGCGACCAGTGCCACCAGCGTGGTGGCGGTCAGCTCGGCGAGCAGCCGCAACAGCAGGAGCAGGTTGAGGTGCCGGACCACGTCGGCGGCGACGGTCTGGAGGGTACGCGCGCCGCGCACGCCGTCCCGGGCCAGCTCGGCCGCCCGGGCCGGGGAGACCGCGGCGAGCGCCGCCTCGGTCATCGCGATCAGGCCGGCCAGCACCACCAGGCCGGCGGCGAAGACGATCAGTTGCAGGTCGGGAAGACCAGCCGTGGGGCTGGCCGCCAGTATCGGAGTGGGCATCACTGGTTGCGGGTCGACCGCCAGCTCGCCAGCAGTCGGGCCTGGAGCGCGAACATCTCCCGCTCCTCCTCCGGCTCGGCGTGGTCGTAGCCGAGCAGGTGCAGCACCCCGTGCACGGTGAGCAGGTGCAGCTCGTCGGCCGGCGCGTGCCCGGCGGTCGCCGCCTGCTTGGCCGCCACCTCCGGGCACAGCACGATGTCGCCGAGCAGGGCCGGCTCGCCGCCGGACGGGGCGGTCTCGCCGGGGCCGTGGTCGACGCTGCCCTCGTCCATGGGGAACGCGAGCACGTCGGTCGGGCCTTCGCCACCCATCCAGCGGTGGTTCAACTCGGTCATGTAGTCGATGTCGACCAGCAGCACGGACAACTCGGCGAGGGGGTTGACCCCCATCTCGTCGAGTGCGTGCCGGGCGACGGCGAGCACGGCGTCGGTGTCGACCTCGACACCGGACTCGTTGGCGATCTCGATGGACAACTTGCTTCCTCTGCTTTAGCGGCGGCGGCCGGCCCGGCCGCCCTGGGCGGGTCGCCCGGGCACCGCGTGGACGCCCTGCGCCTGCTGGGTCTCCCGCTCGGCGTCCCAGCGGGCGTACGCGTCGACGATCTGCCCGACCAGCTGGTGGCGGACCACGTCGGAGCTGGACAACTGGGCGAAGTGCACGTCCTCGACGTTCTCCAGGATCTCCCGGACCACGCGCAGACCGCTGGTCGTGCCGCCGGGAAGGTCCACCTGGGTGACGTCACCGGTGACGACGATCTTGGAATTGAAGCCGAGCCGAGTGAGGAACATCTTCATCTGCTCGGGCGTCGTGTTCTGCGCCTCGTCCAGGATGATGAACGCGTCGTTGAGCGTGCGGCCGCGCATGTACGCCAGTGGGGCGACCTCGATCGTGCCCGCGGCCATCAGCTTCGGGATCGACTCCGGGTCGAGCATGTCGTGCAGCGCGTCGTAGAGCGGGCGCAGGTACGGGTCGATCTTCTCGTTCAGCGTGCCGGGCAGGAAGCCCAGTCGCTCACCCGCCTCGACCGCCGGTCGGGTCAGGATGATCCGGTTGACCTGCTTGGCCTGCAACGCCTGGACGGCCTTCGCCATGGCCAGGTAGGTCTTGCCGGTGCCGGCCGGGCCGATGCCGAAGACGATGGTGTGCGAGTCGATCGCGTCGACGTACCGCTTCTGCCCGAGGGTCTTGGGGCGGATGGTGCGCCCGCGCCGGGAGAGGATGTTGAGCGTCAGGACCTCGGCGGGCCGTTCGGCGCTGCCCTGCTCGAGCATGCCGACGGTACGCCGAACCGCGTCAGTGGTCAGGGTCTCGCCTTTCTCGATGAGTTCGAGCAGCTCAGTGAAGACCCGCTCGGCGAGGGCATTGTCCGCGGGCGCGCCGGTGATGGTGATCTCGTTGCCACGGACGTGCACGTCGCTGGTGACCGAGCGTTCGACCAGTCGCAGGATCTCGTCACCTGCGCCGAGCAGATTGACCATGATCTTCGAGTCGGGCACGGTGATCCTGGTCTGCACCCGGGGCGGGCCGGGAGGTGGGGTGCCAGTCATAGGTCGGGCCGAAGGCCCCACGCACCTGCTCTCGATCTCGGCGCCGGCCCTGCTGGCACGGCGTGCGGACGTTACCCCCATCGTATCGGTTCAACGCGGCCCGCATCGCGTCCATTTCCGCTGGCCGCGATCAACCCCCGGCCCGGAAGTCGTACCGGTCGAAGGTCTCCTGGTGGCGGGTGAAGCGGTACGTCGCCCAGTGCATCCGGACCACCGCGCCCGACTCGTCCCGGGTCAGCCTCAGCAGCTCGCCGGCCTCCCGGCCGGAGACCGTGCGGAACACGTCCGGCCGGTCCGGCAGCGGGGTGAAGATCGCCGGTGGGCGTCCCGCCGGATCGTTGGCCCCCCGCGCCCGCAGTGTGCCGTCGTGCCAGGAGAAGACGTACTCGAAACCCTCGCCCCACCAGCGGCCGAGCAGCCCCCGCAGGGCTGCCGGAGCGGGCGCGCCGGGCCGCCACGGCTCGATCTCCGCCGGGTCGTGCTCGACCGCCGCGGCGAGCAGCCGGTGCGGCAGGTCGAACAGCTCCGCCGCCGTGCCGGACGAGCCGAGCACCGCGGCGCCCATCGCGCCCGCCGTGCCGTCGCCGCCCCGCCGGCCGTACACCGCGGCCAGGAATCCGGGCATCGCCCCGTCGTGCCCCACGTGCACCACCCGCTCGCCCTGCGGCACCAGGATCAGGCCGAGCCCGAAGCCGGCTCCCCACAGCGTCTCGTCAGTGGTGGTCACCGGCCAGCGCATCTCGTCCAGCGTGGCGGGGGCGAGCACCGCGCCGGCCGGGTCCAGCGCCGCCGGGTCGGCGAGGAACGCCGCCCAGCGGGCCATGTCGGTCGCCGTGCTCCAGAGCTGGGCGGCCGGGCCGACCGCGCCGAAGTCGGTCGGCGGCTCCGGGTGCGCCTCGTCGGAGTACGCGTCGACGAGGAAACCGGTGGCCGCCGCCGGCCCGGGGGTCACGGCGGTGTCGGCCAGGCCCAACGGCGTCAGCACCCGCTCGGCGAGCACCTCGGCCCAGCTGCCGCCGCGCAACCGGGCGACCAGTTGGCCGAGCACGGCCAGGCCGAGGTTCGAGTAGTGGAAGCGGCGGGCCGGTGGCAGCACGCGCTCGGCCCGGTCCAGCTCGGCGACCAACTGGCCGGCGTCCGGCGCGCGCAGGTTGTCCCAGACGTCGCCGAACGGCTCGCGTTGCAGGCCACCGGTGTGTGACAGCAGCCGGCGGACGGTCAGCTCCCCGTGGGCGGGCAGGTCCAGGTGCCGGCCCACCGGGTCGTCCAGATCCAGCAGCCCGTCGTCGCGGCACTGGAGGGTGAGCACCGCGGTGAAGGTCTTGGTGACCGAACCGATCCGGAACTGGGTGGACGCCCCCAGCGGGCGGTCGGTGCCGGTGCCGCCGACGGTGCAGCTCCAGAGCGGGCGGTCGGCCCGGTGCAGCGCCGCCGACACCGCCGGCACCCGGGCATCGGCCTGCACCCGGCGGACCAGCCGGCCCAGCCGCTCGTCGACGGCCCGAGCGGACAGCGGGTCAGCGCTCACGCCAGGTCCCGGGCGAGCATCGGGCCGAGCGGCGCGCCACCGAGCAGGTGCGCGTGCACGTGGAACACCTCCTGCCCGCCGTACACGCCGGTGTTGAACATCAGCCGGAAGCCGTCGCCGAGCAGCCCCTCGTCCTCGGCCACCGCGGCGGCCGTGGCCAGCACCTCCCCGGCCAGGGCCGGGTCACCCTGGGCGAGGGTGGCGATGTCGGCGTAGTGCTCCTTCGGAATCACCAGGACGTGCACCGGCGCCTTCGGACCGATGTCCCGGAAGGCGAGCGTGGTGGCGGTCTCCCGGACCACGGTGGCCGGAATCTCCCCGGCGACGATGCGGCAGAACAGGCAATCGGATCCCATCGGGGCAGTGTAGGGAAGGTCAGGGAAGGTACGGCAGGATGGCCGGCATGACGGATCGGGCGGTACTGGTGACCGGGGCCTCACGCGGGATCGGTCGGGCGGTGGCGACGGCGTTCGCGGCCGACGGCGACCGGGTGGCCATCCACCACCGCGACTCGGCGGACGCGGCGGAGGAGCTACGCGCGCAACTGCCCGGCGCGGGGCACGTGGTGGTCCGCGCCGACCTCACCGATCCGGACGCGGTCCGGGCCATGGTCGACCGGGCCGCCGACCTGCTGGGCGGCCTGGACGTGCTGGTCAACAACGCCGGGATGTACGGCGACCGGGACGACCCGCATCCGATCTTCGGCGCCTCCTACGAGCAGTGGCAGAAGCGCTGGCGGCAGGTGCTGGAGACCAACCTGACCGGCGCCGGCAACGTCACCTGGTGCGCCGCCCAGCACATGCGGGAGCGCGGCGGTCGGATCGTCAACGTCTCGTCCCGCGGCGCGTTCCGCGGCGAGCCGGACCAGCCGGCCTACGGCGCCAGCAAGGCGGGGCTGAACGCGCTGGGCCAGTCCCTCGCGGTGGCGCTCGCGCCGTACGGCATCGCGGTCGCGACCGTCGCGCCGGGCTTCGTGGCGACCGACATGGTCACCGAGCACCTGCGCGGTGAGCAGGGCGCGGCCATCCGGGCGCAGAGCCCGTTCGACCGGGTGGCCCGGCCGGAGGAGATCGCCGCCGCGGTGCACTGGCTGGCCTCGCCGCTGGCCGAGTGGGCGTCGGGTGCCATCCTCGACCTCAACGGCGCGTCCTACCTGCGCAGCTGACCGCCGGCCCGACGATCGGGCCCGGACCGCCGGATGTCGAGTCGCCCGACCCGTTTCCTCGCGTCCCGCGCTACCAGCGGTTGAGGCGGGTGGCGAGCACGCTGAGCGCGGCCACGCCGGCGGTGGAGGTGCGCAGCACCGCCGGGCCGAGCCGGACCGGCTGGCCGCCAGCCTCGCGGAAGGCGGTCAGCTCGGCCGGGGCGATGCCGCCCTCGGGGCCGACCACCAGGACGATCTCCCCGGCCGACGGCAGCTCGGCGACGGTCAGCCGCTCGTCGGCCTCCTCGTGCAGCACGAACGCGGCGGCGGCGCCGGCGATCCGGCGGGCCACCGTGGCCGTCGACTCGTCCGGGGCCCCGGCCACCACCGGCAGCCAGGGGCGGCGGGCCTGCTTGGCCGCCTCCCGGGCGGTCGCCACCCACTTCTCCCGAGCCCGTACGCCCCGGTCGCCGCGCCACTGGGTCACCGAGCGGGACGCCGCCCAGGGCACGATCTCGTCCACCCCGACCTCGGTCATCGCCTGCACGGCCAGCTCACCCCGGTCACCCTTGGCGATGCCCTGCACGATCACCAGCCGGGGTACGGGCGCGTCCGCGTACCCCCGGGAGGTGACGGTGAGATCGAGGCTGCCCCGGCCGACGGCGGTGACCACCGCGGCGGCCGTGCCGCCCCGGCCATCGGCGAGCAGCAACTCCTCGCCGACCCGAAGCCGCTGCACGGTGGCGGCGTGGTGCCCCTCCGGGCCGTCCAGGGTCAGCGCGTCACCGGTGGGCAGAGCCTCGACCAGGAACAGCGGCGCGGACACCTCAGGCGTGACCGTTGAACGCGTCGCGCATCCGGGAGAAGAAGCCGCCCTGCTTGGTCAGCTCGGCGACCTCCTCGCCCCGGGTCTTGGCGAAGTCGCGCAGCATCCGCTCCTGGTCCGGGTCGAGCTTGGTCGGCGTCCGGACGTCCAGGTGCACGTAGAGATCGCCCCGGCCGGTGCCGCGCAGGTGTGGCACCCCTCGGGCGCGCAGCCGCAGCGTGCTGGCGGGCTGGGTGCCGGCCTTCACGTCGACCGTCTCCTCGCTGTCCAGCGTCTTGATGGTCAGCCGGGTGCCCAGCGCCGCCGCGGTCATCGGGACGGTGACCCGGCAGTGCAGGTCGTCACCCTTGCGGGAGTACACGTCGTGCGGCCGCTCGTGGATCTCCACGTAGAGGTCGCCGGCGGTGCCGCCACCCGGGCCCACCTCGCCCTGCTGGGCCAGCCGGATCCGCATGCCGTCCTCGACACCGGCGGGGATCTTGACGGTCAGCGAGCGACGGGTACGCACCCGGCCGTCGCCGGCGCAGGTGGGGCAGGGGTGCGGGATGGTGGTGCCGTAGCCCTGGCAGACGGTGCACGGGCGGGCCGAGACCACCTGGCCGAGGAAGGTGCGCTGCACCGACTGCACCTCGCCACGGCCGCCGCACGCCTCGCAGGTGGCCAGGTGGGTGCCGGCCGCCGTGCCGGCGCCGGAGCAGGTGGTGCAGAGCACGGCCGTGTCGACGGTGATCGGCGCCTCGACGCCGAACGCCGTCTCGTGCAGGTCCAGCTCAAGACGCAGGATCGCGTCGGCGCCCGGGCGGGTACGCGGGCGCGGGCCGCGCGCGCCACCCGCCGCGCCGCCGAAGAACGCGTCCATGATGTCCTGGAACCCGACGAACGGGCCGGCTCCACCGGGACCGCCCGGGCCGCCGGCGCCGCCGCCACCCGGGGCGAGCGGGTCGCCACCCAGGTCGACGATCTGCCGCTTGCGGTCGTCCGAGAGCACCTCGTACGCGGCGTTGATGTCCTTGAACTTCTCCTGAGCCTCCGGGTCCGGATTGACGTCCGGGTGGAACTGGCGCGCCAGCTTGCGGTAGGCGCGCTTGATCTCGTCGTCGGAGGCTTCCCGGCTCACACCGAGGATGCCGTAGTAGTCCCTGGCCACTGCGTTCCGTGTCCTCATGTTCGTCTCGCGTTGCGCCGGTCGGCGGCCGCAGCCGGCCGTCGGCCCTGACTGGTCAGTTCTGGGCCAGCAGCTCGCCCACGTAGCGTGCCACGGCGCGCACCGTGGCGATGGTGCCGGGGTAGTCCATCCGGGTGGGTCCCAGCACCCCCAGGCCGCCCACGATGGTGGCGCCCGGGCCGTACCCGGTGCTGACCACCGAGGCGGCGCGCAGGTTGTCGAACTCGTTCTCGTCGCCGATCAGCACCCGGGTCGTGCTCGGCTCGGTCTCGCCGATGAGCTTGAGGAGCACGACCTCCTCCTCCAGCGCCTCGAGGATCGGCCGCAGCGAGCCCTGGAAGTCGAGCAGACCGCCCCGGGTGAGGTTGGCGGTGCCGGCCAGCGCGATGCGTTCCTCGTGCCGCTCGACCAGCGTCTCCAGCAGCACGGTGGAGAGCGTGGTCATCGCGGGGCGCAGCTCCGACGGCGCCTCCTCGACCAGCGCCTGCACCAGCGGCGGCGTGTCGGACAGCCGGGCGCCGGCGAGCTTCTCGTTGACGAGTCGGCGCAGGTCGGTGACGTCGTCGGGGTGCACGGGCCCGGGCAGCTCCACCAGCCGCTGCTCGACCCGCCCGGTGTCGGCGATCATGACGAGCATCAGCCGGGTGGTGGAGATCGGCACCAGCTCCAGGTGGCGCACCGAGGAGCGGGCCAGGCTCGGGTACTGCACCACGGCCACCTGCCGGGTCAGTTGGGCGAGCAGTCGCACGGTGCGGTGCACCACGTCGTCGAGGTCGACCGCGCCGACCAGGAAGCGCTCGATCGCCCGGCGCTCGGCCGGGCTGAGCGGCTTGACCCGGGACAGCCGGTCCACGAACAGCCGGTAGCCGCGGTCGGTGGGCACCCGGCCGGCACTGGTGTGCGGCTGCCGGATGTAGCCCTCCTCCTCCAGCACGGCCATGTCGTTGCGGACCGTGGCCGGGGACACACCGAGCTGGTGACGCTCAACCAGCGCCTTGCTGCCGACCGGCTCCTGGGTGGAGACGTAGTCCTCGACGATGGCGCGGAGCACGGCGAGCTTGCGGTCGTCGAGACCCATCTCCGCACCTCCTGTCGCACGTCGGCCGCCGGCGCCCGTGGGGCCGGCGGGCCGTCCTGGCACTCGACTGTAACGAGTGCCAGTCTACGTCGGCCCGCCCGCCCGCGCGATGATCAAGACCGTCGCTGTCCGTTCAGCCGGCCCGGCGCGGCGGTGTCGCTCTGGTGCGGCGTTGCCACCGGCCCCTACCGTGACACCCATGACTGAACCACCTCGCCCTCCCGGTGCGGGAGACCCCGGCAACTACCCGCCGGAGCCGACCTCGCCGGGCCCGTCCTCCTCGGCCGAGCCACCCACCGCACCACTGTCCGGGGCACCTGGCCCGGGCGGCTATCCCCCGGCCGGTGGCTATCCGCCACCCTCCGGTGACCAACCGCCGTCAGGCGGCTACCCTCCGCCCGGTGGTTACCCGCCGCCCGGTGGCTACCCCCCTGGCGGCTATCCGACCGGCGGCGCCTACGGCGGCCCCGGCGGCGGCTACGCCAACAACGATGACAAGACCTGGGCGCTGGTCGCGCACTTCGGCGGCGCCGCCGGCGCGCTGATCAGCTTCGGCCCGCTGGGCTTCGTCGGCCCGCTCATCGCCTACCTGGCCCGCGGTCAGCAGTCGCCGACCGTCCGGGCGCACGCCCTGGCCGCGCTGAACTTCCAGATCCTCTGGTCGATCATCGCGTTCGTGCTGCTCTTCGTGAGCTGGTGCCTGCTCTTCCTGCCCAGCATCGCGGTGGTGGTGATCCAGATCCTGTTCGGGATCATCGCCGGCATGAAGGCCAACGAGGGCAGCCACTACCGCTACCCGATGTCGGCCAGTTTCATCAAGTGACCCGGGTCGGCCGCTCCCCCGGCCGGCCCGGTGCACCGCCTCAGGGCAGCAGGTCGCGCACCACGGCGTCGGCGAGCAGCCGGCCGCGCAGGGTGAGCACCGCCCGGCCCGCCGCGTACTCCGGCGCGGCCAGCAGGCCGCCGGCCAGCGCCCGCTCGGCGCCGGCCCGACCCGCGGCGTCGAGCACCGCCAGCGGCAGCCCGCTGGCGAGCCGCAGCCGGAGCATGACGTCCTCCATGTGCGTCTCGTCGGCGGTGAGCACCTCGCGGGCCAGGCCGGGTGACGCGCCGGCGGCCAGCCGCTGGGCGTACGCCGAGGGGTGTTTGACGTTCCACCAGCGCACCCCGCCGACGTGGCTGTGCGCTCCGGGGCCCAGCCCCCACCAGTCGGCGCCGGTCCAGTAGAGCAGGTTGTGCCGGCACCGGGCCTCGTCGGTGCGGGCCCAGTTGGAGACCTCGTACCAGGACAGCCCGGCCGCGTCGAGCGCGGCCTCCGCGGCAAGGTAGCGGTCCGCGGCCACGTCGTCACTGGGGTACGCCAGCTCGCCGCGCCGCATCCGGGCGGCGAGCCGGGTGCCGTCCTCGACGATCAGGGCGTACGCGCTGACGTGGTCCACCCCGGCGGCCACGACCTGGTCCAGCGAGGCGGCGAAGTCCTCGGCCCGCTCCCCCGGGGTGCCGTAGATCAGGTCCAGGTTGACGTGCTCGAACCCGGCGTCGCGCGCCTCCAGGGCGGCGGCGGTGGCCCGGCCGGCGCTGTGTTTGCGGTCCAGGATCGCCAGCACACCCGGGGAGGCGGACTGCATGCCCAGCGAGATCCGGGTGTAGCCGGCGGCCCGCAGCCGCTTCAACGATTCCGGGGTGACCGATTCCGGGTTGGCCTCGGTGGTGACCTCGGCGTCGGCGGCGAGCCCCCAGGTGCGGTCGATGCCGTCGAGGATCCGGGCCAGGTCGTCGGCGGGGAGCAGGGTGGGCGTGCCACCGCCGACGAAGACCGTGTCGACCCGCGGCGGTGGGCTGTCGCCGAGCACCCGGGCGGCGAGCGCCAGCTCGGCCAGCACGGTGTCCGCGTACCCCTCGCGGCTGGCGCCGCCACCCAGCTCGGCCGCGGTGTAGGTGTTGAAGTCGCAGTAGCCGCAGCGGCTGGCACAGAACGGCACGTGGACGTACACGCCGAAGCCGCGCGCGCCGACCGCGGTGGTGGCGGTGGCGGGCAGCGATCCGTCGGCGGGGACGGTCTCACCATCTGGAAGGACGCCGGGCATGGCCACTAGTGTGCCCGGCATGACCTCTCCCGACGTGCTCGTGCGGGTCTCCACGGCCCGCGGGGTGACCACCCTCACCCTGGACAGCCCGCACAACCGCAACGCGCTCTCCACCGGCCTGATGACACAGCTGCTGGCCGGGTTGGCCGACGCGATCGCCGACGACGCGGTCCGGGTGATCGTGCTCGACCACACCGGCCCGGTCTTCTGCTCGGGCGCGGATCTGAAGGAGACCGCCGCGGCGTACGCCAGCGGGACGGTGCCGGCCGGAATGCTGGGCGACGTGCTCGCCGCGCTCTGGGAGTGCCCGAAGCCGGTGCTGGCCCGGGTCGCCGGTCCGGCGCGGGCCGGCGGGTTGGGCCTGATCGCCGCCGCCGACCTGGCCGTCTGCTCCGACGAGGCGACGTTCGCCTTCACCGAGGTGCGGATCGGGGTGATCCCGGCGGTGATCTCGGCGACCGTGCTGCCCCGGCTGCACCCGCGCGCCGCCGCCGAGCTGTACCTGACCGGGGACACCTTCGACGGCCGGCGGGCCGCCGAGATCGGCCTGGTCACCGCCGCTGTCCCGGCGGACGGGCTGGACGCGGCGGTCAGCCGGTACTGCGACTCGCTGGTGCGCGGCGCCCCCGGCGCGCTGGCCGGCACGAAGGAGCTGCTGCGCCGACCGGCCACCGCCGAGCTGCGCGCCGAGCTGGCCCGGCTGTCCGCTCTCTCGACCGGCTACTTCCTCTCCGACGAGGGACGCGAGGGGGTCACCGCGTTCCGGGAGAAGCGACCGGCGAGCTGGGTGCCCGCTCTCGACGGGTGAGCGTTGCCGTTGCCCTTTCGCGGGTGAGCGGTTGTCGTTGCCCGGTGTCCGCCCTCGGAGAGGTCGGGGCGCCGCCTGGGCAGGGCGGCGCCCCTGGGCCGGTCACCACGCGGTGGCGCCGCCGTCGACCGGGTAGTTCGCCCCGGTGATGTACGACGCCCGGTCGGACGCGAGGAAGACCACCAGCTCGGCGACCTCCTCCGGTTGAGCGAAGCGCTTGACCAGGGTCTTGCCGGTGATCGCGTCCCGGGCCGCCTGGTTGTCGCCGAGGTCGCGTTCGCTGGCCGGGCTCACGATGGGCCCGGGGCTGATCGCCACCGCGCGGATCCCGTGGGGCGCGCCTTCGAGCGCGAGCTGTCGGGTCATGCCGATGATGCCGGCGTTCGCGGCGGCGTGCCCGACCATCGGGGGGACGTGGCCACCGATCATTCCGGCCATCGAAGCGGCGCTGATGATGACGCCGCCGCCCCGCCGGACCAGGTGCGGCCAGGCGAACTTCGACACGAAGAAGGGAATGTCGAGTTCGCCGGTGATGGTGTACCGCCAGTCCTCGACGGAGAAGTCGGGCATCGGACCGAAGCGGAGCGCGGCCGCGTTGTTGTAGACCACGTCGAGCCCGCCGTACGCCTCCACGGCGTCCTCGACGAACTTGCGCACCTGTTCGGGGTCGGTGAGGTCGACCGGGGCGAGGCCGGTCATCTCACCGCCCGCGTTCCGGACCAGTTCGACCGTCTCGTTGTTGCCGTCGATCTGGATGTCGGCGCCGACGACCCGTGCGCCTTCCCGCGCGAAGGCCAGCGCCGCGACCCGGCCCAGACCACCTCCGGTGCCGGTGATGAGCACGACCTTGCCATCCAGCGTTCCCATGGGGCTCCTCCTTGATCCGTGATCTTCCGAGGCTGTGTGTCCGCAGGGGTCCGCGAACCAGCTCCCGCAATTGACACGTCAATCAACACAGATCCTTGACCGATCAATCACCTCTGACCGTGCCCGGTGGGGTGATGCCGACGACAGGCCACTCCGCGCGGACCTCGCGCCCAGCGCGTAATGCCCGATTATTGTCGAATTGTGGCGGGCGGAAGGCCTGGTAGGCGCAGGTGAGACCGCTGCCGGAGCGGGAACGTCGGTCGGTGCGGCCGGGGCCGGCCACGGCGAAACCGGTCGGACGACCCGGATAGGTCGCCGCGGGACGTACGCTTGTCGGACTGTCGATCTGGGGGTGTGGGTGCGAACTCGGGCAACCGTGGCGGGTGGAGTGGTTCTCATCCTCATCGCCGTGATCGCAGTCTGGCTCGTCGTGCGGCAGGTCGGAGACCAGCTGCGACTGCCGCTGTCCGCGCGGACCTGCACGGTCCATGCCGACGGCCGGGTCGCACTGGACCCCGACCAGATGGCCAACGCGGCGACCATCGCGGCGATCGGCGCGCAGCGCGGGATGCCCGAGCGGGCCGTGGTGGTCGCGCTGGCCACGGCGTACCAGGAATCCGGGCTGCGCAACCTCGCCGACGGCGACCGTGACTCGGTCGGCCTGTTCCAACAGCGCCCGAGCCAGGGCTGGGGCACCCCCAAGCAGATCCGCGACCCGCGCTACGCGGCGAACCGTTTCTACGCGGCGCTGAAGAAGGTGCGCGGCTGGGAGTCGATGCGGGTCACCGACGCCGCCCAGCGGGTGCAACGCTCGGCGTTCCCCGAGGCGTACCAGAAGTGGGCCGACGACTCCGAGGTGCTCAGCCGGGCCCTGCTCGGCGACGCCACCGGCGCGGTCGCCTGCTCGGTGGGGCGTACCCCGGTGATGCGCGGCGCGGCGGCGGCCGCCCAGTTGACCCGCAACCTGGTGCTGGACTGGGGGGTGTCGAGCACCGACCCGACGGACCAGACCGGGCTGGCCGTGGCCGCGGGCGACCAGCGCGACGGCTGGCGGTACGCGCACTGGCTGGTCTCGCACGCACAGGACCACGGCCTGAAGCGGGTCCGCTTCGGTGGCCTGGAGTGGACCGCCCGGGACGGCACCTGGGGGCAGGTGAGCGGCGAACAGGGGCCCGCCGGGCAGGTGGTGGCCGAGGTGTTCGCCGAGGGGTGACCCGGCCCTGATCTCTTAACCGGCAGTCACCGCACAATCGGACAAAAACCGGCAGACACCACTAGTGATCACGCAAATTTGACTATCCGTGATGGTTCCGCTGCACGCGGTCCGGCCCGGGTCCACCCGCGCCGCACGCCCTCCCCAAGGCCGAGGCATGCGCGTTACGATCGGCGGCCTGTGCCAGAAATGGTTTCACCTCATGGGGAGGGGTACGACGCGGTGTTCGATTACGGCGACCGGACCGGCTACGAACCGATCAGCGACACTGACCGCAAGGAGTTCCACGAGCAGGGCTTCCTCCTGCTGCGCAACGTCCTGACCGAGGATCACCGGGCGGCGCTGGAGGCGGCGGTCGACCGCGTCTACGCGGAGGAACAGGCCAAGGGCAACACCAAGAAGGACGGCACCCTGCACCTGCTGGGCTTCCTGGAGCGCGACGAGCTCTTCGGTGAGCTGCTCACCCACCCGATCGCCTTCCCGTACATGTGGGGGCTGGCCGGCTGGAACATCTACACCCACCACAACCACCTGGACGTCACCCCGCCGGCCGCCGAGCCGGAGAAGCCGTACTGGGGCTGGCACCAGGACGGGTACCGCCAGAACTCCGACCCGGAGACGATGGACCCGAACCTGCCCCGGCCGATGTTCTCGCTGAAGGTCGCGTACGTGCTCTCCGACCTCTCCGAGACCGGTCGCGGCGCCACCAAGGTCATCCCGGGCAGCCACCTGTTGAACTCGCTGCCCCGGCCGAAGGACCTCAGCGTGCACAACCCGGACCCGGAGGGCACGGTGGAGATCACCGCCAACCCGGGTGACGCCTTCATCTTCGACCGCCGGCAGTGGCACTCCCGGTCGACGAACCTGTCGACCATCACCCGCAAGATGCTCTTCGTCGGCTACACCTACCGGTGGATCCGCCCGCTGGACGAGCTGCACCCGGACCTGAACGGCGAGTGGTACCGCAACCGCACGCCCGTGCAGCGCCAGCTGATCGGTGAGGGCACCCACACCGCGAACTACTGGGGCATCAACTGGGACGGGTACGTCGACGACGAGATCCCGCTGCGCAAGGAGCTCAAGGAGCGCGGTCTGCTGGACCGCAGCGTCCCCTGGCTCCGCTGACGGAGGAAGGGGCCCCTTGTTATCGCTTCTCGGATAACAAGGGGCCCCTTCGCATATCTGCTGCCGGGTGAACGCCGGGCGATGGCGGTCGGCCGACCCCGGCGGTGTGCCCGCTCGGCGGTCGTCACCGCCCCAGCCGGCGGCGGGCCTTCTCCCGGATCGACTCCGGCAGGTCGGGTGCCTCCAGCAGCCGGGGCAACAGCTCCGGCTCCAGGCTGGTGGCCCGGAACACCTCGCCGATGGTCACGCCGTGCGCGGGCCGGTCCACCACCTCGACCGGGTCGCCCGGGCCCACCTCCCCCTCGCGCAGCACCCGCAGGTAGGCCCCGGGCAGCGCCCGGACGGTGAACCGCTTGATCAGGTCCGGTACGCCCCAGAAGCCGGCGAACGTGGTGCACGGCGTTCGGGGCTTGGTCACCTCAAGCAGGGCGGACCCGATCTGCCACTGCTCACCGATCACCGCGCCGGTCACGTCGACCGCATACGTGGTGAGGTTCTCGCCGAAGCCGCCGGGCCCGATGTCCCGGCCCAGTTCGGTCGCCCACCAGGCGCCGTCCTCCTCCGCGTAGGCGTAGACCGCCTGGTCCGCGCCGCCGTGGTGGGCTCGCTCGCCGATGAAGTCGCCGACCACCCCGTCGACCCGGATCAGCACCGGCGCGTCCACCGGCCGCTTGTCGATGCCGCTGCGACCGCTCGCGTCGCCGGCCCACTCGGCCTCGGTGACCACACCGAGGTTCACCGCTGCCACCCTGCCCGTCATGGCGGTCAGCCTAGCGGGGCCCGACGGGGTGGGGCGTCGCCAAGATCGCCGACAGCCGTGGGCGGCCGTCAGCCCTTGACGGCGCCGGCGACCAGGCCGGAGACCATCCGCCGCTGCACCAGCAGGAAGAAGATGATGACCGGCAGGGTGAACAGGGTGGACGCGGCCATCACCGGGCCCCAGTTGGTGTCGTCCCGGCCGAAGAAGAAGGTCATCGCCACCGGCAGGGTGTAGCGGTTCTGGTCGTTGATGAACGTCAACGCGAAGATCAGCTCGTTCCACGCGGTGATGAACGAGAAGATGCTGGTGGCCACCAGGCCGGGCGCGACCAGCGGGAACAGGATCCGGCGGAAGATCTGGGCCCGACTGGCGCCGTCGATGGCGGCCGCTTCCTCCAACTCCTTGGGCACCGCGGCGACGAAGCCGCGCAGCATCCAGACCGCGAACGGCAGCGAGAAGCCCAGGTACGTGAGGATGAGGCTGGGCAGGGTGTTGTAGAGGCCGAGCCGCTGGATCATCAGGAACAGCGGGATGACCAGCGCCTCCAGCGGGATCATCTGCACCACCAGCAGCATGATCAGGAAGCTGGTCCGCAGCTTGAAGCGGAACCGGGCCACCGCGGTCGCGGCGAGCAGGGCGACCAGGCCGCTGAGCACCACCGTCGCGACGGCGACCAGTGCGCTGTTGAGGAAGAAGTCGGCGAAGCTCACGCCGGGGATCAGGTTGCCGGTCAGGATCTCCCGGTAGTGCGCCAGCGTCGGGTGGGTCGGCACCGGCTGTGGAGTGGACGAGAAGATCTCCCTGCTCGGCTTCAGCGAAGTGGAGATCATCCAGTAGACGGGGAACGCCGCGAAGAGCGCGACCAGCAGCCCGGCGCCGTTGAGGGCGATCTTCTTCACGACTCGTCCTCCTGTCTGAGCACCATCCGTACGTAGAAGCCGGTGACCACGAGCAGGATCAGGGTGAGGATCACCGCGATGGCCGCACCGAGGCCGTACTTCGGCGGCGGCGAGAACGCCTCCGCGTACGAGTAGATGGAGAGCATGAACGTCGGCCGGTCCTGGGTGCCTCCGGCCAGCACGAACTGCTGGGTGAAGACCTTGAAGTCCCAGATGGTGGAGAGCACGATCAGGATGCCGAAGACCGGGCGCAGCAGCGGGAACGTGATCTTCCAGAACGCCCGCCAGGGGCCGGCGCCGTCCACCCGGGCAGCCTCGTGCAGTTCGCTCGGCACGCTCTTCAGGCCGGCGAGCACGCTCACCGCGATGAACGGGAACGAGTGCCAGACCACCACCAGGGTGAGGATCGCGAAGAAGAGCAGGGGCGAGTTGAACCAGCCGTAGCCGGTCCAGTCACTGCGGCCGAACAGGGCGTTGGAGAGGCCGTCCGGCAGCGCGTTGAACAGCCAGGTGACCAGACCGCTGGTGTCGTCGAAGATCCACTTCCAGACGATCGTGCCGGTCAGCGCCGGGGTGGCCCAGGCGAGCATCACGCAACTCGCCACGAAGGTGGCCATCTTGCGGCCGAGCCGGTTGAGCAGCAGCCCGACCAGGGTGCCGAGGACCATCGTGAGCAGCACGTTGGCCGCGGCGAACAGGACCGTGTTGCGCAGCACCGTCAGGAAGAACGGATCGGAGAGGATGTCGGCGTAGTTGCCCAGCCCCACCCACGGCCACTCCCGGTCGCCGCGCAGTTGCCGGACGCTGTTCAACCGGTAGAAGGACATCGCCACCACCTGGCCGAGCGGCCAGAGCAGCAGCACCCCGATGATCGCCAGCGCGGGCAGCAGCAGCAGGTACGGCAGGCGGTCGACCGGGCGACGCCGCCGCGCGGGGGTTTCCCGCGCGGCGGCCGCCTCGGCACCCTTAAGCAGTAGGCTCACTTGCTGTTCAGAATGCCTTCCATCTCAGCGGACGCGTCGGCGGTGGCCTTCTCGACCGTCTTCTGACCCTTCATGACCGAGCTGTTCATCGCCTGGGTCACCGTCTTCGTCCGGCTGACCTCCACCCACTTCGGGGTGAGCGGCGTGAGCTTGGTGTTCTGCATGGTGGTGGCGAACGACGCCATGATCTTGTCGTTGGCGTACGTGCCACCGGCGACCAGATCCTGGTAGACCGGGAAGAAGCCGAGGCTGCTCGCGAAGCTCTGCGCGTTCTTCTTGTTCAGCAGCACGGTCAGGTAGTCCCAGGCCAGATCCTGGCGCTCGCTGTCCTTCCAGATCGCCACGTCCGAACCGCCGGCGAAACCGGGCGCCGCCTTGCCGTCCGGGCCGGGGATCGGGAACGTACCCCAGACCTTCTCGATCTCGGGGTTGTCCTTCTTGATGGCGCCCTGCTGCCAGCTGCCGGCGAAGGCCATCGCGGCCTTGCCGGTGGCGAACTGGGTGCGGGCGTCGATCTCGTTCCAGCCAGCCGCGGCCGGCGGGGCCACCTTGTGGACGGTCACCAGGTCGGTCCAGAACTTCACCGCCCGCTGCGCCTCCGGCGTGTTGTAGCCGGACTTCCAGGTGCCGCCCTGGTTGGTGGCGATCTCGGCGCCGGCACCCCAGAGGAAGGAGTAGAAGGGCAGCTCGGAGTTGCCCGGCAGGGCGATGCCGTAGGTGCCCTTCTTCTTCGCCTGCACGGCCTTGGCCACGGTGACCAGGTCGTCCCAGGTCTTCGGCGGCTGCACGCCGGCCTCGGCGAACCAGTCGGTGCGGTAGTAGATCGCGCGCACGCCGGCGTACCAGGGCACGCCGTACTGCTTGCCGTCGAGCTGCGCGTTGCGGACCAGGTCGGGCAGCAGGTCCTTGCCGTCGGCCCAGCCACCCATCCGGCCACTCACGTCGGCGAGCGCCTCCTGGGCCGCCCAGCCCTGGGTCTCGGTGTTGCCCAGCTCGGTGACGTCCGGCCCCTCACCACCGGCGAGCGCGGCCTGGAACTTCTTGGGCGCTTCGAGCCAGGGAATGTACTGGACCACCACGTCGGTGTCGGGGTGCTTCTGCCGGAACTCGGTCTCCACCCCGTCCAGGAAGGTGTTCTGCGCGTCCCCGCCCTCGCCCATCATCCAGACCGTGAGCTTGCTGTCGTCCGCCGCGTCATCGCCGGAGGAGCCTCCGCAGCCGGTCAGCACCATCGCGGCCGAGGCCACCACAGCGGTGACCGGGGCCAGCCGCTTCCACCTGTTCACGCCACTTCTCCCCTCACGCCGCCTGGAACTAACCTTCTCCGCCGCACCCTAGTACGAAGAATTCCTTTACGACAGTGGGCGTGCCGGCGAAAGCGAGGCGACCGTACCGCAGCGGGGCCGCGGAAGGGGCTCTGGCATCGGGCCGAAGTCGGGCACTCCCGCACGAAAGAGCGCCCGGCCGAGGGCCGGGCGCTCTTTCCCGTCGTACGGTGATGCCGGGTTGTTATCGGGTGATGCTGCGGCGGCGACCCACGCCGGCCACCAGCGCGACCGCGATCGCGGCCAGAACCACCTGCACCAGCAGCTCTCCCCAGTCGATGCCGCTGGTCTCGGTCGCGATGCCGATCGCCCGCGCCAGCACGGTGCCCAGCAGGGCCGCGCCGACACCGATCAGCAGGTGCAGCCAGATCGGCATGTTCTGGCGGCCCGGAACGACCAGGCGGCCCAGGGCCCCGACGATGAGACCGACAACGATCGCAGTGATGATGCCCCACACGGTGAGCTCCACGGTCGCCCTCCTTCTAAGAATGTCTGACACACGCTGTGTGTGCTTCCTGTCGTGACCGCTAAGTTCCCGAAGCGCCGAAAATCCAAACCGACTTCGGCCACCAGACGATCACGACCAGGACGACAGGTACCTGTTCCACCCACCCTCTCGGCCTCGTCGCAGAAGAGCCCGAGCGGCGGCGTTGCGATCGGCGGGCGGCGCCGGGCTGGGTGGCGACGAGCGCTTGATCGACACGAGGTCGGCGACATCGGGGTATCGCGGCCGGCGGGAAAGGCCGATATCGCCGGTATCGAGTGGATCAAGGCGAGCGGGCGGGGGCGAGCGGGCGGGGGTCGCCC
>NZ_RCVJ01000046.1 GCF_003667505.1 Micromonospora sp. BL4
CTGGTGAGCGGTATACCTGTGAGTCATAAATATGCCTCTGAGGTATCACGCTCGTTGACGACCCCGCCGGCCAGGCCTGGGGAGTGCCTCTTCGGGGTGATCGACTCGATATCGGGGATGTCGCGGTGTCCGGGGCTTGCGGATGCCCCGATATCGGCGATACCGAGTCGATCAACCCGCAACCAGCCCATCCGGCGCGGCACCGGCCCGCCAGAACGGTCCGCCTGTGAGGCGTTGCGGTCGCTGGCGCGCGAACGGATCTTCCGCCGTCCGGGCCGCTCCCGGCTGGGCGCCGGCCGCCCGGGGACGCTACCGGCGGCGCCGCAGCAGGCCGATCAGATACGCCTCGGTCGGGTGCATAAGGTGCATAAGGGCGCGTGAGGGCGCGTGAGGGTCCGTGAGGGCGCGTGAGGGTCCGTGAGGGCGCGTGAGGGTCCGTGAGGGTGCGGCGGGGTGGGCAGCGTGGTCAGCCATCGACTCGGTATCGGCGATGTCGTGGTGTCCCGGGCGCAGGATGTCCGTTGTCGGCGATACGGAGTCGATCACCTCTCAGTGGCCGAGCCGAGCCGACAGTGCCCGGGGAGACACGCGCAAACGGGCCGGGCGGGCGAGGCCACTGGGTTGAGGCCGATGACTCAGAGGCATAAATATGACTCTGAGGTATACCGCTCTCGGGTGCGGATGCCGCCCGTGGCCGGCCCCGCTGCGAGCCAGCCGGGCAGCAGTCAGCAGCGGCGGGGTGCGGAAACGTCCATTCACGGACCGGACAAAAGGCCCATCCGCGTGGGGATCCGCTACGCCGGACCGCGGATGCACGAGTTCGTCCGTACCCGGCAGCGACCGTGCCTGAGTGGGATCAAACCTTCCGGGGCGTACGCCGGTTGCCGAACGACTCCATCGTGGTCGCCTTCTTGGCCGGCGCCGTGGTCGCTGACGTGGTGCGGGCCCGGGCCGACGCGGCCTTCTTGGCGGGCGCCTTCTTCGCGGGTGCCTTCTTCGGCGGAGCGTTCTTGGCGGCGGCGGCCTTCGCCGTCGGCCTGCGGGTGGGCGTGGCCGTGGTGGCGGAGACGTCCGTCTTCCGCGCGACGCGGGAAGTGGTCGGCGTGGGCTTTCCCCCGGGCGTCTTGGCCGCGCTCGCGCCGGTGGCCCGTTTCGTGGCGGCGGCGACCTTCTTCGCCGCCACCTTCCGGCTCGGCGGCATCTTCTTCGCACCGGTGGCCTTGCGAGACTCGGTCGTCCCGCGCGCCCGGACGGTCCTGCTGCCTGCGGCCATCCTCGCTCCTCCTCTGGTCTCGCCGGCACCGCCGGACAACGGGCGTGGCGGGTCGCCTGGGCCCGATCGGCGAGGTCTTCCCGGGCCTTCGCACGCCAAACACAGGTGGGGCGGTCCGACACGTCGGACCGCCCCACCTGTTCGCGAGAACTGATCAGAAACCGAGTACGGCACGCCCCCCGACCACCGGCAGCCGCAGCTCACTGTCGTTCGGCGCGACCCGCAGCTCGGTGCCGCCCAGCGGCAGCAGGGTGTACTCCTGGTCGCTGGAGAAGACGACGACCCCGATCCGGTGGCCCGCCGGGAAGATGTAGTCCTTCGGCTCCAGGGTCCACCGGTAGTCGTACAGCTTGCCCTGCTTCACCGGCTCGGTGCGGGCCGGACCCTTGCGATTCTGCGGGTCCATCCAGCCCCGGGTGACCACGGTCGGCGCGGCGGTCGAGCCGGCCGGGCCGTAGTCGACCAGGTACGCGGTGAGGTTCGCGTCCGGCTTGTTGTCGATCGCCATCCGCAGCCGCATCTCCGGGCGTCCGGAGATGCGGACGTCCTGGGTCAGCGCGGGGGAGCGGTAGGCGAGTCGGTTCGGGCTGGCGGTGTCCGGGTTGGACACCAGGGTGTCCGGGTGAATGGTTCGGCCCTCGTCGACGAAGCCCTGTTCCACCTTGGCCTTCGGCGGCTTACCCGTGGTGAGCGCCCCCGGGGCGGTCGCGTCGGTCGCGGCGAACCGCAAGCCGACCTCACGCGCTGCCGGGTCGGGCCAGTTGGCGTACGTGGTGTAGGCCCGGTCCTCGCGCTGCAGCACCGCGGTCGGCTCGTCCATGATCCCGTTGCGCACGTTCCACAGCCAGAAGTCGAACCAGCGGTTCTCCGTCTGCTTGTACGTCCACGTCCGACCGTCCGGCAGGGTCACCGACGCGCTGCTGCCCGGACCGCCGTGCCCGCCCTGGTGCAGCCAGATCTTGCGCGGGACATGGCGCTTGGCAAGCTCGTCCCACCAGCCGGCGAAGTGCTCGGTCTTGACGTTCCAGTCGTTCAGGCCGTGCACGACGAAGACGCTCGCCTCCACGTCCCGGGCGTCGAGGTAGTCGCGGTCCTTCCAGAACGTCGAGTAGTCGCCGGTGACCCGGTCCTGCTCCTCGGTGATCTTCGCGATCTCGTCGGCGCACTGCCCCTCGGCACGCGCCTGCCCAGCGGTGTACTGGGCCAGGATGTCGGTGTCCTCGCCCTGGTACGTCCCCGGGGCGACGACCAGACCGTTGGCGCGGTAGTAGTCGTACCAACTGCTGATCGCGGAGACCGGCACGATGGTCTTGAGGCCCCGGACGCCGGTGGTGGCCACCTGGTTGGGCAGCGTCCCGTTGTAGGAGACGCCGGTCATGCCGACCGCGCCGGTGGTCCAGCCGGCCGTGATCGGGGCGCCGTTGGCGTCGTACCCCTTCGCCCGACCGTTCAGCCAGTCGATGACAGCCTTGGTGCCGAGCGTCTCGGCCTGGTCGCCACTGGTCGGGCAGCCGTCCGAGTCGCCGGTGCCGACGCTCTGGCCGAGCACCACCGCGTACCCCCGCGGTACGTAGTAGTCGTCCAGCGAGCCGGGCAGGTTGGCCTTCGCCTGCGCCCGCTGCGCCTCCGCGCCGAGCGCCCGACGCCCGGAACGGTCGGACAAGCCGTTCTGCGGCAGGTCGTCGACCAGCACGCTCGGGTAGGGCACGTCGCCCCAGGTGCCCTTGCGGTACGGGCTGTGCTCGAAGATGACCGGCACCTTGAAGCCCTGGGTCGCCGTCTCCCGGGGCCGGGAGATGTCGATCGCCACCCGGTCGGGGCGGCCGTCGTGGTCGGTGTCCACCGGGGTCTGGACGTAGACGCGTTCCTCGATCGCGTCGGCGAGCGAGAACACCGGTTGGGTCATGCCGTCGCTGACCACGATGCCGGTCGGTGTGGGCGCCGCGGGCGGGGCCGCCGCCGCGGCCGGGGCTGCGCTCAACAGCAGGGCGCCGGACACACCGACGCCGAGTAGTGCCAAGGGGGTTCGACGCACGCGCGTTTCCCTTCGGTCGGGCTGGTTGCCGGGGGTCGGCCGAGTTGGATCTCGAAGATCCATTCAGGCCCATGCTAGGCCCGGGCGGACGTTCCGTCGATCCCTGCGAGTAAGGATCGGGAGTCGTTCCGCCTCTGACGAAAGCGCGGCCGGAGACCACGAAAATCACGCATACGCACATATGATCTTGCGGCCAGGCCGCGCCACGGGCGCGTCCGTCCACACAAGACGAGGAGCATCATGCTCAGAAAAACGCGGTGGCTGCTGGCCGTCGCCGTCACAGCCACGGCACTGACCGCCGTGCCGGGTGGTTCCGCCACGGCCGGCCCCAGCGGTGCCACTCCGGCGGCCGTACCCGCCCGCTCGACCGACGGTAAGACGCACACGGTCACCCTGCTGACCGGCGATGTGGTGACCGTACGCAGCACCGGAACGGGATGCGCGCGGGCCACGGTGCGACCGGTCGACCCGAACGCGGTGATCCGGCAGACCTGTGGGCCCGACGGCCACCTGCACGTCGTACCCGCACGTGTCGCGTCCCAGATCGGCTCGGTCCTCGACCCCGACCTCTTCGACGTCACCGCGCTGATCGCGGACGGCTACGACGACGAGAACACCTCGGAGCTGCCCGTCATCGTGCAGCCCGCCAACGCGTCCGCCCGGGTGGCGGCCCTCGGTGACGTGCTGTCGCTGCCGAGCATCGGCGCGGTGGCTGGCCACGTACCCAAGAAGAGCCCGGCCACCGCGAAGCTGGCGACGAACTCGCTGCTCGCCGGGGCCAAGAAGGTCTGGCTCGACCGCAAGGTCCGCGCCACCGCGCTGACCGGCGGACACGGCGACGGGCAGCACGGTGACCTGGACCGCAACCTGGGTCAGATCGCCGCACCGGACGCCTGGAAGGCCGGGTACACCGGCAAGGGGGCCCGGGTCGCGGTGCTCGACACCGGCGCCGACTTCACCCACCCGGACCTGGTCGGCCGGGTCGCCGACCGGGCCGACTTCACCGCCGAGGGCGGCGACGCCGTCGACCACAACGGTCACGGTACGCACGTCGCGTCGACCATCGCCGGCACCGGCGCTGCCGCCGGGGGCCAGCGTCGCGGCGTGGCGCCGGACGCCCAGCTGGTGATCGGCAAGGTACTCGACGATCACGGCTCCGGTGCGGACTCGGGGATCATCGCCGGCATGGAGTGGGCTGCCAGCCGGGCCGATGTCATCAACATGAGCCTCGGCGGCAGCGACCCGGACGACGGCAACGATCCGCTCTCGCTCGCCGTCGACGGCCTGAGCGAGCAGACCGGCGCGCTCTTCGTCATCGCCGCCGGCAACAGCGGCGGAGCCATCTCCTCGCCCGGGTCCGCGGCCAGCGCGCTGACCGTCGGCGCCGTCGACCGCGACGACAAGCTCGCCGAATTCTCCAGCCGTGGACCGCTGGTCACCAGCAACGTGGCCAAGCCGGAGCTGGTCGCGCCCGGCGTCGACATCGTCGCCGCCCGGGCCGCCGGCACCGACCTCCAGGACCCGATCGACAGGTACTACGAGGGCATCTCTGGCACCTCGATGGCCAGCCCGCACGCGGCGGGCGGTGCAGCGCTGCTCGCCCAGCGACACCCGGACTGGACCGGTGAGCAGCTCAAGGCCGCGCTCGTCGGTGCCGCCGACCCGCTGACCGGCGTCGACGCGTACGCCGTCGGGGCCGGTCGGCTCAACGCGGCCCGGGCCCTCGGCGGCCCGGTCAGCAACCAGCCGGTGGTCAACCTCGGCACCTTCGCGTACCCGCAGTCCGGGGCCAGCGAGGCGAAGCTAAGCTGGACCGGTGCGTCGACCTCGGCGACGGCCGTCCTCGACCTCGACGTCACGGTGATCGACCACGGCGGTGCGTCGGTGCCACGGGGCACGGCGTCGCTCTCGACGAGCCGGGTGACGCTCAAGCGGGGCGCCACCGCCGGGGCGACCCTCCGGATCAACCGCGCGGCGCTGACGAACCGGCCTGGCTTCTACCTGGCCACCGTCACCGCCCGCACCGCCGGCCGCAAGCTGGTCTCGACCACTCCGGTGAGCTTCTACGTCGAGCCGCCCAGCTATGACCTGGCGATCCACACGAAGCCACTGCCCGGCCTGGAGGAGGGCGCGGAGAGCTGGACCAACATTCTGGTCACCAACCTCACCGACCCGGTGATCTACTACGGTGGCCTCGGCGGCGCGCCCGGAGACACCTTCACCACGCGGGTGCCGGCCGGCCGGTACGCGATCCTCGCCTCCTCCGACGCCTACTACGTCGACAAGGATGTGCTGGAGACGACGCTCGTCGGTGAGACCGACCTGAACGTGAACGCCGCCCGGAGCGTGACGCTCGACCCGGCGCGCGCCAAGCCGGTGACGGCGACGGTCGACGGTGTCGCCGCCAACCCCACCCGGGTCGATCTCACCAGCCTCCAGACCGCGCCGAACGGGCTGTCCTGGTGGAACCAGATCAGCGGGTACGGGGCAGCGACGGCCGTCCGCACCTCCGCACTGCCGAAGCCCGGCATCGGATCGCGGCGCACCTGGGCGGCCGTGAATCTGGACTCGCCGGCCGGCACGGCCGACCCGTACCGCTACAACCTGGTTCACGAGTACGCGAACGGCGTGCCGGCCGATCCCGCGTACCGGGTGACCGCTGCGGAACAGTCGAAGCTGGCCCGGATCGACGAGCGTTTCCACCAGATGGACTCGCCGGGGATGGTCACCCAGCTGATCCGCACCGGCCTCACGCCGGACGGGGTGGGCGTGACCCAGACCCACGAGGGCAACCTGCCGCCGTACCGGACCGACTACGTCACGCCCGGCATCCTCTGGATGGACGAGGGCGTCTACGGCGGCCTGTCCGCCCAGGAGGCGCCCCGCAGCTACCGGCCGGGCAGTCGGCAGAGCAAGATCTGGGCGCGGCAGCCGCTGCACTCCGGCTGGTACGACGACCCGGCCGGCGCCGACTGGAGCTGCGCCACCCCACCGTCGCGGACCCGGGGCAATTTGCACATCGACCTGGCGTCCCTGGTGGACCAGCACCAGCGGGCCGACTGCCTCCAGGGCAGCTCGATCGGGGTGAACCGCAAGCTGTCGCTCTACCGCAACGGCAAGCTGGTCGAGGAGCGGGACCGCCCGCTCGCCGACTTCACCGTCCCGCAACAGGCGGCGGACTACCGGGTGACCCTCGACGTCGAAACGAGCCTGATCCTGCCGATCTCGACCAGGGTCACCACCTCGTGGACGTTCCGGTCCGCCGGGCCGGACGGAATCGGAAGCGTGCCGCTGCCGCTGCTCGCGGTCGACTACGCCCTGCCGATGGACACCGCCAACCACGCCACCGGAGGAACGGCGGAGTTCGCGGTTCGTCAGGCGCACGGCGTCAAGCCGCAGAAGGTGACCGCGTTCCAGGTCTGGACGTCGACCGACGACGGTGCCACCTGGAAGGCCGCCCGGGTCAGCCGCGGCGGTGACGGCTACCGGGCCGAGCTGCCGAAGGCCGCCGCCGGGAAGCCCGTCTCGCTGCGGGTGAAGGCCGCCGCGAACGGCGGTAGTGGTATCGACCAGACCATCATCCGGGCGTACAACGCCGGCTGATCGTCACCAGAGCTGGTGCGGCCCGGCCCTCCGACCGGGCCGCACCGGCATCCTCGACCGACCGGCGGTAATGTGCCGGCGGTGTCGATCCGGCCGGGTCTCGTTCGTCGTGACGGTGAACCGTGACGTCGACACGAGAGGCACCCACATGACGTCCTTGACCACTGCCCCCGAGCGGGCCGTGTCCGTCCAACGCCGCACCCGACTCCTCCTGAGCTGCGGCATGATCGCCGGCCTGCTCTTCCCAGTCCTGTCGTTCGGGCAGGCGTTCACCAGATCCGGGTTCGACCTGCGCCGCCACGCGTTGAGCGCGCTCACCCTCGGTGACCTCGGCTGGTTGCAGTTCGTCGCGTTCGTGGGCACCGGCCTGCTCGCCCTCGCCTTCGCGGTGGGCCTGTGGCGCGCACTGCGTCCGGGCCGGGCCGGCACGGCGGGGCCGGTGCTGGTCGGCGTCTACGGGGTGGCGATGGTCGGTGGCGGCATCTTCGTGCCCGACCCCGCGCTCGGCTGGCCGCCGGGCGCCCCCGCGGGACTTCCGGCGACGGCCAGCACGGGCAGCATCCTGCACACCGTCTGCGGCGCCGCGGCGTTCCTGTCGCTGATCGCGGCCGGTCTGCTGTTCGCCCGGCGGTTCGCCGGCCAGGGGCGGCGGGGCTGGGCGGTCTACAGCGCCGCCGGCGCGGTCCTCGCGTTCGTGCTCACGGCCCTGCCGTGGAGTGAGGAGAGCGCGAGCATCCGCTTCGCCGTCGGAGCGGTGATCATCTCGGGTTGGCTCGTCGCCCTCTCCTGGCGAGCGCGCCAGGAGGTGGCCTGACCGGCGTGGCGGCTCCTCGTCGTACGGGCGTGAGAGCATCCCGTCATGGCGACATCGAAAGAGCCGGTGACGGTCCCGACCGAGGTCAGCGTCGACGAATTCCTGGCCGCGGTTCCCGATGAGCGTAGGCGGGCCGACGCGGGGCGGCTCCGCGCGATCATGAGCGAGGTGACCGGCGAGCCGGCGGTGCTGTGGGGGTCGAGCATCGTCGGCTTCGGCAGCTACCACTACACCTACGACAGCGGGCGTACGGGCGACGCGCCACTGGTGGGCTTCTCGCCGCGCAAGCAGCATCTCGTCGTCTACCTGCTGGGTGGTTTCGAGGACCGGTACGCCGGGATCCTCGAACGGCTCGGCCCGCACCGCACCGGAAAGGGCTGCCTCTACCTGAAGCGGCTCGACACCGTCGACGAGAGCGCGTTGCGCGAGCTGATCGACCGCACCACGCGGGGGCATCGGGGCGTCGACCGGGCCAGCCAACGCTGACCCGGCCCCGCCCGGTCAGGTCACTGACCGGTCCAGACCGCCTTCGCGCCGGAGTCGCCGGTGCGGATCACGTAGTACAGGGCGACGCCCGCGGCCACCAGCGACAGCACCTGCAACGACAGGGTCAGCGCCCGGCCGTTGCCGCCGGTCGCGCTCGCCTCGGCGGCGTGGGGCGGCACGAACCGGACCAGCGCCAGCGCCACGATCGCCAGCCCGATGGTGGCCCAGAGCGTGATGTCGCCGAACTGCTGGTGGGCCTCGATCGTCGGCACGAACTCGGGAGTGACCCGGTTGGCCGACCGCATACGGTCGAAGAAGGCGTCACCGGAGAGTTTCGCGAACAGCGCGGCGAGCGGCGCGCCCACGGCGAGCAGCCCCAGCACCCAGCGGGTGTGCGGGCGGACGGGTGCGACGAGCGCGTAGGCCACGGTCAGGAGGGCCAGCAGCGGCACGAACACGACCGCGGCGTGCAGCACGAGAGGGTGGGCGGGGATGCCCATGAACTCCTCGAACACTGGCGTCTCCTCCGACGATGGCGGGCGGGGCATTGATCGTTCGGGGAAGGACGCTATCGGTACCGGCGGGGTGTGTCAGCCCCCGGTCGGCGAGTGCCCGGCCGGCCGGCGGCGATGGGTAGGGTGCGACGGTGGTCAAGGGACTGCTGCTCGACTTCTACGGCACGGTGGTCGAGGACGACGACGCACTGATGGCCGAGATCGCCGACCAGGTGGCCGCCCGGGCGTCGGTGCCGGTCTCCGGCCGCGAGGTCGTCGCGGCGTGGGGAGCGGAGTTCGAGGCGGTCGCGTCCGGGCCGCGGTTCCGCTCGTTGCGGGACAGCGCGATGACGAGTCTGGCCTCGGTGATGGCCGACGTCGGGTGCACGGGTGACCCGGCCGCCCTGTGCGCGGCACAGTTCAGGTACTGGCGCTCGCCGCCGCTGCGGCCCGGCACCCGCGAGTTCCTGTCCCGTGTCACGGTGCCGATCTGCCTCGTCTCCGACGTCGACACAGATGACCTGTGTGCGGCGACGGCCCACCACGGCCTGGCCTTCGCGGCCGTGGTGACCAGCGAGGGCACCGGCGCGTACAAGCCGGACCGGGCCATGTTCGGTCGGGCGCTCGCCGCCCTCGGGCTGGAGGCGCACGAGGTGCTGCACGTCGGTGACTCGCTCACCGCCGACGTGGCCGGGGCATCCGCGGCGGGCATCCGGGCCGTGTGGGTGAACCACCGGCGGCAGACCGCGCCGAGCGACGCCCCGATCGCGTACGAGATCGCCGACCTGTCCGAGCTGACCGAGGTCCTCCGATAGGCGGCACGACCGCCCGAGGAGGCCTCGACGGCTCGGGCGCCCTGGAGTCGGCCCTCAGCTACGGGAGCGGGGCAGGCAGTCCTTCTTGTACTTCAGGCCGGAGCCGCACCAGCAAAGGTCGTTGCGCTCCGGTGGCCAGGGGATTCGGGCGCTCGGTCGAGCCGCGAGCTCGCCCGCGTAGCCGGCCCGGATCCGGGGGTCGGTCGGATCGCCGTTGCCTCGGCTGGCATGGGAGTCCAGTCCGGCCACCGTCGCGCTGAGCACACCCAGACCGGTCCCGCCCGCGTTCGCCAGCCGGGTCAGCTCCTTCTCCAGCCGGGCCCGGTGCGCGTCCCAGTTCGACCCGTACGCCTCGGTCAGATCCGGGTGTTCGGCCAGCAGGCGGTCGAACTCGGGGCGGGGCCAGAAGAGCAGGTCCTGCTGAGCGCCCTCCCGTTGCGCGGCCCGACGGACGAGCTGGGTCTCCAGCCGGTCCGCCAGATCGTCGTGCCGGTCGTGCGGCAGGTTGAGGTCCCGGCGTACCCGGTGCCGCTGTTGCAGCAGGAAGAAGAGGACACCGGGCGATTCCGGCGGGCCGACCTCGACCGCGGGCTCGACGGCGGTGCTGGCCTGCGCCGGTGTGCCGGCGGCGGTGGCGCGCTCGCCGAGCAGGGTGTCGACCGCCTCGCTCAACCACTTCTCGGCGATCGCCGAACGACCACCGGAGTCCAGCGCCGCGCTCACGTAGGCGGGGGCGTCGGGCTGGACGAGCAGGAGCGGGCGGAGCGCGGTCAGCTCCGCCATCGCCTCGTCCTCCCGGCCGACGGCCTGGAACAGGGTCCGGGCCCGCAACGCTCGGGCGAACCCGGCCCGGGGGTCGTCCTCCGACGGGTACGCCGCCAGGGCGCGGTCCGCGTACCGGAGCGCGGCATCCGATCGTCCCCGGATCTCGGCGATCTCGGCGGCCAGCGTCAGCGCGTCCCCGGCGTCGTCCGGATCTTCCAGCCGGTCCTGCTCGACCGCGTCGGCGATCTCGGCCGCGACACCGAGCGGATTGGCCGTCCCGAGCGCCGAGCGGCGGAATTCGGCGAGGTCGGCCTTGGTGAGTACGTCTGTCGTCGGCACGATCTCACGCTACGTCGGGCTGCTCCCGGTGTGCCGGCAGATCCGCTGTAACGCCGCTCTCACGCCGCTCCCGGCGAAGATGACGGTCATCACCGCAGTGTCCGGCCCGCGCGGCCGTCACGCTCCGTGTCGACCGGCCAACGCCGGTCCCGGCGTACGGCTCCGGTCAGAACTCCTCGTACACCGCCGGGTCCTGGTCCGCGAGCCGACCGTCCGGACGGCCCAGAGCGGTGATGGCCTCGACCTCGCCGTCGGTGAGCTTGACAGCGAAGACGTCCAGGTTCTCCAGTTGCCGCTCGGGGGAGGCGGCCTTGGGCAGCGGGATCACCTGGCGGGTCACGTGCCAGGCGAGGATGGTCTGCGCCGGGCTGATGCCATGGGTGGCCGCGATCTCCACGACGACGGGGTGCTGCTGGACGTCGTTGCCCCGGCCCAGCGGGCTCCAGGCCTGCACGAGGATCCCGTGCGCCCGGTGGTAGTCGATCGCTTCCTGCTGCGGGAAGTACGGATGCACCTCGATCTGGTTGACCACCGGAGCGACCCCGGTCTCGGCCACCAGCCGGTCGATGTGCTCGGGCAGGAAGTTCGAGAGCCCGATGTGCCGGACCAGCCCACGTTCGCGGGCCTCGATCAGCGCCCGCCACGCCTGCACGTAGAGGTCGACCTTCGGGTTCGGCCAGTGGATCAAATACAGGTCGATCCGGTCGAGGCCGGTGCGGAACACGCTCTCCTCGATGGTGGTCAGCGCCTCGTCGTAGTGGTGGTGCCGTCCCGGCAGCTTCGAGGTGACGACCAGCTCGTCCCGTACGTCGCCCGCCGAACGGGCGGCCCGGCCCACCGCGCCCTCGTTCTCGTAGTTCACCGCCGAGTCGATCAACCGGTAACCCGCCCGGATCGCCTCGCCGATCGCGTCGACACCCGCCGAGCCGTTCAGTCGGTACGTCCCGAGCCCGATCGCCGGCAACGTGGTGCCGTCCGCGGCCGTCAGGTGGGGGATCGCCATGGTGAACTGCCTTTCGTCGACCGTGATCGGACCCTACCGCTTGTGCGCGAATCCGATCCACGTGGCGATCAGGTCGACAAGGATTGTCCCCGTGACGAGCGCCGACCCGCAGCGGGGATGGTCCGCCCGGACCGCCTGGGCCGGTCGGCTCAACGCTCCGCTGCGCTCGTTCCTGCGCACCGAGACCGGCGGCGCACGGGTGGTGCTGGTCGCTGCGGTGGTGGGGCTCCTGTGGGCCAACGTGCACGAGTCGTCGTACGAGTCGCTCTGGAGCACGTCCCTCTCCGTCCAGCTCAGCGACTGGCCCGTGTCGCACGACCTGCGTTACTGGATCAACAGCGGCCTCATGACGTTCTTCTTCCTGGTCGCCGGGCTGGAGCTGCGCCGCGAGTTCGATATCGGTGAGCTGCGGGAGCGGCGTCGGCTGGCGCTGCCGCTGCTGGCCGGGCTCGGCGGCATGCTCCTCCCGGTCGCGATCTACCTGGCGATCAACGCCGGCCAGACCAGCGCGGGCGGCTGGGGCGCGGTGATGGCCACGGACACGGCCCTCGCGCTCGGTGCGCTGGCCGTCTTCGGGCCGCGCTTCTCGAATCGGTTGCGGAGTTTCCTGCTGACGGTCTCCGTCATCGACGACCTGGTCGCGATCGCGGTGCTGGCGATCGCCTATCCGGAACATCCCTCGCCGACGGCGCTGCTCGCCGCTGCGGCGATCTTCGGCGTCGTGCTGCTCGTCCGGGCCTCTGGCGTGCGGTTCGGGCCGGTCTACGGGCTGCTGGGGGTGGCGGCCTGGGTCGCGGTCTCGGAGTCCGGTGTCGACCCGGTCGTGGTGGGCCTGGTGATGGGGTTGCTGTCCTTCGCCTACGCCCCCGGCCGCAGCGAACTCCAGCGGGCGAGCGACCAGTTCCGCCTCTTCCGGGAACAGCCCACCCCGCAGCTCGCCCGTTCGGCCCGGGCGGGGCTCGCCTCGGCGTTGTCGCCGAACGAGCGGTTGCAGACCCTCTACCACCCGTGGGCGAGCTACGTGGTCGTACCGCTCTTCGCGCTGGCGAACGTCGGGATCGTGATCGACGGTGATCTCCTGGCCAGGGCCGTGACCTCGCCGGTCACGCTCGGCGTCGTGGCGGCGTACCTGGTCGGCAAGCCGGCCGGGATCGCGGCCACCTCGTGGTTGGTGCAGCGACTGACACGCAACCGGCTCCGGCCGCCGGTGGGCTGGCTCGCCGTGGCCGGCGTCGGCACGGTCTCCGGCGTCGGGTTCACCGTCGCCCTCCTGATCGCCACCCATGCGCTGAGCGGCGAGGCCCTGGAAGAGGCGAAGCTCGGCATCCTGGTCGCGACGATCGGCGCGTCCGTCATCACCTGGCTGGTGTTCCGCTCTGCGGCCCGGCTCTCGCCGGCGCGGCACGCCCGCGCGCTGCTCGGCGTCGCCGAGGGCATCGTCGACCTGATGCTGCCGGTCGATCCGGAGCGCGACCACGTGCGCGGGCCGCGCGAGGCGCCGGTGACGGTCGTGGAGTACGGCGACTTCGAATGCCCCTACTGCGGGCAGGCCGAACCGGTGGTCCGGGAGCTGCTGGCCGACTTCGCCAACGTCCGGTACGTCTGGCGGCACCTGCCGCTGACCGACGTCCACCCGCATGCCCAACTCGCCGCCGAGGCGGCCGAGGCGGCGAGCGAGCAGGGCCGGTTCTGGGAGATGCACGACCTGCTGCTCGTGCACCAGGACGCTCTCAATCCCGAAGATGTGCTCGGCTACGCCGAACAGATCGGCCTGGACCTCGACCGGTTCCGGGAGCACATGGTCAAGTTCAAGGGTGTCGACCGGGTCGCCGAGGACGTCGACTCGGCCGACCTCAGCGGCGTCACCGGCACCCCGACCTTCTTCATCAACGGCCTTCGTCACCACGGCGCGTACGACATCGCCGCGCTCTCGGCGGCGGTGAAGTCGGCGTTCGCCAGCGCGAAGCTTCGCCCCGAGTACCACCGCCGCGATCCGGGGCGGTGACCCGCCGCTCGTGCACACCGCGAGCAGATGCCCTGGCCTGCGCGTGCGGTCTCGCCCGTCGGTCACGGTGACGGCGACGCCCAGGACCGCTTCCCACCGCGTCCGGCCGGTCGGTGTCGTGGGCGCGATACCTCACAGGCATAAATATGCCTCTGAGGTATCGCCCGTTGGCGAGCTGGCCGGGACTCCCAGCCGTCGTCCGGCGTGTCGTTGGGCCGGCGCCGCGGACCGCTCTGCACGACCGACCCCGCCAGCCGTGAACCCCGTCGAGAGGCAGGAAAGAGGTCTTGCGTGGGTCATCGTATACAACATACGCTCCCCAAATCGCCCACTCGAGGAGCTCCCCATGACGAACCTCTCCCTCAGCGAAACGAGCCTGCCCCGGCGCCGTTCACTCCGGGCCGCGGTGGCGGCGGTCGCTGTTGCCTGCGCGGTCGTTGCCTGCTCACCGGTGTCGGACGGCGGGGGTGACAACCAGTCCGGCGACAACCAGTCGGCAGGCCAGGATTCCTTCGGTACGCCGGCCGACCCCGCTGCCGTCAAGCAGGGTGGCAAGCTGGTCATCGCCCTCTCGGCGGAACCCGACGCGCTGGACCCGACACTGTCGCGCAGCCTCTACTCCCGCTACGTCTTCCAGGCCATGTGCCAGAAGCTCTACGACGTGAACGAGCAGGCGCAGGTCGTACCCCAGCTGGCGACCGCCCTGCCCACCACGAGCAGCGACGGCAAGACGGTCACCATCCCGCTGCGCCAGGGCGTCCGCTTCGCGGACGGGACGCCGTTCGACTCCGCCGCGGTCAAGGCCACCGTCCAGCGACACCTGACCCACGCCCGCTCGGCCCGCAAGAGCGAACTCGGTCCCATCGACGGCGTCGACACCCCCGACGCGCAGACCGTCGTCCTCCGGCTCAAGCAGCCGTTCGCGCCCCTGCTCGGCGCGCTCGCCGACCGCGCCGGCATGATCATGAGCACCAAGGCGTTGCAGGGCCTCGGCGACGACTTCGCCTCGGCGCCGGTCTGCGTCGGCCCGTTCAAGTTCGCCAAGCGGGTGCCGCAGAACTCCATCGACGTCGTGAAGGACCCGAACTACTACGAGGCCGACAAGGTCCACCTCGACGGCATCTCGTGGCGCATCCTCAGCGACGCCAGCATCCGCGCGGCCAACCTGCGCTCCGGTGACGCCCAGGTCGCCGACAGCGTCTCCACCCAGGACGTCGCCTCCCTGCGGCAGGACTCCTCGGTCTCCGTCCTGCAGTCGCAGTCCCTCGGCTACCAGGGCCTCACCATCAACATCGGCAACGTCGACGGGGTCCGCACCCCGCCCAAGCCGATCAACCGCCCTCTCGCCCAGAACGCCAAGGTCCGGCAGGCATTCGAGCACGCGATCGACCGCAAGGCCCTGGTCGACGCGGTCTTCAACGGCATCCACACCGCCGCCTGCTCACCCATCTCTCCCGCCAGCCCGTTCTCGTCGCCCGAGGCGCAGGCCTGCCCGGCGCACGACCCCGCCAAGGCCAAGCAGCTCCTCGCCGAGGCGGGCGTCCAGACCCCGTACACCGTCACGCTCCTCGCGTCGAACACGCCCGACACGCTGCGGCTCGCGCAGGCGCTCCAGTCCATGCTCAAGGACGGCGGGTTCGATCTGAAGATCAACCCGGTGGAGTACTCCTCGCTCCTCGACGAGCAGGACCGCGGCAACTTCGAGCTGCTGCAGCTCGGGTGGAGCGGGCGGATCGACCCGGACGCCAACATCACGAACTTCGTCGGCACCACCGCGAGCCAGAACGTCGCCGGCTACAGCAACCCGCAGCTCGACGCCCTGCTGACCCAGGCCCGCCAGTCCGGTGACACCGAGGAGCGCAAGAAGCTGTACGGGCAGGTGGTCACGCTGCTCCAGCAGGACGACGCGCTGATCTACCTCTACCGGCAGCGCAACCTCACGGCCGTCAGCAAGCAGATCCAGGGCCTGCAGGTCTTCCCGGACGGCGTGATCCGCGCGGCCTTCGCCGGATTCACCAAGTAGGTCGCCGTGGCCCGATATCTCCTCACCCGCGCCTGGCAGTCGGCGCTGACCCTGCTGTTGTCGACGATCGTGGTGTTCTTCGGTGTACGGGCGCTCCCCGGTGATCCGGCCCTCGCGCTGGCCGGGGAGGACCGGTCGCCGGAGGCCCTCGAAGCCATCCGTCGGCACTACGGGCTGGACCAGCCGCTGCCAGTGCAGTTCGCGCAGTACGTGGAACGCATGGTGCAGGGCGACTTCGGGGTGTCGATCCGCACCGGTACGCCGGTCTCGTCGATGCTCACGACCGCCCTGCCGGTGACCGTTGAACTCTCCGTCCTGGCGATCCTGCTCGCCACGGCGCTCGGTGTCGGCGCCGGGGTGCTCGCGGCGGTCCGCCGCGGGCGCCCGGCGGAGTGGGTGGCCAACGGCATGGCCCTGATCGGCCTGTCGGTGCCGCACTTCTGGCTCGGGCTGCTCGCGATCCTGTACCTGTCCGTGGCGACCGGGTTGTTTCCCGCCTCCGGCTTCGTGCCGATTCTGGAGGATCCGGTGGACAACCTGCACCACATCGTCCTGCCGGCGGTGATCCTCGGGACCGGCCTCGCCGCCATCATCATGCGGCAGACCCGGTCGGCGATGCTCGACTCGCTCTCCTCGGACTACGTACGGACGGCGAAGGCGAAGGGCCTGCGGCCGCGAGCCGTCATCACCCAGCACGCCCTGCGGAACAGCCTGATCGTGGTGGTGACCGTCGTGGGCCTCCAGCTCGGGGGCCTGATCTCGGGTGCCGTCGTCACCGAGCAGATCTTCGGGCTGCCGGGCTTCGGCAAGATGACCATCGACGCGGTGTTCCAGCGGGACTACCCGGTGATCCAGGCCGTCGTGCTGCTCACCGCGACGGCGTACATCGTGATCAACTTCCTCGTTGACCTGCTCTACTCGGTCATCGATCCACGCATCCGGGTGACGGGAGATCCGGCATGACCGTCCTCACCGTTCCCATGGCGGAGACCGGTGCCGCCAGCATCACCCGACGTACGCGAGTTCTGCGGCGGCTGCGACGCAACCCGCTCGCCGTCGTGAGCTTCGTCGTGCTGGCGCTCGCCGCCGCCATCGCGCTGCTCTCGCCCTGGATCGCGCCCTACTCCGTCGACCAGACCGATTTCGCCCGTACGTTCGCGCCTCCCGGCACCCCCGGCCACCTGCTCGGCACCGACGACCTCGGCCGGGACGTGCTGTCCCGGATCATGCTCGGGGCGCGGGCGTCGCTCCAGGTGGGACTGCTGGCGGTGGCCACCTCCCTGGTCATCGGTGTCCCGCTTGGTCTCGCCGCCGGCTACTTCCGGGCCTGGGACGCCGTGATCTCACGGTTCACCGACCTGCTCCTGGCGTTCCCGTTTCTGATCATGGCGGTCGGGCTGGCGGCCATCCGGGGCGCCAGCCTCGGCAACGCCGCCGTGGCCATCGGCATCGCCCAGATCCCCGGGGTGATCCGGGTGGTCCGCTCGGACACGCTCCGGCTCAAGTCGCTGGACTTCGTCGCCGCCGCGGTCGTGGACGGCGCGAGCGACCTGTGGGTGCTGGCCCGGCACATCCTGCCGAACGCGACATCGGTGATCCTGGTGCAGGCGACGGTCGCGATCCCGGCCGCGATCCTGGGCGAGGCGGTGCTCTCGTTCCTCGGCCTCGGCATCCAACCTCCGTCCCCCAGCCTCGGCACCATGCTGGCCACGGCCCAGCAGTTCGCCGCCCGAGCCCCGTGGGCGGCGGTCCTGCCCGGCGTCGTGATCATGGGACTGGCGCTCGCGTTCAACGTCTTCGGCGACGCGCTCCGGGACGCCCTCGACCCGAAGGGAGACCGGCGATGACCACGGCCGAACGGGCGGGAGCCGCCGCGACGGTCGCCACACCCGTCCTGGCGGTACGCGACCTCTCGGTCTCATTCCCCACCGAGACCGGGAACGTCTCGGCGGTCGACGGGGTCAGTCTGGACCTCGCACCCGGAGAGATCGTCGGGATGGTGGGTGAGTCGGGGTGCGGAAAGAGCGTCACCGCCATGAGCATCGCGGGCCTGCTCCCCGGCAGCGCCCGGATCTCCGGATCGGTGCGGCTGAACGGCACCGAACTCGTCGGCACCCGCGAGGCGGCGCTTCGCCGCGTACGCGGCAAGGAGATCGCCTACATCTTCCAGGAGCCCATGACGTCGCTCAATCCCGTGCTCACCGTCGGGCGTCAGATCGGGGAGGTGCTCCAGGTCCACGAACGGATGTCCCGCCGGGCCGCCCGGGCACGCGCCGTCGAACTGTTGACGCTCGTCGGGATCCCGTCCGCCGCGAAACGCGTCGACAACTATCCGCACCAGCTCTCCGGCGGCATGCGCCAACGCGTGATGATCGCGATGGCGGTGGCCTGCGGCCCCAAGGTGCTGGTGGCCGACGAACCGACCACCGCGCTGGACGTCACGGTCCAGGCCGGCATCCTCCAGGTGCTCCGGGACCTGCGCGACCGGCTCGGCACGAGCATCCTCGTCATCACGCACGACCTCGGCGTGATCGCCGACATCGCGGACCGCGTCGTCGTCATGTACGCCGGGCGGGTGGTGGAGCGCGCGGCGGTCACCGACCTGTTCGCGCACCCGTACCACCGGTACACGGCCGGGCTCCTGTCGGCGTCACCGACGCCCGGCAGGCACGCGGGCACCGACCGTCTCCAGGAGATACCCGGTCTGGTGCCCGTCCTGTCGGTCCAGCCGGACGTGTGCACCTTCGCCGACCGGTGCCCCGCCGCGGACGGGCGGTGCCGCGAGTCCGCGCCGCCCCTGGAGGTGGTGGCCGCCGGCAGCACCGACCACCTCGCGGCATGCTGGCACCCGTGCCCGTCACCCCGATCCGACGTTGAGGAGGCGCACCGATGACGGCCCAGCCGGACGCCCTGGTGATCGAGGACCTGGTGATGCACTTCGGCCCGGTCCGCGCCGTGGACGGGGTGTCCCTCACGATTCCGAGGGGCCGGGTGACGGCCCTGGTGGGGGAGAGCGGCTCCGGAAAATCGACGGTCGGCCGATGCGTGGTGCGGCTCGTGGAGCCGACCGCGGGTGTGGTCCGGATCGCCGGGACGGACGTCACGCACCTGTCCCGGCGACAGCTACGCCCACACCGCGGTGCGGTGTCGATCGTCTTCCAGGACCCGGCCGCCTCACTGGACCCCCGGATGCTGGTGGGCGAGGTCGTGGCCGAGCCGTTGCGGCTGGCCGGGAAGCGGATCCCGCGGCGCGACCGGGAGGCCCGGGTCGCCACGGAGCTCGAACGGGTGGGTCTGCGCGCCGAGGTGGCGCGCCGCTATCCCCATGAGCTCTCCGGCGGGCAACGCCAGCGGGTCAGCATCGCGCGGGCCCTGATCTCCGAGCCACGGTTGCTCATCGCGGACGAACCGACGAGCGCGCTCGACGTGTCGGTGCAGGCGTCGGTGCTCAACCTCCTCGCCGACCTGCAACGCGACATCGGGTTCGCCTGCCTCTTCATCACCCACGACCTGTCCGCCGTCGAGTACCTGGCGGACGACATCGCTGTCATGTACCTGGGTCAGCTCGTCGAGAAGGGCTCGCGCGATGCTGACCCGCTGGCG
>NZ_RCVJ01000230.1 GCF_003667505.1 Micromonospora sp. BL4
GGTCGGGCTCGGCCTCGGTGTTCATCGCCGACGGGTCAGACCCGGCAGCGAGGCTCAGAAAGGACAGACCGGACAGTCCCGGCAGGCCGCGCAGGTCGAGGTCCAACGGAAGGTCCTCCTCGCCCCGGTTGACCGCGAAGACGGTCAGCTCGCCGGTCTCCTCGTCGTGCACGGCGACGGTGTCGAGCACCGGAACGTCCCCGTACTTCTTGGTGTCGTAGCGCGGCGACACCGGCTCGGTGCGCAGCACGGTGCCGCGGGCGTACCGGGCGGTCAGCGCGAACGGGTGGAAGATGCTCTGCCGCCAGGCGGGTCCGCCGTTGCGGGTGCGGATCGGTGCGATCACGTTGGCCAGCTGGGCCTGGGCGGCCACCCCGACCCGGTCGGCGTGGCGGAGCAGGGTGATCAGCAGGTCACCGACGACGACCGCGTCGACCGCGGTGAAGTCGTCCTCGATCAGCGCCGGGGCCTCGACCCAGCCGCGCCGGTCCAGGTCGGCCTGGAGGCGGGACTCGTACCAGACGTTCCACTCGTCGAACGAGATCTTCAGCTTGCGCTTGTGCCGCTGCTTGGCGGCCACGTGGTCGGCGGTCGCGACCACCTCGGTGATGAAGTTGTCCATGTCGACAGCCGAGGCGAGGATGCTGGCCCGGTCACCGTCGGACGGGTCGTAGTAGGTGTGCGCCGAGATGTAGTCGACATGCTCGTAGGTGTGCTCCAGCACGGTCGCCTCCCAGGAGGCGAACGTGGGCATCCGCCGGTTGGAGCTGCCGCAGGCGATCAGGCTGATCGACGGGTCGATCATCTTCATCGCCCGGGCGGCCTCGGCGGCCAGCCGGCCGTACTCGTCGGCGGTCTTGTGGCCGACCTGCCACGGGCCGTCCATCTCGTTGCCCAGGCACCACAGCTTCACCCCGTACGGGTCCTCCGCGCCGTGCTTGCGCCGCAGGTCGGAGAGGTGCGTGCCGCCCGGGTGGTTGGCGTACTCCAGCAGGTCCAGAGCCTCCTGCACGCCGCGGGTGCCCAGGTTGACCGCCATCATCGGCTCGACACCGGCCTCGGCGGCCCAGGTCATGAACTCGTCCAGCCCGAACGCGTTCGTCTCGATCGTCTTCCAGGCCAGGTCGAGCCGGCGTGGCCGGTCGCCGACCGGGCCCACCCCGTCCTCCCAGCGGTAGCCGGAAACGAAGTTGCCGCCCGGGTAGCGGACCACTGACACGCCCAGCTCCCGGGTCAGCTCCAGCACGTCGCCGCGCAGGCCGCGGGAGTCGGCGCTGGGGTGGCCCGGCTCGTAGATCCCGCCGTAGACGCATCGCCCCATGTGCTCGACGAAGGAGCCGAAGAGACGTCGGTCGGCCGGGCCGATCGCGAAGGCCGGGTCGATCGTCAGCTGCGCGGTCCGCAAGGGTGCCACCTTTCCTCATTGCCGGTGCCGGGTGATCGCAGTCACCGCCCACCCGGCCTCCCTGCTTTCTACAACGTTGTAGGCAACGTTGTAAAGGGCTGATGACGGGGTAGGGTGCGGAGTGTTACATCGGGGAGGTTGCGGAGTGCGACACAGGCTCAAGGATGTGGCCGAACGGGCCGGCGTGTCGGTGAAGACCGTCTCCAACGTGGTCAACGGCTACGTGCATGTCCGGCCGGACACCCGGGCCCGGGTCGAGGAGGCGATCGCCGAACTCAACTACCGACCCAACCTCTCCGCCCGCCACCTGCGCAAGGGGCGCACCGGCGTGATCGCGCTGGCGGTGCCGGAACTGGACATCCCGTACTTCGCCGAACTGGCCCGCTACGTGGTCGCCGCAGCCGCCGACTTCGGCTGGACGGTGCTGATCGACCAGACCGGCGGTGGGCGTGAGCAGGAACGGGTGGTCGCCTCCGGCATCACCGACCACCTGATCGACGGCCTGATCTTCAGTCCGTTGGCGCTCACCGCGGAGGACCTGGCCGGCCTGGACAACAGGCCGATGGTGCTGCTCGGCGAGCGCGTCGACCACGGCCCCGCGGACCACGTGGTGATCGACAACGTGGGCGCGGCGCGGGAGATCACCAGCCACCTGATCGGGCTCGGCCGGCGCCGGATCGCCGCCATCGGCTCGCAGCGCACCCCGGAGGGCGCCAGCGCCCGACTGCGCCTGACCGGCTACGCCGACGCGCTGCGCGCCGCCGGCCTGGACTACGACGAGGCCCTGGTGGCGCCCGCGCCGGCCTGGCACCGCGCGGACGGCGCGGCCGCCATGCGCAGCCTGCTCACCTCCGGGGTACGCCCCGACGCCGTCTTCTGCTTCAACGACACGCTCGCCCTGGGTGCCCTGCGCGCCCTGCACGAGGCCGGCCTGCGGGTGCCCGAGGACGTGGCGGTGGTCGGCTTCGACGACATCGAGGACGGGCGGTTCTCGATCCCCACGCTGACAACCGTCGCCCCGGACAAGGCTCAGATCGCGCGGCTCGCCGTCGAACTGCTCGCCGAACGCCTCGACGGTGACCGCACCGCCTCCGCCCGCGAACTTTCCGCCCCCTATCGCCTGGAACTCCGCGAATCAACCCAGCTCCCCTGACCGCCCCACCCCGAGGGCTAGTCGAAGAATCGGGACAGGTGGGAGTTGGGGGCCGGGTCGGCGTCGGGTGGCAGCGGGGTCAGGTCGGCGAAGATGGAGGCGCCGTCGCAGCCGGCGTGCAGGGGGTACCAGCGTGGGCTGCCGGGCGGCCGGAGTTGGCAGATCCCCTTGAACGTCTGCACGTCCATCAGCCGGACGTGGGTCGGGTCGGCGACCGCGTTCACATGCCCCCACCAGGGGCTCATCACGTGCAGCACACCACCCGGTCGGAGCACCCGGTGGCACTCGTCGACCAGCGGCAGGAAGTCGATCAGGTGCTCCAGGATGTGCACCGCGAAAAGAACGTCCACCGAGTTGTCGGCCAGCGGCAGCGAGCCCGACAGGTCCGCCACCGCGTCGACCCCCGGGGCCGGGAAGATGTCCAGCCCCAGGTTGCCCGCCCACTGCTTCGTCGGCCCGCAGCCGAGGTCCACCACCACCGGCTCACGCCCGCCGACGCCGACCCGGCACCACACGCCGTAGACCCCGGCCAGCCGCCCCACCAGGTCGCGGACCAGCCGCAGCTCGGCGGGCTCGGCCACCTCCCCGCTCAGGTGGGCGACACCCCGGTCGAACCGCACCTCGACCGCCAGACCACGCAGTCGGTCATCGTGCCGGACCTGGTCCGCCCAGGCCTCAGCGAGGAACCCGTCGATCGCCCGCAGCCGGTCGGCCGAGGGCGGAGTCTGTGCCAAAGCGACCATTCGGGCCACCTCCCGCCGCGCGATACCCCGATCCGCGCCCGGTATGCCCCGCTCGTCAACCGTGTCCGTGGGCCGGCGTGCCGGTCGGTCGGCGTGTCGCAGTCCTCGAGCCGGGACTGCGGCGAGCGGTATACCTCAGAGTCATAAAAATGACTCTGAGGTATACCGCTCAACTGCGACCCGTGCCCGGCGAGGCCGGGCCGAGGCGAACCGCGCCGGGGCCCGGGTCGGGCCGGAACCGGCGTGGCCGGGCCTGGCCCGGTCGAGCCCGCCTGGCCGGACCGCGGCCAGTTCGCCGAGTGGTCGTGCTGGTCAGCCGGAGAGAGTGCGGCGGCCCGGCCGGCCGCCGCCACGCATCCGCTGGCGGGGCGGCGGGGCGGACGGCTTCGGCCGCTTGAGGTGGTAGCGGTGCAACTCGTGGTTGCCGGGCAGGGACGGGTCCTCGCTCATCGCCACCAACTCCCAGCCCTGGTCGCCGGCCCGGTTCAGGTGGGCCAGCGCCGTGTCGCCGTACGGCGTCACGTCGACCATCGAGCCGTCCGGGCCGTACCAGACGAAGACGACCTCCCAGCCCAGATCGTTGGTCGCCGCCTGGCGGCGCCGAATCAGCAGCGCGTACTCCCACTTGAGCATGGCGTCATTCTCACCCCGCGCCGGCCCGCGAGCACGGATCAATCCTCGGCGATCCGCCCGGCGTCGACCCGCAGTCGCCGGTTCGTCTCGATGGCGGCCAACATCCGCCGGTCGTGGGTGACCAGCAGCAGCGTGCCCGGATAGCTGGCCAGGGCCGACTCGAGCTGCTCGATGGCCGGCAGGTCCAGGTGGTTGGTGGGCTCGTCGAGCACCAGCAGATTGACCCCGCGTCCCTGGAGCAGCGCCAGAGCCGCCCGCGTCCGCTCGCCGGGGGAGAGGGTGGCCGCCGGCCGCGGCACGTGCGCCGCGCGCAGCCCGAACTTGGCCAGCAGGGTCCGCGCGTCCGCCGGCGACATCTCCGGTACGGCCGCCTGGAACGCGTCGATCAGCGGCACGTCGCCGAGGAACAGCCCTCGTGCCTGGTCCACCTCGCCGATCACCACCCCGGGCCCCAGAGAGGCGGTGCCGGCGTCCAGCGGCAGCCGACCGAGCAACGCGGCCAGCAGGGTGGACTTGCCCGAGCCGTTCGCCCCGGTCACCGCGACCCGGTCCGCCCAGTCGATCTGGAGGTCCACCGGGCCGAGAGTGAACCCGCCGCGGCGTACCACCGCACCGCGCAGCGTGGCCACGACGGCGCCGGCGCGGGGCGCGGCGGCGATCTCCATCCGCAGCTCCCACTCCTTGCGGGGCTCCTCGACCACGTCGAGCCGTTCGATCAACCGCTCGGTCTGCTTGGCCTTCGCGGCCTGCTTCTCGCTCGCCTCGCTCCGGAACTTTCGGCCGATCTTGTCGTTGTCGGTGGCCTTGCGGCGGGCGTTCCGGACGCCCTTCTCCATCCAGCCCCGCTGGGTGCGCGCCCGCGCCTCCAGGCCGGCCTTCGTGTCGGCGTACTCCTCGAAGTCGGCGCGGGCGTGCCGGCGGGCCACCTCGCGCTCCTCCAGGTAGGCCGCGTAGCCGCCGCCGTAGTGGTGCACCTGCTGCTGCGGCAGGTCCAGCTCCAGCACCCGGGTCACCGTGCGGGTGAGGAACTCCCGGTCGTGGCTGACCAGCACCGTGCCGGCCCGCAGCCCGGTCACGAACTCCTCCAGGCGCTCCAGCCCGGCCAGGTCCAGGTCGTTGGTCGGCTCGTCGAGCAGGAACACGTCGTAGCGGCTGAGCAGCAGCGAGGCCAGCCCGGCCCGGGCCGCCTGACCGCCGGAGAGCCCGGTCGTCGGGTGGTCCAGGTCGACGGCGAGCCCCAGGTCGGCGCTCACCTGCTCGGCGCGCTCGTCCAGGTCCGCGCCACCGAGGGCGAGCCAGCGCTCCAGCGCGTCGGCGTACGCGTCGTCGGCGCCCGCGGTCCCGGCGGTCAACGCCTCGGTCGCCTCGTCCAGCGCCGCCTGCGCGGCGGTCACCCCGGTCCGTCGGGCCAGGAACCCGCGTACCGTCTCGCCCAGCCGCCGTTCCGGCTCCTGAGGCAGGTGGCCGACGCTCGCGGTGGGCGGGCTGAGTCGGACGCTGCCGGCCTCCACCGGCAGCAACCCGGCGAGGGTACGCAGCAGCGTCGACTTGCCGGCGCCGTTCGGCCCGACCAGGCCGACCACGTCGCCGGGGGCGACGACCAGGTCCAATCCGGCGAAGAGTGGGCGTTCGCCGTGCCCGGCGGCCAGGTCCTTGACGATCATCGTGGCGCTCATCAGGACGGCAGCCTATCCGGCCGCCGGCATACGGCCGGGCCGCAGCGGGCAGACTCAACGACGTGGTGACCACACTGGCGATCGACTGCGGTGGCGGGGGCATCAAGGCGTCGGTGCTCGACGAGGCCGGCACGATGCGGGCCCGGCCGCTGCGGGTGCCGACCCCGTACCCGCTGCCGCCTGAGCTGTTCGTGCGCACCCTGCTCGACCTGGGCGGGCGGCTGCCGGCGGCCGACCGGCTGACGGTGGGCGTTCCCGGGATGATCCGGCACGGAGTGGTGGTAACCACCCCGCACTACGTGACCCGCAGCGGACCACGCAGTCGGGTCGACCCGGCCCTGGTCGCCGAGTGGTCCGGCTGGGACGCGCGGGGCGCGCTGGCCGACGCGTTCGGCGTGCCGGCGCTGGTGCTCAACGACGCCGAGGTGCACGGTGCCGGGGTGGTCGCCGGCACCGGCTGCGAGCTGGTGCTGACCCTGGGCACCGGGCTCGGTAGCGCCCTTTTCGACGGCGGGGTGCTCGCCCCGCACCTGGAGCTGTCCCACGCGCCGGTGCGGTGGGGCACCACCTACGACACGTACGTGGGCGAGCCGGAACGCCGCCGGCTCGGCGACGCCTTCTGGTCCCGGCGGATCCGCCAGGTGGTGGACGGGCTCCGCCCGGTGTTCCGGTGGGACCGGCTCTACCTGGGCGGGGGCAACTCCCGGCTGATCCGGCCCGAACAGCTCGCCCGGATGGGCGACGACGTCGTGGTGGTGCCCAACACGGCGGGGATCGTCGGCGGCGTCCGCGCGTGGGAGCTGTCCGCCGGGCGCCGGGACGCCAGAACCTGACCCGCCGGCGGCCGGAAGAGACCCGGGGAACAGTCGCCAAACGCCCAGCGTTGTGCCAGCGTCGGAACAGTGACGGCGCGACCCGAGGAGGTGGGCAGATGGATCTTCTGGCGGACTACCGGCGGGCGACCATGTTCTTCGAGACCGGTGATCCGAGCGGAGCGGCCCGACTGCTGGAGCCGATCGTGGACGCCGAACCCGGCAACGCGGCGGTCCGGCAGCTGCTGGCCCGGGCGTACTTCCAGTCGGCCCAGCTCAACCGGGCCGAGGAGCAGCTGCGGGAGCTGGTCGACCGGGACCCGAGCGACCACTACGCGCACCACGTGCTGGGCCGGACCCTGGAGCGTCTCAACCGGCACTCGGACGCGCTGCGGCACCTGCGGATCGCCGCCGCCATGTACGCGGCCAACGACGACTACCGGATCGCCCTGGAGCGGGTGGAGACCCGCCTCGGCGGCACCCGCTGACGCGGACCGGTGACGCGGACCGGTGACGTGCACGGGGCGGCCCTTCGGGGCCGCCCCGTCGTCGTGCGGCGAGCACTCCGTCGGGCGTGCCTAGGATGGCGGACATGGGACCTGACCGGCCGGGGGCTGCGGCATGAAGCTCAAGCTGGACCTGCACGAGATCTTCAACAAGGGCCAGGACATCGACCGCGCGTTGCGCGGGATCATGGACGAGGCGGTGGCGAAGAAGGCCACCCTCGTGGAGATCATTCCGGGTAAGGGGTCGGGCCAGCTCAAGAAGCGGGTGCTGCGGTTCCTCGACCAGAAGGACGTCAAGCAGCTCTATCACCGGGTGGAGAAGGACTCCAAGAACTTCGGCCGGCTCTTCGTGCACTTCCGCTGGAAGTAACACCGGCGATCAGTGGCCCGGCGGAGAGGCTCCACCGGACCACCGAACCGACCGTCAGATGGGGTAGGTACGGGCGACCGCCAGCATTTCGGAGCTGTGCGAACCGACGACGCCGACGGCCGGCGGCCGGGCGCGGAAGCCGGGCAGCGCGTCCAGCCCGTCGCTGGCGTCCATCGCCCGCAGCGCCACCTGCCCGGCGATCGGCCGCACGGTCAGGGTGACCTCGATCCCCTCCGTCGGCGGGGCGTGGAACACCAGCCCGAAGCCCCACTTCCCCTCCCGGGGCTCCACCGGCACCGACCGGCCGGCGACCTCGGCCCGCAACACGGTGGCGGTCGACGTGTCGACGTGCAGGGTGGCCAGCCGGACCGCCCGCTGCGGGGTGAGCCGCAGCCGGAGCGTGCGTTCAGCGCCAGACCCCGAGCCGGAGCCCGAGTCGGCGAGCACGTCCAGCTTCGGCGCCGGCAGGTTCGCGGCCTGCGCCGGGCCGGTCCGTAGTTCACCGTCGCCGAGCCCGGGGAAGTCGTCGCGAACGTCGGTCACCCCGTCCACGTAGTCGTCCGTCCACGGCTGCGGGTCGGTCTCGTGGCTCAGCCAGCGGGCCTGGCCGGTGCCGGCGTCCATGGCGTACATCAGGTGGGTGGGCGCGGGGTGGGCGGCGTCGAACCGGTCGACGGCCAGCCCGACCCCGGCGAGCACCACCGCCGCCAGCGCGGCGGCCCCGGCCGGCAGTACCGCGAGCCGCCGGGCCCGCAGCGCGCGCAGCGCCCGCTGGCCGCCGGCCTGCGGGTGCAGCAGGTCGACCACCGGAAGGGCGGTCAGGCCGAGCAGCACCGCGACCAGCGCGGCCACCCCGCCCATCGCCATTCCCAGCGCGGGGAAGAGCAGCACCACGGTGGGCAGCAGGATGACCACACCGACCGCTCCGGCGGCGGTCACCGCCACCACCGGCCACGGCCCGGTCTGCCAGGTGCGCAGCGCGAGCAGGCCGCCGAGCGCGCCGGCGAGGGCCGGCAGGGTGGTGAGGTACGCCCCGCCGGGCACCGCCACGGCGAGCAGCACGCCGAGCAGGGCCAGCCAGGCCAGCCCGCCGACGGCGAGCGCGGCCGGCCCGATCCGGCGGCGGGTCAGCGCGTACCAGGTGAACAGGATGGCGGCGGCCAGCGCCAGTACGGACAGCCGGTACCAGATCGGCCGGTACGGGTCGAGCAGTTCGGCGTACCCCGGTCGGATCGCGGTGATCGCCATCCAGAGCAGTTGCGCGGCCAGTGGCGCGGCCACGATCGGCACCAGGGCCAGCCCGAAGCCGGCGGCGAGCCGGCCGGTGCTGGCCCGGCCCCGCCGGAGGGTCAGCCAACCCAGCGCGGCCACCGCGAGCACCGCGAGCAGGGCCAGCGGCAGGGTGAGCCAGCCGGGGTAGCGGACCAGCCCGCCGGGGACCGGGAAGTAGGTGGCGTCGTGCCCGGAGCGCAGGTCGGTCAGGTCGGTGCGACCGAACTCCCGGGCCAGGCCCAGCGCGTTGTCCCCGTGCTGCTGGAGACTGCCGCGGTCCATCGCCGCCGGGGTGTCCAGCGGCGTGTGGTAGATCGCGGCGCCGTCGATGTACGCCGAGTTCAGCCCGACGAACTTCCGGTCCAGGAACGCGGTGAAGTCGGTGTCGTTGGGCAGCGCGCGGTAGATCTCCACCGCGAAGGAGGTGCCGACCGGGTGCGGGGCGGCACGGCCGAAGACGTCCACCAGCTTCGCGTTGTTCCGGGACGTCTCGAACATGATCACCGGGCCGGTGGAGCCACGCGCCTCCAGGTTGAGCACCACGCCGCCGTCGGCGGCCAGCGGGTGACTGGCGGCGAACGCGGACGCGCCGCAGAGGCAGGCCTCCTCGGCGTCGGTCAGCACGAAGACGATGTCGTTGCGCGGCCGGGGGCCCGCGGCCAGCGCCCGGGCCACCTCCAGGATCGCCGAGGTGCCGGCGGCGTCGTCGTTGCCACCCGGGCCGGTCTGCACCGAGTCGTAGTGGGCCACCAGGAAGACCCGGCCGGTCGGGTCGGTGCCGGGCAGCCGGGCCACCACGTTGCGGACCCGGGCCAGGGTGGCCCCGCCCGCGGCCCCGCTGAGCTGGCCGGCTTCCGGGGCGACCGTGTCCTGCACGTCGGTCTCCAGGCCCAGGCCGCGTAGCTGCTGCTCGATGTGCGCGCGGACCTGGTCGTTGGCCGGGCTGCCGGCGACATGCGATCGGGCCGCGATGACCTGGACGTCCTCGTACGCCCGGCCGGCGCTGAACTCGTTGACGGGCGCGTCGGCCGGTGCCGGGGCCGGGGTGCGCAGGTCGAGCAGGCTGCCGGCGCCGACGGCGACCAGCGCGACGAGGGCGGCCGCGGCGGCCGCGAGCCGCCGGCGGGGCCGGGCCAGCGCGCGGTCGGCGGCGGGTACGCCCGGACCCGGACGGACCGGCGCGCCGGTCGTGGCGGGGGTGGGAGGTGCGCCCACGGGAACTCCTCGGGGATGGTGGGGCCTGGGGTGGCATCATCCTGCCCTCCGGCAGCCCCGGGTGGGACGGCCGGTCGGGCAGTGGTCGGGTGGGACGGCCGGACGCCCGAGCGTCCGTCGCGCCCGGTTTGTCCTTCGGCGGGCAGTGATGCGGCCCATCCCCTGCCGCGCCGAGGCCGTCGTGTTGTGTGCGACCGTTGTCTAATACAGGATCAGCAGGGCACTCGGAAGGAGCCCGACATCACCAGCGAACTCCCGCGTCTCGCGGCGGTGACCCGGCCGTACCGGGGAGTCGGCACGGCCGGTTCCCCCGTCGTGCCATACCCGCACGGCGGCCTGTCGCGGCACGCCAACCTGCCGCCGGGTGAGCGGTTGCGGGTGCTGCTGGTGGAGGACGACGAGGGCGACGCCTTCCTGGTCGGTGAGCTGCTCGCCGAAACGAACTCGATGATCGAGCTGTTGGTCGCCAGCAGCCTCAGCGAGGCGCGGCAGCGGATGACCGACATCGACTGCGTCCTGCTCGACCTGGGCCTGCCGGACGCGCAGGGGCTGGACGGGCTGCGTCAGGTGCTGGAGATGTCCAGTGGCGCCGCCGTCTGCGTGCTGACCGGCCGCTCGGACGAGCACCTGGGCATCGTGGCCGTCGCCGAGGGCGCGCAGGACTACCTGGTCAAGGGCCAGGTCGACGGGGTGTTGCTGACCCGGGCGCTGCGCTACGCGGTGGAGCGCAAACGCGCCGACGTGAACGCCCGCCGGCTGCGCGAGGTCGAGCTGCGCCAGGCCGAGTCGGCTCGGCTCGAGCGCGGCCTGCTGCCCCAGCCGCTGATGTCGACCGACCAGGTGGCGGTGCACACCTTCTACCGGCCGGGCCGGCACGCCGCGCTGATCGGCGGGGACTTCTTCGACGTGGTGCAGACGAGTCCGGACCGTATCGACCTGATCGTCGGCGACGTCTGCGGGCACGGCGTGGACGAGGCCGCGCTCGGCGTGGAACTGCGGGTCGCCTGGCGGGCCCTGGTGCTGGCCAAGGTGCCGGACGACGAGGTGCTGCCCGCGTTGGAGCAGGTGCTGATGAGCGAGCGCCGTCTCCAGGAGATCTTCGCGACGGTGGCCACCGCCCGACTGGACCTGGACGCCAACCGGGCCACCGTCCGGCTCGCCGGGCATCCGCCGCCGCTGCTGCTCACCAACGGCCGGGTCGCTCCGGTGCCCGCGCCCGGTGGCCTGCTGCTGGGCGTACGACCCCGCCGGCCGATCGCCTACGACCTGGAGTTCGACACCGATGACTGGTCCCTGCTGATGTACACCGACGGCCTGATCGAGGGACGGGTGGGCGCCGGCAACGAAAGGCTCGACGTGCCGGGTCTGAGTGGGCTGCTCGACGAGCCGGCCAACCGCGAGGTGGCACTGCCGGACCTGCCGGCCTGGTTGGTCGGCAGAGCCGAGCAGATCAACGGTGGCCCGCTCGCTGACGACGTGGCCATGCTGCTGGTCAGCCGTGGCGGTGGCCGGTGACGCCGGTGGTCAACACCTGGAGTCTGCGCCGCCGGGTCATCACCCTGCTCGCCGTCGTGGGCATGCTGCTGATCGGCCTGGCTGCGGCCGAGGCGGCTATGGCCGCCCGCAACCGCACCCAGATCGACGCCATCCTGAACGAGACCGGCCCGCTGCGGGTGCAGTCGCAGGAGCTGCTCAACGCGGTGCTCGACCAGGAGACGGCGGTCCGCGGGTACGCGGTCAGCGGCGACCCGAACGACCTAACCCCGTACCAGGCGGGGCTCGACCAGGAGAAGAACGTCGTCGCCGCGATGCGGGCGCTGCTCGACAACTACCCGCAGGTCGGCCAGGAGCTGCGGATCGTCGAGGAGCGGGCCGAGCAGTGGCGGCAGTCGGTGGCGGTGCCGGTGATCACCACCACCGAGCAGAGCGGCACCAGCGCCGGCCAGGCACTGGTCACCGAACGGGCCCGGCAGCAGTTCGATCAGGTCCGGGCGGCGATCGAGGACCTCCAGGCGGAGATCCTGACGGCCCGGGAGCAGTCCGCGGAGGACGTACGCAACAGCAGCAACGTGCTGGTGGTGCTGCTGATCGTCGCCGCGTTGGTGGTGGTCGTCGCCGGCGCGGTGCTGCTGCTCTCGCTGGACCGGATGGTGGTCCGGCCGTTGGTCGGGCTCGCCGACCAGGTCCGCGAGGTCGCCAAGGGCGACTACCAGCACGGCATCGCCATCACCGGCCCGCCGGAGTTCGTCCAACTCGGCGCGGACGTGGACGCGATGCGCCAGAAGATCGCCTCCGACCTGGCCGAGGTTCGGGAGGCCCGCGAGCGCATCGAGTGGGTCAACAGTCAGCTCCAGAAGCAGGCCGAGGAGCTGACCCGGTCCAACCGTGACCTGGAGCAGTTCGCGTACGTGGCCTCGCACGACCTTCAGGAGCCGCTGCGCAAGGTCGCCAGCTTCTGTCAGTTGCTGCAGCGCCGCTACGCCGGTCAGCTCGACGAGCGGGCCGACCAGTACATCGCCTTCGCGGTGGACGGCGCGCAGCGGATGCAGCGTCTGATCAACGACCTGCTGGCGTTCTCCCGGATCGGCCGGCTCACCACCGGCTTCAGCGAGGTCGACCTGAACAAGGTGATGGGCGACGTGGCGGGCCAGACCGAGGCCGCCCGGCAGTACGCCGACGCCGAACTGACCTGGACCGAGCTGCCGGTGATCCGTGGCGAGGAGCCGCTGCTCACCAACCTGCTGGCCAACCTGGTCAGCAACTCGATCAAGTTTCGCCGTCCGGACGTGCCGCCGAAGGTGCACGTCTCGGCGCGGCTGGTCGGTGCCGAGTGGGAGATCAGCTGCCAGGACAACGGCATCGGGATCGAGCCGGAGTTCGCCGACAAGATCTTCGTGATCTTCCAGCGGCTGCACTCGAAGGACGCGTACCCGGGCACCGGCATCGGCCTGGCCATCGCCAAGAAGATCGTGGAATACCACGGCGGCCGGGTCTGGGTGGACACGGACGTGCCGGAGGGCACCACCATCCGGTTCACCCTGCCGGCGCTGCCGGAGGACGTCGAGGCGGCAGCCGCCGCCGACTCGCCGGAGTCGACGCAGGCGGCTGCGGCCGGTGTCGCGACCGACGACTCCGCGCCTTCGGATGAGACGCCGGCAACGCCCCCGGAGCAGTCCGCCGGGGCGGACCGGCCGGACCGGGCCGACGGATCCCCGGAAGGCGGTAGAACGGGTGACATGAGGGAGACGGTGGGATGACCGCGCCGGCGGACGGCAAGAGCCCGATCGAGGTCCTGCTCGTGGAGGACGATCCGGGTGACGTGTTGATGACCCAGGAGGCGTTCGAGGAGCACAAGCTGCGCAACCGGCTCACCGTCGTGTCCGACGGCGCCGAGGCGCTCGCCTACCTGCGGCAGGAGGGCCAGTACGCCGACGCCGTGACGCCCGACCTGATCCTGCTCGACCTCAACCTGCCCCGCCGGGACGGCCGGGAGGTGCTGGAAGAGATCAAGAAGGACGAGGAGCTGCGTCGGATCCCGGTCGTGGTGCTCACCACCTCGCAGGCCGACGAGGACATCCTGCGCAGCTACCAGCTGCACGCCAACGCCTACGTGACCAAGCCGGTGGACTTCGAGCGCTTCATCTCGGTGGTCCGCCAGATCGACGAGTTCTTCGTCAGCGTGGTCAAGCTGCCGCCGCGTGGCTGACGCCCTGCTCGACGACGTCGGTGACCTGCTCCGGGAGGCCGCCGACCAGGTCGTGCTGCCGCTGTTCCGCAAGCTCGACGACGCCGACGTGTCGGAGAAGGCGCCCGGTGAGATCGTCACCGTCGCGGACCGCCGCGCCGAGGAGCTGATCGCCGCTGGGCTGCGCCAGCTGCGGCCGGGCTCGCTGGTGGTCGGCGAGGAGGGCGTCGCCGAAGATCCGGGGCTGCTGCGGCACCTGCGCGACGGCGGGGACGTCTGGCTGGTCGACCCGGTCGACGGCACGGCCAACTTCGCCGCCGGCCGCCGGCCGTTCGCGCTGATGGTGGCGCTGCTGACCGAGGGGCGGCCGGTCGCCGGCTGGATCCTCGACCCGCTGGGCGGGATCCTGGCCAGCGGCCGGGCCGACGACGGCACCCTGCTCAACGGCCGGCCGGTGGGCGACACCGCTTCCGTGCCGCGACCGGGCGAGCTGCGCGGCGCCGCGATGACCCGGTTCCTGCCGCCGGACACCCGGGACCGGGTCCGTGCCGGTGGTCGGCGGCTCGGTGAGCTGCTGCCCGGCCAGCACTGCGCCGGCCGGGAGTACCTGGACATCCTCACCGGTGAGCAGCAGTTCACCCTCTTCTGGCGCACCCTGCCGTGGGACCATGCCCCAGGCGCCCTGCTGGTCCGCGCGGCCGGCGGCGTCGCCCGCCGGTTCGACGGCGTCGACTACCACCCGGCGGACGAGGGCCACGGCCTGCTCGTCGCGGCCAACGAAGAGGTCTGGGCCGAGGTGCACGACGCCCTGCTCGGCACCTGATCCGCGCACTCCGCGACCGTGGTGGCACGCTGCGTCGACACCGGCGCCGCGGGGCGGTCAGGGGGCTGGTCACCGGGACGGCTTCCGGTATCGTGACCGGCGGTCTCCGCCAGCAGGCCGCCGATCGGCGCCGGCGGGGACGCCGCCGCGCAGGGGTTCAGCGGGGGCCGGCGGTCGACGGAAGGACGCTTTCGTGCCCAGGACCAGGCTCAGCCGGCGCGGTCGCCGCGCACTGCTCGCTCTCGTCGCCGCCGTCGCGCTGGTGTTCGCCGGTGGAGCGGTGCCCGCGTACGCGGAACCCGGCGAGGGCGGCAGCAAGAAGCTGCAGGACGCGCTGGAGCTGACCGCCAAGGGTCACATCGAGGCGAAGGCCAAGCTGAACAACTCCAAGCGTCGACAGACGGCGCTCACCGCCGAGCTGAAGAGCGTCGAGGGCCGGCTGGTGGGGCTCACCGCCCAGGTGGGCGAGGTGGCCGCGCAGTCGTACCGCGCGGGTCGGCTCACCCCGGTGTCGATGCTGCTCAACTCCGCCGACCCGCAGATGTTCCTGCAACGCGCGGCCGACCTGGACCTGATGGCCCAGCGCGACGGCAAGCGGCTGCGCACCCTGACCGACGCCCGGCAGCAGGCGCAGCAGGCCAAGCTCGCCATCGACGCGGAGGTCCGCGAGCAGGCGAAGCAGCTCGCCGTGATGGCGAAGAAGAAGAAGGAGGCCGAGGCGGCGCTCGCCGAGGTCAGCTCAGGCAGCAGCAACGGCTTCAGCGGCGGCAGCTCCGCCTCGGCCAAGCCGGCGCCGCGCAACTCGGACGGATCGTGGCCGTCGGAATCCTGCTCCGTGAAGGACCCGACCACGTCCGGCTGCATCACCCCGCGCACCCTCAACGCCCTGAAGCAGACCCAGGCGGCCGGATACAAGCGGCACGTCTCCTGCAAACGCAGCGGCGGCGGTGGCGAGCACCCGAAGGGACGGGCCTGCGACTTCGCGGCCGCCACCAACGGCTTCGAGGACCGCAACGCGACCGGCGGCGACAAGGCGTACGGGGACAGCCTGGCCGCCTGGCACGTGCGCAACGCCGACCGGCTGGGTGTGCTCTACGTGATCTGGTACAGGCAGATCTGGCATCCCGGCACCGGGTGGCGCTCGTACAGCGGCAGCGGCAGCCCGGCCGCGAGCCACACGAACCATGTTCATCTCTCGATGTACTGACCCGCAGCACCAGGTTGGCTGCGTACCATCGCGACGATGAACTCCCCACCGTCCGATGTAGCGGCCCCGCCGGCTTCCCCGGCCTCGCCCGTGCCGGTCACCGGCCGGGCGCTGCCCAACGGCCTGGCCGCGTTCCTGGTCTTCTTCTCCAGCGGCGCCGTTCTGGTGCTGGAGACCGTCGCGCTGCGCCTGGTCGGCCCGTACGTCGGGGTGACCCTCCAGGTGACCAGTTCGGTGATCGGCATCGCGTTGGCCGCGATCGCGTACGGGGCGTGGTCCGGCGGATGGCTGGCTGACCGGCGCGACCCGCGGGGTCTGCTGGCGCCGGCGCTGGTGCTGGCCGGCATCGCCACCGCGATCACCCTGCCCGTGGTCCGGTACGCCGGTGAGGTGCTGCGCGGCGGTGCCGCCAGTGCCATCCTGTTGCTGGTGGCGCTGGCCGTGTTCGTGCCGGCGGCGCTGCTCGCCGCGGTCACCCCGCTGGTCGTGAAGCTTCAGCTCGCCGACCTGCGCCGGACCGGCCAGGTGGTCGGCCGGCTCTCCGGGATCGGCACCCTGGGCGGCATCACCGCCACGCTGCTCACCGGCTTCGTGCTGGTCGCCGCGCTGCCCAGCACGGTGATCCTGCTGGCGCTGGCGGTGGCGCTCGGACTGGCCGGCATCGGCCTCGGCTGGTACCTGCGCCGACAGTCGCGCACCCAACTGCCCGGTCCGGCCAGGACCCGGGCCGCGCTGGCGGTGCTTGGCCTGGTCGGGGCGGGGCTGACCACCGTCGCGCCGAACCCGTGCGACATCGAGACGGCGTACCACTGCGCCCGGGTGACGGCGGACCCGGACCGGCCCAGCGGGCGGACGTTGCTGCTCAACTCGGCCCAGCACTCGTATGTGGACCTGACCGACCCGAAGCACCTGGAGTACGCGTACACGAAGTGGATCGGCGCGGTCGCCGACGTGTTCGCGCCGGCCGGGCAGCGGTTGGACTCGCTGCACCTGGGCGGCGGCGGGTTCACCGTGCCGCGCTACCTGAGCGCCACCCGGCCGGGCACCGACAACGTGGTGTTCGAGATCGACGGCGGGCTGGTCGAGCTGGGCGAGCGGGAGTTGGGCGTACGCCCGGGGCCGGAGCTGCGGGCGGAGGTGGGCGACGCCCGGATGCTGGTCGTCGGTGAGCCGACCGACAGCCGCGACCTGGTGGTCGGTGACGCGTTCGGTCACCTGGTGGTGCCCTGGCACCTGGCCACCCGCGAGATGGCCGCCGAGGTCCGGCGGGTGACCCGCCCGGGTGGGGTGTACGTGCAGAACGTCATCGACTACCCGCCGCTGCGGTTCATCCGCGCCGAACTGGCCACGGTGGCCGCCGAGTTCGCGCACGTCGCGTTGATCGCCCCGCCGGAGGCGCTCGCCGAGGAGCAGGGCGCGAACTTCCTCATCGTCGCCTCCGACGCGCCGCTGCCGGTGGCCGCCGTCCGCGCCCGGCTGGACGAGGTTGACCGGGGGGTCAGCCTGCTCTCCGGCGCGGATCTGACGGACTTCACCGGGGACGCGCTGGTGCTGACCGACGACTTCGCGCCGGTGGATCAGCTGCTCGCCACCGCCTGATCGGGTGACATTTGGGACCGAATTCGATACCTGAGGTGTAGTCGGGCCGCCACTGGGCAACAACGGCCACCATGGGCGGTGGGGACCGGAACGGCGCGCAACTCCTCGATGAGCGGTACCGGCTGATCGAGCAGCTCGGCGCGGGCGGCATGTCGGTGGTCTGGCGGGGCTACGACGAGGTGCTCGGCCGGCAGGTCGCGGTGAAGGTGCTCGCGTCCCGGCTGGCCAGCGACCGGGCCTTCCGGCACCGGATCCGCATCGAGGCGCAGGCCGCCGCGCGGCTCTGCCACCCGAACATCACCAACGTGTACGACTACGGGGAGTCCGTGCGGGCCGGCCTCACCGTGCCGTACGTGGTGATGGAGCTGGTCGACGGCGGTTCCCTGGCCGGCCGGCTGGGCCGGGAGGGGCGGCTGCCGTGGCGGGAGGCGGTGACCATCGGCGCGGAGGTCAGCTCGGCGCTGGCCACCGCGCACGCCCGGGGCGTGGTGCACCGGGACGTCACCCCGGGCAACGTGATGCTCACGTCGACCGGGGTCAAGGTGGTCGACTTCGGCATCTCCGCGCTGGTGGGCGAGAGCGAGAAGGGCCCGGACGGGGCACTGCTGGGCACACCCGCGTACCTCGCACCGGAGCGGCTGGACAACGGTCAGGTCTCCCCGGCCACCGACGTGTACGCCGTCGGGCTGCTGCTCTACCGGATGCTCACCGGCCGGCTGCCCTGGCAGGCGAGCACGACCACACAGATGCTGCGCGCGCACATGTACAACGACCCCGACCCGATGCCGGAGGTGCCGGGGCTGCCCGACGAGGTGACCGACCTGGTGCGGCGCTGTCTGGCCAAGCAGCCCGGGGAACGGCCGACCACCGCCGAAGTGGCCGGTACCCTCGCCGACGCGGCCGGAATGCTGGCGGCGGTGCCGGTCTCGCCGGCCGCCGGGCCGCTCGACGCGGCCGCGCTGGCCAACGCGGGCACCACGATCCTGCCCTGGTCGGCGGAGACCGACGCGTTGCCGCTGTCCCGTACCCGTAACCGGAGCAGGCGGGTGACCAGACGTCGGCGGGTCGAGGCCGGGGTGGCCGCCGCAAGCCTGCTCGCGGTCACCGGCGCACTGTGGGGGGTCACCTCGCGCAGCCCGGCCAGCGGCGGGGACCAGCCGCCGACCGAGGCCCGGATGGGTCTGCCGAAGGCGGCGCCCTGCGAGGTGGCGTACGCGCTGCGCGCGGACTCCGGCAAGGACTTCGCCGCCGAGCTGACCCTGACGAACACCGGCGGCAGCGCGCTTCGTGACTGGACGATGAGCTTCACCTTCCCCGGTCAGCAGACGGTGACGAAGGCGGAGCCGACCTCGGTGCACCAGCAGGGCCGCACGGTGCTGATCCGACCGGCGGCCCAGCGCACCATCCTGGCGCCCGGCGCGGCCGAGAAGCTCACCCTGACGGGGAGGTACAGCGGGGCGAACCCGCTGCCGGTGGAGTTCCGGCTCGGCGACGCGACCTGCGGGGTACGGGTCTCCGGGGTGGCCGGCAGCACGCCGTCCACCGCCCCGCCGAGCAAGGCCGCCACGACGAGCAAGGCCGCCACGACGAAGGCCCCGCCCAGGGCGGCGACGGTCCGGGGCGGCTCCGGTGGATCCGGCTCGGGTGGGTCCGGGCCGGGCAGCGCCCCGAAGGCCAAGCCCGAGAAGCCCGGCAAAGGCAAGGGGCCGGGTGGTGGTTCGGGAAAAGGGGGAAAGTGACCAAGGGTGAGGGG
>NZ_RCVJ01000029.1 GCF_003667505.1 Micromonospora sp. BL4
GGTCGACCGGGCACCGGCCGGCGGGGAGCCCGCGCCGGCCGTCGAGCTGGAGCCGACCACCGGGGCGCCGGTGGACGCGGTGCCGCGCAGGGTGCCGGTCCGGCAGCACAGCCGCTGGCACCGGGGCGCCCGCCGGGCCGACGGCGACACGCCGCCGGACGGTGACGACGGCGCCGTCTGGGCGCCGATCGAAGAGGTGCACTGGGACGGGACCCCGGTCCGGGAGGATCCCGCGCCGGAGCGGGACCGCGGCGTTGGCGCGGCCCGGCCCCGAAAGCCGGCCCGCACCACCCCGCCGCCCGACCCGCTGCCCGGGCTCGCGGTGCTGGTGCTGCTGAGCCTGGTCGCGGCCTTCTTCGCCTGGGTCAGCGCCGGCCCGTTCTGGCTCGCGGTCGGGCATGCCCGGGTCGGCACGGTGGTGATCGACAACTGCACCGGCGGCGGGCTCACCCAACGTTGTCGGGGCATCTTCACGGCGGACGACGGGCGGTTCCTGGCGCACGGGGTACGGGTCACCGGCGTACCCGCCGGCCGGAACGCCCCCGGGACGGCGTTACCGGCGCGGATGGCCGGACCCGACGGCGGCACCGCGTACGCCGACACCGGCGTGGCCCGGCACCTCCGCTGGCTGCCCGGCCTGCTGGTGGTGCTCGGCTGCGCCGCAGGTATCGCCCGGTGGACCGGGGCGACGCGGCTGCCCGGCCGGCGGAACCGCCGCTGGGCGGTGGCCGTCGCCGTCGCCGGCCCGGTGCTGATCACCTTCGGTTTCCTCGTCGCCGCCTGGTGAGCGGTCCGCGCCGGAAGCGCGGGTCAGCTGTGCACGATCGTGTAGACGTCGCGGCGGCGCAGGGCGTACTCGGTGGCGACGTCGGTGATCGCGTCGCGGCGGGACCGGCCGGCCGCCTCCCGCTCGGCGACCGCCGCGCGCAGGGTGTCGTCGTCGGGGCGTTCCGCGGCGGTCACCGGCGCCCCGGCCACGACCAGGGTGATCTCCCCGCGCGGATCGCCCTCGGCGGCCCACCGGGCCAGCTCGCCGAGCGGGCGGCGGAGCACCTCCTCGTAGGTTTTCGTGAGCTCCCGGCAGAGCGCCGCCGGCCGGTCCGCGCCGAACGTCTCGGCCAGGTCGGCGAGCGCCGCGCCGATCCGGTGCGGCGCCTCGAAGAAGACCAGGGTGCGTTCCTCGGCGGCGAGGGCGCGCAGCCGGGATCGGCGGGCGCCCGGGGTCCGAGGTAGGAAGCCCTCGAAGCAGAACCGGTCGCAGGGCAATCCGGAGATCGCCAACGCGGTGGTCACCGCGCTCGGCCCGGGCGCGACGCTGACCGGCGCGCCGACGTCCAGTGCGGCGCGGACGAGCCGGTAGCCAGGGTCGGAGACGCTCGGCATTCCGCCGTCGGTCACCAGCGCCACCACGTACCCGCCGAGGATCACCTCGACCAGTTCGGGGGTCCGTCGCTCCTCGTTGCCCTCGAAGTAGGAGACGATCCGACCGCCGACCGTGATGTCGAGGTCGCGGGCCAGCCGGGTGAGCCGGCGAGTGTCCTCGGCGGCCACCACGTCGGCGCTGGTCAGCACCTCCCGGAACCGGGCCGAGGCGTCGGCGGGGTTGCCGAGCGGGGCGCCGAGCAGGATCAGGCGCCCAGCTTCGGACATTTCACCCACAGGATCGTCTCCTTCGTTGACAGCGGATACCGGTATCAGGGACGACGGACGCCACCGGACACGTTGGCAGCCTACGATCGCCGGGTGACGAGTGCGTCGACAGCGCAGAGCCCGAGCGCCGACCCGGCAAAGATGGTCGACGTGACGAGCGACCAGAGCCCCGACCAGGAGTCCGCGGCGCCCCGCGCCGGCGGTGGCGGGGTGTCCAGCGTGGTCCGCCGACGGTTCACCACCGTCGACACCCGCCTGGACCGCTTCTCCTGGCTGGCCACCGCCGTGGTGGTGGCCATCGCGGCGATCCTGCGCTTCGTGGGCCTGTCCAGCCCGAAGGGGAAGATCTTCGACGAGACCTACTACGCCAAGGACGCCTACGGGCTGATCAGCCGCGGCGTGGAGTGGAACTACAAGGACAACGCCCCGTCGTACGTGGTGCACCCGCCACTGGGCAAGTGGCTGATCGGCATCGGCGAGTGGGCCTTCGGCTATCAGGACGCGGACTCCAAGGTCAACGTCCCTGGGCATCTGATCACCACCGCCCCGGAATTCGGCTGGCGGTTCTCGGCGGCCGTGGTCGGCACGCTGTCCGTGCTGCTGCTGGTCCGCATCGGCCGGCGGCTGTTCCGCTCGACGGTCCTGGGGTGCGCGGCCGGCCTGCTGCTCGCTCTGGACGGGTTCCACCTGGTGCTGTCCCGCGCGGCGCTGCTCGACATCTTCCTGCTCTTCTTCGTGCTGGCCGCGTTCGGCGCGCTGGTGCTCGACCGCGACGCGCGCCGCCGACGCTGGGCGCGGGCGCTGGACGACGGGCTCGACCCGTCCCTGCCCGGCCGCGCCGGCCGACCGCCGACCGGCTGGCGCACCTGGCCGTGGTGGCGGCTCGCCGCCGGGGTGCTGCTCGGCTGCGCCTGCGCGGTGAAGTGGAGCGCGCTCTACTTCGTGCCGGCCTTCGCGCTGCTGGTGCTCCTCTGGGAGGTCGGCGTCCGCCGCTCGGCGGGGGCCCGCCGGCCCTGGCGGGACACCCTGCTCGACGAGCTGCCCTGGCTGGTGCTGGCCGGTGTGCTGATGGTGGGCACCTACCTGGCCACCTGGTCGGGCTGGCTGCTCAGCGACGACGGCTACTACCGGCTCGCCTCGTCCTATCCGAGCGCCCCGCTCAGTGACGCCCCGGTGATCGGCCCGTTGATCAACCTCTTCGAGTACCACCGGGCGGCGTACGGCTTCCACACCGGCCTGGACGACGCCCACAAGTACCAGTCGTGGCCATGGCAGTGGCTCCTGCTCGGCCGTCCGGTGGCGTTCCACTGGTCCGGCGACGGCGCCTGCGGCGCGCCGACCTGCGCCTCGGAGATCCTGCTGCTCGGCACCCCGCTGCTCTGGTGGTCGTTCCTGCCCGCGCTGGTGGCGCTGGCCTGGCTGGGTGTGGCCCGTCGCGACTGGCGGGCCGGCGCGCTCCTGCTCAGCGTGGCGGCCGGGCTGCTGCCCTGGTTCGTGTTCGCCTTCGAGGGCCGGACGATGTTCTCGTTCTACGCCGCGCCCGCGCTGCCCTTCCTGGTGCTGGCCGTCGTCTACGTGCTGGGTGCGCTGATCGCCCCGGCCGGGGGTGACGTCGGCGAGGTGGCGCCGCTGGTGCCCGGCGACCCGGGCTACGAACGCCGGTTGGTGGGCAGTGTCGCGGCCGGAGCGTACGTGCTGCTGGTGGCGCTCTGCTTCGCGTACTTCTATCCGATCTTCGTGGGCACCGTGATGCCGTACTCGGACTGGCTGGCCCGGATGTGGTTGGACGGTCGCTGGATATAAGCATCGACAGGCGACGCGCCGCTCAGCGCGACGGAAACGGGCCCGCACGCTTGAAGCGTGCGGGCCCGTTCTACAAAGACGCGCGCCCCGATCGCCTGCCACGGGGGAAGCGGGCGATTGGGGCGCGCATGAAGAGCTTAACCACCGCGCACCACCGGCACAACGGGTCGACTTGGGTCAGATTTCCGACGGATGCGGGCAGGGCCGACGCCTGCCTTCCGACCGTTGACCGTGGGTGACCCGGCGTGGACTCAGCGCCCTGAACGGGCAGGTCCGAGGCCGCGAAACCCCGCTCGTCGCACTCGCCACCGGCACCCGCCCCTCGGTCGCGCGGACCGGCGTCGACGGGTGCCGGGGGCCGCCGTCGGGCCGGGAGCCCGGCGATCACCGACTGCCACCCAAATGATCATCCAAAGTGGATCTCACTACACTGCGGGCCGTGATCAACTTCAGACGATCGGCGGCCGTCCTTCTCGGACTGCTGGCGACCACCGCGCTGACCGGGCCGGTCCCGGCGGCGGCCGACGACGAGCCGGTGCCCGAGCCGCCGCGGGTCGAGCTGGTGCTCGACGTCAGCGGCTCGATGCGGGCCGCGGACATCGACGGACGTAGCCGGATCTCGGTCGCCCAGCAGGCGTTCAACGAGGTCGTGGACGCGCTGCCCGCGGAGACCCAGCTCGGCATCCGGGTGCTGGGCGCGACCTACCGGGGCAAGGACAAGAAGGTCGGCTGCCAGGACACCCAGCAGATCGTGCCCGTCGGGCCGGTGGACCGGGCCCAGGCCAAGGAGGCGGTGGCGACGCTGCGACCGACCGGATTCACGCCGGTCGGCCTCGCGCTGCGCTCCGCCGCGCAGGACCTGGGCACCGGGGCAACCACCCGACGGATCGTGCTGATCACCGACGGGGAGGACACCTGCGCCCCGCCGGACCCGTGCGAGGTGGCCCGCGAGCTGGCCGCCCAGGGCACCAGCCTGGTGGTCGACACGCTCGGCCTGGCCCCCGACGAGAAGGTCCGCCGGCAGCTCCTCTGCATCGCCGGCGCGACCGGCGGCACCTACACCGCCGCGCAGAGCGCCGAGGAGCTGACCGACCGGATCAAGCAACTCGTCGAGCGTGCCGGAGACACGCACACCCTGACCCCGACCGTGGTCGGCGGCGCGAACGCCTGCGACTCGGCGCCGCTGCTGGCCCCCGGCGTGTACGCCGACCGGGAGACGTTCTCCGAGCACCGGTACTACCGGGTGCCGGTGCGCCCAGGGCAGGAGCTGCGCGCGTCGGTGAGCATGGCGCTGGACCGGCCGGTGAACCGGGACTACGGGATGCTGCTGCGGGCCACCGCGGCGGACGGCCGGGAACTGGTCCGTGGCGCGGACGCCGGCAGCGGGCGAGCCGACGTGCTCTCCGCCGGGCTGCGCTGGTCGGCCAGCGCCGACGACGAGGACGCCGCCGAGGCCGAGGAGACCGCGACGGCGGTCATCGAGCCCACCACCGTCTGCCTGGTGGTGAGCAACTCCTTCGCTCCACGCCCGGGCACCGCGACGAAGCCGGGCATGCCGGTGGAGCTGACCATCGACGTGGTCGCCGCCGCGCCCGCGCCGGACGGACCCGACCTCGGCCGGGGCTGGGCGCTGCTCGCCCTGCTCACCGTGGCGGGCCTGCTCACCGGACTGCTCGTCGGCCTGCTCACCCGCTGGTGGGTCGCCACCTGGAGGACCAACTGATGCGTACCGCACTGTTCCGGTCGCTGGCGGCGGTCCTCGCCGCCGGCGGAGCCGCGCTGCTGCCCGCGACGGCCGTCGCGGCCCCCACCCCCTCGCCGGGTGCCACGCCGGTGAACCGGGCCGGCACGTCGTTCCTGGCCGCCACTCCGATCACCGCCGGGCAACCGGTGCGGGTGGACGCCTCGGTCGGCGACCACCTCTACTGGTCCTTCCCGGCGACCGCCGGGCAGGTGCACGAGATCACCGCCACCGTCACCTTCCCGAAGGCACGCACCGGCGCCTCCACCTGGACCGTCGACGTCTTTGACGGGCTGCGTCGGCGGCAGGCGTGCACCGCCGGGGCGCAGACCCCGACCGTCGACGCGCAGGCGTCGAGCGTGGCGCTGGGCTGCACGCTGCGCGAGGTGCGGCCCTGGGCGGAGCCGTGGTCCGGAGATCCACTGCCCGGCACGTACGTCGTCCGGCTCTCCGTGGTGGACCTGCCCGAGCCGGACCTGGGCGCGCCGATCGACGTGGACCTGCTGGTCGGCGCCGTCGCCGACCGGGGCGCCTCGGCCGACGACGGCGAACTGGCCGCGCCGCTGGTGCCGAACACCAGGGCGGGCACGGTGCTCAACGCCGTACCGGCGGCCGACGCGGAGGCCGACGACGAGGGTGACCCGCTGGCGGACTGGCTGCCGGATCTCGGCTCGCGCTGGGTCTGGACCGGCATCGGCGGCGTGCTCGCCGCGGTGGCCGGCGTCGTCGGCTTCGCCCTGACCCGGCGGCCCCGGCTCCGCTGAACGAGCCCGGTGACCCCGCCCGACGGGTGGGGTCACCGGCGGGCTCAGCCGCGTCGCGAGCCGCGCGGCAGCCAGCCGATGAACCGATCCTGGAGGGACATCACCGGGGCGGCGCGCAGGTCCTCCGTGGCGGCGGCCAGGCAGGAGCCCAGGTAGACGCTGAGCATCGCCCGGTCACCCCCGTACTCCGCCAGCAGCCGGCTGCGCTTCGTCGCGCACGGCCACTCGTCGCCGCAGGAGCCGCAGCTCCAGCCGGGGGTTGTCGGCGCGTGATCGTCAACCCGCCCCCCCGGCCGTTCCGCACCATCGGTCATCGCACGTCCTCTCCAGATGTCCGTGGGGCTGGCGGTTGCCGTACCCCGGTCAGCGGTTGATGGTGGCCCCCCGGTGCCATCACGGCGAGCGCTGGACGTCCCTCCGGTGTTACATCCTTCCGGTACCTTCTCCCCTCGTGACAGTCGGAAAGTTGACGGTCGACCCGAAATCGGCGCAGCGCGTCCTTGTCTACCGACCGGTAGCCGGCGATGCATGACCTGCTGCCTCCGACGGTGGCGGTGGCCGTGGCCGGTCCTGACGACTGGGCCGGGGAGCTGCTCGCCGCCGAGCAGGCATGCCTGGGCGAGCGGGCGGTGCAGACCCGCCGGCGGGACTTCACCGCCGGGCGGGTCTGCGCCCGGCGTGCGATGGCCGACCTCGGCCTGACGCCGACCGCCGTGCCGGCCGCCGCCGACCGCGCGCCCGTCTGGCCGGCCGGGGTGGTCGGCAGCATCACCCACACCACCGGCTACTGCGCCGCCGCGGCGGCGCGCAGCACCGACCTCCGGTCCGTGGGCATGGACGCCGAGCGGCACCGCGAGGTCAATGCGGGAGTACGCCGACTCGTGCTGCTGCCCGAGGAGGAGGAGACCTGCGCGCGGCTGCCCCGCGGGATCTCCTGGCCCGTCGTGCTGTTCAGCGCCAAGGAGACCGTCTACAAGGTCTGGCACCCGGTCGTCGGAAGGTGGCTGGACTTCCACGACGCCCGGCTGGAGCTGGACCCGGACGCCGGCACGTTCACCGCCCGGATCGCGCCGGCCCGGGTGGACGCGGCGGCCGTCGCCGATCCGCCGGCCACCGTCAGCGGTCGGTTCGTGGTCGCCGACGGGCTGGTCCGCACCGCCGCCGTGCTCCCGCTGCGCTGACGCCCAGGCACGCACCGTCCCTGGCGCCGGTGCCCACCGTGCCACCGACCACCGTCCATCGTGGTCCGTCCGGACGTTCGCACCCTCCGCCGCGCTCCCGTCGGGCGTGGGACGGGATCCGGCGCGGCGATCGGGCGGTCGTCGACGCACGGTAGCGTCGGCGGGTTCGTGAACCGCACGTACCGAGGTGTCAAGGAGTACGGTGACCCACCCCCAGCCCCCCGCCGGGCCGCAGGACCCCCAACAGCCGAACCCGGAGCCGCCGACGCAGCCGTACCCGGCGGCGCCGCAGCAGTCCGCCGCCGACCCGACGGTCCCGCAGGCACCCGTGCCACCCAACCCGTGGTCGGCCGGGGGGAACGAACCACAGCAGCCGTACGCCAGCACGCCGTACCCGACCGCGCCAGGCCAGGCCTGGCCCCAGCCACCGTTCTCGGGCGGCGCGTACCCGGCGGCTGGCGGCGGCGCGTACCCGCCGCCCGGCGGGCCGGGCTACCCGCTCACGATGCCGCCGCCCGTGCCGGCGAAGAGTTCCAAGAAGACCGTGGTGGTCATCGCGGTCACCGCGGCCGTGCTCACGCTGCTGTGCTGCGCCGGCGGCATCGTGGCGGTGGTCATCGGCGCGAACCGGGTCTCCAACGACGTGACCGACGCCCTGCCCACCCCGGGCGTGACCCGGGGCGTCGGACAGCCGCCGAGCGAGGCCCCCTCGCCGGCTCCGCCCTCGACCGACGACGACACCCGGAACATGTCGCCCGGGGACACCCTGGTCATCGACGGCAGCGACGGCACCGTCGAGATCACGGTGACGAAGTTCAGCACCTCCACCAAGCCCTGCAAGTCGTACGGCCTGAAGCCCGACGAGGGCATGTACGTGATCGCCGACGTGACGTTCGCGGTCACCAAGGGCACCGGCTCGACGAACCCGCTCTACTTCCAGTGGGTCGCCGCCGACGGCACCGAGACCAACGCGATCGGTGGGGCCTTCTCGGGCTGCGGCAAGCCCATGCTCGCCGGCAACGACCTGACCGCCGGCACCAAGCGGACCGGCAGCGTCGTGTTCGACGTGCCCGACACCAAGGGCGTGCTGGAGTACCAGCACGAGTTCGAGACCGCCGGCTCCTGGAAGCCGTGACGCTCCGCGGGCGGAGTCGATCCACCCGGGTCGGCTCCGCCTACCGCGCGAGATGCCGCTGCCCGCGCCCGCCTCGCCGCTCAACGCCGCGTCGTCCCGCCGGGGCGTGCCGGTCGGACCGACGCCGTCCGAGCAGCACGTCGCGCACGACCGGTCGAAAGAGTGTCGTGGTTTCGGCGATGAACCGGAGCCGGCCGACACCGAGCACGCGCAGAGCCGCACCGTGCCCGTACGCGACCACGCATGCCGCGCCGAGCAGCAGGACCCACCAACCCGCCGCCACCGCTGCCCGCGCCGGTCGTCCGAACCCGGCGAAGCCCTCGCCGAGCCGTTGGCTGTGGAACGGCACGTGTGACTGCTCGTCCGCCAGGATCCGGCCACCAACATCCGTGACCAGCGGATCCGTCGTCCCGTCGCGCACCGCCCGGTAGTAGCGCAACGCGACGACCTCCGCCACCATCAGCGTCAGCAGTTCGAGTCGCAGCCCCAGCGCGCGGCGCAACGCCACGAACACCCGATCGCTCCAGTGACCGTCGATGGTGGAGGCACCCGCACTGAGCAGCAGCTGTTTGAGCAGCCGGGCGTGGTTCTGTTCCTCGGCGACGAACAGCCGGATCGCCGCCAGATAGTGCGGGTCGCCGGCCAGGTCGCTCTTGCGGATGAGGTTCGCGCCGTCGCCGTCCTCGCCGGCCTGGAACCGCTGCAGGCTCCGGATCAGAGCCCGGTCCAACGGGCGAGCCGCACTCCACGCCGGGTCGCCGTCGAGCCGGCGGCGCTCGGCACGGTCCGTGAACCTGTGGACCCACTCTTCGAAACCCATGTCGTGCACCCGCCCTCGCTGCCGTTGGTCAGGACGCTAGGCGTACGGCTTGCGCCGCAACAACGAGTAGGGACGGACCTCCACGACATCTGCACGTCGCCATCACATCCCGGCCGGGGTTTCTCCCCACCGAGGGCGGGGACGCGGGTCGGAAGAGGCATCCCGCCGATCGTGAGGGAGGCGACATGAGCGTCGAGAGGGCGAACGACCAGGTCGAGCGCGTGGCCGGCCCTGCCGGGGCGCAGGTGGGCGACATGACCCAGAACGAACGGTCGCAGGCGGATCGGGTGGCGCAACGGGATGAGATCCGGGGCAACAAGCCCGGCGAGCACGTCCAGGAGGATGCCCGGGACGTTTCGGACGACTTCAGCACCTGACCCACCAGCACGTGGCGCCCCCGGGCCTCGTGCCCGGGTGCGGCCGCGCTGCCGGCGATCGGGCGCCCACTCCTGGCGGGTTCGTCCGACGACGGTCAGCCGAAGGTGTCGCCGCAGACGCGCCAGGCCGGTTCGGTCTCGATCCGCAGACTCACCGACGTCGTCGCACCGGAGCGGCCGGTCAGCCGCACGGTCACGTACGCACTGTTGCCGGCTTCATCGCCGAATCCGGCCCTGCCGATCTCGTGGGAGACCGGACGCCCCAGCCGCTCCACCGCCTCGGTGAACTCTCCGACGGTGATGCGGTCCTTCGTCTCGGAGCACATCGAGCGGTACGCGGTGTCGTCCCGGTCCTGCTCCAGGTGCTGCACGAACCGGTCGGCCGCGGCTCGCGCCTCATCGATGTCCGGGCCGCCGTACAACCACAACAGAAAGCCGAGCACCGGGATCGACGCCACCGCCAGCAGCGCCACCACGCCGGCGGCGATGACGGCCCACAGCCCCCAGCCTCTCTGGCCTACGACCCCGGACGTCGGGTGTGGTGGTGGTGTCATGCCCGGCACGCTAGCCACGGCGAGTCAGGACCCGAGCACGACCGGGGAACAGATCGATCTCGACCACGGTCAGCGTGCCCACGCCTCCTTGGCGGTGACGACCGGACGACCGGCGCGTACCGATTCCTCGATGGCGAGGCCGATGAGATGGTCCTGGCACGCCTCGGCCAGGGGGTACGGCGCCCGGCCTTCCTCGCGCGCCCAGGCGCCGGCGCGAGCCAGGAGGTCGGCGACGGCGATGTCGTCGTCGGACATCCCGCTGCCGACGAACGGATTGCGGTAGACCACGCGTCCATCGAAGCTGATGTGCTTCAGGTCGAGCCCTTCGAGGTTCAGGTCGACGCCGGTCTGCCTCCGCACCAGGGACGACTCCACCGGCGTGGTCGGGTCGACCAGGCGGACGACCCGGTCGTCCACCAGCTCACCGAGCGACCCACGCACCACCAACCGGCGGGTACGCAGGGGGTTCCACCACTGGTTGTCGGTGAAGTCGTACAGCCCCATCCGCCCGCCGAAGTCGATGGTCGCGAGGGTCGTGGAGAGCTGCTGCGGGGTGGCGTCACCGCTCCAGCCGGCCGGTGACAACGGGTTGGCCAGCGGCGCGACGAAGGCCCGCGCGCTGACCTCGGCGGCGTCGTATTCCACGCCGAGCAGGCCCCGGATCAGCGAGACCGCGTGGTACAGGTGCGTCGAGGAGACCTGGACCGAGGTCGGCTCGCCGAGCACCCCGGCGCGGATCAGCTCCAGCCGGGCCGCGTGCCCGGGCATCAGCAGGTACTGCTCGGCGACCTGCACCAGGCCGCTGTCCCCGACGTCGGCCCAGAGCGACCGCAGGCCCGCCACGTCGGGTGCGGGCGGCGTCTCGGCGAGCACCGGTACGCCGGCCGCGACCAGTTCACGGGTCGCGTCGGGCGTCGCCGACCAGGGCACCGACACGATGACGAAGTCCGGCCGCTCGTGGGCGAGCAGGTCGGCCGTCGTGCGGAAGGTCCGCACGCCCCACTCGGCCGTCACCGCGTCACCCCGCGCTCCGGTACGCGTGACCACCCCGGTGGCCCGGAACCGCTCCGGCAGCAGTCGAGCCAGGCGGAGGAAGAACTCACCCCGCCAACCACTGCCGACGAGGCCGAACCGGGTCTGGACCGTGGCTGTCATGTGGACTCCTCACGTCGACACCGGATGCTAGTCGCCCTGCCGGCCGACCCTCTTCGCTACGGTTGCCCGGGATCCCCGACGGACGGAGGACGTCGCTGATGGCTACCGGGCCGCTTCGCGCAGACCCTGGGGTGACGGTCGTCGAGGTGGTCGACCCGCGGCCTCCGCTCGACTACTACCTGCTCCTGTCGCAACGGTGTAACCGCGATCCGGCACCTGTCGTGGAGGGGATCGTCGTCGAGGAGTTCACCCGCCACCGCGATCTCTCGACGGCGGGCCTGGACAGCGCGGGGTGGACGCCCACGGGTGCCGACTGGTGGAGTTCGGCCTCGTTCAGCCGCGGCATGCGTACCGATCGGGAACTCCTGGCTCGGGTGGTTCCCTCCTCTCGCGGCGAGGCGGAGAACGCCTACCGTCAGCTCGGTGGTGGGCAGTTGCCGGAGGAACCGGTCCTGCGCACGTACTTCCGCGACCACCAACCGTTCGCGACCGCTCCGCCGCTGCGGCTCGGTCCCGCGCAGCCGCCCACCGGATTCCACGAGCGGCGCGTCTACCGCGTCCTCTTCGCGAAGGATCTCCGGGACGATCAGGTGGCGAGCCTCCGGACGCTCTGGCAGCCGACGGACAACGGGACGCCCCGTTCCCCGGGCTCGGTCGCCGCCGGTCGGCGGGAGCAGGGCGGCGACCAGTTCACCTGGGAGGTACGCCGACTCGGCCGCGGGCTCGCCTGGTGCCTCGACCTGGTCGTCCTGTTGAGAACCGACACCTCCGCCGCGCTGGACGCGACGCTGTACGGCTTGACGGATGGTCTGCGACAGCACGGCTTGATACCCGTGACGACCGAGCGGTTCTCCTGACCACCGGTCACGGGTGGGGCGGCGAGGCGATCCCGATCTGGGTCGGCGGCAACAGCGACGCCGGCATGCGTCGGGCGGCACGACTCGGCGACGCGTGGCACCCGCTACGGGTCACACCCGGATGGCTCTCGGAGGCTGCCGGGCGGCTCAAGGCCATCGCCGAGGAACTGGGCCGCCCGGTGCCCGCGTTGACGCCGCGCATCGCACTCCGCGAAACCCGTGAACCCGTCACCGACCGGGACCGGTCCGCCGGTGTCGGCACCATCGAGCAGATCACCGACGACATCGATCAGATCCGTATGCTCGGCGCGGAGACGGTGGTGCTCGACCCGTTCAACGGCGACCTGACCGAGATCCGCCAGCCCGAACGCGCCTGGCAGACCCTCGCGGCCGTGGCCGCGTACCAGAAGACACAGGAGGACCGATGACGCCCGACGACGAGAAGTTTCTCCGCCGCGCCGTGGACCTTGCCGATCGGGCCGGAGCATCCGGCGAACGCCCGTTCGGCTCGTTGCTCGTCGCGGCGGACGGCACCATCCTGGCCGAGGACCACAACACCGTGGTCTCCGACTCGGACATCACCGCCCACCCGGAGCTGAAGCTGGCCCGCTGGGCCGCCCGGGAACTCGCCCCCGACGTGGCGGCCGGCACCACCATGTTCACCAGCTGCCAACCCTGCCCGATGTGCGCGACCGCGATCGACCGGTCCGGCCTCGGCCGGGTGGTGTACGCCCTGTCCAGCGAACAGTTCGAAGAGGTCAAGCCGGCCACCCCGCCGTTGCCTCCGGTTCGGTACGAGGGCCCGGCGCTGTTCGACGAGGCGCGCCGGCCGATCGACAACCACTACTAGTCGCCGGAGGCCGATTCCTCCCCTGCTGCGCGAGATCGAAAAGGCCGTCCCCCGTGTTGGGGAACGGCCTTTGATCTGGGTGGAGCTGAGGGGATTTGAACCCCTGACCCCCTCGATGCGAACGAGGTGCGCTACCAGTCTGCGCCACAGCCCCTCCGCCGGCGAACCGGCTTCGGTCCCACCCGGCTTACACTGGGCGGGCCGGCAGCAAGGCTAACAGGTCGCCGGCCCCCACCGCGAATCCGCCCCCGGCGCGGCGCTCACCCCCGCCGAAAGATCCACTCCACTTCCCGGAAACCGGGGTATCCCGGACCCGACGACACCCCGACCTCCAGGAACCCGAGTCGATCAAGCGCCAGCGCCGAGGCCATGTCGCCGATATGGGGGTATCACCGCGACGGGACACCCCCACGTCGGCGATCTCGAGTCGATCAAGCGCCAGCGCACGCGCTCAGGCGCCGCGGCCGGCCTCGTAGGGGCGTCCGCGCAGCCCACCCGACCGGCGGTAGGAGACCGACCCTCCGTTGACGGCGGCTGGCAGGTCCCCAGGGCGGTCCAGGCCCATCGCGGCGCGGCGTACCCCCTCGCGCTGGGCCGCCAGCCGGCGCTGCGCTTCCCGGCGGGCGGCGGCGCGGCGAGCCTGTTCGCGGCGCACCTCGGCCTGCCGGGCGGCCAGCCAGGCCGCCTCCCGGGCCCGGGCCCGCCGTCGGCGGCGGCCGGCCAGGGCTCGACCGCGCAGGTGTACGACGTACACGGCGAGCAGCATGAACGTGACCGAGAAGCCGATCCAGAAGCCGGGGCTGACGAAGAGCACGCCGATCAGTTCGACGACGTTGAGCAGCAGCAGGGCGGCGAGCACGCGGCGGCGCCGGTACACGGCAGGCGTGTGCTGCCGGCGGGGCGGCGGGCGGCGGCGGGACCGCTTGGCCGCGGGCGGCACGGCGCGCAGGCGCCCGGAGCGGCGGCCCGCCGGGGGCGCGGAGACCGGCGCGGTCAACGCTCCGGTAGTCGCATCCTCGCTCAAAGTGACGACGAGCGCACGCGGCGGGTGCACGGGTCGCCGCCCCGGCACAGTGCGGCGGCGCCGGCGGCGCTGAAGCACCCGCGCCGTCGACTGCGCCCGCTCCGCCACCAGCCGCTCGGTGGCGTCGTACCGGCGAACCAGCGCCGGGGCCAGGGCGAGCAGGCCGGCGGCGGCGAGGACGGCGAGGAGCACCGAGGTCGGCACCCTCACCCCTCCCGTCACCGAATTCGGAGCAACCACCACCCGACCGCAGGATCTTCCACCGATCGCGCTTGGTTGCGTGGATCGTCCGGATGGGCAGCGCTTGCCGAAGCTTGCAGTTACTTGAGGTTACGGCGGACCGACCGGGATGCCGCCGCGCCGCGCCGATCCCGTCCGTGGGACGAGGGGGAAGGCGGTCGGCAAACCGCCCGGCTACGGCGTCGACCGCCAGCGTCTCAGCGCGCGCCGGCGCGTACCCGGTGCCAGCGGGCCAGCAGGCCACCCTCGGCGGCTATCTCTTCACTGGTCATCGCGTATCCGATGTGGTCCCGCCACGCGCCGTCGATGTGCATGTAGCGCACGTGGTACGACTCCTCGCGGAAGCCCAGCTTCTCCACCACCCGCCGGGACGGCCGGTTCTCCGGCCGGATGTTGACCTCCACCCGGTGCAGCCCACCGGGACCGAACGCGTGGTCCACGGCGAGCGCGAGCGCGGTCGGGATCACGCCCTGACCGGCCACCCGGGCATCCACCCAGTAGCCGACGTACCCGGAACACAGCGCCCGCCGCACGATGCTGCCGACGTTGAGGTGCCCGACCAGCCGGTCCCGGTCGGCCTCGCGCAGGCAGACCGCGAACGGCATGCCCTCACCTTCGCGGGCCGAGCGCCGCTGGTCACGGTGCACCCAGCGGAACGCGGCGGGCGAGTTCAGTTCGTCCCAACTGCCGGGCAGCGACGACTCCCACGGCGCCAGCCAGGCCCGGTTGGCCCGGCGCACCTCCGACCAGGCCGCCGCGTCGGAGCGGCGGTAGGGCCGCAGCAGCACCGGGCCGTCGACCAGCACCGCCGGCCAGCCGGGTGCCCGCTCGGGGCCGAAGAGACTCACCCGCCCAGTCTCCCGCGCGGGACCGTGTCGCGCGCAAGTGGACCCACCGCGCTCAGCACAAGGGACCTCATGGACGCGGAGTCGGGGTGCGTGCCGCCGCCCACCCGGACGCACCGCCGCACCTGCGGGCGGACGACGACCGGGCCGGCGTCACCGGCGACGGTCCAGCAGCAGGACGTCCACGGTGGATCCGGCGGCGGCGGTGGTGACCCGCTCGCCGAGGACCAGCAGCCCGTTCGCCTCGGCCAGCCCGGAGAGAGTGAACGGCCCACCGGCGAGCGGCTGCACCGTGTAACCGCCGCCGCGCCGCTCGGCGACGTGGGCGGGCCGGAACTCGCGCAGGCCGCCCGGGGACGACACGGTCTCCAGCAGGTGCGCCCGTACGCTGGGCCGGAACACCGGCTCGGCGCCGGCGAGCAGTTGGATGGCGGGGCGGGCCAGCACCTCGAAGCCGATCAGCGCGGCGCCGGGGTCACCGGGCAGGCAGACAACCGGCACCTCCTCGGCGCCGACCGTGCCGAACCCGAGCGCGGTGCCGGGATAGAGGGCCACGTCGGTGAAGGTGACCGGCCCCGCCCGGCCGCCCTCCCGGCGGGACAGGATCCGGCGCACCATGTCCCCGGGACCGGTGCCGGTCCCCCCGGTGGTGATGATCAGGTCGGCGCGCAGGGTCTGGTCCTCCAGCAGCCCGCGCAGCCCCTCCGGGTCGTCGTCGCAGATGCCCACCCGGTACGCGAGCGCGCCCACCTCGGCCGCGGCGGCGGTCAGCGCGTGGGAGTTCGCGTCCACCACCTGCCCGGGCTGGCTGCCTCGGCCCACGTCGACCAGCTCGTCGCCGGTGGCCACGATGACCACGCGTGGGCTGGGCCGGACCACCACGTGCCCGATGCCGGTGGCGGCGAACACCGCGACCAGGGCCGGGGAGACGTACGTGCCGGCCCGGGCGAGCAGCGTGCCGGCGGGCAACTCCTCACCGGCGCGGCGTACCCCGTACCCCCGCTTGGGGGTGCGGAAGATCTCCACCGCGGCCATGCCCTGGTCGGTCCACTCCACCGGGACCACCACGTCGGCGGCGACCGGCAACGGCGAGCCGGCGGCCACCGAGAAACACGAGCCCGGGGTGAGCCGGACGGGCCGCCAACTCGCCGCGCCGAGGTCGCCGACCACGTTGAGCCGGATGCTCCGGCCACCGGGCGTGCCGGAGGGGGCCGGGACGTAGCTCGGCCCCCGGCCCCCTCCGGAGATGTCCTCCCAGCGGGCCGCGTACCCGTCCACGGCCGCCTGGTCGAAGGCCGGGAAGGCGTGCGGCGCGACGACGTCCTCGGCGAGGACGTTGCCGTACGCCTGGGTGAGGTCGAGGTCGAGTGGCGGCAGCGCTCGTAACCTGCGCAGCACGCTGCCCAGGTAGTCGGCGAGCGGCGTCAACTCGTTCGCGGCCGCCTCGGCGTCGGCCGTCGCGGTCATGTACCAGATCCGCCTGCCGCGTCGGCCTTGACGAAGTCGGCCAGCCAGGAGCGGAACTCGGCGCCCATGTCCTCGCGCTCGGCGGCGATCTGCACCACCGTCTGGAGGTACCCCAGTGGCATCCCGGTGTCGTAGCGGGTGCCCCGGTAGACGATCGCGTGCACCGGGATGCCCTCGGTGCGCAGCAGCTCCATCGCGTCGGTCAGTTGGATCTCGCCGCCGCTGCCCGGCTTGGTCCGCCGGATCGCGTCGAAGATCGCGCCCGGCAGCACGTAGCGGCCGAGCACCGCGAGGTTGCTCGGCGCGTCCTCCGGTTGCGGCTTCTCCACCATGCCGGTCACCTTGACGATCTCGCCGATGTCGGTCAGCTCCGCCTCGGCGGGCTCGACGGAGGCGATGCCGTACCGCTTGGTGTCGGCCGGGTCGACCTCGAAGAAGGCGAGCACCACCCCACCGGTGCGGGCCTGCAGCTCCAGCATGGCCGGCAGCAACGGCTCGGACGGCTTGACGAACTCGTCGCCGAGCAGCACCGCGAAGGGCTGGTCGCCGACGTGCGCCTCGGCGTACCCGACGGCGTGGCCGAGCCCGAGCTGTTCCGGCTGCCGGACGGTGTAGATCTCGGCCAAATCACTGGGCCGGCGAACGGCGGCCAGCCGCTCGGCGTCGCCCTTCTCCTCCAGCCTGGTCTCCAGGTCCGGGCGACGGTCGAAGTGGTCCACCATCGACGTCTTACCCCGACCGGTGATCAGCAACACGTCGACGATGCCGGCCTGGGCGGCCTCCTCGACGATGTACTGCAACACCGGCCGGTCCACCACCGGCAGCAGTTCCTTGGGCACCGCCTTGGTGGCCGGCAGGAACCTGGTGGCCAGTCCGGCGGCCGGGATGACGGCCTTGGCCGCCAGGGGACGGCCGGTTGCGGCGACCGTCGATGAGGGGTCTGCTGAGTGCTCCGACATGCCGCGAGACTATCGGCCACGGCTCTGCCGCGGCGGGTGTGGCCCAGAAGACGCGCCGCCGCCCGACCCCGGCCGGGCGGCGCCCGGGCCGGGCCGGGCCGCGTCCGTGGCGCCGTCCGCCGACTCGTCGGCCGGTTCCGGCAGGGCGTGCGTCGGCCCCGCCGGCGACGATTCGGGTACGCCCGCGGCCGGCTCCGACCGGGCGGGCCCGCCCGGCTCCCGGGCGACCTGCACGGGCCGGCCGGCGCGCGGCAGCCCGTCGGGTGGGCTGACCGCCCCCGCCGGCACCGGGATCTCCTGCGTCGGCAGGTCGGGGCACACCTCGGCGACCCGGTAGGTGTCCCGCCCGGCGGCCTTGGCCGCGTAGAGCGCGTCGTCGGCGGCCTCCAGCACCTCCCGTCCGTTGCTGCCGTGGTCCGGGTAGACGGCGATGCCCACCGACACCGTGATCATGATCGGTCCCGCGTACGCCTCGACGGCGACCGGCGTCTCCCGGACCGCCGCGCCCAGCCGCTCCGCCACGATCGCCGCGCCCCGGGCGTCGGTCTCCGGCAGCAGCAGCACGAACTCCTCGCCGCCCTGCCGGAAGGCGAGGTCGACCTCCCGGATCTCGCCGCGCACCCGCCGGGCGAACTCGGCCAGCACGGTGTCCCCCGCCGCGTGCCCGTACGTGTCGTTGACGTCCTTGAACCGGTCCAGGTCCAGCGCGAGGACGCTGAGCATCCGGCCGAACCGGCTGGCCCGCTCCACCTCCCGCCGGATCGACTCGCGCAGGTAGCGGTAGTTCCACAGCCCGGTGAGCGGATCGGTGAGCGAGAGCCGCTGCGCCTCCTCGTGCACCCGGACGTTGTCCACCGCCACCGCCGCATGCCCGGCGAAGGTGCGCAGCGTGACCAGGTCGTCGTCGTCGAACTCGTCCGCGCCCAGCCGGTCGTAGAGGGCCAGCACGCCGAGCGCCGCAGCCCCGGCCTCCTCGCCGGGGGCGCCGGGGGCGCCACCGACCGGCGCCGCGGGCCCGCCCGGGGTGGCGGTGGCGCCGCCGCCCGGGGCGGCGAAGGGGACCGCGACGTACGTGCGGCAGCGCGGCTCACCCGCCGGGGCGCGGGCCGGAGCGGTGCTGCTGGTGGAGACCGGTGGGGTGCTGGTCGCACAGTGCACCGAGGGGCTGGACGGGCGTTGGCCGGAGGGGGACGGGACGGAGACGCTGCGGGTGCCGGTGGGCGTCGGGGTCGTCGGCGCTGTCGCCGCCACCGGGGAGCCCCAGCG
>NZ_RCVJ01000182.1 GCF_003667505.1 Micromonospora sp. BL4
CGGCGGAGGCGGGTGTCGCCGTAGCGGACTCCGCCGAGCAGCAACCGCTGACCGACCGCGAGCCAGCCGCACACGCCCCGTTCCAGCAGCCAGAGGGGGGCCGCCAGCGCGGTGCTCGGCGGGAAGACCGTGTCGCCTCCGGCGCGGCGGCGGCCCAGCTCGGCCAGGGCGACGGTGCCGGCCGCCGCGCCGAGCAGCAGCCCGGGCCGGCGGGCCGCGACCGCCGTCGCCAGCGCCGGCAGGACCGCGAGTGAGGTCAGCAGGCGCGCCGGCTGGGCCAGATCGTCGTACGCCTGGCGGACCCGTTGGCCCCGGAAGTGCGCGGCGTCCGGCGGCAGCCGGCGTACGTACAGCCAGGCCGGCGCGGCCTCGCTGCCGCCGTACGCCCGCACGGTGCGGATCAGCTCCAGGTTCTCGAAGAGCACGTCCGGGTCGTACCCGCCCATGCCGAGGAAGGTGCTGCGGCGCACCGCCAGGGTGCCCGGGTAGTCCGCCCCGAGCGCCCGGTTGAGCAGCGTCCGGCCGGTGTCCCACCACGCGTGCCAGGGCAGCGGGGAGAAGTAGTTCTGCGGCCGGACCAGATCCACCCGGCCGAGCAGCCGGTGCACCGCGCGCAGCCCGGCCTCGTCGTACCGGACGTCGTCGTCGGCGATCACCACGTGCTCGTGGCCGGCCGCGCGGACGCCGGTGAGCACCCCGATCACCTTGCCGTTCAGCCCGCGCAGGGTGGGGTCGGGCGGGACGTGCCGGTGGACCAGCCCGCGCCACGCCGCGGCGTGCCGGGCGAAGACGTCCGGTTCCGAGCCGTCGACCACGGTCACCTCGACGCGGCCACCCAGCCAGCGCAGGTAGTCGGTCAGCTCGGCCAGGCCGGTGTCGACGGTCCAGCGCAGCGGCAGCACGTACGCCATCGGCAGTGGGGGTGGCGCCGTACCCTCCCGGCCGTGGCTGGGGTCATCCCCGGCGCGCGGGGCCTCACCGAGGTGCGGATCGTCGGATCCGCCGGCCCGGCGGGTCGGCGCGCTCACGCCAACACCGGCCGGCGGGCGTGCCGGCCGTACTCACTGGTGTGGAAGAGCAACGGTGCCTCCCGGACAGGCGGTGGTCGGCCGCCGGGCGGTCGGCCGCCCGCAGCACGTGCCCGCGATCCGGCCGGTCAAACCGGTACGTCGTTTCGACGGACCGAGTCCGGGTAGCGCTGCCGGTATGGGTTGTCCGTCCCCGGACGCCCGGGTGGAGGAGACGAGATGACCAGCAACGGAACGAGGTGGGCGCTGCTCGGCGTCGCCGCGGCGAGCGCGGTCGGCGTCGGCCGGGCGGTGGCCCGCCGTCGACGCCGGCACCAGCCCGAGCGGCAGGACGGCTGGTACGTGGTGCGCCGCGGGGTGACCGTGGACCGGCCCCGGGACGCGGTGATCGGATTCTGGACCGACCGGGAGCGGCTGGACCGGGCGCTGGCCGAGTGGGCCACCCTGGAACAGCTCGACGACCGACGCTGGCGGTGCGTGAGCCGCGATCCGGGCGGTGGTGACAGCGGATGGCGGGCGGAGATCACCGTCGACGGGCCGGGCACCTTGCGCTGGCGGGTCGAGGACGGCCCGGTGCCGCAGGAGGGGCGGGTCGAGTTGACCGAAGCCTCGCAGGGCCGGGGCACGGAGATCCGCGCCGAGCTGCGCTACCGCTCCGGTCGACTGCGCCGGGTGGTCGGCCTGGCCGGCGGCCACGAACCGGATCTGGCCCTGCGGGACGCGCTGCGCCGGGTGAAGTCGCTGATCGAGTGCGGCCAGGTGATCGACACCCGGCGCGACCCGTCCGGCCGGAGCCCGGCCCAGGAGAAGGCGACCGACCGGATGCGGGAGAAGCTGATGACGGGAGGACGGGCGTGAGGGCGCTCTGCTGGGAAGGCGTCGGCAAGCTGGCCGTCCGGGACGTGCCGGAGCCCCGGATCCGCGCCGAGGGGGACATCCTCGTCCGGGTCCGGGCCAGCAGCGTCTGCGGCTCCGACCTCCATCTGATCAACGGGTACCTGCCGGCGATGCGGGAGGGCGACATCCTCGGCCACGAGTTCACGGGCGAGGTGGTGGAGACCGGGCCCGGCGTACGGCGGCACCAGGTCGGGGACCGGGTGGTGGTCGGTTCGGTGGTCGCCTGCGGTGGTTGCTGGTACTGCCGGACCGAGCAGTACTCGCTCTGCGACAACTCCAACCCGCAGCCGGTGTTCACGGAGAAGCTCTGGGGGCACTCGCCGGCGGGCATCCTGGGGTACTCGCACGCCGCCGGCGGGTACGCGGGCTCGCACGCCGAGTACATCCGGGTGCCGTTCGGCGACGTCGGTGCGTTCGGCGTACCCGACGGGGTGCCGGACGACTCGGTGGTCTTCGCCTCCGACGCGATGCCCACCGGCTGGATGGCCGCGGACTTCTGCGGACTGACCGGCGGCGAGGTGGTCGCCGTCTGGGGCGCCGGTGGGGTCGGTCAGATGGCGGCCCGGTCCGCGCAACTCCTCGGTGCCGAGCGGGTCATCATGATCGACCGTTTTCCGGACCGGCTGGCCACGGCGGCCGACCGGGTCGGCGTCGAGACGATCAACTACGCGGAGACCGACGTGCTGGAGGCGCTGCGGGAGTTGACCGCCGGGCGCGGGCCGGACGCCTGCATCGAGGCGGTGGGCATGGAGTCGCACGACGTCGGGCCGACCTACGCGTACGACCGGGTGAAGCAGTCGGCGCGGTTGCAGACGGACCGGCCCACGTCGGTCCGGCAGGCGATCATGGCCTGCCGCAAGGGCGGCACGGTGAGCATCGTCGGCGTCTACGCCGGTCTGATCGACAAGTTTCCGCTCGGCGCGGCGATGAACAAGGCCCTGGTGCTGCGGATGGGGCAGATGCACGCGCAGCGTTACATCCCGATGCTGCTCGACCGGATCGCCGCCGGTGAGATCGACCCCGGCTACCTGGCCACCCATCCGCTCCCCCTGGAGCAGGGCGCGCGCGGCTACGAGCTGTTCGAGAAGAAGCAGGACGGCTGCCTCCGCAGCGTCCTGCACCCCTGACCGCCGGCTGGACCGCACCCCGCCCCGCCGCTCACCAGCACGATCGGCGGGGCGGCGGGTCAGGCGGTGCGGCGGACGTTGGTGAGGGTGAGGCCGGTGGGGGGTAGTGCCGGCATCCGGCGCAGGTCCAGGGCCAGGTCCTGGGGCGGCACCTCGTAACGCATGGCGCTGGTCAGGTTGGTGACCGCCCGCTTCATCAGGTCGATGGTGATCCACTCGCCGGCGCAGCGGTGTCCGGTCCAGTGGTCGCCGCCGCCCTGCGGGATCAGTTGGAACGGGTCCACGGTACGGCCGGCGAAGCGCTCCGGGCGGAACAGCTCCGGCTCGGGCCAGAGCGCGGGGTGATGGTTGGTGCCGTACAGGTCGAGGAGCACCCGTCGCCCTCGCGGGAAGTGGTGGCCCTGCCAGTCGAACGAGCGACGGACCTGGGCCGCGGCGGTCGGGAAGAACGGGTAGTACCGGCGTACCTCCTGGACGAACTGCTCAGTGGCCGCGTCGTCGTCGCGGACCCGTTGCCGCCAGGCGGGATGGTCGTGCAGGGCGAGCGCGGCGAAGACGATGAACCGGTCCACGGCGACCGTCGGACGCAGCACGTTGAGCAGCTCCACCGCGGCGATCCGGCGGGGGAGCAGCCTGCCCCGCGCGTCGCGGTGCTCGGCGATCACCTTCAGCGCGCTGCCGGCGGGAGGCGGGGAGATCCCGGTCCGCGCCCGGTCGACGATGCCGGCGATCCAGCGTTCGGCCCGGCGGCGGGCGAGCAGGCCCCGCCAGTGCCGGGGGCCGACCAGCGCCGGGGCTTCGATCATGGCGTGCAGCTCGACGGTACGGCGGTCGACCTGTGACTCGGCCAGCGGCACTCCGGCCCAGGCGCAGACCACCCGGGTCAGCAGCCGACCCAGCTCGTCGTAGAGCGTCACCGGCGCGGCGGCCTCCCAGGCCGGAATCCGGGCCCGCCACTCGTCGTCGAAGAGCTGCCCGAGCTGCCGGATGGCGACCGGTGTCATGATCGACATGAGCATGGCCTTGCGGTCCCGGTGCTCCGACCCGTCCAGCCCCTGTACGCCGCCCCGGCCGGTCAGTGTCCGCTGCACCCGCAGCGGCATCGCCGCGCGCCGCTGGAAGCGCTCGGCGTCGTAGAACAGCGTCGCGGCCGGCCGGCCGCGCAGGCAGATGGTCGGAGCCAGCAGGATCCGGGTCTGGAAGATGTCGCTGCCGTACCGGTCGCAGCGCTCCCCGATGAACCGGTAGCCGGCGCGGAGAAACGCGAGCGTGCTGTCCGGGCTGCGGTCGGCCGGCATGGTCGCCATCGGGTCTCCTCACGTGCGGATGCGGCCGGTCTGCTCGTCCGGGTGCGTCTACCCAGGTCGGGGCTCCTGAATCGCGGCACCGGCATCGGTCGTGCGCCGGCCGGCGGGTGCGGCGTGGCCCGGCCACCGGATCGGCGTCCGCTGGCCCCTCCCACCGGCGCGGGAACCTGGTTGAGTTCCGGGTGAGTGGTCGCCGGCGACGGGGGCCGGGGCGGCTGGGGCCGATGGTGCGGCCGGGTCGCGACAAGGAATCACGGGGAGGGCGGATGCGGGACAACAGATCGCCGCACTGGCGGCAGCGGCGGGCGGTCGGCGGCCTCGGCGCGGGTCGGAGTCGCGACCCGGGGGCGCTGATCGGGCCGCCTCGGCGGCCCACCCGGCCGCACCGGTTCTTCACGGTGCACCTGGGCTTCACGGCGGCCGGCATGGCCGACGCCCGCGAGCTGGCGGTGACGTATGCGGAGGCGCTGAGCCTGCTCCGCCCGGAGCTGGCGCTCGGCGCGGCGGCCCTGTCGCCGGCCGATGCCTGGCACCGGGCCGAGCGGCTGTTCTGCGGAGCGGTCGGCCCGGACGGCGAGCGCTGCGTCGACGTGGCCGAGCACCCGGGTTTTCACCACGCCCCGGGCCCCGGCGGCCTCGGCTGGGGCGACGGTGACGGCGATGGCTGACCGGTCGCCCACGGCCCGCCCCGCGTCTGCGAGGTGGAGGTGTCGCGGGCATCGGGACACCTCCACCTCGCCGAGCTGGTGCCGGCACGCTGCCGGCCGGCGTCGTCAGTCCAGGTCGAACTCGCCGTCCTGCGCGCCGGCGACGAACGCGTCCCACTCGGCCTGGGTGAAGACCAGCACCGCCCCCTCCGGCTCGGCGGAGTTGCGCATCCCGATCAGGTCGTCGACGAACGCGACCTCGACGGCGCTGTCGGAGGTGTCCCCGTCGGCCCGCTGCCAGACCGCCCGCGAGAGGTCGAAGTCGCCCTTGGGGTGCTGCGCCATGGTTCTTTCCTCCAGTGCCGAGGGTCGTGTGGTGACCGCGTGCGGATCCCCATCGGGCAGGATAAGCGGATGCCGAGCCTGACCCGTGTAGAGGCGACCGCGCGTGGCGCGGCGATTACTGTCGAGTCCTATCAGGTGGACCTCGACCTGACCGGTGGCGGCGAGCTGTTCCGCTCCCGCGTCGAGATCCGGTTCCGGGCGACCCCCGGCACCGCGACCTTCGCCGAGGTCAAGCCCGCCACCCTCCTGGCGGTACGCCTCAACGACCGCGACGTCGACCCCGGCGTCCTGAGCGACAACCGGCTCCCGCTGACCGACCTGGGCGCGGAGAACACCCTGGTCGTCGAGGCGGAGATGACGTATTCCAACAGCGGGGAGGGCATGCACCGCTTCGTCGATCCGGCCGACGGCGAGACCTACCTCTACGCGGTGACCTTCCTCGACAACGTGCAGCGCATCTTCGCCGCCTTCGACCAGCCCGACCTGAAGGCCACCTTCACCCTGGCGGTCACCGCCCCACCGGAGTGGACGGTCGCCAGCAACGCCGAGGTGGCCGCCAACCCGGCCCCCGGGCGGTGGGAGTTCGCCCCCACCGAGCCGCTGGCCACGTACTTCTTCTCGCTGATCGCCGGGCCGTACCACGTGCGGCGGGCCGAGCACGACGGCGTGCCGCTGGGCATCTACTGCCGCCGGTCGCTCGCCGAGCACCTGGACGCCGACGCCGAGGAGATCTTCACCATCACCCGGCAGTGCCTGGACCGGTTCCACCAGCTCTTCACCGAGCGCTACCCGTTCGGCAAGTACGACCAGGCGTTCGTGCCGGAGTTCAACGCCGGCGCGATGGAGAACCCGGGCATCGTCACCTTCCGCGACGACTACGTGTTCCGCTCGGCGGTCACCGACACCCAGCGGGAGCTGCGGGCCACCACCATCGCCCACGAGATGGCGCACATGTGGTTCGGCGACCTGGTCACCATGCGCTGGTGGGACGACCTGTGGCTGAACGAGTCCTTCGCGGAATACCTGGGCACCCGGGTCACCGCCGAGGCGACCCGCTTCGACCAGGCGTGGACCACCTTCGCCATGCGCCGCAAGGCCTGGGGGTACGCCGCCGACCAGCGCCCCTCCACGCATCCGGTCGCCCCGGAGGAGGTGGCCGACACCGACGAGGGCCTGCTCAACTTCGACGGCATCTCGTACGCCAAGGGCGCCAGCGTGCTGCGGCAGCTGGTCGCGTGGCTCGGTGACGAAGCGTTCCTCGCCGGCCTGAACGCGCACTTCGCCGCGCACCGCTTCGGCAACGCCACCCTCGCCGACCTGCTGGCCAGCCTCTCCGCCGCCAGCGGCCGGGACCTGTCCGGCTGGGCCGAGCTGTGGCTGCGGCGGGCGCAGGTCAACACGTTGCGCGCCGAGGTCGCCGTCGACGCCGACGGCCGCTACACCGAGGTGGCCGTGGTGCAGACCGCGCCCGAGTCGCACCCGGTGCTGCGTCCGCACCGGATCGGCGTGGGCCGCTACTCGGCGGACGGCACCGTGGAGCGCGACGAGGTGGATCTCGACCCGGCCGCCGACGGCGGGCGGACCGTGCTCGACGGGCTGACCGGCGCTGCGGCGGCCCGGCTGCTGCTGCCCAACGACGGCGACCTCACCTTCGCCAAGGTGCGCCTCGATTCGGCCTCGGCGGACGCCGTGCCGCTGGTGCTGCCCGGGTTGGCCGACCCGCTGGCGCGGGCGGTGCTCTGGAGCGAGGCGCTGGACGCGGCGACCGACGGCGAGCGGCCCGTGAGCGGCCTGGTCGAGCTGATGGTCGCGGCGCTGCCGGCCGAGACCGAGGTGATCATCGCGGAGGACGTGCTCACCCTCAGCCGGTCCCTGGTCGACCGCTACCTCGACCCGCTGGCCCGGTCCGCGGCGCTGGCCCGGGTCGCCGGGGCGTGCCGCCAGTTGCTCGACGGCGCGCCAGCGGGGGAGTCGTTGCAGCTCGCCGCCGCGCGGGGCTGGATCGCCGCGACCACCGACGCGGATCTCCTCACCGGCTGGCTCGCCGGCCGCGACGTGCCGGCCGGCCTGAAGGTCGACGCCGAGCTGCGCTGGGCGGTGCTGCGCCGGTTGGTGGTGCTGGGCGCGGCCGGCGAGGCGGAGATCGCCGTCGAGGCGGCCGCCGACCCCAGCTCCACGGGCGCGGAACGGGCCGCCCGCTGCCGGGCCGCCCTGCCCGACCCGGCCGCGAAGCAGGCGGCGTGGGAGATCATCGTGGGGGACACCGAGCTGTCCAGTCGGCTGCTGGAGGCGACCGCCGAGGGCTTCTGGCAGCCCGAGCAGGCCGAGCTGACGGCGGCGTACGTCGAGCGGTACTTCGCGGACATGCCGGCGGCCGCGCGTCGTCGTACTCCCTGGACCGCCGACCGGGTGGCCGCTCTGGCGTTCCCCCGCTACGCCGTGGCGCAGCCGACCCGGGAGGCGGCCGCGGCGCTGCTGGCCCGCGACGACCTGACCCCCGGCCTGCGTCGGGTGGTCACCGACGCCGACGACGACCTGCGCCGCGCGCTGGTCGCCCGGACGGCGGTGGCCGCCGCGGCGGCCTGAGACCGGCAGGCGCGGGGTGGCTGGCGGGCCACCCCGCGCTCCGGCTCAGCGCAGCGCCGGTTCCGTCGTGACCGGGGCGTCCCAGTCGATGACGTAGCGCTGCTCGCCGGCGACCGTCTTCTCCGGGTCCATCGCGGTGCGCACCAGCAGCGGCATGAGCAGCGGCATCAGCGTCCGGGCGACCGGCCCCGGCGCCTTGGCGTGGTTGATCCGCGCCGCTCGGGCGGCGACCTTCTCCACCCTCGCGCGGCGCAGCCGCTCGAACGCGGTGAACGCCGATGCCACGTCCGGCAGGTCACGCAGGCAGCGGGCGAGTTGCACCGCGCTCTCAATCGCCAGTGACGCGCCCTGACCGGAGCTGTTCGACGGGGCGTGCGCCGCATCGCCGAGCAGCACCATCCGCCCCCGGTGCCAGTGCGGCACGGGCGGCATGATCTGCAACGAGCCGACGACCTGGAGTTCGTCGGCGCTGCTGGTCGCCATCAGCTCCCGGCCCGGATCGTCGTCGCCGTAGGTGGTGCGCAGCGTGTCCAGCCACCGCGCCGCCGACACCGCACGGGCTTCGACCAGGCTCAACGGCCGTTGGTGCGGCAGGTTGGCGCCCCAGCGGGTGCCACCACCGGGCTCCGGCCAGTACAGGTAGTAGCCGCGTCGCCCGAACGCGAAGGTCATCGTGCCCGGCTCGGCGTCCACCTCGTGTCGGGCCACCGCCTCGAAGCCGAGCAGCCCGGTGAACCGGGGGCCGGGCGCGGCCGGGTCGATGAGACCGCGGACGGTCGAGCGGATGCCGTCGGCGCCGACCAGGATGTCGGCGGTGGCGGTGCTGCCGTCCTCGAAGCGGGCGGTCACGCCGCTGTCGGTCTGCTCGGCGGCGACCAACCGCCTGCCGTACGCGAACGGGACGCCCTCGGCGACCGCCCGGTCGTGCAGCACCCGGTGCAGCTCGGCCCGGTGCACCACCCGCAGTGGCGGCACCCCGGCCAGCGTGGGCAGGTCGATGCGGCGGCGGCCGACGGCCATCACGGTGCGCTCGATCGGGGTCGCGATGGCTGTCACTGCCTCGTCCGCGCCAACCGTGCGCAGGGCGGCCACGCCGTTGGGCGCGAGCGCGAGGGTGCCGCCGATGCCGCCGGCCCCGCTGGCGCTTTCGGGGTACGCCTCGTGGACGGTGGCGGTGATGCCGGCGCGGTGCAGCGCGAGCGCCGTCACCGGACCGGCGATGCCGCCGCCGATGACGATCGCGGTTCGTACCGTGGTCATGCTCTCTCCCTGGGGTGTCGTCGGTGCGTGCGCGTGCGACCGACCTGGGAGGGAGCGCGGTTATCCTCGTGGTTGCCGCTTCGGGCCGGGCGCCTTCCCAGGTGTCGGTTCGAGGTAAGGGCTCCGGCGGGGTGTTGGCGCACCCCGCCGGAGCCGTCCGTCAGTCGGGGGTGTCAGGGGCCGGGGTGCTGGTCCTCTCCGCCAGCTCGGTCAGCTCCGCCGGCATCTCGCCGGTCTCGTGGAAGGCCCGCCAGGTGTCCAGACCCGGGTAGCTGCCCGAGGTCAGCTCGGCGAGCAGGGCCCGCAGCCAGGCGGCTTCGGCGGTCCGCATGGCCAGGTCGTACTCCGACTCCACCAGGAACAGCCGCGGGATCTCCCGCAGGTGCGCGTCGAGGGTGTCCCGGTCCTGGCGGATCGCGTCGTCGAGCAGGTCGAGCCGCTGCCGCAGCAGGGCGGTGGCCTCGTCGGGATGCAGCGCGGCGAGCACGGACAGGCCGGCCCGGAAGCGGGGATGTTCCGGCATCGGGGTGGAGACCAGCTCGCGGGCCCAGTCGACCAGCTCCGCCCGCCCCACGTCGGTGATCCGGTAGACGGTGCGTTCCGGGCGCCGGCCGTCGCGGACGCTCTCCACGGCCTCGATCATGTCGTGTTTGTCCATGTTGCGGATCACCGTGTAGAACGATCCCCACTTGAACTCCATGTCCTGGTCCTTGCCCCAGGCGCGCAGTGCGGTGGCGATCTCGTACGGGTGCATCGGCCGCTGGACCAGGGCGGACAGCACGGCCAGCGCCAGCAGGTTGCCGACCTTGCGCCGCTTCGGCACGGCACGCTCCCATCCTCGTCAGCGATTACTCGTACACGAGTATAAGCGCGTGTGTCGTCGTGCCGCGACCCTTTGCTGCGACCCCTCGCTGCGACCCCTGGTCGCGACTTTGTGCCGTGACCGCGTGCCGTGACCGCGTGCCGTGACCGCGTGCCGTGACCGCGTGCCGTGACCGCGTGCCGGGCCTGCTGCCCTGCCCGGGGCTGCCGGTCGTTCGAGGGTGATACCTGTGAGTCATATTTATGACCCACAGGTATCGCCCTCGACAGGGCGCTGCCCGGAGGTCGACGCCGGCCCGCTCAGGAGCAGGGCCGACTGGTCGCCGCCGTCACCCGTCGACGGGCCGAAACGGTGGGCCGCGACGCCCGGCCTACGATCACGGGGTGGAGGAAGATATCCGGCGGATCGGGATCATGGGTGGCACCTTCGACCCGATCCACCACGGGCACCTCGTCGCGGCCAGCGAGGTGGCCGACCGGTTTGGCCTGGACGAGGTGGTCTTCGTCCCCACCGGGCAGCCGTGGCAGAAGGCGGACGAGCCGGTCAGCCCCGCCGAGGACCGGTACCTGATGACCGTCATCGCCACCGCCTCCAACCCCCGGTTCCAGGTCAGCCGGGTCGACATCGACCGGAGTGGGCCGACCTACACCGTCGACACGCTGCGCGACCTCCACGCCGAGTACGGCCCCAAGGTGCAGCTGTTCTTCATCACGGGCGCGGACGCGCTGCAACGCATCCTGTCGTGGAAGGACCTGGACGAGATCTTCGAGCTGGCCCACTTCATCGGGGTGACCCGGCCCGGCTTCCAGCTCACCGACAAGCACCTGCCCGCCGACACCGTCAGCCTGATCCAGGTGCCGGCGATGTCCATCTCGTCGACCGACTGCCGTGCGCGGGTGGCCCGGGGCGAGCCGGTCTGGTACCTGGTGCCCGATGGTGTGGTGCAGTACATCGCCAAACGGCACCTGTATCAGCGCTGACCACGCCCGGTTCACCCCCATTCATGCGGCTAATCGACCAGAACTGACAAGTCGGGGCGCCGCCGGGTATGAGACGCTTGGAGGATCGCACGGTTGATCGAAGGAGAACGGTGACAGTTTCCGAACGCGCTCACGAGCTGGCGATCGCCGCCGCCCAGGCCGCCGCCGACAAGAAGGCGCAGGACATCACCATCATCGACGTCGGCGACCAGCTCGCCATCACCGACGCGTTCCTGCTCGCCGCCGCCCCCAACGAGCGTCAGGTGCTGGCCATCGTCGACGCCATCGAGGAGCGCCTGCTGGAGCTGCCGGAGAAGGCCAAGCCGGTGCGGCGCGAGGGTGAGCGCGGCGGCCGCTGGGTGCTGCTCGACTACGTCGACATCGTGGTGCACGTCCAGCACACCGAGGAGCGCGAGTTCTACGCGCTCGACCGGCTCTGGAAAGACTGCCCCACGATCCCGTTCGTCGACCGCGACCTGGTCGAGGCCGACGCCAGCGGGTCCGCCACGGCCGAATGACCCGGCTGATCATCTGGCGGCACGGCAACACCGACTGGAACGCCGCCAACCGCGTCCAGGGGCAGACCGACGTACCCCTCAACGAGCTGGGCCGCGACCAGGCCCGCGACGCCGCGCCGCTGCTCGCGTCGCTGCGTCCCGACGCGATCGTGTCCAGCGACCTGAGCCGCGCCGCGGAGACCGCCGCCGCGCTGGCCGCGCTGACCGGCCTGCCGGTCCGCACCGACGCCCGGCTGCGCGAGCGGCACTTCGGGCAGTGGCAGGGCCTGCACCTGACCGAGGTCGCCGAGCGCTTCCCCGCCGAGTACGCCCGCTGGCGGTCCGGCGACCCGGCCCCCGGCGCGGACCTTGAGCCCCTGCCCGACCTGGGCCAGCGGGTCGCCGCCGCGTTGCAGGAGGCCGCCGACGCGGCGCCCGGCGGCACCGTGGTGATCGCCACCCACGGTGGCGGCTCCCGGCAGGGCGTCGGTCACCTGCTCGGCTGGGATGCCGGCGTGCTGCGCAGCGTCGGTTCGCTGGCCAACTGCCACTGGACCGAGCTGCGGCACGACGACGTCCGGGGCTGGCAGCTGCGGGCGCACAACGTCGGCCTGATCGCCGTCCCGGCTGTCGCCGACGCGGTCTGAACGCCGTCCCGTTCCGACCGGCCCCCGCTGCCCGGCGCGCTCGCGCCTCGGCGTTCAGCGCCCCGATCGGCTAGCGTGCCGGGCATGCCCGTCGCGGTTGTCATCGACTCCACCGCCTACCTTCCCCCCGACCTGGTGCAGGCGCACCGGCTGACCGTCGTGCCGTTGACCGTCGTGCTGAACGGCGCGGAGGGGCTGGAGGGGGTGGAGACTCAGCCGGCCGACGCCACCCTGGCACTGAGCGGCCGGCGGGTCACGGCCAGCACCTCCCGCCCGGCGCCCGAGCAGTTCGCCCAGACGTACCGTCAGCTCCTCGACGCCGGCGCCGACGGTGTCGTCTCGGTGCACCTCTCCGCCGGCCTGTCCGGCACGGTCGAGGCGGCCCGGCTCGCCGCCGCCGACCTGGACGGCCGGGTCGAGGTCGTGGACAGCCGCTCGGCCGGCATGGGGCTCGGCTTCCCGGCCATCGCGGCCGCCACGGCCGCCGAGGCCGGTGCCGACCTGTCCGGCGTACGCGACGCGGCGCTCGCCGCCGTCGCCCGGACCACCGTCTGGTTCTACGTCGACACGCTGGAGTTCCTCCGCCGTGGTGGCCGGATCAACGCCGCCGAGGCGTTGCTCGGCACGGCCCTGTCGGTCAAGCCGATCATGCACATGCCGGACGGCTCGATCGTGCTGCGGGAGAAGGTGCGCACCGCCAGCCGGGGCGTGGCCCGGCTGGTCGACCTGGCCGTCGAGGCGGCCGGCGACGACGAGGTGGACCTCGGGGTGCACCACCTGGCCGCGCCGCAGCGGGCCGAGGCGTTGCTCGCCGCGCTCACCGAGCGACTCGGCGACCGGCTGCACGACACGTACGTCTCCGAGGCCGGCGCCGTGGTCGCCGCACACGCGGGCCCGGGGTTGGCCTGCGTCGTCGTCCACCGCAGGCCGGGCGGCTGAGCCCGGTGTCCACGTCGTGCGTGGTGACCGGCGGCGGCCGTGGCGTCGGCCGGGCCGTGGTGCAACGACTCGTGGCGTCCGGTGCCACCGTCGTCGTCGTGGAGCGGGACGCCGACGCGGTGGACTGGCTCGCCGGGCATCCGGCCGCCGACCGGCTGGTCGCGGTCATCGGCGACGCCGGCGACGAGCAGGTGGCCGAGCGCGCCGCCGAGCTGGCCCAGCGCTCCGGGCCGCTGACCGGCTGGGTGAACAACGCCGCCGTGTTCCGGGACGCCGCGCTGCACTCGGCGTCGGCCGACGCGGTGCTCGACCTGATCGGCCAGAACCTCCGCCCGGCCGTGGTGGGCGCCGCCGTGGCCGTCCGCCGGTTCCTGGCCGCCGGCGCGGGTGGCGCCATCGTGAACGTCTCGTCGCACCAGGCCCGCCGGCCGGTGTCGGGCGCGCTGCCGTACTCGACGGCGAAGGCCGCCGTGGAGGGGCTGACCCGGGCGCTGGCCGTCGAGTACGGGCGGCACGGCATCCGGGCCAACGCGGTAGCGCTCGGCTCGATCGCCACCGAGCGGCACGGCGACTTCCTCGCCGACCAGGAGCCCACCCAGGCCGAGTGGATCGACGCCGAGCTGACCCGGCTGCACCCGGTGGGCCGGATCGGGACGGTCGACGAGGTGGCGGAGGCGGTCGCGTACCTGCTGTCGCCGGCGGCCAGCTTCATCAACGGGGTCACCCTGCCGGTGGACGGGGGGCGGGCCGTGCTCGGCCTCGACCCGGAGGCCCGCTGACCTCGGTCGGCTCACGTGCGGGTCGTTCTCGCGTCAGCGGACACGAGCCCAGTCGACGAAGCGGTCCGTGAGGTTGGCGGGCGGGTTGCTCGGGTTCAGCGCGGCGAGATCGCGGGCGGCTTCCTGCTGAAGGGACGCCAGGTGGATCAGCAGGGCCGGGCGGTCATCGCGGTACTCGCCGAGGAGTCGCAGCTTCGCGGCCGAGCAGGGCCAGGCAATCCCGCAGGTACGGCAGCGCCACGAGGGCCTGATCACGGGGTGTTCCGAGCGGGCGATCATCCGCCCGCCCTCATCGGTGCCCGACGGACCGGCCGGCGGCGTTCGCGGACGACCGCCGACGCCTGCACCCACTGCGCATTCCGGGGCAGAAAGTAGAGGGTCCGCCGGTCCACCGCCATGCCGTCCGGCCCGAGCTGGTACGCGTCGATCCACAGCCAGCCGTCGTACGTGATCCAGTCCAGCACCCGGATGACCCGCGCCGTGACGGGCCGGACGAACTGCGGGCTTGCCGCACGGGTCAGGAGCAGGACGTCGCCGGCCTGAACCTTGCGCGCGGTCCTCGCGACCGCTGGCGGTGGGTTCACGGGCTTCGGCGGTGGCTCGTCGTTCGACACGGTCTTCCCCTGAAGGCTGGTGGGAGGGGCCGCCCCGGTGAGTGCTCGCCCGTGGGGGCGGCCCCGCTACGAACGCGTCCGCCGGGATCGGGTTCCCTGCCGGCCGCGCCGTCTACAAAGCACCTTGCCGAGCGCGACGGGATCAGTACACAACGTTGATGTATGGTGCCGAGATATCCGGGACGTCCTCAGGGGAGGCGGGATGAACCACGTACTCCAGATGGCGATGGCTGAAGCTGGGGAGACTGCGGAGAGCCTTGCAGGCCAGACCGGTGTAGACCCGAAGACGGCAGCGCGATGGCTCTCGCCAGGACGTGTGCCGCAACCTCGCCGACGCGCACAGGTGGCAGCGATCCTTGGACGGGACGTTAGTGACCTATGGCCCGATGTCCTGAGGCGACGCGAGCCCCAGTGGTTGCGCGAGTGGGTCGACTGGGAGCGGGAGGCGCTGGCACTGCGCTGGTTCGAGCACACCTGGATACCTGGAATGCTTCAGACCGAGGCGTACGCGCGGGCGACCCTCGCGGGTGAGGCGCTGACCACCGCCGAGGTTGACGAGCTGGTCGCCTCACGTATCGAGCGTCAAGCTGTCCTTCGCCGGGAAAGCCCGCCGCTACTGACGACGGTCATCTTCGAGGGCGTGCTGTACCAGTCGGCGTACGGCGACCGTGAGTTGATGCGTGAGCAGATCCAGCATCTCTCCGAATGTGCGACCCTCACCGCGGTGCAGGTGCACATCGTGCCCAAGGATGTCGGCATGTATCCGGGGCTTGGCGGCGGATTCATCATCGCGGAGTTGCCCAGCGGCGAGCACGTCGCTCACGTCGACAGTCAAGCGCCAGCGCAAATCCTTAATCAGACTGCGGCCGTTGCTACGCTCAGTCGTAGATGGGAGCGCATCAGGGGCGAAGCTCTCTCCCGAACCCAGTCTCTAAACCTGATCAGGGAAGCGGCAGGATCATGGACATGACCGGTGCGCGGTGGCGCAAGAGCACAAAGAGCGGCAACAACGGTGGCTCGTGCGTCGAGGTCGCCGACAATCTTCCCGGCGTCGTTCTCGTCCGCGACACGAAGGACCGCGACGGCGGAACGTTGACCTTCGAGCCAGCAGCCTGGCAGAGCTTCGTGAACCTGGCCAAGGGCATCGGCACCGTAGGTTGATCAGACGCATGCACAGGCCCGCTCGCCCGTCGTCCACGTCGACAGTCAGGCGCAAGCGCACGTCATCGATGAGCCGACCGAAATTGTTACCCTGAACAGACGGTGGGAACGGATACGGGGCGAAGCCCTTCCTCGTGCTCGCTCCCTGGATCTCCTGAGGGAAGCGGCAGGATCATGGACGTGACCGGCGCGCGGTGGCGCAAGTCCTCGAAGAGTGGGAACAACCAGGGTGACTGCGTCGAGGTCGCCGACAACCTTCCCGGCGTCGTCCTCGTCCGCGACACGACGGACCGCGACGGCGGAACGTTGACCTTCGAGCCGGCAGCCTGGCAGAGCTTCGTGAACCTGGCCAAGGGCATCGGCACCGTCAGCTGACCACAGACAAGCAGGAGCCCGGCCACCCGTGATGGGTGCGCCGGGCTCAACTGTTGCGAGGGTCGGTTTACTGCCGGGCTCGGCCAGGGTGAACGCGACCAGCTACCTCGTGCACCCCGACCGAACCGGATGGCGTTGGGTCTTCACTCCGGAAGGTGGGTGCGGAGGCTCCGCGTCAGGATAGGGATCATCACCGCCGCAGGGACGAGGTGCAGCCCGAGGAGGGCGGTGACGGTGGCGGTGTCTCCCCCGGAGAGGAGGGGCGGGACCAGCGAGATCGCGGTCAGCGACACTGCCGTCCAGACGAATCGTTCGGCGGGGCGAGCGCTCCAGCGAAGAAGAGCGACGGCAATGAGGATGCCCACGACCGAGAAGAAGCCGGTCACCACGGCGAACCCGGCCAACGGGATCGTCTCGCCACCATCGGGAATCTCGAAGTCGACGCCAACGGCCTCGGCGAGCGCGGCGGCGAGGGTGGTGACCACCATCGCTGCGAGCGCGGCAAGGAAGCCGGTGACCGCGAGCCCGCGGAGTCGGTGGGTGTGGCTGGTCCGGCCCGACGCCGGGCTCGCCACGACCCCGCTGTCATTTCTGCTGTCCATGTCGTTCCTCCATCGATCGGCAACTGGCGTACGGGATGTGTTGACTGGCGCGCGACGCGGGGTGACGATGCGCACCCTCGCCGTGCGACGGTCGGGGTTCCGCAGGGCGCGGACGCCGGTGCCGCGCAACCAGAACCCGGCGTCGCGGCCGAGGACCGGCCCGGGCTCGCCGTCGCGCAGCTCCAGCTGCACCCGCCCGCGGGTGACGACGCCGAACGCGTCGCGCCACTGGGCCGCGACCACCACGACACGCCCGCCGCCGCGCAGCGTGAGCGTCGGCACCGGGACTACTCCGTGCCGTAGGCCGGCAGGCGCTCCGGCAGCCCGAGTCGCGGGAACTGGTCGTTGTGGAAGATGGTGATCTCGGTGATCGCGCCGCCGGTGATGCGCAGTACGTCGATGGTCAGCGGCAGGTACGCCTGCTCCTGCTCGCGCCAGAGGTAGAACGCGATGGCGGGCTGGCGGTTCACGGAGGTGGGGACGGTGCGCAGGCGCCCCAGGTCCTCGAAGCCGCCTTCGGTCCAGTCCTGCACCACCGCGTCGCGGCCGACGTGCAGGCCCGGGGTGGGCGGCATCGAGCAGCGGACGTCGTCCCGCAGCATCGTGGCGAGTGTGTCGATGTCCGTGGCCACGCTGGCGTCGGTGAAGCGGCGCACCAGGTCGCGGGTCCCGGCGTCCTCCTCGCCGCCGGTCCAGTCCTGCCGCTCGGCGGGCAGGTGCTCCCGCATGCCTGCGCGGGCACGCTGCAACGCGCTGTTCACGGAGTTGACGGAGTCCCCGAGCAACTCTGCGACGTCCTTCGCGGGCCAGCCGAGCACGTCCCGCAGGATCAGCACGGCCCGCGGGCGCGGCGCGAGGTGCTGGACGGCGACCAGGTACGCCAGCTCGATCGTCTCCCGCGCGACGGCGACGGTCTCCGGCTCGTCCGCGTCGCCCGCGGGCAGCTCGTCGAGCAGCCGGTCCGGGTACGGCTGTAGCCACAGCACCTCGCCGCCGGTCGCGGGCTCCGGGCGGCGCTTGGCGAGCAGGTCGAGGCAGGCGTTGGTGGCGATCCGGTACAGCCAGGCCCGGAACGTCGACCGCCCCGCGAAGGTCTCCCGCCGCCGCCAGGCACGCAGGAACGTCTCCTGCACGGTGTCCTCGGCGTCCTCGAACGACCCGAGCATCCGGTAGCAGTGCACGTGCAGTTCCCGCCGGTGCCGCTGCGCCAGCCCCGAGAACGCCGGCTCGTCGACCTCGCCCAGACCGCTCACGCCCAGCTCCTCCAGCCGCATGTCCGCACTCATCACGTCATCCTTCCGCCTCGTCGTGTCCCGTCGTACGTGTGACGGGCCCGGGCGCGACAACTCATCACCGGGGCCTGCCGGCATGCCTGGTGGCGGTGCCGGCCAACCTGCCGGCGGTGCCAGCCATCGCCTCGGGCAACCGAGCTGGGAAGCTGCCGGCGCCATAGCAGATCCGGACTTGATCAGGGCGTTGTCCACAGTGGGTTCGGCTATCCACAGGGCGAGGCCACCGCACCCCGCCGCGCCGCCCGTCGCCATAGCGTCGCGCTGTGTCGCACGACGAGCAGACAGAGGTACGCCAGCGCCTGCGCCGGCTGACGGCCGCACCGGTTGGCGCGCCGCCACCCCCGGCCGAGGCGCCGCTCGTGGGCGTACCTCCTGGCGCGCTGCTGCCGAGGGCTGAGGCGCTGCTCGCGGGCGTACCTCCGATCGGCGCGCCGCCGCCGGGGGCTGAGGCGCCGCTCGCGGGCGTACCTCTGGTCGACGCGTTGCCGCCTCGGGCCGGGGTGCCGCTCGCGGAGCCGGAGGTGGACGTGCTCCCGGGGTCGGACGGCCGTGCGGCGCGGCTGCCGGG
>NZ_RCVJ01000088.1 GCF_003667505.1 Micromonospora sp. BL4
GTGTCGGCCGCCGCCGCCGCGTCCTTGCCGGCGATGGCGTCGACGATCGGTTGGCCGACGATCTCGCGGCCTGGGCGACCTTGTTGACCAGGGGCCGGTCGTGGCCCACGCCGTCCTTCGTGCTGGCCGCGATGGCCTCGACGAGGTCCTTCGGGTACGTGGCGGTGCCCTCCGGGTTGGCCCAGACCGAGGTACGCGCGCCCGGCACGCCGGACTTCTGCTGCGCGAGCGTCTGCTCCTTGCTGGTCGCCCACTCGACGAACTTCCAGGCGTTGCTCTGGTTCTCCGAGTTGTCGTTGATGCCCAGCGCCCAGGAGGGAATGTTGTACGGCTTGGAACCGGCGGGTCCGGCCGGGAAGGGCGCGAAGCCGACGGTCTCGGAGACCTTCGACTTGGCCGGGTCGGTGGCGTTCTTGTAGAGCGAGTTCGCCTCGGTGTAGAACGCGGCCTTGCCCTGGGTGAAGATGGCCATCGCCTCGGGCCAGCTCATGTCGGTGCTGACGTTCGCCGGGCCGTGGTCCTTGAGGAGCCCGCCGTAGTACGCGTACGCCTGCTTGGCCTGCTCGCTGTTGACGGCGGCCTTGCCGCTGCCGTCGACGAAGTCACCGCCGAAGCTGTAGAGGAAGCTGGAGAACTGGGTGACCGCCGGCGACTTGCCGGTCCGCGCCACGAAGCCCGCGATGCTCGGGTCGGCAGCCTTGATCTTGGCGGCGGCCGCCTTGAGCTCGTCGAGGGTCTTCGGTGGGGCGGTCAGGCCGGCCTTGGCCAGCAGGTCCTTGCGGTAGTAGAGGACCTCCTGCTCGGTGATGATCGGAACGCCGACCGCCTTGTCCTCGTACGAGGTGGCGTCGACCGGGCCGGCCTGGAAGTCGCTGAAGTCCCAGTCCTTGTTGGACTTCACCTTGTCGGACAGGTCGGCGAGGTACTTGTTCTTGGCGAACAGCTTCCCCTCCTGCAGGGGGCGGTACATCATCACGTCGATGTCGCTGGAGCCGGCGTTCAGCTTGACGTTGTACTGGTCGGAGAGCTGGTCCTCGCCGAGCTGCGTGACCTCGACCTTCAGGCCGGTCTGCTTCTCGAACTCGGGCAGGGCCTGCTTGATGTTCTCCGTCCACACGTGGTTGGCCAGGGTCACCCGCACGGTCTTCGACGAGGCGCTGTCGTCGCCGTCGCCGCCGCACGCCGACAGGCCCATGGCGGCAACCACGGCCAGAAAAGTTCCCAATATGGATCGACGCCGCACGTCCATCTCTCCTTCTGTCGTGGTCGCCGCTTCGGGGGTAGAGCGCGACCTCGCTGTTAACGTCCGCTTAACGTCCGGATGCTAGGCCGATAAAGCGGATTTATTCAAGGGGTGATCTTCAACTGATATGCTCCAACGCGTGGACCGGTCCTCATCAGGGGTTGCAGCCGTCCAGAAGGCCCCTGCCGAGGCCGGGCTGCACGCACAAGTTCTCGACCACCTCGGCACCGCCATCTGCGGCGGCCAACTGACGCCCGGCTCCGTCCTCAACATCGACGAGCTGGTCGACCGGTACGGCGTATCCCGCTCGGTCGTCCGCGAGGTGCTGCGGGTGCTCGCCGCCATGGGGTTCATCGAGACCCGCCGCCGGGTGGGGGTGCTGATCCGGCCGACACGCGACTGGAACGTCTTCGACCCGCAGGTGATCCGTTGGCGACTGGCCTCGGAAGGCCGGATGGCGCAGATGCGCTCGATCACCGAACTACGGACGGCCGTCGAGCCGCACGCCGCCTGGCTGGCCGCTCGCCGGGTCGACCACGACGAGGCGAGCGACCTCGTCGGGTTGGCGGCCAAGATGTGGGCCGCCGGAAAAGCGGGGGACGAGGAGCGCTTCCTCCACCTCGACATCGAGTTCCACCGGCGGGTGCTGGCCGCCTCCGGCAACGAGATGTTCGTGAAGCTTCAGGACCTGGTGGCGGAGGTGCTCACCGGCCGGCACCACTACGACCTGATGCCGCACTACCCGCACGAGCAGGCCCTCCAGCTGCACGCCGACGTGGCGCAGGCGATCCAGCGCCGCGACGGGGACCGCGCCCGCGCCGCCATGGTCCAGATCATGGAGCAGGCGTTCGGCGAGATGAAGTCGATGTGGGAGCAGACCGGCGAACCCGGCCAGGGCTGAGCACGACCAGGGCTGAGCACGACCAGTCGGCGCCGCCGGAATGTGACAGACGCACCTCTGCGTGACCCGTCCCCGACCCCAACGGAGCCTGCTGATGACCGACATCTCCGTGCGTCCCATGGCCACCGCCGACGCCGAGCGGGTCCTTGCCATCTACCAGGCCGGGCTCGACGCCGGCGACGCGAGCTTCGAGGTCGCCGCGCCCGCCTGGCCGGCGTTCGACGCCGCGCGGCTGGCCGCGCACCGCTTCGTGGCCGTCACCGGCGAGGGCGCCGTCCTCGGCTGGATCGCCGTCGCACCGACCTCGACCCGCGCGGTCTACGCCGGCGTGGTCGAACACTCCGTCTACGTCGACCCGACCGCACACGGGCGCGGGATCGCCCGACTGCTGCTGGACACGCTGATCGCCTCGACCGAAGCTGCCGGCATCTGGACGATCCAGTCCGGAGTCTTTCCGGAGAACACCGCCAGCCTGGCCCTTCACGAGCGGGCCGGGTTCCGCGTCGTCGGAGTTCGCGAGCGGATCGGTCGCCAGCACGACCGCTGGCGGGACGTCGTCCTGCTGGAACGCCGCAGCCCCACCATCACCTGACGAGCGGCATCGTTGCCGCAGCGGCCGCGCCACGGCTGACGCGCGTCAGTCCAGGCAGAACTCGTTGCCCTCGGGGTCGGCCATCACGATGAAGCCGGCGCTCAGCGGGGGAGCGGGCTCGTCGCGGCGTACCCGCTTCGCGCCCAGCGCGACGAGCCGGTCGCACTCGGCCTCCAGCGCCGCCATCCGCTCCTCTCCCTGGAGCCCCGGGGCCACCCGGACATCGAGGTGGACGCGGTTCTTGGCGACCTTGTCCTCCGGCACCTGCTGGAAGAACAGCCGTGGGCCGTGCCCGTCCGGGTCCTCGATGGCCGATCTCGTGTTGCGCTCCTCCTCCGGTACGCCGATGCGCGCGAGGAAGTCGTCCCACGCGGCCAGCGGGTCGGCGCCCTCGGGCAGATCGACTCCGGGCGGGCCGGGGAGGACGTAGCCCAGTACGTCGCGCCAGAAGGACGAGAGCGCCCGCGGGTCGTGGGCGTCGAAGGTGACCTGGATGTGGCGGCTCATCGGGTGCTCCGTTCGTGGCGGGTGTCGTGGGTCGCGCAGCAAGGCAGACCGTCATCCAGGGCCACCCTGCCATGCCCGGCGGACAGAATCGGTCCGCTATCGCGGGACTCCCCGACGAAGGTCAGGTGTGTACCTTGTAGAGGTCCGACGCGGCGATGGGAGGCCCGGTGACCGGCCTGAGCGGGGAACTGTCAGCGGCGGACCGAATCGACACCACGGTCGCGCACCCGGCCCGCAGGTACAACTACCTGCTGGGTGGCAAGGACAACTTCGCCGCTGACCGGGAGTCCGGCGAAGCCCTCGCTGCCGCGATGCCCACCGTCCGGCTGGCCGCCGTCGAGAACCGGATGTTCCTCCAACGTGCGGTGCGTTTCCTGGCGCGGCAGGGCGTCCGGCAGTTCCTGGACATCGGCACCGGCATTCCGACCGCCGACAACACGCACGAGGTCGCCCAGGCGATCGACCCGTCAGCCCGGGTCGTCTACGTCGACAACGACCCGATCGTCCTCGCCCACGCCCGCGCGTTGCTGAGCAGCACGGCCGAGGGCCGGACCGCGTACCTCGACGCCGACCTGCGCGAGCCGGACACGATCCTCACCCATCCGGATCTGCGGACCACGTTGGACCTGTCCGAGCCCGTCGCGCTGATGCTGGTGGCGATCCTGCACTTCATCCGTGATGACGAGGACCCCAAGGGCATTCTCGACCGGCTCGTCGCCGCGCTCCCGGCCGGCAGCTACGTGGTCGCCTCGCACGTCACCTGGGAATACCTGCCCCCGAGCGTGACCGCCAAGCTGGAAGCCAGCAATCATGACGGCCGGTTCCGCGCCCGGAGCACGGAGCAGTTCGCCGACCTGCTCGACGGGTTGGACCTCGTCGACCCGGGCATCGTGTCCGTGGCGCGGTGGCACGCGGATGACGCACCGCAGCCTCGTCCGTCCGTGCAGGACGTGTCCTTCAACGGCGCCGTCGCCCGCGTCGTGCGATAGCGGCAGCGGCGGCTGACCGACTGCGGCGTCGGGCCCGCGAACAGGTGGCCCGGGCGCCCGACTCGGTGCGGCGGTGGTTCAGCCGGGACGTCTGCGCGTACTGGTGAGCGTGGCCAGCAGCCCGGGATGGTCGGTCGCCCCGCGCATTCCTATCGACCGTCGGCAACAGATCGTGACGTCGGTTGTCGCCATGACGTGTTGTAGCGCGCCGTCGTCGATCCGCAGGTAATCCGGGGGCACGCAGGACTGCACGACGGGGTGGTGGTCATGTCGGAGGTTGAGGTCGCCGCTCAGCACCGTGGGCGCGTACCCGTTGTTGCCGCGGATCGCCGGCACGACCGTGTCGAGCAGGTGACGGCACTGGGCGAGCGCGATGGTGCCGCTGGTGGCCGCCAGATGTGTCGTGCAGGCGTGCACCGCGCCCGGAACGTGGATGCAGAGCCAGGCGCGTTCCTCGGGGTCGGCGACGTCCTGCGTCGGGTAGATCCCGCTGCGCACCGTGTACGGGGTGGTCACCGCCTTGAGGCGGGTCAGCAGGCCGATGCCGTACGGCTCGCCGTTGCGGCACCGGGTGACGGCGCCGCTGGGACGGTCGCCGGCAGCCTGGAAGGCGGACACGACGGCGCCGCCGGGGTGGACGTTGCCGAACGCTCGCTCGAGTGCGGCCACATCGCCCCGGCAGATCTCGTTGAGGGAGACCACGTCGGGTGCCTCCGCGCTGATCACCTCGGCCGCCGCGGTCACCGACCGACCCGTGTAGCAGCCGGCGCGGCCGCTGTTGCAGAGGTTCATCTGGAGCACCCGCAGGGCCGCGGACTGGGTCGTGGCGGCCGCCGACGACCCGGCCGGCACCGCCCCAACGGCGATCAGGCACACGACGGCCAGTGCCCGGCGGGCCGTCCGGTACCGACGGTCGGCCACGCGCCGTCCAAAAAAACTGACCAAGGACGGAATCGCGCGGCGAACAGCACCTCCGGGGGCCGCGGTGACGTCGACGGCGGGCTGCTCGGGCACGCGGACTCCGGATGACGCGGGCGACAGTCTTCGCCGAGGTGCCAGCGATCCTACCGCCGGAGCATCGCTGGAAGCACCGTTGCGCGCGGGCCGTGTGGGGCGCGGAGCCCCACACGGCCCAGTGGTCGGTACAGCCGGACCGGTGGGTCAGCGGCGCGGCTTGGGTGCGATGCGGGGCAGGACGTACGGCGGGCCGGCGAAGATCAGGTCGGACTTCAGCTCGTGGTACGCCCGCTTGGGCTGGTAGTTCTCGTCGTAGATGGTGGCCATGCCCTGCGGCGGCTCGTTGAACCAGCCCGGCACCCAGGAGTGCCGGTCGGTGAAGCCCCAGACGGTGTACGACAGGCAGCTGCGTACGGCCAGGCAGGCCTTCATCAGCACGCTGAAGTTGGCGGCCGACGCCTGCAACCGGGGGTTGATCTCGGCCGAGTTGCCGGCCTGGACCGCCTCGGTCAACTCGCTGCGAACGTCGACCTCGGTGAACGCGGTGGCGACACCGAGCGAGGTGAACTTCTTCAGCGCGGCGGTCACCTGGAGGGTGTCGTAGTTGCCGTACTGCGTACCCAGGTGGCCCTGGGAGCCGATGCCGTCGACCGGGACGCCCTGGGCGCGCAACCCCTTGACCATGTCGTAGACGAACTGCGACTTGTCGTCGGCGGGGTTACCGGAGCCGAACGCCTCGATGTTGTAGTCGTTGTAGAACAGCAGCGCCCGGGGGTCGGCGGCCCGAGCCCAGCGGAACGCGTCGGCGATGTAGCCGGGCCCGAGGTTCTGCGCCCAGAAGCCCTTGTAGTGCAGGGTCGACGGGGTGTCCCACGGGTCGCTGACGGCCTCGTTGACGACGTCCCACTGCCAGATCTTGCCCTTGTAGCGGCTGACCACGGTGGTGATGTGCTTGCGCAGCAGCTCGCGCAGCTCCTGCTTGCTGATGGAGCCGTCGGCGACGCCGCTGGTCAGCCAGGTGGGCAGCTGGCTGTGCCAGACCAGCACGTGGCCGCGCACGCTCTGCTTGTTGCGCCGGGCGAACTCGACGAGCTGGTCGGCCGCGGCCCAGTCGTACACGCCGCGGGTGGGCTCCAGGCTCTCCCATTTCATCGCGTTCTCCGCGGTGACCGAGGAGAACTCGGAGGCGGCCAGTCTGCGGTACTGCGGGTCGTTGGCGTCGTTGAGGGCCGCCAGGTCCACCGCGGTGCCGACCTGGAGGCCGTGGCGCTGCCCGAGAGCGCCCAGGCTCTGGGCAGTGGGATCGTACGGCCGGTTCGCGGTGGCGGGCACCGCGTTCAGTGCCGCGACGGTCGCGACCGCGACCGCGCCGACAGTGATCCACCGTCGTTGCTTCATCTGCCTTCCTTTCGGCACCAATCGATATTGGTCGATCATGAAATGGAGGGTGCGGGCATGGTGCTGGCGGGCTGGGAGCGGGGGCGGTGCCGGGTGTCCGGGGCCTCGGGCCGACCGTGGTGGCGCGGACAGCTTCTGCGAGCGGGGACCGGAAACTTGCCCGAAACGTTAAGGCCGTCGATGCACCCCGTCAAGCGCGAACACTTCCGGAAATCCATTACGTGACCTGCGCGGCCCCCGTGGTGCTGGCTCCGAAACTTTCGAGGGTGGGATGCCGCTGGCAGGTCGGGAGGCGGCGTGGCCGACCGATCATGGCCGCGCGGGCCATCGTTGCGGGCCAACTGCCGCTCGCCGCGCCCAGGGCGCCGTTCGCCGCACCGGGTCGACCGCTCCCGGCGACTGTGTCGTCGCTCAGGTCGCGGCCCCGAACTGCGAGAACTACAGTCGGCAGGAGCGCATCCAATCGATCACCACGCATGTTTTGGTGAGGAGCGAGCCGATGACTGTCCCTGCCGGCGTCGAGGTCACGGGCCCGATGCACCCCCGGTACGACGAGATCCTCACCCCGGAGGCACTGGCCTTCCTCGCCGATCTGCACCGCGCCTTCGATTCGCGTCGCCAGAACCTGCTCGCGCTGCGCCGACAGCGTGAAGCCGAGCTGGCCAACGGCGGGCTGCTGGACTTCCTGCCCGGGACCCGGGAGATCCGCGAGGCCGACTGGCGGGTCGCCGAGCCGGCACCCGGCCTGGTCGACCGCCGCGTCGAGATCACCGGCCCCACCGACGCGAAGATGACCATCAACGCCCTGAACTCCGGCGCGAAGGTGTGGCTGGCCGACCACGAGGACGCCAACACCCCGCTCTGGGAGAACGTCATCTCCGGCCAGCTCAACCTGCGCGACGCCATCGACGGCAAGCTCGCCTTCACGTCCCCCGAGGGCAAGCAGTACGCGTTGCACGACGGCCAACTGGCCACGATCGTGGTCCGACCGCGCGGCTGGCACCTCACCGAGAAGCACATTCTCGTGGACGGTGAGCGCACCTCCGGCAGCCTCGTCGACTTCGGGCTCTACTTCTTCCACTGCGCCCGCCGGCAGCTCGACCGCGGCGCCGGGCCCTACTTCTACCTGCCCAAGATGGAGAGTCATCTCGAAGCGCGACTGTGGAACGACGTGTTCCTGACCGCTCAGGAGAGGCTCGGCATCCCTCGCGGCACCATCCGGGCCACCGTGCTGATCGAGACCTTCCCGGCCGCCTTCGAGATGGACGAGATCCTCTACGAGCTGCGGGAGCACTCCGCCGGGCTGAACGCCGGCCGGTGGGACTACATGTTCAGCGTGATCAAGAAGTTCCGCACCCGGGGCGCGGACTTCCTGCTGCCGGACCGGAACGCGGTGACGATGACCGTGCCGTTCATGCGGGCGTACACCGAACTGCTGGTGCGGACCTGCCACCGGCGCGGCGCGCACGCCATCGGCGGGATGGCCGCCTTCATCCCCAGCCGACGCGACCCGCAGGTCAACGAGACCGCCCTGGCGAAGGTCCGCGACGACAAGACCCGCGAGGCCGGTGACGGTTTCGACGGCTCCTGGGTGGCCCACCCCGACCTGGTGCCGATCTGCCGGGAGGTCTTCGACACGGTGCTCGGTGACCGGCCGAACCAGCTCGACCGCACCCGCGACGACGTGCGGGTCACCGCCGCCGACCTGCTCTCCGTGCGCGCCACCCCGGGCCCGCATAGCGAGACCGGGCTGCGCAACGCGGTCAGCGTCGGCGTGCAGTACCTGGCCAGCTGGCTGCGCGGCTCCGGCGCGGTGGCCATCTTCAACCTGATGGAGGACGCCGCCACGGCGGAGATCTCCCGCAGCCAGGTGTGGCAGTGGCTGCACAACGACCTCACCCTCGACGACACCGGCGCCCGGGTCACCCGTGAGCTGGTCGAGCGCATCGCCGACGAGGAGATCGCCAAGCTACCCGGCGACCCGGACGACTACGCCGCCGCCCGGACGCTGTTCATGGAGGTCGCCGTCGCCGACGACTTCGCCGACTTCCTCACCGTGCCGGCGTACGAACGGATGCCCTGACGACGACCGACCCGACGCGCGGAGGTGGGCGATGAGCACAGCCGGAACGGACCTCGAAGCTCTCACCGCCGCCCTGCGCGCCGCCATCGGCGCGGATCGGGTGATCAGCGACCGACAGCAGCTGCGCACCTACGAGTGTGACGGGCTGGCCCAGTACAAGGTGGTCCCGGCCCTCGTCGCGCTCCCCGCCGACGCCGCGCAGTGCGCCGCCGTGGTTCGCGCCTGCGTCGCCGCCGACACCCCGTTCGTGGCCCGCGGCTCCGGCACTGGGCTCTCCGGAGGCGCGCTGCCGCACGCCGACGGCGTCCTGATCGTCACCTCGCAGATGCGGGAGATCCTGGAGATCGCGCCGGCCGACGAGCGGGCGGTCGTGCAGCCCGGCGTGATCAACCTGGCGGTCACCCGGGCCGCCTCCCCGCACGGCTGGTACTACGCGCCCGACCCGTCCAGCCAGCAGATCTGCTCCATCGGCGGGAACGTGGCCGAGAACTCCGGTGGCGCCCACTGCCTGAAGTACGGCTTCACCACCAACCACGTCACCGGCGTCGAGCTGGTCGCCCCCGACGGCGACCGGGTACGCCTCGGCGGCCGCGCGCCCGACGCCCCCGGCTACGACCTGCTCGGAGCGTTCGTCGGCTCCGAGGGCACCCTCGGCATCGCCACCGAGGTGACCGTGCGACTGACCCGGCTGCCCGAGTCGGTGCGTACGCTGCTGGCCGCCTTCGAGAGCACCGACCAGGCCGGCGCGGCCACCTCGGCGATCATCGCGGCGGGAGTGGTGCCGGCGGCGGTGGAGATGATGGACGCGCTGGCCATCTCCGCCGCCGAGGAAGCCGTGCACTGTGGCTACCCGGCCGGTGCCGGCGCGGTGCTCATCGTCGAGCTGGACGGACCGGAGCCGGAGGTGGCCGCCCAGTTCGACCAGGTCGTACGGCTCTGCCGGGACAACCGGGCGTTCGAGATCCGGATCGCCGCCGACGACGCCGAGCGGGCGCTGTTCTGGAAGGGCCGCAAGTCCGCGTTCGCCGCCGTGGGGCGGATCAGCCCCGACTACATCGTCCAGGACGGGGTCATCCCGCGCACCGCCCTGCCCGCCGTCCTGCGCCGCATCGGTGAGCTCTCCGCCGAACGCGGCATCCGGGTCGCCAACGTCTTCCACGCCGGCGACGGCAACCTGCACCCGCTCGTCCTGTTCGACGCGTCCGTGGACGGGCAGACCGAACGCGCCGAGGAGGTCTCCGGCGCGATCCTCGACCTCTGCGTCAGCCACGGGGGGTCGATAACCGGCGAGCACGGCGTCGGGATGGACAAGGCGAAGTACATGCCGCGCATGTTCACCGACGACGACCTGGACACCATGCAGTTGCTGCGCTGCGCGTTCGACCCGGCCGGCCTGGCCAACCCGGGCAAGGTCTTTCCGACGCCCCGGCTCTGCGGGGAGATCCCCGGTCGACGCAAGGGGGTCCATCCGGCGCAGGAAGCCGGCCTGGCGGAGGCGTTCTGATGCCCACCGACGCGATCCTCGACCAGCTCCGCGCCGCCGCCGAGACCACGACCGACGGCCGGCGCCCGGACGGCTCGGAGTCGGTCCGGCCGGCCGGCGAGCACGACGTGATCGCCGGGATGCCCGCGCGCTACGTCGCCACACCCCGCGACACCGCCGGAGCCGCGACGCTGCTGCGGACGGCCGCCGCCCTCGACCTCGCGGTGACGGTCCGCGGCGCGGGCACGAAACAGTCGTGGGGAAGCCCACCCTCGCGACTCGACCTGATCCTCGACACCACCGCGCTGGCCGGGGTGGTCGAGCACGCCGCCGGTGACCTGATCACCGTGGTCCGGGCCGGCACCCGCCTCGACGAGCTGGCCGCCACCCTGGCCGGCGCCCGCCAGCAACTCGCCCTCGACGCGCCGCTGCCCGGCGGCACCGTCGGCGGGGCGGTCGCCACCAACGCCAGCGGACCCCGCCGGATGCTCTACGGCACCGTGCGCGACCTGATCATCGGGGTCACCCTGGTCCGCGCCGACGGGGTGGTCGCGCACGCCGGCGGCAAGGTGGTCAAGAACGTCGCCGGCTACGACCTGGCCAAGCTGGTCACCGGCGCGTACGGCACGCTCGGACTGATCACCGAGTGCGCGTTCCGGCTGCACCCGCTGCCGACCGCGGTCGCGTACGTCACCCGCCGCACCGACGATCCCGCGGAGGCGGGACGGCTCGCCGGCGCCGTACGCGCCGCGCAGCTCGTGCCCACCGCGCTGGAGGTGGACGCGCCGGCCGGTGGGGGAGCGGCGGTGACGGTGCTGCTGGAGGGCACCGCCGCCGGGGTGGCTGCCCGCGCCGAGGCGACCTGCCGGCTGCTCGGCGTCGACGCCACCGCCGCCGACGAGCCTCCGGACGGCTGGGGACGGTACCCGTGGCGGGACGGCGACACCGGGCTGAAGCTGACCGCCACGCTTTCCTGCGTACCGCGACTGCTGGCCGACGCCCGGGCGGCGGCCGACCGGCGCGGTCTGCCGCTCGCGCTGCGCGGCTCGGCCGGCGTCGGGGTGCTCTACGCCGGACTGCCCGGCACGGCCGACCCGGAGCAGGTCGCCGGCCTGGTCGACGCGCTGCGCACGGCGAGCGCCGCCGTCGCCGGGCACACCGTGGTGCTCACCGCGCCCCCGCCCGTGCGGGACCGGGTGGACCTGTGGGGGCCGGTCGACGGTCTGGCGCTGATGCGCCGGGTCAAGGAGCGCTTCGACCCCGATGCCCGGCTCGCGCCCGGCCGATTCGTGGGAGGGATCTGAGATGTCCGTTCCCCAGCAGCCCGACCCCCGCGACCTGACGAGCCCCGGTCGGCCCTCCGTCCCCGCGCCGCTCTCCTCCCCGGGCGGAACGCGCCCGGCCAGTGGACCCCGTGACGTGCTCGGCCTGGCCGGCCAACCGCCCGGCGAGGGCGCGTTCGACGCGCACCACCCGCCCGCCGCCGAGCTGGTCGCGGAATGTGTGCACTGCGGGTTCTGCCTGCCCACCTGCCCCACCTACGTGCTGTGGGGCGAGGAGATGGACTCGCCGCGCGGGCGGATCTACCTGATGAAGGAGGGCCTGGAGGGCGAGCCGCTGTCCGACTCCATGGTCACCCACTTCGACCAGTGCCTCGGCTGCATGTCCTGCGTCACCGCCTGCCCGTCCGGCGTCCGCTACGACCGCCTCATCGAGGACACCCGGCAGCAGGTCGAACGCCGACACCACCGCGGGCCCCGGGAACGGGCGCTGCGGGCGGCGATCTTCGCGATCTTCCCGTACCCGCGGCGGCTGCGGCTGCTGCGCGGTCCGCTGCGCGCGTACCAGGCCAGCGGGGTGCGCCGGCTGGTCCAGCGGACCGGGCTGCTGCCGCGGCTGGCGCCCACCCTGGCGGCGCTGGAGTCCCTCGCCCCCCGGCTCCGCAGGGCGGCACGCCCGCCGCAGCGGGTGCCCGCGGTCGGCCCCCGGCGGGCGGTGGTCGGCATGCTCACCGGCTGCGTACAGGGTGCGTTCTTCCCCGAGGTCAACGCCGCCACCGCCCGGGTCCTCGCCGCCGAGGGCTGCGACGTGGTCATCCTGCCCGACCGGCAGGGCTGCTGCGGCGCGCTGAGCGTGCACAACGGACGCGAGGCGGAGGCGCAGCGCTTCGCCCGCCGGATGCTCGACACGTTCGCCGCCGCCGGCATCGACTTCTTCGTGGTCAACGCGGCGGGCTGCGGCTCCACCCTGAAGGAGTACGGCGACCTGCTCCGGGACGACCCCCGGTACGCGGCGCTCGCCGCCGACTTCGCCGGCAAGGCGCGTGACCTGTCCGAACTCCTCGACGAGCTGGGCCCGGTCGCCACCCGGCACCCGCTGCCGGTGACCGTCGCCTACCACGACGCCTGCCACCTGGCCCACGCCCAGGGCGTCCGCGCCCAGCCACGCCGGCTGCTGCGCGACATCCCCGGGCTGGAGCTGCGGGAGATCGCCGACCCGGAGATCTGCTGCGGATCGGCCGGGATCTGGAACGTGCTCCACCCCGGGCCGGCAGCCGAACTCGGCGACCGCAAGGCCCGCACCGTACTGGCCACCGGGGCGCGGCTGCTCGTCACCGCCAACCCGGGCTGCCTCATGCAGGTCGCCGCCGCGGTGACCCGCGCCGGCGGCGAGATCGCGCTGGCCCACACCGCCCAGGTCCTCGACGCCTCCCTCCGCGCCCGCCCGGTGGAGGAGCTGCTGTAGGGCCGAACTCACCCACCATTCCCGAGCGTCGAGGTGACCCATGTTCGACCAGTTCACAGTCGTCACCGATCCCGTCAGTGACTCCGTCGCACTCTCGGCCATCTTCGCCGTCCTACCCCTGCTCGCCCTCTTCGTCCTGCTCGGCGTGCTGAAGGTGAAGGCCTGGCTGGCCGGGCTGATCTCGCTCGCGGTCGCGCTGGTGGTGGCGGTCGCCGTCTACGCCATGCCCGTCGGGCAGGCCGTGCTGTCGGCCACCGAGGGCGCCGCCTTCGGCTTCTTCCCGATCCTGTGGATCGTCCTCAACGCCATCTGGGTCTACAACCTCACCGTGGAGAGCGGCCACTTCGACGTGCTGCGCCGCTCGTTCGAACGGGTCAGCCCCGACATGCGGATCCAGGCGATCATCATCGCGTTCTGCTTCGGCGCGCTGCTCGAGGCGCTGGCCGGCTTCGGCACCCCGGTCGCCATCACCGTGGTGATGCTGATGGCGCTCGGCTTCCGCCCGATCCACGCCGCCTCGGTGGCGCTGCTGGCCAACACCGCGCCGGTCGCGTTCGGCGCGCTCGCCACCCCGGTCGTCACCCTGGCCACCGTCACCAGCGGCGTCAACGACGACTCCCGGCTCACCGTGGACACGCTCGGCGCGATGATCGGCCGGCAGACGCCGATCCTCGCGGTGATCGTACCGCTGCTGCTGGTGGCCCTGGTGGACGGACGGCGCGGTATCCGGCAGACCTGGCCCGCCGCGCTGGTCGCCGGCGTGACCTTCGGCCTGGCGCAGTTCGTCGCCGCGAACTACATCTCCGTGCCGCTGACCGACATCGTCGCCGCGCTGGTGTCGGCCGCCGCCGTCGTGCTGCTGATCCGCGTCTGGCGCCCGGTCACCCCCGCCGACCTGGGCCGCGAGCCGGAGACGGCGAAGGTGCCCGCCGCCCGCGAGCCCGCCGAGGCCGAGCTTGCCGACCCCGGCGCCGTCCGCGCCACCGCCGGCCGCCGCTCCGGTACGACCACCGCCGCCGCACCCTCGCTCGACGGCCCGGGCGGCGAGACCCCACCGGGCGACCCGCTGGTCTCCCACGACAGTCCCGGCGAGCACCGGGACCCGGCCGACACCGGCCCGCAGCGGTCGCCCGCCCCCCGGCTCCCCGACACCCCGGCGGAGGTGCTCCGCGCCTACGCGCCGTACCTGATCATCATCGCGATCTTCTCCATCGCCAACCTCGGTCCGGTGAAGGACGCCCTGGCGAAGGAGCCCTGGACGGTGAAGTTCGCCTGGCCGGGCCTGGACATCCTCGGTGGCAACGGCAACCCGCTGTCGTCGGCCACGTTCACCCTCAACTGGCTGCCCGCCGCCGGCACGCTGATGATCCTCGCCGGGGTGCTCACCGCGTTGGTGCTGCGGGTCTCCGCCGGCCGGGCGCTGCGGGCCTACGGGCGCACCTACGTCGAGCTGCGCTACGCCATCGTCACGGTCATGGCGGTGCTCGCCCTGGCGTACGTGATGAACCAGTCCGGGCAGACCAACACCCTCGGCGCGTTCCTGGCCGCCGCCGGTGGGGCGTTCGTCTTCCTCTCGGCGATCCTCGGCTGGATCGGCGTGGCGGTGACCGGCTCGGACACCTCGGCCAACGCGTTGTTCGGGGCGTTGCAGGTGGAGACGGCGGCCCGCGCCGGGCTGGACCCGGTGCTGCTGGCCGCCGCCAACTCCTCCGGCGGGGTGCTGGGCAAGATGATCAGCCCGCAGAACCTGGCCATCGCCGCCGCCGCGGTCGGCATGGCCGGCCGGGAGGGGGAGATCTTCCGCAAGGTCTTCGGCTGGAGCCTGCTCCTGCTGCTGTTCATGTGCGTGCTGGTCGCGCTCCAGGGCTCGCCGGTCCTCGGCTGGATGGTGCCCTGATCCCGCCCGACGGTGGGCCGTCCCCGCCCGACGGTGGGCCGTCCCCGCCCGGGGACGGCCCACCGGCCGGCTAGCGCAGACGGGACTCGATCGCGTCGATGATGCGCGGACGCAGTTCGGCGGCACGGACCACCGCGTCCACCGAGCCGACCTCGACGGCCCGCTGGATGTTGTGCACCCGGTCGAACTCGGTGGCCACCTCGCCGAGCTTCTCCGCGCGTACCGAGGAGCGCAGCTCGTCGAGCTCGGCGGTCAGCGCGGCGCGTTCGGTGCCGGCCGCGGCCGCGACCCGGGCCTCCAGGTCCCGTACGCGGGGGTCGGCGGCCGTGCGGGCGTTGACGTCACCGGCGAACACCACGGCGGCGGCGGGAGCGCCACCGAGCACCGAGGCGAACGAGCCTTCCAGCGCGAGCACCGTCATGTTCGGGTTCAGCGCCTTCGAGAACACCACGAACGCACCGCCGTGGTACCGCGAGATCACGCAGAAGACGATGGGCCCCCGGAAGTTCACGATCGCCCGGCCGATCTCGGCCCCGTACTCCAGTTGGAGCTTGCGCATCGACTCGGGTGAGCCGTCGAAGCCCGACAGGTTCGCCAGCACCACCAGCGGCCGGTTGCCGCTGGCCGCGTTGATCGCCCGCGCGGCCTTCTTCGACGACCGCGGGAACAGCGTGCCCGCGGTGTACGTGTCCGGGCCGTCGGTGGGCGGGAAGCCGCGCCGCGGCACCGATCGCGACTCGATGCCGAGCAGGCACACCGGGATGCCACCGAGGTGCACATCCTGCACCACCGCGGTCTCCGCGTCGGCCATGCCCGCCCAGCGTTCCAGCACCGGGTGGTCCTGGTCGGAGAGCGCCCGCATCACCGTGCGGATGTCGAACGGCTTCTTGCGGTCCGGGTTGGACTCGGCGGAGAAGATCTCCCCGACGGTGCTGAACGCGCTGCCCGCCACATCGTGCGGGAAGGCGGAAATGTCGCGGTCCACCGGGTCGGTGGTGGTCGCCCGCCGGGGCGCGTCCTCGCCGGGCGCGACGTACGTGTGGTCGTAGTGCGACATCAACACGTCCCGCGCGGCGGTCAGGTTCGGCGCCCAGTACTGCGCCTGCCCGTTCGGCCCCATCACCCGGTCGTAGCCGCCGATACCGAAGTTGTCCTCGGCGGACACACCACCGGAGAAGTCGAGCGACTGCTTGCCGGTGAGCACCATCGCCGACTCCGGCGTCATCACCAGGACGCCCTTGGTGTGCATGAGCATCGTCGCCTCGGCGTTCCAGTACGGCTGCGCGCCGACGTTGATGCCCGCGACGACAATGTTGATCTCACCTCCGGCCTGGGTGAACTCGACGATCCGCTTGAGCGCCGCGGCCACCCAGTCCATGTTCTCCGTGCCGGAGGTCATGGAGATTCGGGCCCCGGCGGACAGCGCCCACCACTCCAGCGGCACACCCATCCGCTCCGCCAGGTCCAGCGCGGCGATCACGCGCCGGCACTCCGGCTCCGACAGGGCGCCCAACGACTTCGTCGGATCGCCGAGCAGCACGACCCGGGTGACGCCCTGCGGATGCCGCACCGTCGGCGTGGTGACCACCCCGGCGACGATCGCGGCGCCGTTGCGCCCCTTCGGCCGGTCCACCGGCACCAGCGCGTGGTGGTCGTCGAGGTCGTGCTCGACGAAGTCACCGAGCCGGCCGGTCAACTCGTACGGGTACACCGTGTTGCGGCTGCTCGCGCGCAGCACCTTCAACCGGTACTCGTCGAGCGGTTCGACCGGCTCCACCGGCGGCGCGCCGATGGCCAGCTCGGCGCCGCCCGCGGCGTCGAACGAGATCCGCACGGCGATCTTGGTCAGCTCGCCGGTCCGCCGGTCGCGCTGCCGCGCGATGAACAGGATCTCCTCCAGCCCGGCGCCCGCGGTCGTTGGGCGCACGCGCCCGGCGATCATCTCCATCTCCTCGCGGGTCAGCTCGCTCGGCGGCCACACGTAGATGACGATCCGGTTGGTGTTGAAGCGCGTCTTCGACGGTCGCCGGGACTGGGCGCGGCGGATCGAGTCGAGGCACGCGGCGACCGCGTCCTCGGTCGTCGGCAGCGCGACCAGCCGGCCGTCGTGCTCGCGCAGCTCGGTGAGGTCACGCACCTGCGCGAACGCGACGAGGCGCTCGTCCGACCGGTTCTCCCGCGCCACGGCCTGGAAGAGGTAGACCTCCTCGTCCGACGACGGCAGCCGGGTCAGGTCGAACTTGTGCAGCCGCTCCAGCTGCATCCGCTGCGCGATGTACGGGTGCAGGCCCCGAATCAGCCGGTCCTCGGTCATCCCCTCCCCGGACGGCCGGAAGGTGAAGTGGTGGTGCATCACCGCTCCGCCACGGCCCGCCACGGTGGTGGTGAGTCGGCGCACCCCGGACGGCAGCGGGTGCGCGCTGATGACCTCCAGCAGCGCCACCGCCATCGCGTCGAAGTCCTCCGGCTGGTTCTCCCAGCCGAGGTAGATGTCGGCGTCGACGGCGTCCTCGCCGCTCGCCAGCTCGGCGAGCCCGCGCAGCGCGCCGCCGAGCGCGTCGAAGCTGACCGCGGCGGAGACGACGCTCGAGTCCGCGCGCTCGGCGACCACGAACGCGCAGCCCGCGACCTCGCTGGTACGCACGCTGGTGAGCGCCTTGTTGCCGTAGTACCGCCGGGTCAGCACCTCCAGCATGACCGCGTTGTCGAGGTGGTCACGGACGAGCCGCTGGCCGAGCAGCCGTACCAGTGGCTCGGTGCTGCGTACCATCTCCGCGATGCGCTCGGCGCGGTCCGCCGCGTCCGGCTGCGCGTCCAGGTGACGCAGGTGCCCACGGACCTCGGCGTAGACGCGGGCGCGGTTGCGGCGCAGCAGGGGCTGGGCGAACCAGGCGAACACCACACCACGGGCGAGGTCGGCGACCGAGGGGAAGCGAACCTGGGTCGCCGCCACCAGCCGCTCCAGCGCGAGACCGGCGGGCTCGCGCAGTGTCTCGTCCGGCGGGGTCTCCCGCAGCCAGGCGCGCAGCAGCGTCGCGACGACCGTGGCGTCGGCGGCCGCGCGCTGCTGGGCCAGGAAGATCCGGAACACGGCGGATTCGAGCTCGGGGGAGCGTTCCAGGTCGGTGACTCCGTAGTGCCCGAGCGCCTTCGCGAGCTTGGCCTGGAAGGAGTCCGGCAGCCCGGCCCGCTCGACGTCGAGGCTCTGCAGGTAGGTGTGGAAGTACTCGCGGGCGCTACGCGCGTGTGCGCCGCCGTCCTCACCCGTCGGCCGGTTGCGGCTCAGCTCGGTGAGGTCGGCGAACACGTCGATGAGGTCGAGCTCCTCGGCCAGCGGCCGGTGGCCCGCCTCGGTGGCCTCGCGCCGGGCGGTGAGGTAGTCGTCGAGCACGCGACGGTCGTCGTGCGGGTCGACGTCGAAACCGAGCAGCAGACCGCGCAGGTCCTCCTGGCCGCGCCCGCTGCGCAGGTACGCCGGAACGGTCTCGGCGGTGGCGGGCAGGTCCAGCTCGACGGCGACGGCGGCCGGGTCGTCCGCGGTCTCGGCGGCGTTGTCGGCGAGCGGCTCCAGCCGCAGCAGCGGCGCGCCGGCCTCCACCTGGCTGCCCACGGAGACCGCGCACTCCTTCAGCCGCGCCTTGAACGGCGCCCGCAGCACCGTCTCCATCTTCATGGCCTCCAGCACCAGCACGGGCGCGCCCGCCTCGACCTCGGCGCCCACCTCCAGCGGGGTGGCGACGACCAGCGCCGGCATGGGGGAGCGCAGGACGCCGCCCTCGTCCCGGCTGACCCGGTGGGTCACGCCGTCCACCTCGACCAGATGCGTAGGGCCGTGCGTGCCGGTGAGCAGGCGGAACCGGGCGCCGTTGACGACGATCTGGCCGGTGTGCCGGTCGAAGCGGTCCAGCTCGACGTCGGCGGTGCGCACCTCGGCGCCCACTTCGATGCCGACGCGGAACCGGTGCGCGCCGACCCGCGCCACGCGCATGCGGTAGGTGACCCCGCGCAGCTTGAGGTCCAGCGGCCGGCCGCTCTTGTGCTGCACCTGGGGGCGCCCACCGGAAGCCGTCGACAGCAGCCGCTGCCGCTCGACGCGCTCCTCCTCCTCGTACGCCTCGATGGCGGCGGCCGCCAACGCGACCCCGGAGTGCCGGTGCGCGACGAGCCGGCCCTCGCCACGGACACGGTCGATCCAGCCGGTGTCCGCGCTGGCGTCGATCACCTCGGGCTGGTCGAGCAGGTCGAGCACGAAGCTCTTGTTCGTCGCGCCGCCCTCGATGATCACGGTGGTGTTCGCCATCGCCCGGCGCAGCTTGCCGAGGGCCTCGGCACGGTCACGGCCGTACGCGATGATCTTCGCGATCATCGAGTCGAAGTCGGCCGGGATGGTGTCACCCTCGCTGACGCCGGTGTCCACCCGGATGCCCGGGCCGCTGGGCAGGTCGAGCCGCGCGATGCGGCCCGGCGACGGCGCGAAGTCGCGGTCCGGGTCCTCGGCGTTGAGCCGGGCCTCGATGGCATGTCCGCGCTCCACCGGCGGCGTGCCGTCCAGCCGGCCGCCTGAGGCGACGTGCAGCTGCGCCTTGACCAGGTCGAACCCGGTGGTCAGCTCGGTGATCGGGTGCTCGACCTGTAGCCGGGTGTTGACCTCCAGGAACGCGAACAGGTGATCGCCGGGGTGGTAGAGGAACTCGACGGTCGCCGCGCCGCGGTAACCGACCGCCAGGGCCAGCCGCTCGGCCGACGCCTTCAGCTCGGCCGTCTGCGCCGGGCTGAGCACCGGCGACGCCGACTCCTCGATGACCTTCTGGTTGCGCCGCTGCACCGAGCAGTCGCGGACTCCGAGCGCCCAGGCGGTGCCCTGGCCGTCGGCGATCACCTGGACCTCCACGTGCCGGGCACCGGTGACCAGGCGCTCCAGGAACACGATGCCGCTGCCGAATGCCCGCGCCGCCTCCTGGCTGGTGCGCTCGTACGCGTCGTCGAGCTCGGCCTCGCTGGTGATCACGCGGATACCGCGCCCGCCGCCGCCCGCGGTCGCCTTCAGCATCAACGGGTAGCCGATCTCGGCCGCCGCGGCCCGGGCGGCGGTCAGAGTCTCGACGGCGCCGCGGCTCCAGGGCGCGACCGGTACGCCGACCTCCTCGGCGATCAGCTTCGAGCCGATCTTGTCACCGAGCTGGCGCATGGCTTCCGCGTTCGGCCCGACGAACGTGACGCCGATCTTCTCGCACAGCTCCGCGAACGCCGGGTCCTCGGCGACGAAACCCCAACCGACCCACGCCGCGTCGGCCCCGGTCTCGGTCAGGGCGCGCTCCAGCACGGCGAGATTGAGGTACGGGCGGGTGGACGCCGGACCGAGGTCGTAGGCGATGTCCGCCTCGCGCACGAAGGTGGCGGTGCGGTCGACGTCGGTGTAGAGGGCGACCGTCTCGATCCGGACGCCGGTCTCCGCGGCCAGCTCTCGGACCGCGTGGATGAGGCGCATGGCGGCCTCACCACGGTTGACGATGGCGACACGGTTGAACACCCGACTGACCCCTTTGGTAGACCTGTGACCTGCGCGCCGCGAGACGACAGCTCCCGGCAGTGATCACCCTTCCGTCTGATGGCGGGCAGCGCCATGACGCAATCACCGAACCGCCCGCCCCTCTGTTGTAGGAAACCACCAAAAGTTTTTGGCTGCCAGGCGGCATCGGGGCAGTGAGCCCCGGCACGGGCGCCTTTCGCGTCGTACCGTGAGCGGGCAGCTACCAAGAGTAGGTAGCTTGATCGGCCGGGACACGGGCGCTCGCCCGCCACCTGGCTCGCCACCACACTCGGGAGGCACGGTTTGCCGTTCGACGCGAGCGAGTACGGCCGGCGCGTACCGGCCGACGTCTACGACGAAGCCTTCGCGCACCTGGACCCGACGTCGGCGGTCGAGCGGCTCGTGCAGCTCGCGGACGGTGGCCCGGTCTGCGAGTTCGGGGTGGGCACCGGCCGGCTGGCCCTGCCACTGCAGGAACGCGGGCTGACCGTCGCGGGCGTGGAAGGGTCCCCGGTGATGGCCGCCCGACTAAGGGAGAAGCCGGGTGGGGAACGGATCGAATTGGCCATCGGCGACTTCGCCGCGACCCGGGTGCCGGGCGAGTTCGCTCTGGTGCTGCTCGCGTTCAACACGATCTTCGCGCTGCCGGACCAGGCCACGCAGGTCGCGTGCTTCCGCAACGCCGCCGCGCACCTGCGCCCCGGTGGCCGCTTCGTCGTCGAGGCCTGGGTGCCGGACCTGGCCGCGTTCCGGGCCGGCGCGGCGCTGCGGCCGGTCCAGGTAGCGCAGGACGCGGTCATGCTGGAGGCGGCGCTGCTGCACCCGGCCGAGCAGCGGATGACCACCACCAAGGTCCGGCTCACCGGAACGGGGGTCGACCTGCTGCCCGCCAACCACCGCTACGCCTGGCCCGCCGAACTCGACCTGATGGGCCAGCTGGCGGGGATGGCCCGGGAACACCGGTGGGAGGACTGGACGGGCAGGCCCTTCACCGACGGCAGCCGGGATCACGTGTCGGTCTACCGGCGGACGTGAATCACCGCTGCGACAGTCGGTCGGCCAGCGTGGCGCGCAGGTCCTCGATGCCGGCGCCGGTCACCGCCGAGACCGCAACCGCGTCCGGGTGGACGCGCTGCAGCGCCAGCACCGACTCCGGCGGCGCCACGTCGATCTTGTTGAGCACCAGTAGCTCGGGAACCGAACCCGCCCCGATCTCGTGCAGCACCCCGTGGACGGTGGTGATCTGGTCCAGGGCGTCCGGGGCCGAGGCGTCGACCACGTGCATCGTCAGGTCGCTGCGGGTGACCTCCTCCAACGTCGAGCGGAACGCGTCGACGAGCTGGTGGGGCAGGTGACGGACAAAGCCGACGGTGTCGACGACGGTGTAGGTGAGCTCGCCGGTGCCGATCCGGCGCACGGTCGGGTCGAGGGTGGCGAACAGGACGTCCTGCACCTCGGCATTCGCCCCCGTGAGCCGGTTGAGCAGGGCGGACTTCCCGGCGTTGGTGTAGCCGGTGATGGAGACCGAGGGCACCCGGTTGCGGGCCCGCCGACCCCGGCTCCGCTCACGCCTCCGAGCCAACTCGGAGGCGTTGCGGCGCAGCCGGGTGGCCCGCTGACGCAGCGTCCGGCGCTGGGTCTCCAACCGCATCTCACCGGGACCACGTACGCCCATGCCGGCGCCGCCGGCCATTCGCCCACCACCGACGCGCGACATGGCCCGGCCGTCGCCGCGTAGTCGGGGCAACTGGTACGCGATCTGCGCCAGCTCCACCTGGACCCGACCCTCGCTGGTACGCGCGTGCTCGGCGAAGATGTCCAGGATCAGCGCGGTGCGGTCGACGACCCGAACTCCGACCCGTTCCTCCAGGTTGCGTACCTGCCCAGGGCTCAGCTCACCGTCGGCGATCACGACGTCCGCGTGTGTGCGCTCGGCCAGGGCGGTCAACTCATCGACCTTTCCCGAGCCCACATAGGTGCCCGGATCGGGTCGGCTGCGGTTCTGCACCACCTCGTCGGCGACGGTCAGGCCGTCGGTGTCGGCCAACCGGCGCAGCTCGTTCAGGGACGTCTGCGTGCCCGGTCCGCTGTCGCCCGCCCCGTCCTCCTGACGGACCGCCACCAGCACCGCCGTCGGGCGTTCACCCGGCGCGCCGGCACCGGAGCCCAACAACCAGGATCCCGCCATCGTCCACCTCGCCTCGTCTCGGTGCGCTCGATCTACCCGCGGTGCTGCCGGACATGCGGGCCGGGAGCCGGGCCGCCGCCGAGGCGGGTCGTTGTCGACCGCCGGCCCGGCCGAGCGGCGTGGCGACGAATGAGCAACGACCCGTCGGGTACGCGGACGGAGCCCGGACACGACCAGGAGAGGGTGACTGCGATGAAGGTCAGGAACTCACTGCGCGGGTTGAAGAACAAGATGAACTCGATCGTGGTACGCCGCCGCGGCCGGACTTTCGTGATCAACAAGTCCGATCGGCGTCAGAAGGCGCGCCAGGGCTGAGAGCCGGCAGGCAGGATCGCCCAGCACCGCACGGGGTGCCGGCGGTGCTGGACGACCCTGCACCGCACGGGGTGCCGGCGGTGTCCCGGAACGGGGTCGCCACTGCACCTCGACGGGAGGTGACCATGACGGGATTCGACAATTGTCGTGCGCGCCGCTGTTCCTCGGTCCGAGCGGACGGGCCCTGACGTGTCCTGGCTGGCCGGGATGCCCGGCGCGCTCCAGCAGCGCCTGATCAATCCGATCGTTCGGCGCGCGTGGGACTGGAAGCTCCCGATCCCTGGCGATGCCCTATTGGAGACGACCGGACGGCGTACGGGACAGCGGCGGTACACCCCGGTGTGTGACGGCCTGGACGGTGACGTCTTCTGGCTGGTCTCGCAGCGGGGGCGCCGTGCCGACTGGGTACGGAACGTCGAGGCCGATCCCCGTGTCCGGGTCAAGGTGGGCGGCGGGCCGCACGCACGCTGGCGGGCCGGAACCGCGCGGGTGTTGCGGGACGACGACCCCCGCGAGCGGCAGCGGATCCTCGCGGGGCGTGGTCTCCTGCGCCGGATCTGCCTGCGCACGTCGAAGGCGATGAACGCGAGCCCGCTGACGGTACGCATCGATCTGGATCCAGCCTGATCCTCCGCCGGGCGTGCCGCCCAGGACGGTTCCGCCCTCGGGCTTCCCAACCTCATCTTCCCGGTCGGCCGGCGGGAGCCGCATCCGCCTGATCTGCTGGGAGGTGTGCGGGCCGACCCCTCAACGGCTCGACGTCGGGCGACGGCCGTCCGGTACGGCGCCGACAAACTCACGAGGGGTGATCATGGGAAGAACCACCATTGGTGTCCGGTCGGTGACCGACAGCCTGGGAATCGAGCGGGCCGGGCAGGACCGCGGCTCGGAGGGGCTGGCCCGGTTCCTGGGCTGGCTCAGCCTCGGTCTGGGAGTGACCGCCCTCGCGCGCCGCGAGCAGGTCAGCCGGCTGACCGGAGTCGACGACTCGCCCGTCGCGCGCCAGGTGCTGGCGGCGGCGGGGATCCGCGAGCTGGGCCATGCCGCCGTGCTGCTGATCCCACGGCGCGCGAGGTGGGGCGCGTGGACCCGGGTCGCCGGCGACGTGCTGGACCTCGCCGTTGCCGGCCAGGCGATGAAGGGGCGGCGTGGCGAACGGCGCCAGCGCCTCACGTACACGACCTGGGCGTTGGCCGGGATCACCGCCGTGGACGTCTACACCGCGGTGCGGGCCACCCGTGGGCGTCGGGGGCGGGACGCCAACCGGGTGTACGGATCGGTGACCGTCAACCGCAGCACCGCGGAGGCCTACCGGTTCTGGCACGACTTCGAGAACCTGCCGCGCTTCATGTCCCACCTCCAGTCGGTGCAGACCACGGGCGACCGACGGTCGCGCTGGACGGCGAAGGCGCCGGCCGGTCGGAAGGTCACCTGGGACGCGGAGATCGTCGACGACCGCCCGGGCGAGCTGATCACGTGGCGCTCTGTCGACGGTGCACGAGTGCCCAACTCCGGCTCGGTGCGCTTCGTCCCGGCGGCCGGTGGACGCGGCACCGAGGTACGGGTCGAGCTCGGCTACCGGGTACCCGGAGGCATGTTCGGCGCGCGGGTCGCCAAGCTGTTCGGCGAGAACCCGCAGCAGCAGGTCTGCGACGACCTGCGCAGGTTCAAGCAGGTGATCGAGACCGGCGAGATCACCCGCTCGGACGGCAGCCCGGACGGCAGCACCGTCCACCAACAGCTGAAGCAGCGCCCGGCGCAGCCGCTGGCGACGCGCGGGTCGGGCAGGTAGGGGGAGCCATGCGAGCGAACTGCTGGATGGCACCGAACAACCTGGCCGTCAAGAACGTCCCCGACCCGCAGATCCTCAACCCGCGCGACGCCATCGTGCGGATCACCTCGTCCGCTATCTGCGGCTCCGACCTGCATCTTCTGCACGGGTACATCCCGGCGATGAAGAAGGGCGACGTGCTCGGTCACGAGTTCATGGGTGAGGTCGTGGAGCTGGGTCCGGGCGTACGGGACGGCCTGAGCCTCGGTGACCGGGTGGTGGTGGCCTTCCCGATCGCCTGCGGCAACTGTGCTTCCTGCGAGCAAGGCCTCTACTCGATCTGCGAGAACTCCAACCCCAACGCGGCGATCGCGGAGAAGGTCATGGGCCACTCGCCCGCCGGCATCTTCGGCTACTCGCACCTGCTCGGCGGCTACGCGGGCGGTCAGGCCGAGTACGCCCGGGTGCCCTACGCCGACGTCGGGACCATCAAGATCGAGGACGACCTGGCGGACGAGCAGGTGCTGTTCCTGTCCGACGTGCTGCCCACCGGCTACATGGCCGCCGAGATGTGTGACATCAAGCGCGGCGACACCATCGCGATCTGGGGTGCCGGGCCGATCGGCCAGTTCGCTGCGGCCAGCGCCCTCCTGCTGGGAGCGGAACGGGTCATCGTCATCGACCGGTTCCCCTACCGGCTACGAATCGCACGGGAGAACACCGGCGCGGAGACGATCAACTACGAGCAGACCGACGTCCTGGACGCCCTGCGGGAGATGACGGCCGGCCGCGGACCGGACGCCTGCATCGACGCGGTCGGCATGGAGGGACACCACGCGTCGGCGGCGCTGCACGCGTACGACAAGGCCAAGCAGGCGACGAAGACGGAGACCGATCGGCCACACGCGCTGCGGGAGGCGGTGTTGAGCTGCCGCAACGGCGGCACGATCTCCGTAATCGGCGCCTACGGCGGCTTCATCGACAAGTTCCCGATGGGCTCGTTCATGAACCGGTCGCTGACCATGCGGTCCGGGCAGGCGCACGTTCAACGCTACATGCGGCCGCTGCTGGAACGGATCCGCAAGGGCGAGATCGACCCGACCTTCATCATCACGCACACGATGGGGCTGGAGGACGCCCCGCACGGCTTCGACATCTTCAAGAACAAGCAGGACGAGTGCCTGAAGGTGGTCCTCAAGACGTAGCGCCGGGGCGCCAGCACGAGGGAGCGCGGCGGGCCTGGCCGACGGGCTCGCCGCCCCTCACTGACTGGCCCGTCCCGCCGCTTCCGTACCGGGCTTCAGTGGCCGCGGTAGAGGGCGTCGACGTCGGCGGCGAAACGGGACTGGACCACCTCACGCTTGATCTTGAGTGTCGGTGTGAGTTCGCCATCGGCCTCGGTGAGATCCCGGGGGAGGATGCGGAAGGTCTTGATCTTTTCGGCCCGGGACACCGTCTCGTTGGCCTCGTCGATGGCGGCCTGGATCTCCTTGCGCAGGTCGGGGCTGTCCCGTTGGTCCGCCACCGACGCGTGGGGACGGCCGTGGCTGGCTGTCCACCGCTCCCAGGCCTGCGGGTCGATGGTGATCAGCGCAGAGACGTATGGCTGGTCGTCGCCGATCAGGATGCACTGACTGACGAGGGGATGGGCGCGGATGCGGTCCTCGACCGGGGCGGGGGCGAGGTTCGTTCCTCCCGCCGTCACGATGATCTCTTTGGTGCGGCCGGTGATGCGCAGGAAGCCGTCGTCGTCGAGGCTGCCCTGGTCCCCGGTGCGCAGCCACCCGTCCGCGGTGAAGGTGTCCCGGGTGGCGTCGGGGTTGTTCCAGTAGCCGGCGAACACCATCTCCCCGCGTGCGATGACCTCCGCGTCGTCGGCGATGCGGATCTCCACGCCGGGTATCGGACGGCCGACCGTACCGATCCGCATCGCGGACGGCAGGTTCAGCGTCAACGCCGGTGACGTCTCGGTCAGCCCGTACCCTTCCAGCGCCGTCAGGCCGGCGCCGCGGAAGAAATGACCGAGCCGCTCCCCGAGCGGGGCGCCACCGACGATCGCGGTGCGACAGCGTCCCCCCAGCGTGGCCCGCAGCTTGCGATAGACGATCAGGTCGAACACCCTGCGCGCCAGCCGCAGCGGTCCTCCCGGCCCCGGCGGTGTGTCCAGGGCTCGGCTGTAGCGCACCGCGACGGCGTCCGCGATTCTGAACAGCCATTCCTGGTGTGCGTCGGCCGCCTTCTCCCGTGTCTGGGTGTGCATCTTCTCGAACACCCTCGGCACGGCGAGGATGAAGGTGGGGCGGTGCTGCTGTAGTTGCCCGAGTACGCCGGACATGTTGGAACTGTGCACCAGGGTGGCGCGGGTGAGCACCATGCCGACCTGGATCAGGCGGGCGAACGCGTGCGCCAACGGCAGGAACAGCACCGTCGACGCCCCCGGATGCAACAGCTCCGGCAGTACGGCGGTGGCGTTGCCGATGTCGCAGTAGATGTTGCGGTGCGTCAGCACACAGCCCTTCGGTCGGCCGGTCGTGCCACTGGTGTAGACGATCGTCGCCACGTCGCTGCCCGTGACCGCCGTGCGGCGCACGTCCACCTGGGCGTCGTCGACGCTCCGACCCTGACCGGCCAGCGCCACCAGGTCGCCGCCGTCGATCCGCCACACCTGACGCAGCGCGGGCAGACCAGCGCGTCGGTCGGCGAGCATCGCGGCGTGCTTGTCGGTTTCGACCACACATCCCACCGCGCCGGAGTCCGTGAGAATCCATTCCATCTGCTCCGGGCTGGACGTGTCGTAGATCGGGACGGTGACGGCCCCGATCGACCACAGCGCATAGTCGACGAGCGTCCACTCGTAGCGGGTGCGACTCATCAACCCGACCCGGTCCCCGTGCCCGATCCCGGCGTCGATGAAGCCGCGGGCGAGAGCGAGCACGTCACCGCGGAACTGGGCGCACGTCACGGGCACGTCCCCGCGTGCCGACGGCCCCGCCGGCCAGGCCGGGGAGACCGGGGACGGGCGCAGAAACTGCACCCCTTCGGGATCCTGACGCGCGTTGTCCCACACCATGTCCGCCAGGCCCGGCGAGGCGGCCCCCGTGACCACCGGCGCAACCGACATCTCCCGCACGTTCGCCGCACCCCCTCCATCACCGGAGCCCGCCTGGCACCGAAGCGGCTACGCGGTCATGATGACCGCACCGGCGGTCACGACGACGGTGAACGAAGAAACCGCCGCTCGCGCCGCCGTCCCGTGCGATGAATCAGGCGGTGACCGCTGCGGAGCCACCACGGCGGCGCTTCAGGTCGCGGACGGTTCGTGGATGGTGACGGTCCGGCGGTCGCCCACCATCAGGGTGCGCCCGATCCCGAGCATCCAGAGGATCGTGTACGCGATCACCGTCGGGTTCTTCACGCTCACCAGCACGGAACTCACCAGATTCTGCCACTCGTCCGGCACCAAGAGAGCGATGGCGGCGGTGGGCAGGATGTCGAGCACCACGAAGGCAGCCGCCAGGACGAGGAACTGGAACCAGAAGTCGCGTACCCGCTCGTTGATTCCTGCGGTCAGCCGTAGCCAGCGCTCACCAAGGGTCAGGTTGGCCAGGCCGGGTTCCCGGAACGCCAGCCGGAGCACGACGTAGACCAGGAGCAACCGGGCGAGCCCGGTGAGGATTTCGCCGCCGATCTGGGCGGCGGCCGGCAGGTCGTCGCTGTAGCGGACCGCGATGAACCGCTGCACGGTGGGGATCATCGACAGGCCGAACACGATCCAGAAGTGTCGGGCGTAGAAGTGCGTCGCCCACCGCAAAGCCGCCCAGCTGAGTGCGAGCCCCGTCCGCATGACGCTGCCCTCCGGTCGCTATACTCCAGAGAAATGAACTATCTCTGATAGTGAACTATCCATCAGGCTGAAGCAATGGGTGAGAGCGTGACAGATTACGGCTGGGAGTTGAGCACGGCGGTCGTGCTGTTTCACGAGGCGATCGCGCGACGACTCGGCCTGAACGCCGCCGAGCACAAGGCCCTGGGGCTGATCATGCGCGCCGGCCCGCTGCCGACCGGTGCCCTGGCACCTCAACTCGGGGTCGGCGTCAGCGCCGTCACCGGGATCGTCGATCGGCTCGAACAGGCCGGCTACGTTCGCCGGGAGCCGGACCCGAGCGACCGGCGGCGGGTGCTGGTCGTCGCGGATCCATCCCGGGCCCCCGACCTCACCGGCATCTTCGCCGACCTGAGCCGGGAGATGAACGCCTTCATGAGCCGGTACGACGAACGACAGATGGCCACGGTGGTCGACTACATCGAAAACACGGTGCGGGTGCTCCGATCCCAGACCGCACGGCTCACCGGCGAGGGGAGCAACGGGCCGGACCGACCCCGCTGAACGTGCGTCCCGCGGGGCCGACGGCAGCACCGCCGGCCTGCTACTTCACCTTTCGAGTCGATCGGGCCACGATGTCCTCGTACTGCGGGTGCTTGACCAGCCACTCGGCGAGGAACGGGCAGAGCGGCACGACGGTCCGGCCCCTGGCACGCGCGTCGTCCATGACCGCGCGAGCCAGGGTCGAGCCGACGCCCTTGCCCTCGAACTCCGGATCGACCTCAGTGTGGGTGTAGACGATGATGGCGCCGGTCAGCTGGTAGGTGACCACTCCGGCGACCACGCCCGCCTCGTCGCGCGCCTCGAATCGCTCCCGCGCCGGCGCGTCTGTCACGGTGAACTGCACCGGACCATCCAACCACGCTGTCAGCCGACCGGCCCGTGAGCATGATTACGCCGGCTGGCAGCGCCGTGATCGGCACGAGGCCGGCGACATCGCGGTGTCCGGACGGGTGGGATGCCCGACATCGGTGATCTCGTGTTGACCTTGCCGCGATCGGGTTCGGCGGACCGAGCGGGCCCGATCCGACGTCGTGAGCGGTCAGCTGGCGCGGGACTCAGCGAGCGCGAGCAGCTGCAGGGTGGCGCGGATGTGCTGCCTGTCGGCGGCGGAGGTGCGGGGGTCGGCGAGTCGGTCGCGGATGGCGGCGATGTGTGCCTCCGCCCTCGGATCCGTCAGGGGCGGGGAGGGCTGCGGTACGTCCGCCGGCGGCGGGGTGAGGGCGCGCAGCGCCGCGCCGAGCGGTACGTCCAGGACCGCGCAGAACGCGCGCACCTTGGGGAGCTCCGGGTGGTGCTGCCACTCGCCTGACAGCCACCGAAAGACGGTGGAGCGGCTGACGCCGCTGCGAGTCGCCACCTCGGCGACCGACCAACCGCGCTCGTCGCGGGCGGCCTCGACCGCTTGGCGGACGAACCGCGCGAACGCTGCCTGCGCGGTTGCCGGCGTCTCACCCATGTCTGGCCGTCGCTTCCCCCGTGGTCGATGCTCAGGCTAACCGCCATGTCCGACAGTCGCCATCTGGCGTTGCGCTCCGGCGCCGTCTGACCACCGGTGGTCACCGTAGTGGACGCCGGCGGACAGCCTTCTGGACGTCCTGACCATGCTGGCCGCTGACACCCGACTCAGCCCGGTGCCGGTGGATCCACACACGGTTGAGGTCGTCGGCTTGGCGCTGGTGCCGGGGCGTGATGTTGCGATCGGCCGGCATGTCCAGGCCGAGGAAATCCAGGATCCCGTACGTGGTGGAGAGCATGTCCTCATCCAGCTCCTCGTAGCGGACGATGTGCGGGCGCACGCCGGCCGCGGAGAACCACGCCTGCCATCCGGCGTTGTGCTCCTCGATCGTCTGGATCAGGGCGTCGATCCCGTCCGTGTCGAAGGTCGGCTCCTGACCGGTGCGGTCGCCGCCGCTGATCTCGCCGTTGCCGCCGATGTACCAGACCTGGGTCTGCTCGGCCCGCAGCCAGGACACCGCCTGGGCCAGCACGTCGTCACGCCGCAGATACACGAACCGGGTACGGCCGAACGCCCGTTCCAGCAACGCGACGTCCTGGCCGGCGAGGTCGGGGTGGGCCCTGCCGAGCTTGTCGACCAGCTCGTCGAGCGTGCCCCACATCAGCTTCGCGCCGAACACGCCGTTGTCGGTGCGGCCGGCGTCACGTGCCGCGCGCACGTAGGCCGCGTAGTCGAGGCCACCGTCAGCGGTGCGGGGGATCTGCCATCGCTCGGCCCACAGCGGCTCGTCCGGAGCGCGAAAGTACGCCTGCGGGTGGCCGGCGACACCCGTGGACTCCAGCAACCCCAGGAGCAGCGAACTGCCGGTGCGCGGGGTGCCGCAGATGAAATAGGAGTCGACCCGATCCCGGGCGTTCGGTGGCATAGGCACGAACCAACCGCGTCGGGGGGATGGTGGGCAAGGGAATTACGGCCGCGTCCCGGCCCCGCTCCGGCCAATCTGCCCAATCCCGTCCGACCGGCAGCCGGTAAGGCGAGACTGACAATGAACAGGCACGGGAGCCAGCCGACGGGGCCGGCCGAGGGGAGTGCGCCGTGACATCGGGATCGATGAGTCAACGGATCAAGGGCCTGCTCAACAGCCCACGGGCGCGTGACCTGATGCAGCGGGGTCGCCGCCAGGCGGCCAAGCCCAGCACGCAGCAGAGGCTTCAACAGCTCATGGCCCGCCTGACCGGCCGGTCGAGCCGGCGCCGCTGAGACATCCGGCACGGGAACCAGCGGGAGCTGCCATCGTGAGCGACACCAGTCTCGGCGTCGACGGCCAGCGGGGCAGCGACTACGCCGACCTGTCCCGGCAGGTCCGCGCAGCGGGTCTGCTGGAGCGGCGGCGACGCTACTACGCCGTGCGCATCGGTCTCGTCGTCGGTTCCTTCGCCGCGCTGTGGGCGCTGTTCGGACGACTCGGTGAGTCGTGGTGGCAGCTTGGGGTGGCGGTGGCCCTCGCGGTGGTGATCGCGCAGGCCGGGTTCATCGGTCACGATGCCGGGCACCGGCAGATCGGTCGCTCGCGCCGGGCGAACGACCTGATCGGCCTCGTGCACGGCAACCTGCTGACGGGGATCAGCTACGGCTGGTGGGTGGACAAGCACAACCGGCACCACGCCCACCCGAACACCGAAGGCAGGGACCCCGACATCACCGTGGCGCCCCTGTCATTCACTCCCGACCAGGTCCGGCGACGGCGCGGCCTCGGCGCACTGTTCGTCCGTCACCAGGCGTACCTCTTCTTTCCGCTGCTTCTGCTGGAGGGCCTGCACCTGCACGCCATCAGCCTGCGGGCTGTCCTCGGCCCGCGCCGCCTGGCGCGTCGGCCCGCCGAGGCGGGGCTGCTGGCTCTGCATCTGGGCGGCTACCTCGCCGCCGCGTTCCTGGTCCTGAGTCCCCCGCAGGCGGTCGCGTTCATCCTCGTCAACCAGGGCGTGCTGGGCCTCTACCTCGGCTGTTCCTTCGCTCCGAACCACAAGGGCATGCCGATCCTTGGCGCCGAGGACAACCTCGACTACCTGCGGCGGCAGGTCGTCACCTCCCGCAACGTCCGGGGCGGGAGGTTCCTCGACACCGTGTTCGGCGGCCTGAACTACCAGATCGAGCATCACCTGTTCCCGAACATGCCGTGCCCCAACCTGCGTCGCGCCCGGCCATTGATCCAGCGGTTCTGTGTGGAGCACGCCATCGGCTACCACGAAACCAGTCTGGGTCGCTCCTGGGCGGAAGGGCTGCGCCACCTGCGGAAGGTTGGTAGCCCCGAACCTCGAACCGACGTCGCGGTGCGCTGAGGGGCGATACAAGAGGGCCGATTCAAGCGGCCAGCTCGATGGCAGAGCCTGACAACAAGCACCAATCAGACAGAACGATTTCCGGGAGGGATCATGGCAAGCAGGAGACGCGCGACCAGGCGACCGGCCCTGATGCTCGCTTTCGCGGCAGGGGCGTTGACCGGGGCAGCCGGCATGCTGACCTTGCGGCGCCGCTGGCAGGAGGCCGACATCTCGGCGGACGCCGCCGGCGCCGAAGCGGGTCAGTCGACCCCGCCACTGGGCGGACGATACGACAACCCCACGCAGAAGAACGTCAGCGCGCCAGCGACCCAGCAGGGCTGAACCGGAAATCCACAGCCGCCGAACGTGTGTCATGGCGCGTGGCAAGCGCGGCGGATGGGCAGCATCACATCATCCTTTCGGTTAGGTTTCGGCTGCCCGTTGGTCTAGTCTCTGCTCAGACGGTTGGCGCCGGAGACGCTGGAGTGCGACCGCGGTGATGCGGAGGAACCAGCATGATCACCACCACTGATCGGCCCGCGACGACGAGTACCCACGTCCACCACGACGCCTCTTCCGACTCACCCGCCACCAAGCTGCTTCTCGCCATGGCGGCGTTGCCCGCCGACGACCCGTCCCGCCCCGCGCTGCGGGATCGGGCGATCGAGGCGTGGCTGCCGCTGGCCACTCACCTCGCCCGGCGCTACAGCGGGCGCGGCGAGCCGACCGGGGACCTGACGCAGACCGCGGCACTGGGGCTGATCAAGGCGGTCGACAAGTTCGACCCCTCCCGTGGTGTCGACTTCGCCGGTTACGCGATCCCCACGATCGTCGGGGAACTGAAGCGGCACTTCCGGGACCGCACCTGGGACATCCGGGTGCCGCGCCGGCTGCAGGAGATGCGGCTGGCGATCTCGGACGCCAACAGCACCCTGTTGCAGACGTTGGGTCGTTCGCCCACGGTCGCCGACATCGCCGCCCACCTCGGGCTCACCGAGGAGCAGGTGCTGGAAGGGCTGGAGGGTGCGCGGGCGTACAACGCGGTGTCGTTGTCCACCCCGATCGGCGACGGTGAGCGCGGCACCGAACTGGGCGAGATGCTGGGCGGCGAGGACAGCCAGTTCGCCCTGGCCGAGCTGCGGGTGGCTCTCGGCCCGGCGCTCGCCACGCTCGACGAGCGGGAGCAGAAGATCCTGACTCTGCGCTTCTACGGCAACCAGACGCAGAGCGAGATCGCCGACCAGGTCGGCGTTTCGCAGATGCACGTGTCCCGTCTGCTGGCCCGCGCGCTCGCCAAGCTGCGTACGCAGTTGGTCGACGCCTACTGACCGCCGCCCGTCCCCGGTGCCCGCGTCACCCCGGCCGCGCGCGTCCGCGGCCAGGGCCACCTCGCCCCTGTGGTAGACAGTCGGCGTGGTGGAGGCGAGCCAGTCCGCGGAACGTAGCGTCGACGACACGGTTCTCGACGCTGCCCGGGACTGCGTGCTGGCCTACGGCGTCCGTCGCACGACGATGACGGACATTGCGCGACGCGCCAACGTCTCCCGGATGACCGTCTACCGGCGCTGGCCGGACGTGCAGTCCCTGATCGGTGACCTGATGAGCCGGGAGTGGCATCAGGTGCTGATGGCCGCGGCGGACGTCGAGACCGGCGGCTCGGCCCGGTCCCGTCTGGTGTCGCGGGTGGTCGCGGTGGCGGGGCAGCTACGGGACCACCCGCTGCTGTGCAAGATCCGTGACGTCGATCCCGAGGTGCTGCTCCCGTACCTGCTCGACCGGCGGGGCAACGGCCAGGACGAGATGCTCCAGTTCCTCGCGGCGGCGCTGGCCGACGGTCATGAGGACGGCTCGATCCGGTCCGGCAGACCCGACGTTCTGGCCCGCGCGATATTCCTTACCACGCAGTCGTTCGTGCTGTCCGTCCGCACGGTCGCCGACGACGTGCCGCTCGCCGAGTTCGACCGGGAGTTGGCGCTGCTCGTCGACGGCTACCTGCGACCGGGCTAGCCGGCGATGACGCGCAGCGCCTGCGGGCGGACCTCGACGTGCAGCTCGTCGGTCCGGCCGACGGGATCACCGTCGCCGTACACCGTCATCGGACGGTCGGCGCACACGGTGACCGACGTGCCGCGGTAGGAGAAGACGTGCCCGCGCCGCAGGTGCCGGCCGGTGCGCATCTGTCGCAGCGCCACCGGGAACAGCAGCTTCGGTGCGTGTCCGATCACGACGACGTCCATCGTCCCGTCGTCGGGCTGCGCCGCCGGGGCGACGTGCAGGCCACCGCCGTAGTACCCGCAGTTGGCGACCACCACCGTGTAGGCGTACGTCCGCTCCGTCCGGCCGTCCACCGCGATCGTGTACCGGGTGCGCGGCCAGCGCAGCAGCGCCCGCAGGCCGGCGGTGGGATACACCAGCGGCGCGGGCAGACGCGACCGGTTCGCCAGCTCGTTGGCCGCCGCGTCGACGCCGACGTAGACGCTGCCGACGACGGTCCGACCCGCGACGCGAAGGACGTCGAGGTGCCGCGCCCGTCCGTGCAGCAGCAGGTCCGCGATCGCGTCAGGGGAGTGCGGCAACCCGAGCTGGCGGGCGAAGTCGTTGCCACGACCGGCGGGGACGACGCCGAGCAGACCGCCGGTGTCGGCGACCACGCCGCCGAGCAGCCGGATGGTGCCGTCGCCCCCCGCTGCGACGACGACCTCACCGGCCTGCACGGCCGACGTGGCGCACCGGCGAGCCTCTTCGGCTGTCTGCGTGTAGTCGACACGGATCCGAGCGCCGGCGGCGCGCAGCAGATGCGCCACCGGCATCAGGCGGGACAGGCCTCGGCGCGCGGTGGGCCCGAGGATCACTGCGAAGGACCGCACCTCACGGCACCAGGATGCCGGGATTGAGGATGCCGGCCGGGTCCAGCTGCTGTTTGACCGCCCGCAGCAGGTCCACGGCGACGTCGCCGATCTCGGCGGCGTACCAGGCCCGATGATCCGCGCCGACACCGTGATGGTGGCTGATGGTGGCACCGGTGGCAGCGATCGCATCGCTGGCCGCCGTTTTCGCGTTCCGCCAGCGCTCGACCGGGTCCGAGCCGGGGGAGCAGATCACCGTGAAGTACAGCGACGCGCCGGTCTCGTAGACGTGGGAGACGTGCGACAACACCAGCGCCCCGTCCGGCAAGGCGTCGAGGATCGCCTGCCGGACCCGGTCGTGCACCTCCGGCAGCGCCGACCAGTACGTCGCGGTCTCCAGGGTCTCCGCGAACGCGCCCGCGTCCAGCAGGGCGTCCCGCAGGTACGGGGCGTCGAAGCGGTGCCGTGCCCACTGGTGACCCGGCGCTTCGCCCAGCGGCACCCCGCCGTGCGCCGCCAGCACGTCAGCGGCCGCTTCGACGGTGGGAACCACGTCCGCGCCGTCGTACCCGACGATGAGCTGGCAGCCGCCTTCGGCGTGGCCGGACCCCGTCGCCCCGATCATGGTCTCGACCTCGTCGGACAGCCGCAGCACCGTCGGCCGTGGCCCGTCCTGCGCCAGCCGCCGTACGGCGTGCAGACCGTCGGCGAACGACTCGAACCGCCAGCCCTCGTGGTGTGACTGCATGGGTAGGGGGCGGATCCGGACGGTCACGTCGGTGATGACGCCGAGTGCTCCCTCGCTGCCGAGGAAGAGCTGCCGCAGATCGGGGCCGGCGGCCGAGGCGGGGGCGCGGCCGGCCCGTACGGTGCCTCGGGGCGTGGCGACCGTCAGCGCCACGACCATGTCGTCGAAGCGGCCGTAGCCGGCCGACGCCTGGCCGGACGACCGGGTGGCGGCGAATCCACCGATGGTGGCGTACTCGTAGGACTGCGGCACGTGCCCGAGGGTGAACCCGTGCTCGGCGAGCAGCTCGGCAGCCCGTGGGGCGCGCAGCCCGGCCTGGAGCGTGGCGGTCCGCGACACCGGGTCGACGGCGACGACGGCGTTCAGCCGGCTCAGATCGACGGCGACGTGTCGCGCCGCGGACGGCGTGAGCCCACCCACGACGGAGGTGCCGCCACCGAACGGGACCACGGCCACCCGGTGCCGGGAGCAGAGGTCGAGGACGGACAGCACCTCGGCGTGGTCGGCCGGGCGCAGCACGGCCTGCGGAGCCACCCGCACCTCGCCGCTGCGGTGACGGAGCAGGTCCGGCGTCGACATGCCCGACGCGTGTCGTGCCCTGGCGGCCGGGGCGGTGACCACGTGCTCGGCGCCCAGCACCCGTCGCAGCGCGTGCAGGACCGTGTCGTCCAACTCGAGGTCCGGCACCGTCGCCTCGGCCAGCGGTACGGCCGGCGGCGGGGGTGTCAGCTCGAGGACCTGCGCCAGCAGCGTCGAGGCGGAGCCCGGCAGCGCCTTCGCGTCCGCCGTGGTGCCCCAGCGGGCCCACCCGACGGTCGACGCTTCCCCTTCCATATTCATGTGTGACAGAGTGACATTGAACGTCACTACATCGCAAGGAGGCGTGTGAAAACCTCGCTGACCGTCTCCCGCCGGGAACGTGACCTCACCGAGCTGGCCACCGGGGCGCCCGTCGACGTCCTGGTCGTCGGGCTGGGTGTCACCGGCGCCGGAGTGGCGCTCGACGCCGCGAGCCGCGGACTGTCCGTGGTCGCCGTCGACGCCGACGACCTGGCCCACGGCACCTCCCGCTGGAGCTCCAAACTGATCCACGGCGGCCTGCGCTATCTCGCCCACGGGCAGGTCGGCATCGCCTACGAGAGCGCCGTCGAACGCCACCTGCTGCTGACCCGCACCGCGCCGCACCTGACACGCCCGTTGCCGATGCTGCTGCCGGCGACCGCGTACACCAGTCGTTGGCAGGCGGGCGCGGCGGCGGCCGGCCTGCACGCCGGAGACCTGCTGCGGACCTGGGCGGGAACCTCCCGACGGACCCTGCCCGGTACGCGCAGGCTCGGCTCGGCCGAAGCGGGCGCGATGGCGCCCGCCCTGCGGCCGGCCGGCCTCCGCGGAGCACACCTGTCCTGGGACGGCCAGCTCTGCGACGACGCCCGACTCGTCGTCGGCCTCGCGCGCGCCGCCGCCGCCCACTCCGCCCGCGTCCTGACCCGCTGCCGGGCGATCAGCCTGCACCGGGAGGGCGCCACCATCGAGGACACCCGCACCGGGGCACGCATGCACGTCGCCGCCCGCGCCGTCGTCAACGCCACCGGCGTGTGGGCCAGCAGCCTGACTCCCCACGTCCGCCTACGCCCGTCCCGGGGAACCCACATCGTCCTGTCCGCCGCCCGTCTGGGCGGGCTCTGGGCCGGCCTGACCATCCCGGTCCCCGGCGAGTTCACCCGCTACGTCTTCGCCCTGCCCCAGACCGACGGCCTGGTGTACGCCGGACTGACCGACGAGCCGGTCGACGGACCGGTCCCCGACGTGCCGCAGCCCACCGACGCCGACATCGCGTTCCTGCTCGACGTCCTCAACAGCGTCCTCGATCAGCCGCTGCGACCCACCGACGTTCTCGGTGCCTACGCCGGGCTGCGGCCACTGCTCGCCGACTCCGACACCCGGACCGCCGACCTCTCCCGCCGACACGCCGTCATCGACGACCCCGACGGGATCATCAGCGTGATCGGCGGCAAGCTCACCACCTACCGCCGGATGGCTCAGGACGCCGTCGACACCGCCATCCGTCGACGCCACCTCGCCGCCGGCCCCTGCCGCACCCGCCGCCTCCCACTGCCCGGCGCGGCGAGCAGAGCACAACTGGCCCGGGTCCCCGCGCCACGCCGGCTCGTCCACCGCTACGGCACCGAAGCCGTCGACGTCCTGGCCGACGCGCCCGCCGAACTCCGGAAGCCGATCGGCCCCGACATCCCGGTCACCGGCGCGGAACTCCTCTGGGCCGCCCGGCACGAGCTCGCCCTCACCGTCGACGACCTGCTCGACCGGCGCACGCGCATCGGTCTCGTGCCGGCGCACCGCGAGGCCGCACTGCCGACGGCGCGAGCCGCCCTCGCCCTGGCCGCCGAGCGGTGACCGGAAATTCCGTCCGAAGTCGGACCATTTCCCCCCGCCCTGCTAGCGTCGTACCTGGCCAGGAAGGCTGCGCGGACCCGGTTCACAGGGATCGACGCCGCCCGGACCAGCAGGGGTGCCGCCTGGCAGGACCGGCGACGACGGTCCTCACGAGCCGCGAAGGGTCCGGGCGATGTTCGAGGGATTCGAGGAGTTCGACATCCCCACGTCCGGGGCGACGATCCACGGCCGCCGTGGCGGAAGCGGGCCCCCGGTCCTGCTCCTGCACGGCATCCCCGAGACGCACCTGATGTGGCACCGCGTGGCGCCGCAGCTCGCCGAGCACCACACCGTGGTCGTCACCGACCTGCGCGGCTGGGGCGACAGCGGCAAACCGCCGAGCAGCGCCGACCATGAGCCGTACAGCATGCGAGCGATCGCCCGCGACCAGATCGAGGTCATGCGAAGCCTGGGCCATGAGCGGTTCGGGCTCGTCGGGCATGATCGCGGCGCACGGTGCGCCTACCGTCTCGCGCTGGACGAACCAGACGTCGTCAGCCGGCTCGCGGTCCTGGACGTCGTCCCGGTCGGCGACGTGTACGACCGCGCCGACATGGCGTTCAGCCTCTCGTACTGGGTCTGGTCCTTCCTGGCGGCGCCGGCGCCGGTGCCCGAGCGGTTCATCGACGCGGCGCCCGCCGTCCTCGTGGATTTCATGCTCGACACGTGGCCTGAGGTGAAGGACGCCTTCCCGGCCGAGGTGCGGGCCGCCTACGTCCGGCAGTTCAGCGATCCCGCCACCGTCCACGCGATCTGCGAGGAGTTCCGCGCCGCCGCGACACTGGACTACCAGCAGGACGAGGCGGACCGGGGCAACCGGAAGATCGCGTGCCCGGTGCTGTTCCTCTGGAGCCAGCGGGGTCAGGTCGCACGGCTCTATGACGACCCGCTCAGCATCTGGAGGCAATGGTCCGACGACGTTCGCGGCGGGCCGGTCCCGGTCGGGCACTTCATCCCGGAAGAGGCTCCGGAGGAGACCGCACGGCAACTGCTGGACTTCCTGCGGTAGAACGACGGTACGTGGCGGGCTGCCGTGCCACGCCGACACCGAGGAGTTACCAGCATGTCCGGACCGATCGTCCCGCTCACGCTCGGCACGTGGCCCACGCCGGTCGAGCCGATGCCCCGCCTGGCCACGGCTCTCGGCCTCGGTCGCGACGACCTGCTCATCAAGAGGGACGATCTCACCGGCCTCGGCGGCGGCGGCAACAAGATCCGCAAGTTGGAGTGGACGGTCGCCGAAGCGCTCGCCGGTGACGCGGACACGCTGGTCACCACGGGAGCGCCGCAGAGCAATCACGCGCGGCTCACCGCCGCGACCGCCGCGCGCCTCGGTCTGCGTGCCGTGCTGGTGTTCCCGGGTGCACCGGCGACGGCTCGAACCGGCAACCTCGTTCTGGACGCGTTCCTCGGCGCCGAGATCGTCTTCACCGGCGTGCAGGGCCGGCAGGCGCTCGCGGACGCCGCCACGCGGGTGTGCGACCGGCTGCGTTCCGAAGGCGCCCGCCCAGCCCTCATCCCGTTCGGCGGGTCCACCGAGTTGGCGGCCCGCGGCTACGCCCGGTGCGGCGAGGAGTTGCTGGCCCAGGTGCCCCACCTGCGTACCGCCGTGGTCGCCCTCGGCTCGGGCGCCACGATGGCCGGGCTCGTCGCGAGCCTGGGCCCGGACCGCACGCTGGGCGTCGACGTCGGGGCGGTGGACGACCCGCGGCAGCGCGTCGCGGGGTTCGTCACCCCACTCTCGCCGGAGGTACGCGCCGAAGACCTGCGCGTCGACCGGGACCAGGTCGGGAACGGCTACGCGAGTCTCACCGCGACGGTCCAGGAGGCGCTGACGCTCGTCGCCCGGCTGGAGGGGATCATCCTCGACCCCACGTACACCGGGCGGGCGATGGCCGGACTCATCGCGGCGATCCGGCGCGGTGAGATCGCACCGGGCCACACGACAGTCTTCATCCACACGGGCGGGCTGCCCGGGGTGTTCGGGCACCCCGACATCCCCGCGTACGCCGAGAGCCTCCCGCCTGGACGGTAGGGAACACCGGCGGGCGTCGGAGGCGGCGAGCTGACCGGGCCCGTGGTTGGATGTGCGCCGTGCGGCTGTCTCCCGGATCCGTGTGCTGGCCGGTTGTCGCCGGCGCGTCGGTGGTGCACGTGGCTGGCGCGCTGTCGGGCGCGCCGGTCCTCGCGGGACAGGCGATCGGGGTGGCGCTGACCAGCCTCGCGGCGATCGTGCTGCTCGGTGCCGGGCGGGGCCGCCTCGCCGTGGCTGCTGGTGTCGTCGTGCTCGCCGTCGACGTCGTGTCGTCGGCGAAGGGCTCGGACGGGCCGAGGTACCTGTCGCCGTTCTACGCGCCGCTGAGCGCTCCCCGTCCGTCCGTCGGCGAGGATCTCGCGTGGCTGGGTATGGCGTTGTCGGCGCAGGTCACGCAGCATTGGCCGGCGTTGCTGGGCCTGTCGCTGATCTGCGGCGGTTCGGTGGTGACGTTGACCGACCGGGCACGGACGGACACCCGGTGGCTCCGTCGGGTCGCGTGGGCCGCCGTCGCGGGGCTGGCCGTCGCCCTGCTCACCTCCGTCGGCGGGGGTGATCTGCCCCGGCTGCTGGTCGCGCTCGCCGCCCAGTTGCCGACCATCGCGGCGGTTTCCGCCGGGCTGACGGTGCTCGTGGTGGCCGCCGGCCGACAGCGGCGGTTCGGCGTTCCGGCCATGCTGGGGGCCTTGGTGCTGATCGCGGCCGTCATCGACGCTGACCTGGCGGCTGTGGCGCCGCTCCGCCCAGCTGTCCTGGAGGAGATGCACTCGTTCAGCCAGCAGTCCGCGTTCCTCGAGCCGGGCATCCGCTCGCCCGTGGAGGTTGCCGTGGCGCTCGGCCACACCTCCTCGCCCGGCCTGGCGACGGCACCGCTGCTGGGGCTCATGCCGGTCCTTGCGATCGCACTGCTCGTGTTCGCGGCGCCGACCTGGGGCCACGGGTCCAGCCGCCGCGATGGCGGCCACGACGGGGCGCGAGGCGTGGATCCCGGCGACGGGGGCGACCCTCGCGGTCAGCACGACGGTCGCGGCCCGGAGGGGACCTGACGGCAGGTGGGGCGCGAGCACGATCGTGCACCGTCGGTTTCCGGACCCGCAGGCTCGCCTACCTCGTATCGTGACGATGTCCCCTGGTCGCGTGGACGGTGAGGTGCATGGACGACGGAGAACGCGAGCAGGCGTTGCTCACCGCCCTGACCACCGAGCATTTCGTGCTTCAGACCTCCCGCAGCGCCACTGTCACCGAGTCGGTGGGCAGGGCGACGGTCTTCCTCTCCATGCTCTCGGCCGCTCTGATCGGGCTGGGTTTCGTCAGCAGCAACGCCGCCTTCGTCGGGCCGTACCTCGGGGCGGTGCTGCCCACTCTGATGATCACCGGGTTGCTCACCTTCCTGCGGCTGGTGCAGAACATGGTGGAGAACGAGCTGGACCTCGCGCGGATCCAACGCATCAGGGCGTACTACCAGCATCGGCTGGCCGGCGACCACGACTTCTTCGCCGACGCGGTGCAGGGCGAGGGCATCATGCGGGCGAGCTGGGCGGCGGTCGGCAACACGCCCGGGCGAGCGCAGCTGCTGCTGACCACGGCGGCGATGGTGGGTGCGGTGAACGCGCTGCTGGCCGGGCTCTCGGTCACGCTGCTGGCCGGACTGGCGGGGCTGTCGTCCGGGTTCGCGATCGGCGTCGGCGCCGTGTTGGCCCTGCTGGCCTTCGCCGCCCAGGTCGCCTACATCAACCGCGCGTCGATCTCCGAGCCCGGGTAGGGCCTGGGCGACAGTGGGCCACCCGACAGAAATGGCGGGTGCTCGTGTGCCACCGGCACGAGCCGCCATGATGGGGCGGTGAAGATCCTGTCCATCCAGTCCTCGGTCGCCTACGGCTACGTCGGCAACTCAGCGGCCGCCTTTCCCCTCCAGCGGCTCGGCCACGAGGTCTGGCCGGTGCTGACGGTCCACTTCTCCAACCACACCGGGTACGGCGCGTGGCGCGGGCCGCTGCTGGAGCCGGCCCAGGTGGCCGAGGTGATCGAGGGCATCGCGGACCGCGGCGTCCTCGGCACCGCCGACGCGGTGCTGTCCGGCTACCAGGGCGACCCGGCGGTCGGCGCGGTGATCCTCGACGCGGTGGACCGGGTCAAAGCCGCGAACCCGAAGGCCGTCTACTGCTGCGACCCGGTGATGGGCGACATCGGCCGCGGGATGTTCGTCCGGCCGGGCATTCCGGAGTACATGCGGGATGTCGTCGTCCCGCGCGCCGACATCATCACCCCGAACCATTTCGAGCTGGACTTCCTCGCCGGCCGTACGACGAACTCCCTCACGGAGGTGCTGGAGGCGGTCGACGTGGTACGCGAGACCGGGCCGCGGCACGTCCTGGTCACCAGCGTGCTGCACGGCGACGTGCCGGCGGGGTCACTGGAGGTGGTGGCCGTCTCGGACGAGGGCGCCTGGGCGGTCACCACACCGCTGCTGCCGATCAACCCGAACGGCGGCGGCGACGTCACCGCGGCGCTGTACCTCGCGCACCTGTGCACGACAGGTTCGCCGGCGATCGCGCTGGAACGCACCATCGCCTCCGTCTTCGCCGTCCTGGAGGCAACCCTCACGGCCGGCACCCGGGAGATCCAGCTGATCGCGGCCCAGGACGCGATCGCCGAGCCGCCAACCAGGTTCACCGCCCGGCGGCTGCGCTGACCCACGGTACGCCGTGCCGCGAGCCGACCCGGGCAACCACCCGCTGTCACTCTCGGGCAACCCGTAGTGTCGTCATGCGGTGGTCATGAGCGGGCGCGGGGTGATCGATGACTGCGGAGGGCGACACGGGGTTGCCGGCGCGTGGCCGGGGGGATCCGGCGCATCCCGCGTACCTGGAGTTGTTCTTCGATCTGGTCTACGTGTTCGCCCTGATCTCGCTGGCGGAGGAACTGGCCACCGAGCTCACCTGGACAGGCATCGCCCAGACCCTGGTGCTGCTGCTCGCGTTCACGCTCATCTGGGCGCTCACCGTATGGGTGCGCGACACGCTCGACCAGGCGAGGTCGGCGGTGCAGGTGCTGTTCATCGGGACGGTGGCGGCGAGCCTGCTGCTGGCGGCCACGGTTCCGGACGCGTACGGCAACCGTGGCCTGCTGTTCGCGATCACGTACGTGACGATCCGCCTCGGCTCCAACGTCTACACCCTGCTGTTCGTCCGGGAGCCGTTCCACCGTTCGAGGAGCGTTCGCGTCCTGCTGTGGGAGGCCATCGCCACGATCGCGTGGATCGGTGGAGCAGTTCTCGATGAGACGGACCGCCTGATCCTCTGGGCGGTGGCGATCGGGATCGAGTACGCCTCGGCCGCACTCGGCTGGCCCGTGCCACGACTCGGGCGTTCGCATTCGGAGGAGTGGCGGCTGACCGCTGAGCGACTCTCCGAGCGGTACCGGCAGTTCGTCATCGTCGCGCTCGGCGCGTCGCTGTTCGTGACCGCGGAGACCTTCAGCCGGAGCGACTTCGCGGCCCCGCGGGTCTGGGCGCTCGTGGTCGTCTTCCTGATCGTGGTGCTGATGTGGCGGATCTACATCTACCGGGCCGGAGAACTGCTGACCGAGGCGATCGCCAAGTCGGCGAGACCCTCCCTGCTCGGCCAGTCCGCCGCGGTCACCCATCTGATCATGGTGGCTGGTATCGGGGGCGCCGCCGTCACCAGCAAGCTCGTCATCGATCGGCCGTTCGGCGAGACCCCGCCGTCCTGGATCGCGGTCATCCTCGGCGGTCCGGCTCTCTTCCTGCTCGGCCGTGGGGTGCTCGACTACACCGTGTTCGCTCGGGTGTCCAGGTCGCGGCTGGTTGGTCTGGTCCTGCTGGGCGGGGTGGCACCGGTCACGTACCTGCTGCCGCCGCTCGTGGTCGCCCTTCTCGCCATGATCGTTCTGGCGGCGGTCGCGGTGGCGAACCTGCTGAGCACCCGGTCGCACCCCCGTACGGCGGCGCCTCCGGCACTGCGCTGACCCGATCATGCGGGTGCCGCCGGTCGCCGGCCCGCCGGCTCAGCGGGCGGGCACGGCGGCACTCGTCAGCCGCGAGCGCGGGGCCGCCACCTCGCCGATCAGCGTGAGCAGCAGGACCAGGTTCGCCACGACCAGGACCCCGACTGGTGGCAGCAGCGGCATCGCGGGCCCGAGGGCGCCCAGCACGACGATCCCCACCACCCGTGGCCAGAGGATCCGACCGGTGACCACGAAGTCGAACAGACAGCCGCCGAGCAGGAACAGGGCGGGCCCACCCAGGATGGCGACGACCCAGCCCGACGGTGTCTCCCCGAACGGACGGCCGATGACGAGCGTGTCGCTGGCCGAGATGACCACCACCCCCGCCACCATGACCAGATGGGTGTACGAGGTGGAGGTGCCGGAGCGGACCCGCTCCACCGTCGAGACGGTGGTCGGCGCCAGTAGCTGTCGCATCCGGTGGAAGTACATGTGGAACAGCACGAGCGCGTTGGCGAGCGCGACCGTGCACGCCACCACCCGGCCGGCCTCGAAGTCGCTCGCGGCCAACCCCACGCCCGCGGTCAGGATCAGCTCACCGAGGGAGATGATGAAGATCTGCCGGTGCCGTTCGGACAGGTGGGCGCCGGTGAAGATCTGACTGGCGAGTTCGGTCCGACCGAGCCTCGGTGTCGGCCAGCCGATCCGGGCCGACCCGAGGTCGACCGCCACCGCGATGGACCAGAGCACCAGCCTTGCCGTGCCGTCCACGAGGGCCCCGGCCACCCATGGTCCGGCGGTGACGCAGAGCCAGAAGAAGACGCGGATGCTCCTCGCCTGGATCGGCCGGTTCACCCGGGTGCTGGGAATGAGGACCGAGTCCCGGACCAGGTGGATGGCGAAGTACGCCACGACGAAGAGCCACCCGTGTGCGCCGAACGCCCTCGGGATCGCGATGGCCATCAACAGGGTGCCGAACATGACCACGAGAACGGTGGCCTGGATCAGCGGCAGGCGCGGGTTGAACAGGTCGGTGAGCCACGCGGTCAGCACCCAGACCCACCATGCGGCGAGCAGCAGGACCGCGGTCTGCACCGCGTTCCGAACGCTCAGGTCGTGCACCAGCCCCGCGGAGAGCCGGGAGAACATGAAGATGTAGACCAGGTCGAAGAAGAGTTCCAGGAACGTCGGAAACTCGGGCTCGCCGCGTCGGCGAAGAATCCGGGGTAGCGGACTCGACGTCACGGCGGCTGCCTCCTAGGGGACGCCCGACCGGGAGTGGAGGCGCTGGCGACTGGCAAGGTTCCTGTCACCTCCGAACCTACAAAACGGGACATGCCCGGACACCCGAAAGGGCTCACCTCCGGGCGTCCCGCCGGGGCCGCCGTTTCCGGGTCGGGCCCGGGCGGGCGCTCGCCGGTGACGCGCGAGCGGCCGCCCGTGCCCTTCCTCTGCGGACGCCGTCCGCCTCAGCAGCGGCCGAGATCCTCCCACTGTTGTGTCCAGCCCGGCTCCGACCCCTGTGTCCAGTACCGCGCCCGCCACAGGTGCTTGCCGTCACCGGACGGCGGACCGCTCGGGTCGCCGTACCTGCTCCTCTCGTGCTTCACCGTCTGGCCCCCGGTGTACGCCGTGCCGAAGGACCACTCCGGCGCGGTGGAACAGTTGCCGGCCGGCGGCGGTGTGGTGGGAGGCGTCGTGGTGGGAGGCGTCGTGGTGGGCGGCGTCGTCGTCGGCGGGTTCGTCGGCGGGTTCGAGCAGCCACCCGTCGAGTCGACCGTGTCGGCGAACGTGCTGCCCGCCGAGCGGTACGCCGCCGTCTTCGCCGTCACCTGCGCCGGGGTGAGTGCCTGGTTCTTCGCGAACAGCACCCAGTCGACCTGCTGGATGTAGGTGCTCAGCCCGCCCGAGTGGGCCGCCGTGTCGATGAACCAGAGGTTCCAGTTGATCGTCATCGTCTGCCGGGGGTAGAACTTGCCCGAGTGGTCGCCCACCTGCACGCCGTCGATGTAGTAGATGACGTGGCCGTTCGCCACCGTCGCCACGAGGTCGTGCCAGCCGTTGAGGCTGCGGCGCTGCTCGGAGTGCACGTTGTCCGCGTACCAGGGCTCGTTGCGGTACGTGTACCAGGTGGTCTGGTAGTTGATCGGACCGGTCTCGCCCCATCCGCCGTTGGGCAGGTACTCGGAGATGTCCAACTCGCTGTACGTCGGGTCGAGGTCGCCGTTCAACGGGCTGATCGTGAAGAACGTCTGGTTGATGTGGTCGCCGTCGTTCCCGCTGACCGGCGTGTCGGTGAAACGCACCCGACTGGCGTAGGTGCCCTCCAGGTAGCGCTTCTGGGTGCTGTACAGCTCCGCCTGGTTGGTGCCGGCGCCGGTGCCGTCGGTCGAGGCGGTGAGCTGCATGACCTTCTGGCCGTCGGCCGTGGGGAAGGTGATGCTGTTCGGGGACCAGGTCGCCCCGGGCACGCCCGGGCCGCCGGAGTAGCTGCGCGGTGTCCAGCCGTGCGCGGTCAGGGAACTGTCGCTCGACGAGGTGTAGGAGAAGTCGTCGAACAGGTAGCCGCACTCGGCGGCGGACGCACTGGGTGCGCTGGTGAAGACTGCCAGCGTGCCGAGCAGGGCGGCAGCTCCCACGAACCCTAAAGATCTACGTCTGTCGATGGACATGAGCCGGGACCTCCGTTGGGTGGGGATTGAGAAGGGACCTACTTGACCGCGCCGGCGGTCATACCGGCGCGGATGTGCCGTTGGAACGCGACGTAGGCGACGAGCACCGGCAGCATGGCGATGGTCAAGCCGGCGAACAGACCGCTCCAGTCGCTGCGATACCCCTGGCTGACCGACAGGGCGGCCAGACCCTGTGCCAGGACGTACCGGTCCGGGTCGGGGTTGAGAACCAGTGGCAGCAGGTACTGGTTCCAGAGCCCGAGGAAATTGAAGATGCCGACGGCGACCAGACCCGGCCGGGCCATCGGCAGCATCACGCGGAAGAAGACCCCGCTGTGCGAACAGCCGTCCATGAACGCCGCCTCCGCCACCTCACCGGGCAGCGTGCGGAAGAACGCGTGCAGGAAGAAGACCGTGAAGGGCACGGCGTACGCCGCGTACACCAGGATCAGACCGGGGTACGTGCCCAGCAGTCCCAACTGTTGGACGACGAAGAAGAGCGGCACCAGCGCCAGGAACACCGGGAAGAACATCGCCGCCACGAAGACGTAGTAGATGAGCCGGTTGCCGCGGAACTCGTAGCGCGCCAGGGCGTAGGCGACCAGCGAGCCCAGCAGCATGGTCAGCAACAGCGCGCCACCCACGACGATGACGCTGTTGAGGAAGTACCGGCCGATGCTGGCCTGCGTCCACGCCCGCGACCAGTTGTCGAGTTGCGGCGAGGCCGGCAGGGACCACGGCTCGTTGAGGATCTCGTTGTCGGTCTTGAAGGAGCTGACCACCGCCCAGAGCAGCGGCAACGCGGTGACGACGGCCCAGGACAGCATGGCGAGGTGCACCGGAAAGGCGGCGGGGGAGCGCCGGGCACGACGCCCCGGGGCAGGCGGGGCGGCGGCGACCGTGCGCTCACGGGTCAGGGTCATGCCAGCTCCAGTCTTTCCCTGCGGCCCGACCGCAGCGCCAGCACGGCCAGGGTCAACGTGGCGAAGAACAGGGCAACCCCCATGGCCGAGGCGTAGCCGAACTTGCCGTACTGGAAGGCATTGCGGTAGAGCGAGAGGCCGATCACCTCGGTGGCGCCGTCCGGGCCGCCGGGGCCGACGGTCATCACCTGTACGACGGCGAAGGCATCCAGGGCCGCTATGCCGAGATACACGAACGCGACCTGCACGCTCTCCCGGACCAGCGGCAACGTCACCGTGCGGAAGGTCGCCCAGCCACCGGCCCCGTCGAGCAACGCGGCCTCGAACAGCTCCCGGGGAATGCTGTCGATGGCGGCGCTGAACAGCACCACGTAGAAGCCGACCGACGACCAGACCAGCACCGCCATCACCGCCACCAACGCCAGGGACGGCGACGCGAGCCAACTCCGGGTCAGCCCGTCCAGGCCGACCGACCGCAGCGCCCCGTTCAACAGGCCGTTGTTCGGGTTGTAGACGAACCCCCACAGCACCGCGATGACCACGAGGGACAACAACTGCGGAAAGAAATACACGATCTGGTACGCGCCCGAGCCCGCGATCGCCCGTCGCCCACCGCGGCCGCCCAGGTGCATCATGCTCGCCAGGAACAGCCCGATGCCGATGGTCACCAGTGGCACCACCACCAGCATCACCGCGTTGTTGCGGACCGCGTCCAGGAACAGGGAGTCGCCGCCGAGGCGGGCGTAGTTGCCCGCCCCGACGAAACGCGCCTCGCCGGCGACGCCGGTCCAGTCGGTCAGCGACAGGTAGAAGGCCTGCGCGTACGGCGACAGCACGAAGACCGCGTGCAGCACCAGCGCGGGCACCAGCGCGCCGGCCAGGAACCGCCACCGACCGTGCTTCATCAGCGGGTGTACTTCTTCACCGAGGAGTCCTTGGCCAGCGCGTCGGCCGCCTTCTGGATCCGGTCCGACCACTGGGCGGCGGTGCTACGCCTGTTCACCAGTTCACCGGTGGCGTCGTCGACCGCCTTGGCCAGCGGCGCGTACCAGGTGCGGAACCGGTAGGTGAAGGTCTCGTTCCCCGCCGCCTGGACCGCGTCGCGGACCGAGCCCAGGCCACTGCTCAGCGTCAGACCGTCGGTGGCGCCGGCCACCGCGGGCAGGGTCCCGGCAGTCTCGGCGAACGCCTTCGCCGACTGCTTCGAGAACAGGATCCGCAGGTACTCCATGCCGCCGGCGGGATTCTTCGCCTTCGCCGGCACCAGGAACGATTCGCTGCTGGCCGCCTGCACGGCCGTCTGCTTCAGCGCGTCCGCCGTCGTCCGCGACGGCACCGGACCCATCACCATGTCGAACGTCGCCGGCGTGACGCCCTTCTGCTCGCTCTCCAACCACGAGCCGCACGGGATGAACGCGGCCTTGCCCTGCGACCACGCCGCCTGCGCCTCGGTGTGGGACAGCGCCTCGGAGCCGGACATGATGTAGCCCTTGCCGGCCAGCTCCGCGAACGCCTCGGCCGCGCCGATCAGACCGGGGGCCTTCCACGCGTTCGGTTCGAGGTTGTCCACGGCCTTGACCAGCGACAATCCGCCGGTCTTGGCGGCCATGCTGAGCAGCGGATCGTTGATGTACTCCGGATACTTCCCCTGGTACGTCCACGGTGCCAGGCCCGCCGCCTTGATGGTCGCGCAGAGCGTCAGCATCTCCTCCCAGGTCTTGGGGAAGGCCCAGCCCTTCGACGCGAAGAGCGGCTTGGAATACCAGAGACCCCAGACGGTGTAGGTGAAGTTCAGGGTCAGCGGCACGGCGTCGAACGTGCCGTCGTCGACGACGCCGGGCAGCAGCGTGTCGCGGACGGTCTTGTTCGGATCGTCGTAGGCGGGAGCGTCCAGCAGTTGGCTCAGGTCGCTGACCTGACCGGCGGAGACCAGGGTGGCGATGTCGAGGCGGCTGGCGCCGGTGTTGTCCACGACGTCCGGCGGGGTGTTCGCGACGAACCGGGGCTGCAACGCCTCCCCGATCTTCTGGATGCCCTGGTGGTCGATCTTCGCGCCCGCGTACTTCTGGGCGTAGAGCGTCTCGGCGCGCTTGGCGTACTCGTCGCCGTACCCGCCCTTGAAGATCACGACCTCGAGCGGCGCGTCCGCCTTGACTCCCAGCGGGTTGTCGGCGCTCTTGGCGCCGGTGTTGCCGGCGGCCGGGTCATCGTCGTCGCTGCCACTGGTCACGCAGGCGCTCAGCAGGGGTACGGCCACACCGGCGGTCACCGCCGTGCGCAGCACAGTTCGTCTCGTGGGGTACGGTCCGGACAGGGGTGAAGGGTTCATCAGCTGGGCCTTTTCCCTAAGCGGTACGCCGGATGCGCCCGGCGTACCGCGCTTCGATGTGTCTGTTGTGCTCCCGCCCGCCCGGCACGTTGTCGGACAGGTAGACCGGCGGGGTGACATTGAGTGCCAGCAGCCGTGCCACCACCTCGGTGACGATCTGCTGAGCCAGCAGTGCCGCGGTGATCGACGAGACGGCCCCGACGGCGCCGTTGCCGTAGTCGAGGGACGCGTCGCCGTACGGTGCGCCGTTGTCGAGCACGACATCGGCGAGGTCGGCGAGCTTGAGCCCGCTGTCGTGCCGGGATTCGACCCGGGTCGAGTGCTCGACCGAGGTGATCGCGATCAGCGCGTGCCCGCGCTGCTTGACCAGGTGCGCCATTTCCACCACCGCGCCGTTGACGCCGGAGTTGGAGGCGATGACGAATGCGTCGTCGGGCTTGATCGGGGCGAGGTCGTAGAGGCGGTGCGCGATGCCGGGCGTGCGCTCGAGTTGGGGGTCGCTGAGCACACTCGTCGGCTCGCCGCCGTACAGGACGATGTCGCGTAGGGCGATCCTGTTGGTCGGCACCAGGCCACCGGCCCGGCCGGCGATCTCCATGGCGAGGGCCTCGGAGTGTCCGCAGCCGAACGCCTGGATCACCCCGCCGGCCTGAAGCGTCGCGGTCAGCAGGTCGGCGGCCTGCGCCACCCGGTCGCCCTGGGTGGTGCTGACGCGTTCGATGGCCTTGGTGATGACCTCGACGTAGTCGGCGCTTGTGATCGTCACAGCGGCTTTTCCCTCCGTGCTCGCTTGCGGTTGGCGGTGGTCTCCGGCACCCGGTGCGCGTCGACGGCCCGTACGGTCAGTTCGAGCGCCTCGGCGGTGCGTTCGTAGGTGCGTTGCGCGACGGCGACGTAGATGAGGTCGAGGATCAGCAGCTGCGAGTGCAGGGCGGACAGGGCCGCGAGCCGGAACGTGGTCTCGTGCACCGAGGTGGTGAAGACGACGTCGGCGACCTCGGCCAGCGGCGAACGCGCGAACGACGTGACCGCCACGGTCAGCGCGCCGTGGTCGGCGGCCTCGGCGAGCACCTCGATCGCTTCGCGGGTCCGGCCCGAGTGGGAGAGGCTGATCGCGACGTCGCCCGACCCGAGCAGGGCGGCGTTGGTCAGGGCGGTGTGCGTGTCGGCGCGGTACCGCACCGGAACGCGGATGCGTTCCAGCCGGAACGCCATCTCGCTGCCCGCGGTGCCGCTGCTGCCCAGCCCGAAGATCTCGACTCGGCCGGCGGCGGCGATCGCGGCCGCCACGCGTTCGATCGCGGCAGTGTCCAGGCCGGACGCGGTCGCCTGGATGGCCCGGGTGTCCGCGGCGGTGATCACGTCGAGGACGCTGCCGAGGGGATCGTCGGGTGCGATGTCCCCGGAGATGTCGGTCTCCCAGCGTGCCTGCTCGGCCCGGCCGGTCTCGGTCGCGACGGCCACGCGGAGGTTCGCGTAACCCTTGAAGCCGAGGGCGCGGCTGAACCGGGTGACCGTCGCGGTGGACGTCCCGGACCGCTCGGCCAGATCGACGATGCTGGCGTGGGCCGCCGTCTCCGGATCACTCAGAATCGCCTCGGCGATCTTCGCCAGAGCCTCCGGCATGGCCGGCCCCTCCATGCGGAGCCGCACCAGCAGCCCGCCACTCTCACCCGTCACCAGTGATCGTCCTTTTCATCGACTCGCTTTGGTAATGAAAATTACGACCGCTCGTGCGTCTAGTCAACAAGAACTTTCTATGCTTCGATCTGCCGCATGGTGCTGGTACTGGGTGTCGACGCGGGTGGCACGGCGTCCCGCGCGGTCGTGGTGACCCGGGACGGCACCGTGACAGGACGCGGCTCGGCGGGCCCGGGCAACCCGACGGCGACGGGCCCGGCGGCCGCTCGCTCCATCGGCGCGGCGGTGCGGGAGGCCCTGGGCGGCCACGACCCCGCATCCGTGCGCGCCGGCGTCGTGGGCATCGCCGGCGCCGGCATCATGGTGGATCCGCTGATCGCGGCGGCCTTCGACCGCGCGTGGACGGAGTGCGGCCTGACCTGTCCGGTCGCCATCGTCGGAGACGCGGTGACGGCCTTCGCGGCCGGCACCCCGGCGCACTCGGGCGCGGTGCTGATCGCCGGCACCGGCGCGGTCGCCGCCCGCATCGACAACTGGCGCGTCGGCCGCACCGCCGACGGTCTCGGCTGGCTGCTGGGCGACGAGGGCTCCGGCCTGTGGCTGGGACTCCAGGCCGTCCGCGCGGTGGCCCGGGCCTGGTCCACGCCGACCGTGGACACCGGGCTGGCGGCCACGATCGCGGCGCATACCGGGGCGACCACCTGCGACGAACTCGTGCACTGGGCTGGCCGTCAGCAGCCGGGGGCATTCGCCGCGCTGGCACCCCTGGTGTGCGCGTGCGCCGTGGCCGGTGACCCCCTCGCCGAGCGGCTGACCGCCGACGCCGCCGCCCGGCTCGTCGCCACCCTCGGTGAGCTCGGCCCGCCGGACGGCCCGGTCGTGCTCGCCGGCAGCCTGCTCACCAGGACCACCCCGGTGCGAGCGGCCGTCCTGGCCACCCTCGCCGGCCCGGTTGCGACCGCCCGGGATCCGGCCGTCGGGGCCGCCTGGCTCGCACTGCGCCAGGTCACCGACCCGGCGGAGGCGGCGCGCCTGCACCCCCGCATGCTGCTGGACGTGGTCCCCGCGGCTGGGCCGCTCCCCGGCGCGGCGGGCGGCGGCGCGCGCCAGGTGATCCCCTGAAGCGGTGCCCAACTGCACCCGGCCGAGCGCCGTGACGTGGCCGAAGGGGTCGTGCGGCGGGTTGGTGAGAGAGGCCGGCGCGTAGCGTTGGCACGTCTGTGCCACCACCGCGATCCTCGGGAGACGTCAAATGACCGCCGCCACCTTCCGCGCCCTGCACCACGGCCGTGCCAGCGGCGACCCGCTCGTGCTGCCGGGGCCGTGGGACGCGGCCAGCGCCCGGATCTTCGCCGACGCCGGTTTCCCCGCGCTCGCCACACCGAGCGCCGGGATCGCCGCGTCGCTCGGCTACGAGGACGGCGCCACCCCGCCCGATGAGATGTTCGCCGCGGTGGCGAGGATCGTCCGCGCCGTTTCCGTGCCCGTGTCCGCCGACATCGAGGGCGGTTACGGCCTCGCCCCCAGTGAGCTGGTCGGGCGGCTCCTGGAGACGGGCGCCGTCGGCTGCAACCTGGAGGACTCCGAGGGCCACGCCACGCTCAAGGACCCTCAGCGGCACGCGGACTGGCTGGCCGAGGTGCGTGCGGAGGCGGGCGACGCGCTCTTCATCAACGCGCGCGTCGACACCTTCCTGGTGGGGACGGGTGATCCGGCTGACGCGGTGGCCCGCGCCCGCCTGTACGTGGCCGCCGGCGCCGACTGCGTGTACCCGCTCATGGCACCGCCCGAGGTGCTGCCGCTGCTGCGGGAGGGCATTGCGGGCCCCATCAACATGGCTGCCGAGCCGAACAAGGAGTCCGTGGCCGAGCTGGGACGGCTGGGCGCCACCCGTCTCACCTTCGGCCCGGGGATGCAGCGGTACGCGGCGCGGGCGATCGGCGAGCTGGCGGCGGCGCTGCGCGTCTGACGTCCGGCGGTCCGGGTCGCATCCTCCCTGGCCGACAGCGCCGACAGCGCCGACAGCGCCAACGCCGACAGCTCGACTCGCCGACGAGCCGACGTCGGGCATGGGTCGCCAACGAGCGGTATACCTCAGGGTCATATTTATGACTCCCAGGTATACCGCTCGCAACACCGCCTGCCTGGAAGGGCGACCCCGCCCCGACCGGACCCCACCCATCTCACCCCTGGCGGGCGTCGAAACCGAAGATATATACGCGGTGTATACCTCCGGTGTATGGTGCTGCCATGAGCGTTCCTCTGACCCTCCTCGGCCTGCTCGACCGCGAGCCCAGCCACGGGTACGACCTCAAGCGCGAGTACGACACCTACTTCGGTCGCGGTAAGCCGCTGCCGTTCGGCCAGGTCTACTCGACCCTCAGCCGCCTGGCTCGCGACGGCAAGGTGGTGATCAGCGAGGTGGGCCCCGGCGAAGGGCCCGACCGCAAGCGCTACATCATCACCGACCTGGGCGCCACCGAGGTCGAGCAGTGGCTGACCCAGCCGGTCGAGCCGGAACCGCATCTACAGACCGTCCTCTTCGCCAAGGTCGTCCTCGCGCTGATGCTGGACCGTCCCGCCGACGAATACCTCGACACCCAGCGCAGCGCGCACCTTCAGCGGATGCGTGAGCTCACCGACATCAAGCGCACCGGCAACCTCGTCGACGCGCTGCTGGCCGATCACGGCCTGTACCACCTGGAGGCGGACCTCAGGTGGATCGAGATGACCGGCGCCCGGTTGGACGCCCTGAGGAAAGCGGTACGGCCATGACCATCGCGATCGAAGCGAGGAACGTCGTCTTCTCGTTCGGCCAGACACCCGCGCTCCGGGGCGCGAGCATCGCCGTCGAGTCCGGGGAGATCGTGGCGATCATGGGGGCCAGCGGCTCGGGTAAGTCGACGTTGCTGCACTGCCTGGCCGGCATCCTGGTTCCGGACTCCGGCGAGGTCCTGTTCGACGGGGCCCGGGTCGATTCCCTGACCGAGGCCCGACGCAGCAGCCTGCGCCGGGACCGCTTCGGGTTCGTCTTCCAGTTCGGTCAGCTCGTCCCCGAGTTGACCACCGCGGAGAACGTGGCACTGCCACTGCTGTTGAACGGCACCGGCCGGGCCGAGGCGCTGCGCAAGGCCCACGGCTGGTTCGAGCGGCTCGGCCTGGAAGGGCTGGAGCAGCGCCGGTCGGGCGAGCTTTCCGGGGGGCAGGCCCAGCGGGTCGCCCTGGCCCGAGGTCTGGTCGCCGGGCCAGAGGTGCTCTTCGCCGACGAGCCGACCGGCGCACTCGACTCGCTCACCGGCGAGCAGGTCATGGACCTGCTGGTCACCGCGGCCCGTGAGCAGGGCACCACGGTCATCCTGGTCACCCACGAACCGCGGGTCGCCGCGTACGCCGACCGTGAGGTCATGGTGCGCGACGGCCGCGTGAACGCGCCGGACCGGATCGCGTCATGATTCGCTTTGGGCTCCGCCTCGCCGTGGCCGGCGGGCGGGAGGCGCTCACCCGCCTCATCATCATCGCGACCGCCGTCGCGGTCGGCGCCGGGCTGCTGCTCGTCACCCTCGCCGGGCTCAACGCCGTGAACGCGCAGCTCACCCGGTACGCATCGCTCTATCCCAGTGCGTCGGCGGACGGCAGCGCGGATCCACTGTGGTGGTCCACGCGCGACGACTACTTCCGCGGCGAGCAGATCGTACGGATCGACGTCGCTGCCTCCGGGCCGGGCTCGCCGACCCCGGTCGGCATCCCGAAGACCCCGGGGCCGGGGGAATACTACGTCTCACCGGAACTCACCGAGCTGCTGGCCGCGACCCCCGCCGCCGAACTCGCTGATCGCTACCCCGGGCGGAGCCTCGGCACGATCGGCGACGCGGCCCTGCCCTCGCCCGACGCCCTCGTCGTTCTCGTCGGCCACACCGTCGACGACGCCGCCGCGCTGCCGAACGTCCGCCAGCTCACGAGCGTCGGCGCCGAAACCCCCGCGCTGCCGGAGACGGTCGTCGACCTCATCCTCGGCGTGGTTGCCGGTGGGCTGCTGTTCCCGGTACTGATCTTCATCGGTACGGCCACCCGGCTCAGCGCCGCCCGCCGGGAGCACCGGTTCGCGGCGATGCGTCTGGTCGGCGCGACGCCCCGGCAGATCTCGATCATCGCGGCGACCGAGGCCGCCGCCGCGGCCGTCGCGGGCACCGCCCTCGGTTTCGCGCTGTTCTACGCGTTCCGCGGCCAACTCGCGGCGATCCCGTTCACCGGCATGCGCTTCTTCCCCGGCGACATGGTCCTGCGACCACTGGACGTCCTGGTGGTCGCGCTCGGCGTTCCGGCCGGCGCGGCGCTGGCGGCGTGGGTCTCGCTGCGGCGCGTCCGGATCTCCCCGCTCGGCGTCACGCGGCGGGTCACCCCCCGGCCACCAAGCGCGTACCGGCTGATCCCCCTCGTGCTGGGGGTGGCCGAGCTGGCGTACTTCATCGGCCGCCGGCCCGTCACGTCGGACGGCCAGACGGCGGCGTTCCTGCCCGGCCTCCTGCTCATCATGGCCGGTCTGGTCCTCGCCGGCCCGTGGCTCACCATGGTCGGCGCTCGTGTGCTGGCCAACCGCGCCCGTCGCCCGGCAGCGCTCATCGCGGCGCGACGCCTGGCCGACAACCCGAAGGCGGGCTTCCGGGCGATCAGCGGCATCATGCTCGCGCTCTTCGTCACGAGTGTGTCGATCGGTGTCATCACCACCATCGTCGCCAACCGTGGCCCGGCCCCGGTCGGCTCGACCGATGCCGCCACCCTCTCCACCGGCCTCTCCGACGACGAGCTCTCGGTGCCCGACACACTGCTGGTCGAGCTGCGCTCGATCCCGGGCGTACGCAGCGCGACGGCGGTGCACCGGAACCCGGACCGGATGGCCGATCCCGGCGTGCTCGCGTGCACGGACATTCCCGCGGCGTACGGCCGATGCGCCGACGGCGCCACCGTGGCGGCGGTGGCCCACAACTTCATCCCGTTCGACGGGTCGGCGTCCGCCACCCGGGTCTGGCCCGCCGCGCCCGTCTCCCTCGACGACCTCCAGCGGTTGCCGGTGGCGTCGATCGTCGTCGGCACGGACGGTTCGGCGACCTCGCTGGAACGGTCGCGTACGGTCCTCTCGCGGGCCTTCCCGGACTTCTGGGTGGCCCCGAGCGTGCCCGGTGAGTTCGAATCGTCCTTCGCCGACCAGTTGCGTGGCTGGCAGCAGTTGGCCAACGTCATCATCGTCGCCAGCCTCGGCCTGGCCGGTTGCAGCCTGGCGGTCAGCGTGGTGGGCGGTCTGAGCGAACGCAGACGGCCGTTCAGCCTGCTCCGCCTCAGCGGCGCGCCGGTGCGGGTCCTGCGCCGCGTCGTCGCCCTGGAGAGCACCGTACCGATGCTCGCCGTCTCGGTGGTCGCGATCGGCATGGGCTTCGTCGCCGCCCAGCTGTTCCTCAAGGCGCAGATGGACTACGCGCTCACCGCCCCCGGCCCGGAGTTCTACGCGATCGTGATCGTCGGCCTGGCCGCCTGCCTCGGCATCATCGCGTCCACCCTGCCGTTGCTGGAAAGGATCACCGGCCCGGAAACGGCACGCAGCGAGTGACCGCGCGAGCGGCGGGGGACACACGCCCCCGCCGCTCCGGTCACCGCGAGGAGGCCGGGCGCCGGCTCACTGGCCGATGCGGCCGTCGACGCACTCGCGCAGCAGGTCGGCGTGGCCGGCGTGGCGCGCGTACTCCTCGATCATGTGCACGAGGACGTCCCGGACGCTGACCGTGCCGTCGCCGAGGGGCACCTCACGCCCGAGGTCGTCCTCGTCGAGCGCGTCGAGCCACTGATCGGCCGCCGCGATCTCCGCCTTCCAGGTGGCGAACGCCTCCTCGACGACCGCGGGGTCCGCGACGGCGTCGTTGAAGTCCGCGTCCCGGTCGTCGTCGCGGCTGAACAGGCGCGGCTGGTCGGTTCTGCCCTGCAGGACGCGCTGGAACCAGCTGTGCTCCACCTTGGCCATATGCCGGACCAGGCCGAGCAGGCTCATGGTGCTCGGCGGCACCGAGCGGCGGGCGAGCTGCTCGGCGTCGAGACCGCCGCACTTCATCTCCAGGGTCAGCCGGTAGTTGGCGAGGTACTCCCGCAGGGTCGCCTTCTCACCCTTGGGGTTGCCGGAGGTTCGTGGATCGTCGGCGGGGTCCACCCACATGTCGCTCATGGCTCCCGACCCTGTCGACAAGCCGCGACGGATGCAAGCGGGTTACCGGCTCGGCCGGGCCGGTCGAGGTGGCGTGGGCGGCCCGCCGGCCGCGGCGTCGGCATAGCGGCGGGCCAGGTGCGCGAAGGCGTCTCTGAGCTCGGTCGGCCCGACGATCTCGATGTCGGCGTCGAACCGACCGATGGCGGCGGCCAGGCCGGCCCAGGACCACGAGCCGACGACGAGCCGGCAGCGGTCCGGGCCGAGGGCCTCGACGAGTCCGTCGTTGGTGTAGCGGGCGGCGACGTCGGCGGGGAGGTCCAGGATCACCTCACCTCGGCAGGGCCACCCTTCGGGGCCCTGGAACCTGCTGACCACGAAGGCGGCCACGTCCCCTCCGGGTAGTTCCCGTGGGGTGAAGCGAGGACCGGTGGGGGTGCGGGGCGTGATCCGGTCGGCGCGGAAGATGCGCCAGTCGTCGCGGTCGAGATCCCAGGCGACGAGGTACCAGCGCCCACCCCAGGTGACGACGTGGTGCGGCTGCACCCGGCGTGGCGCGGTGTCGGCCTGATCGTCACCGTCGGCGGCTGGCGCGAATGCGGGGTCGTAGTCGAAGCGCAGCACGTCGCGGGCGTGGACGGCGGCGCTGAGCGCCATGAGCACGCCGCTGTCGGCCGGTGGGTTCGATCGGGCCGCGGGCCGCTCGACGGCGGTGACCTGGATGGTGTCGATGCGACGGCGCAGTCGTGCGGGTATGACCTGCCGGACGGTGTGCAGCGCGCGCGCTGCGGCTTCCTCGATGCCGGCGCCGGCGGTGGTGGCGATCTGGAGTGCGACGGCGAGGGCGACGGCCTGCTCGTCGTCGAACAGCAGAGGCGGCAGGTCCCTGCCCGCGTCGAGCCGGTAACCCCCGTCGGGGCCCTTGGTGGCCACGATGGGATAGCCGAGCTCACGCAGGCGGTCGACGTCCCGGCGCACGGTGCGCGGACTGATGTCCAGCCGTTCGGCCAGCAACGCGCCCGGCCAGTCCCGGCGCGCCTGGAGCAGCGAGAGCAACGACAGCAGCCGCGCTGAGGTCTTCAGCACGAGTCCCGATACTGCCATGAGAAGAGGCCAGATCCTGGCCGCTACACCTGCGACCGTTGCTCGTATGTCCACCACCCAGGCGATGGGCCGACGAGCCCTCCGAGGCGCCATCCGATGACGGTGCTCGACACCCGCGCGCTCAATCGCGCGACGCTCGCCCGACAGCTACTGCTCGATCGCGCCGACGTGCCGGTTCTCGACGCCGTCGCGCACCTCGGCGGCCTACAGGCGCAGGAACCGCAGGAACCGTACGTCGGGCTCTGGTCGAGGCTGCGCGCGTTCGACCCGGCGGTGCTCTCGGACCTGCTGACCCGCCGGAGCGTGGTGCGGACGCACCTCATGCGTCGTACCGTCCACCTCCTCGCCGCCGACGACGTCGTGGCCTGGCGGGCCCGCCACGACGCCATGCTGCGCCAACGGGTGCTCGGCACCTACCGCCGAGAACTCGACGGGATGGACCTCGACGAGCTGGCGGCGGCGGGCCGCTCGGTGATGGCGGACGACGAGCCGCGCACGATGAGCGAGCTCGCGCGGGCCCTCACCGAGCGCTGGCCGGCGCCGGGGCCGAGGCCGATCGGTGAGATGCTCGTCGCCGCGCTGATCCCGATGGTGCAACTGCCACCGCGCGGCGTGTGGCGCACGAGGGCCGGCGCCCGCTACGCCCTGCTCTCCTCCTGGCTCGGCCGGGAGATCGACCCGCCGGCGCCGGAGGGCACCGATCCGGTCGGCCAGGTGCTGGTACGCCGCTACCTGGCCGCCTTCGGCCCCGCGGCCACGGCCGACCTGCGCGCCTGGAGCGGCCTCGCGGGACTGCCGGCCGCGGTGACCGCGCTGCGCGGGGAGCTGGTGACCTTCCGCGACGAGCGCGGCCGCGAGTTGTTGGACCTTCCCGAGGCGCCGCGCCCCGACCCGGACACACCCGCACCGGTCCGGTTCCTGCCGGCCTTTGACAACGCGATACTCGGCTACCACGATCGGAGCCGGATCATCGACGACGCGCACCGCGGCCTGTCGGTGGCCGGCGAACGCGCGGTCCTGGTCGACGGTCGGGTCGCCGCGACCTGGAGCGTCGAGGCCGGCACCGTGACCGTCACCCCGCTGCGCAGCCTCTCGCGAGCCGACCGCGAAGCCGTCGCCGAACAGGGGCGGGAGTTGGCGTCGTTCCTCTCCGACAAGGAGAGCCACCGGGTGCAGGTCACCCCGTTCCCAACATGAGCACGGGCGTGCGACGCGCCGCCGCCGGCCGTAGCGGACCGGCGGCGGCGCGCACGGACGATCAGGAGTAGGGAAGCCGGAGCACCGACTGGTTGCCGATGCCCACCGTGCTCGGGTTGTTGCCGATCGCCGACCAGACCTCCACCCGGACCGTGCCGTTGCTCAGCGCGCCCAACGTGCCGGTTGCCGAGGCCAGGCCGGTGCTCTGCGTGTAGTGCTCGTAGCCGGGGACCGGGTCGGTGGCGAAGTAGCGGGATGTCTCCACCCGCTCCCAGCTGCCGTTGCCCGTCAGGTCGTAGGAGATCCGCACCTGCACGCCGTTACCGACCGCCGTGCCGGCGTCGAGGAACAGGTCGAACGCGGTCTGTCCGCCGGCGTAGGCGAGGTTGAGGCCGGTCGCCGTGAAGACCTGCGGGTTGGTCGGCGTACCGTCGTGGTTTCCGTTGGCCGCCGCGACCGTGGTCGTTGCCGCGCCGCCGGCGGCGCCCAGGCCGCCACCGGGCAGCAGGTACCGCGTCGGCGAGCCGGACGGAGGCGGGGTTGTCGGCGGCGGGGTTGTCGGCGGCGGGGTCGTCGGCGGCGTACCCCCGGGGGTACGCCGCCGGCCGCGTTGCCGCCGCTCCAGGTGTACGCCCCGGTGGTGGCCGTGCGTCCGGCCGCCACGGTGAGCGTCGTGCCGTTGGAGAACGTCACCGTGATCGGCGTCGCGGTCGGGTTCGACGCCACGTAGGTGCGCGCCCCGTTGCGGGAGAACACCGCCGTCAGCGGGTGGTTGGCGGTCACCGTCGTGTCGACGGTGCCCAGCGCCGCGAGGTTACGGATCCAGTGGAAGGTGTGCGCCCGGCTCTCTCCCTCCTCCGGGGTGTAGCCGGGGTTCGCGCGGAGGTTCGCCAGGGCGGCGTCGCCGTCGCCGAGCGCCTGGAACTGCCAGAGGATGTCCTGCCACACCGTCGGCTGCCCGCCGTTGTTACGGACCAGTTCGGCGTAGTTGGTCCGTACGTACGCCGGGTTGTTGCCGAGGTAGAGGTGTCCGCCGGTGACCGGCAGCAGGTTGATGCCCTGGATCATCTCCGGCTCGCCGCTGAACCAGGTGGCGTACGCGCCGCCGTCACCCCAGACCATGCCGACCGTCGAGTGGCCGAAGGCGGCGGGGAAGTTCTGGTCGCTGACGTCGAACCAGTACTCCTGGATCGCCGCGGCCTGGGTGGTGTAGAGGAAGACGCCGGCGTCGCGGACGGCGGTGTCGCCCGTCGCCTGACCCCACTGGATCAGGGCGTTGGCGAAGTTCATCCCCTCCGACGACGACTCCTGGTTGTTGCCGGAGCCGAACGAGCCGTGCCCGGACGCCCAGTCGTGGCCGGCGTAGATGTCGAAGTCGCGCAGGTAGGGGAAGCGGGTGTCGTCGCGGCGGTAGTTGTTGGCGTCCCGGATCAGCAGGTCCACCATGCCGCCGTAGCGGCTCTTGGCGGCCCAGGCCGGGTCGAACTTCGCCAGCGTCGCGGCGGCGGCGATGTAGTAGCCGTAGTGGAAGTGGTGGTCGTTGAGCTCCTGGTCGGACCCGTACGACGCCGGGTAGCCGATCAGCGTGCCCCAGTTGGCGTCGTAGTAGAAGACCTTCGAGGTCTTGCCGCTCGACGCGGTGAACCAGTCGGTGAGCGTGCCGCGGATGGCGTTCAGCGCGCTGTCGCGCGTCGCGGTGTCGTTGACCAGGTCGGCCACCTCGGCGAGCCGGGCGGCCCGGCCGAGACCCTTGCCCGTCCAGTACGTGTCGCCGCCGCGCTGGTCCATCGGGTTCGCTCGGGCGGCGGCGAGGTGACCGGTGAGCGTCGCCAGGTCGGCGCCGCTGCCGTCGCCGACGGCCGGCAGTTCTGGCAGGACGCCCTGGAACTTCATGGCGGTGCGGAACTGGTTGACGCCGGTGAGCACCTTCATCCGGCCCCGAGCCGACGGGTAGGTCGGAGTGATCGGAGTCGAGCCGGTCAGCGATTTCCACTGGTGCGGGTAGAGGCTGACCACGGTCTGCGTGGCGGTTCCCTCCCGGGCGGTCGTGGTGAACGCGTACGTGGTGGTCAGCCCGCTGGTCGCCGGGTTGTAGGCGTACGAGACCTGCGTGCCGGTGACGTGGGCGTGCGCGTACCGCCCGTAGGTGGTGGACAGGTCGGCGCGCTCGGCCGTGCTCGACGTCGGCGGCAGAAGGGCGACGGAGAAGTAGCCCCGACCGGCCAGGGTGGAGGAGATCCGGCCGCCGCTGACGGTCCAGTTGGCGCCGCTGGGGGCGTACCCGACGTAGTCGTGGCCGTTGACCCGGAAGCCGATGGTGGCGCCGCTGTTGGACCAGACGTCGAGGGCGCCCGTCGTGCTGATCACCGCGTTCCCACCGGTGGTCTGGAAGTACGCGAAGGGCAGGCCGTGGCCGATCGTGGCACGCATGGTCCGGGTGCCGTCGCTCCAGTGCGGGCTCACCGTCCAGTCGGTCCAGCCGTCGACCTTGACCTGGGGCGCGCCGAGCCCGGCGACGCCGACGCGGATGTCCTGGACGTACGGGTAGTGGTACTCGCCGACCCCGGTCGCGGTGCCGCTGATGGCGGGCGTCGAGTTGGCGGAGAAGCCGAGGCCGTCGGTGAAGGTGTCGTACGAGATCGGGTGGGCGTGCAGGGGCTCGCTGAAGGCGCAGTCGGTCCGCTTCCAGAGCAGCGAGGACCACCAGTCGTTGGTGGGCACGGCACCGGCTGGCGCGTTGGCGGTGGCGAACTGCCGGGGGTTGCTCGACATCTGGCCGCAGCCGGTGGGGAGCGGTCCGACCGGGGTGGTGGTGTAGCTGCCGGCGCCGACGGGGGCGGCCACCGCGGGGCGGGTGAGGGTGATCGTGAGGCCGCCGGCGATCAGGGTCAGAGCGGTGGCGGCGGCCAGGATCCATCGGCGGTGGGGGACGGGAGGTTTCACGGTGCCTCCATCGCGTGCCAGGTTGCCGGCCTCGCCGGGTCCGACACGTTGTCTGGATTGAGAAGAAGGTGCGGTGAGAGAGCGCTCTCCCAGTCGGCACGGTAATCGAGGATCGTGACTTCCGTCAATGTGTCCGGCTGGTTGCGTGCTCATGTCGCGATTTGAACGCCCTCGGCCCCGCACCCCACCCGCTAACGCCGCCGGCTGACACCTCAGCCGACCGCGCTCACCACCTACCACCGCGCGCCGGTGCGCCCCTCGGCGACCCGCCACTGGCCGTCGGCCTGCCGGATCAGCAGCAGTTGCAGCGGCGCGACCTCGCCGTCGACGAAGCGGGCCTGCGCCAGTACCTCGGCACGAGGTTGCCCAGGGCCGACGATCGTCGTCCCCTCCACCGAATAGCCGGTGAGCCGCTGGCCACCGGAGTGCAGGTCGGAGAATGTGGGCAGGTCGCTGGCCTGCCGACGCTGCTCGGTCAGCAACTCGTACGCGACCGCGAACTCAGCCGCCACGAGCGCGTCCAGGTACGCCGTGGCGGTCGCCTGGGCGGGACCGCGTTCCCGGACCGCCTTCGTCACCGTCAGCGCCGTCCACGCCACGACGCCGATCGCAGCGATGATGCCCAGGGCAACGATCTCCCACACCGGCAGATTGCGGGTGACGCAGCCGTAGCACACGACCAGGATCAGCCCGATCGCCAGGATTCCGAGTGCTCGCGTCCAGCGCCCCGACATGCTCCGGACCTTAGCTTCGCGAGACCGCCTCTGCCAGAGCGCTATGACGACGGGACGCCACCCTCATCCCGCGACGGCGGACAGGTCGACCGCGGCGGCGGCGACGATCGCCTTGTCACCGTCGTTCTGGACGTAACCGACCACCGCGGACTGTCGAGGGTCAAGGTCTGGCGGCGCCTCCAACTCCACCCGCCCGCGCTCGGCGTCCACACCGACGGACGTGAAAGCCCGCACCACGTTGTCCTGCCGCAGCGTCCGCCCGGCATTCTCACCCCGGGCGACCGCACTCTCCAGGCCGCGCTCGACGATCGCCACGTTCAGCACCGCACGGTGCGGAGGCCGGCCGGTCTCGTAGCTTAGCGCCACCCGCTGCCCGGTGCCCGTGCCACCGGAGTACTCCTGGACCGACAGTGTGAGCGGGATGGTGGCTGCCGAGGTCAGTGCCGACGCGATCGAGGTCGCCGCTCGTCGACGGTCGGAGCCGACGAACTCGACGGTGCCGTTGACGACCATCTGGGGGGTGTAGAGGCGCCCGGTGCCGAAGGCCCGCGCGTACGCCTCCTGCCGCGCCGTGTACGCCGCGTCGGCGAACCGGTCGGGCCAGCCCAGGTCGTCCCAGTAGTCGACGTGGAATCCGAGCGCGAAGACCGGCTGCCCGCGCATCCGGGCGTCGCGCTCGATCTCGGTCAGCACCTCCTCCGCGGGAGGGCAGCTCGAGCAGCCCTGGGAGGTGAACATCTCCACGACGGCGAAGCCGCCGTTCGGTGGCGCGACGTCCGCCGTCCGCAGCGGCGAATCCGGCAGGCGGGCACGATCCGACCCGGGGTCCGTCATGGCGCCTCCTTCGTCGGTGCTGCTGGCGGCTCTCCGATTCCCGCTACCGCCGCGACCATGCCTGCCCGCTGGCTGGCAACTCCCGGCACGCGGGCTGCTCAGGTCGTCCGGCTGTCGCCCGCGGAGCGAGCGGGGGCGTCCCGCCGGGCGGGAGCGCCGTCGCCGTCCCGGCCCCGGGGGACGGCCGGACGTTCCACCGAGGTGACGGTGTGTGGCCCGCCGGGTCGCATGAGGACGGCCACGAGCAGGCTGGCGAGGATACCGACGACGCCTGCCACGACGAAGGTCGCCTGCACGCCGGCGACCCCGGCGGCGTGCGCCGCGCTGTCCAGCAGTTGCCGCCCCGCCGCCGGCGCGGCACGCAGCAGGCCGGGTGTCTGCCCGCCGGCGATGGCGTGCGCGACCCGTGCCGGGTCCGGAATGCCACGGCCGGCCAGGACGGACTGCGCCTGGGCGGTGAAGACGCTGCCCAGCGCGGCGATGCCGAACGCGAAGCCCAACTGGCGGGTGGTGTTGACGGCCCCGGCGGCCATGCCGCCGCGCTCGGCGGGCACCAGGGACATGGAGACCGAGCCGAGGATGGGCGTCGCGAGGCCGACGCCGACGCCGATCAGGGCGAGCCCCGGCAGCAGCGCGGGCCAACTGGCCGTACCGTGCACGAGCGCCGCGGTGAGCAGGCTGCCGAGGCCGACGAACAGCAGACCGGCGCCGATCACCAGGTCCGGTCGACGGCCGTGCAGCACCCGGCCCAGCGCCGCCGAGACAGCGAACGCGGTGACGGACATCGGCAGGCCGGTCAGCCCCGCCGCGAGCGGGCTCAGTCCCAGCACGGACTGCAGCCAGATCGAGGTGTAGGTGAGCGTGGTGAAGGCCGCGAACGTCAGCAGCAGACCGGCGAGCAGCACCGCGACGAACGAGCGGTTACGCAGGAGAGCGAGGTCGAACATGGCGTGCCGGGTGCGCGCCTCGATCGCGACGAACCCGGCCAGCAGGAGCGCGGCCACCACCAGCAGCCACCAGACGACGGCTGCGGACCAGCCGTCCTCGTTGGCCCGGATGAGCGCGTACGTCGCGCAGGCCGCGGCGGCGGTGAAGCTCGCCATGCCCGCGAGGTCGATCCTGCCGCGGACCGCCGCGTGGGCGACGGGGAGCGTCCTGCCACACAGCAGGATGGCGACGACGCTGACCGGCAGGTTCACCAGGAAGATCCAGCGCCACGAGGCGCCCTCGGTGAGCAGCCCGCCGAGGATCGGGCCCACCGCGGCCGAGGCGCCCGCCACCGCGCCCCAGATGCCGTACGCGCTGCCCCGGTCACGGCCCGCGTAGGCGCTGTTGAGCAGGGCGAACGTGGTCGCGAACATGGCCGCCGCGCCGACGCCCTGCACGGCGCGCGCGACGATCAGCACGCCTGAGGTCGGCGCGAGACCGCAGGCCAGCGACGACACCGCGAAGAGCAGGAGCCCGATGACGTACGCCCGGCGGTGCCCCACCCGGTCGGCGATCGAGCCGGCGCCGAGCACCAGCGCGCCCAGCGCCAGGGCGTACGCGTCGATCACCCACTGCAACGCCCGGAAGGACGCGTCCAGATCGTCGACCATGTCGGGCAGGGCGACGATCACGATCGTGACATCGATCAGGAGCATGAACGTACCCAGGCAGACCGTCAGCAGCGGCAGCCACTTGCGCATTCTGATACCTGTTTCTTCCGGGCGGACGCCTCGGCGCGTCGGTGGCGCGAACTCCGGCTGGTCGACCAGACGCAACCAGCTTTCGGCCGACCGGCATCGGACAACCTGTGCGCGGTCTCCGGAGCGGCCGCTCCCACCGGGGATTCGAACCCGTTCGAATCACTTGGCCGGCGATTGCGGACAGACGTTCACTGTGCCGGTCCTGAACCGCCTCCCGGCGGGGCACGAGAGTACGGAGGCACCTTTGACAACCTTGCGATCGCGGATCATGGCGGTACTCGCCGCGCTTGTCCTCGGCGTGTCCGGGAGTGCGTTTCTCGCCGGCCCGCCGGCGCAGGCCGCCACCGGAACCTGCTCAGGTTCCAAGATCGGTGGGTTCGACCTGTACGGAGACGTGGCCATCAACGGCTCCACGAGGTACGGGTACGTCGAGATCTACTACAGCGGCGGACACAACTGCGCGCGGACCGTGTCGAGTGCGAACACCTGGGGCGTCAGCAAGGTCATGTCGGTCGAGCTGTGGGTCTGTTCGTCCGGCGTCAGCAACTGTCGGCTGCTGGAGGCGAACGACCGGGACCACGGCACCTACCGGTACTACGCCGGTCCGGTGACCGCGTACGCCAGTGGAAAGTGCATCTGGGTCATCGGCAACATCTACTACCCGCCCACGGATTCCAACGCCGGCAACAACAGGTCGGGGTGGTGTGGCTGACGACCGTGGTGTGCGTCGTGCCGGGCAGGGGGCGCTGCCCGGCACGACTGCGTCAGCGGTCGTCGGTGTCAGCCGGCGGTGCAGGAGCGGATCTGTGGTCGGGCGCTGCTGTTGCCGTTGACCATCGTGGTGAAGCCGAAGGTCGGATGCATCGGATCGGGAGACGCCCCGGAACTATCGGCAGCGGAGACGCCGTCGCTCAGCCGCGCTGTGCGGCGGCGAGCATGTCGAGCGACACCTGCCACAGTCGCTCGGCCGCCGCGGGGTCGAGCGCGTGGTCGGCGACGCCCTGAAGCGGTGCCTCGGGGTTGTAGCGCGGCGCCTCGTTGCAGTCCTCGAAGTACCGACCGCCGATGCCGTCCAGCTGCGGCCAGGCGGCGAGCAGCACGGAGGTCGCCGCACCCTGCTGCGGGGTCTTGAAGTCGTACGCCGGAAGCTGCGCCAGGTCCTCCTCGGTGAGGTGGCGGCCCAGGTTGGTGGTGACCGCGCCCGGGTTGGCCGCGTTGACGGTGATGCCGTCGGCGGCCCAGCGCCTGTTCGCCTCGACCGCGAACAGCGCGGTCGCCGTCTTCGACTCGCCGTAGGCCAGGAGACGGTCGTAGGGGCGTTCGCGGAAGCTGACGTCGTCGAAGACCATCGGCGCCTGCACGTGTGCGATCGAGCTGAGCGACACCACGCGGGCCCGGCCGGCTGCCGCGAGGGCCGGGTGCAGCCCGTTGGTGAGCGCGAAGTGGCCGAGGTGGTTGGTCGCGAACTGCAGCTCCCAGCCCTCCGCCGTGCGCATCTCGGGGGTCGCCGACACCCCGGCGTTGTTGACCAGAATGTGCAGGGGGCCTTCCCAGGCGCTGACGAAGGCGGCGACCGACCCCTGGTCGGAGAGGTCCAGCGGAGCGACACCGATCAGCCGGCTCCCCGTGGTGGCGCGGATGTCCTCCGCCGCCCGTTCGCCGGCCACCAGGTCGCGTACCGCCAGGGTCACCGCGGCGCCCGCGGCTGCGAGGGCCCGGGCCGTCTCGACACCGATGCCGGACGAGGCGCCGGTGACGATGGCGCGCTGCCCGGTGAGGTCGAGACCGGCGACGACGTCAGCGGCGGTGGATCGGGCGTCGAAGGGCGTGGTGAACCGCTGTGCATTCATGATCGGCTTCCTCGGATTCGTTGTCGCTTCGTTCGGCGGTGACAGCCGCGTCGGGACTGAGGTTCTGTCCGACTTCGGCGCTCGCCGTGGTCCGGAACCCATCGTGCGCGGCAGCCTTCGAAGCGCCCAACACACGCTTCCTGGCATGGCTACAGTCTGTTCCTGTGACCACCCCTGAGCTGCGGCAACTGCGGTATTTCCTGGTCCTCGCGGAGGAGTTGAGCTTCACGCGGGCCGCCGCCCGCCTGATGATCGCTCAGCAGTCGCTGTCCCAGCAGATCACCGCCCTGGAACGCTCCCTCGGGGTGCGGCTGTTCGACCGCGACAGCCGCGGCGCCACGCTGACCGACATCGGCGCCCTGTTCGTCCCGGAGGCACGCGCCGTGACGGACCGCGCCGACGAGGCCGTCGCCGTGGTGGGCCGGGCCCGCAGGGGCGAGGTCGGCACGCTCAACCTGGCCTTCCTCGCCACCGTCGCCAACCACCTCCTGCCCCCGGTGGTCCGGGTCGTACGCGAGCACCTACCCGACCTTCGCCTGACGACGGAGTCCACCGGCATCGCGCCCCTGGTCGAGGGCGTTCTCGGCGGGCGCTACGACGTCGCCTTCACGAGGACCCCGCTCGTCCCCGCCCTGCGATCCAGGACCCTGGCGACCGAACCGGTGTGCGCCGTCCTGCCCGAGGGCCACCCGCTCGCCGAGCGTGCCGAACTGAAGCTCGCCGACCTGGCGGAGGAGCGGTGGGTGATGACGCCGCGCAGCTCCTGGGAACCCTGGCACCGCGCCTACGACGACCAGTTTCGCGAGGCGGGCTTCGTTCCGAACGTCGTCCAGGAGGAGGCCAGCGTGCAGAGCCTCCTCGGCCTGGTCGCCGCCGGAATCGGCGTCACCCGCCTCGCCCACTCGGCACGCAGCCTCCGCCGCACCGGCGTCGTGTTCGTGCCGCTGACCGGCGTGTTTGCGCGGATCGAGATGGTGTGGCTGTCGGGCAACACCGCACCCGCCCTGCGCCGGCTCCTGGACGTGGTCACCGAACTCGCGGCAACGACCGATCTGACCGAGGCCGGCTGAGCTGCCGGTCAGTCGAGGACGAACTCGCCACCCGGGTAGGCGAACGACGAGCGCGGCGAGTAGAAGCCCCAGACGAACTCCAGCGGCTCGGCCGGACGCAGCGCGTACACCGGGTGGTCGGGTTCGAGGAACTCCAGGGACTCCACCTCGAAGGGGTCGACCGGCGCCGCCACGAAGGGGTAGTTCCCACCTACCAGCCTGCCGTCCACCTGGGTGAAGTAGCGCAGTTGTCCCTGGTTCACGGCGTCACCGGTGCGGCCGACGCGGGCCGTCGTCCGGATCACGGGTACGCCGTCCGCCTCGGTCGTGGCGACGAGCCGGCGCCCGCGTACCTCGATGGTGGTTGTCCCCACCGTGGCCGGCACGCCGCGGGCGGCGGCATACGCGCGGACGACCGGACTGGAGTTGAAGTAGTGGGTCCACCAGCGACCGGGCGTCACCCCGTCGGGCGCGTCGACCCCGGACAGGTCGGGCCCGAGATACGTCAGCGAGTACGCGCCGAAGCCGGACGTCTGCGCGGCGTCGTCGACGACGTACTGGTTCATGAAGACCTGTCGGTTCGGGGCCGGTTTGAGCCCCGGGGGCACGAGGGCGGCCACCGCTTCCGGGTCGGCCGGGACCCAGCCGAAGTAGATCATCCTGCTGTTCACGACGAGCTGCGGAGCGACGAGGTCGGTCACGAGGGGTCCTTCCGCGTGGCATCGAGTTGTAGTCGCGACGCTACGGAGAGCCCCACCCGGAGACAACGACGGATTGCTGACACGCCAGCGGCCGGCGGCGGTGGCCCGCGTCGAGTGCGTCAGCGGGCCTGAAGTGGCGGCGGGCGGCGTTATAGTTGGCGCGGCAGAGCGCCTGCCAGCGCCCGCTGTGGTAGCCCACGTCTGACCACACGCTGGGGCCAAGAGTCTCCGACTCCGCGCGGGGTTGTGTCCACCTTCGGCGTGCCGATCACGCCGCCTGTTCGGTGGAGGGCGTGGGACTGCACCGGAGACGCCATGTCTGATCAGAATTCCCGCCGTACCCCACGCCCCGGGCGTGCCCGCAAGCGCGCGATCCGGGAGCAGGCGGCCCGGACCGGAGTCGCCTACTCGGTGGCTGCCCAGCAACTCGAAGCGGTCGGTCTCCAGCCTGGCGAAACTCTCTCCAGCTACGGCCGGACGATTTATCCGATCGGCTCCGACCCACACCGCCAGCTGCTCGTCGAACGCCGGGAGCGGCGGTCGTTCGCGGAGCGGGTGACGGACACCCGGCGGGCCGCGACCCTGCCGGACGGCCGCGCCCAGCACCTCGTCGAGCGGTTTCCGCCCACCCGGGGATCCAAAGGCACCGGGGTCGGCCCGCTCTATCACGGCGAAGGCCGCCAGGACCTGCTCGCGATGGTGTACATCGTGGTCGCCACCGAGTCGCCGGGGCTGCTGCCCGACGTGGGTGACCTCGTGTGGGTCGCGGAGATGGGCGAGGACACGGCGCTCGACACCGCCTGCGCCGAACTGGACCACGAGGCCCGTCGGCTGCTGGACCGGGAGCCGGTGGCGCTCTGGTCGACGATCGAGAAGGCGCTGGCCGCCGCGGAGCGCAGCACGGACTGGAAGATCCGCCAGGAAGCGCTGCGCCATGCCGCGCTCCTGCGGACGATGATGTCCCCGCGCGAGGGGTACGTGGGGGAGTTGTACGTCGAGGGGCTGCCGGTGGCCGGCGTCCGGCAGATCCTGGACGCGCTGCTCATCGTCGCCGAGGACGGGCATGCGCCGGGAACCCGGGTGCGCCTGCTCGACAAGCACCACGAGGGGCGAACGGCCACGATCATCGGCGCTGGGTGGGGATCGTCGGGTCCGCCGGTGGGCTACCTCGTCTGGCTCGACGGCGCGAAGACGCCGCTGCCGGCCCGTGCCGATCAACTGGTCGTGCTGGCCGGCCAGGAGTCCCTCCCGCGCTGAGCATCAACGCAGCGCGTCGTCGCGGAGCACGGCGTGCGCGCCGACGGTCTGGTTGACGATCTGCGTCACCCGTACGTCGACCGCGACGCTGGCCAACGCCACCGCGTCCGGACGGCTGACGCCGTGCAGCCGTTGCATCAGGGTCAGCATCGAGTCCAGCGCCATGAAGGTGGCGTCGTCGAGGGTCGCTCCGACGCCGAGGGTCAGCCAGGCGTCCGCGGTTCGGGCCACCGGGCCGGTGACGGGGAAGTCGTCGCGGACGTCCACGGTCAGCGTCACCTCGTCCATCGGGCACTCGATCGCCGTACCGCCGACCTCGCCGTCGCCCTGCGCGGCGTGCCCGTCCCCGACGGAGAACAGCGCCCCGTCGACCGGGATCGGCAGCAGCAGGGTGGTGCCGGCGGTCAGGTCCTTGCAGTCGAGGTTGCCGCCGCAGGGCCGGGGCGGGACCGTCGAATGCTTTCCCGGCTCGGCCGGCGGCATGCCGAGCACCCCCATGAAGGGGCGCAGCGCGACCGTGTGGCCGTGCTGGTTGCGGCCGGTCATCGCCACCGGGTCCAGTGCCCAGTCGTGCACCACCCCTTCCTGCTCGACGCCGTACCGCTCGTTGAAGCCAGTCGGCCAGCCACCCGCCACGGTGGTTCCCCAGGTCGCCGGGACGATCGCGTCGATCCGCACCTCAAGGGTCTGGCCGACGCGGGCGCCGCGGACCGCGACCGGACCGATCAGCGCGTGTCCGTGGTCGGGCTGGTGCTGCGGGACGCGCGGCCGGTCCCGGTTGTGCCCGCCGGGGTACGGGCCGGCCGACCACCAGCAGTCCAGGGTGCGGTAGGTGACGGTGTCACCGGGGTCGATGGTCAGGACCGGCGGGAAGTCGGGGGAGAAGTGGCCGTGCAGGGTCTCGTCGCCCGGTGTGAGGGTGTGTCGCATCTGGGCAGGCTAGTTGTTGCCGTCAGGGCCGGGTAGATGCGTGCCGCCGGTGAGCGGGTCCATCTCGGGGGCGGTCGTGGCTTCCGGTCCGAGAAGATTTCTGTCACTATCCATCGACGCATAGAAACTTTTCGTCGCCTTGGTTGTTCCCGATCACCGCCCTGGAGGATCAGTGCCCACTCGGAGACATCTACTGGTCACCGCCGCCGCTGCGACGGCGTCGCTGGTTGCCGCGGGGCAGGCTGCCCAGGCCGCGCCGGCCGCCGCCCTGCCCCAGGTCAACATGGAGGCGCTCATCAAGGCCGCGCAGATCGACCCGCGTCGCGCCGACAGCGCGATCACCGCGGGCAGCAAGGACAGCGTGCTGGCGGTGGAGCGAGCGTTGCAGGCCCGGGGCCTGCTGGCCGCCACCTACGTCGACGGCCACTTCGGCACCAGCACCGTCGCGGCGTACGCCGCCTACCAGCGGTCCCTGGGGTATTCCGGGCTCGACGCCACCGGCCTGCCCGGGCTGACCTCGCTGCGCCTGCTCGGTGACCAGCGGTACACCGTGACCATGCCGCTCTCACCGGGCAGCACGGTGGCCTTCCGTGGGGCCACCGTGAACACGCGCACCAGGGCCATGCTGCTGGAGGCGGAGCGGTTGCTCGGCCGGCAGTTGACGATCACGCAGGGCTCGTACAGCTCCGGCAACTCGAGCTCCGCCGGCACCCACGACGGCGGGGGAGCCCTGGACCTCTCGGTGAGCGGCCTGTCCACCACCTACCGCACCACCGTGGCGCGCCAGCTGCGCCAAGTGGGCTTCGCGGCGTGGCTGCGCACGCCGTCGCAGGGTGACTGGCCGTACCACATCCACGCGATCGCGCTGGCGGACACCGACCAGTCGGCTGCCGCGCAGCACCAGGCCGGGGACTACTACCTGGGTCTCAACGGACTGGCCAACCGCGGCGCCGACGACGGCCCGCCGGTCACGCCCAAGGTGTCCTGGGAGGAGTACCAGCGAGCCGCCTGAGCAGCGACGGACGGTGGTGAACGGGGCTCAGCGCAGCCGGCGGATGTCGCCGTACGCCCGGTAGAACCCACCTCGGCCCGACTCGCGGACCTCGGTCACCAGGTAGCGGGCACCGGGCTCGCGGATGCCCTTGGGGAACTGCAACGACCAGTCACGCCGGTAGCCGTCGGACAGCACCTGGACTCGCATCCGCCCCCGGTCGGTCAGGCACTGCACCACCACGCCCGCGCCGGCGTCGCTGGTCACCTCGACGACCGTCGGCTCCACGGTCCGCGGTGCCTGACGGGGCGCCTTGACGTCCAGCACGTCCGGCACGTCCCCGGTCTGGGCCGCCCGGATCGCCGACTCGCTGGCGTCGATGCAGGCCAGGTGGCCGCCGGTGGTGACGACGTAGAGCCGATCGCCGTGATATTGCATCGAGTACGCCGAGCCGCAGCCGGTGCCGAGCTTCCACAGCCGGGTGCCCGCCGCGTCGAAGCAGTAGATCGAGGACTGGCTGTCGCCGGCGAACACGAACCGGCCACCCTCGGCGGTGGCGCAGGAGAAGACCGGGGCGTCGCACCGGTAGCTGCGCTCGACCCGGCCGTCCTTGGCCAGCCGCACCACCTCGCGGGTGCCCGTCCCGGCGAACACGCTGCCGCGCTCCTGCCACCCGAAGAGCACCGAACCGGTCGTGGTGTGCCAGAGCTCGCGGCCGGTACGCCAGTCGTAGCCGGTCACCCCCTTTGAGTGGCCGTGGTAGAGCGCGTCGGGGTCGCAGCGCACCATCCAGGCCGAGCGGCCCCGCCCGGGCCGGCGCCAGAGGAACTCGTCCTCGTGGTCGATGGCGGCGATCCCGCCGTCGGCGTCCGAGACGCCCAGGACGCCGTCGTGGATGTCCAGCCAGTAGATGTCGATCTCGGGGGCGATCGCGTACGCGACCCGGGGGATCTTGCCGGAGAGGTCGTAGACGTTGCCGTCGTCGCAGCCCGCGTAGATCCAGGCGTCGTCGGCGACGATGCACTTCACCCCGTCGGGGAGCCGGACCTGACCGCGCACCTGGGCGTCGTGCCCGAGGGTGGTGATCACGCCCTGCTCGTTGCCCACCATGCAGTGCTGGTCGTCGACGAAGATGCCGAAGGCGGGGGCGCCGGAGTCGTAGCGCCACAGCACCGGGGCGGTGCGGGCCGTGGAGCGGGTGCTGACGATCTGTCGCCGGGAGATGCTGCGCTTCGGTCGGACGCCGGGGACGGCCGGAGAATAGCCCTTGCGGACCTTCTCGCCGATCTTCTTCGCCGCGGCCGCCCGGGCCCGGGCGTTGTCCGGGTAGGCGCTCGCCTTGACCTGCCCCTGGTCACCGATCCGGCCGTAGCGCACGGTCAGCGTGGCGTCGTCGACGACGACCTCGTAGAACTTGTGCGCACCGTCCACTTCGGACAGTTCGAGGTAGGTCGTCTCCTGCGGCATGGGGGCCTCCGAGGGGGTCAGCGACCGGCCCGAGGTGGCCGGCGCGGCGACAGTGACCACACGCTAACCACGCCCTCCGACAAGATCGGCTGCCGCCGCGCATCCGCCGGCGCGACGCCGGAGCGCGGCCGGCTGAACCAGCCGGCCGCGCTCCGGGTCACCGATCAGTCGACGATTCAGGGCTTGCGGGCCACCGCGCCGTACGCGTCGATGCCCTGGGCGTCGGGCTCGTCCGGGCGCCACAGCGGGATCGGCACCAGGCCGGGCTCCACCATCGTCAGGCCGGAGAAGCAGCTGGCGAGCTCCTCGGGGCTGCGCAGGATGTACGGGACGCCGCCGTTCTCCGCCAGCCGCTGGGCGCCGGACACCACCGCCGGGCTGGTGTTGGTGCCGTCCCAGAACACCAGGTGGCTGCCGGACGTGGTGGCGTCCATCGTCCGCTGGACGATCGAGCGCACCACGTCGAGGTCGGGCTCGTAACCCATGACGCCCATGTACATCACGGCGACGGGCTGGTCGAAGTCCAACGTCCGCGCCGCCTCGGCGAGGATCTTCTCCGGATCGTGGTAGTCGGCGGGCACGTAGGTGGTGACGCCCTCCGAGGTCGTGTTGGCCAGCAGTGCCCGGGCGTGCACGAGGACCATCGGATCGTTGTCGACGTAGACGATCCGCGACTCGGGCACGATGCCCTGGGCGACCGCGTGGGTGTTCTGCATGGTGGGCAGGCCGGTGCCGATGTCCAGGAACTGCCGGATGCCCGCCTCGGCGGCCAGGTGGCGAACGGCCCGCACCAGGAACCGGCGGGACTGCTGTGCCATGACGACGATCTCCGGATAGACCTCGGCCACGGCGTCGCCGGCCGCCCGGTCGGCCTGGAAGTTGTCCTTGCCACCCATCCAGTAGTTCCAGATCCGTGCCGCGTGCGGCACGTCGGGCTCAAGCTTCGCTGCGAGTTCGGCATCCGGGCCGGCCATGCCAGGCTCCAATCGGAAGGTCGTCAGACTGTGGGCACCGTTGCGGTACGAGCGGCATCGTACCCGCGCGTCCACTGTCGACGGTTCGGCGTCCGGCGCGGGTCGGCGTCCGCGTCGACGTGGCCGAGCCCTCTCACGGCGCGTCGACGACCTCGCGGCCGAGGGGCCAGAACGCGGCCGGCACGAGCTTGAAGTTGGCGATGCCGAACGGGATCCCGATGATCGTGACGCAGAGGGCGATGCCGGCGACGATGTGGGACAGGGCGAGCCACCAGCCCGCCAGCACCACCCACAGCACGTTGGCGAGCCCCGAGGCGACACCCGCGCCCGGCTTGGGCACCAGCGTGCGGCCGAACGGCCACAACGAGTAGACGGCGAGACGCAGCGACGCGACACCGAAGGGAATGGTGATGACCAGGACGAAGCAGATCAGCGCGGCGATGCCGTAGCCGACCGCCAGCACGATGCCACCGCCGAAGATGAGCCAGAGAACGTTCAGCACGAAGCGAATCACCTCTTCAGCATGAGGGGCGCTCGCCACCGGCGGTCCGCGCCCAGCGCCCGGCACAGCCTGGGGCGTCTTGTCGGACCCGCCGACTACCGTGCGGACGATCCGTCCCGAAGGAGTAGCGAGATGCGCGACACCAGCAGAGCCACCCCGGACTTCGAGCCGGCGTCCCGCGCGTTGACGTCGCTGGTGCTGGGGGTGACCGATCAGCAGCTCACCTCTCCCACCCCGTGTGCGGGATGGGTCGTGGGTGACCTGCTCGACCATCTCGTCGGCCTCACGATCGCCTTCCGCATGGCCGCAGAGAAGGCGCCCGACGGTGCTCCGGACGGCCCCGGCGAGTCCACGATGGCCAACCTGGATCCTGAGTGGCGCACGGTTCTGCCCGCGCAGCTCGACCAACTGGCTGCCGCCTGGCGCGTGCCGAGCGCCTGGACGGGTGATGCGGCGGCCGGCGGAGTCGTGCTGCCGGCCGAGGTCATGGGCCTGTTCGCGCTGAACGAGCTCGTCGTGCACGGTTGGGATCTCGCCCGGGCGACCGGCCAGGCGTACGACGTGGACCCGCAGATCGTCGAGTGCCTCCATGGTCTGGTGTCGCAGCAGGCGAGCAGCGAGGGCAGTCCGGGTCTGTTCGGGCCGTTGATCACGGTGCCGGCCGAGGCCGCGCTGCTCGACCGGGTCGTCGGGCTCACCGGGCGCGACCCGGCATGGACCGCTCCGACGGCTTCGTAGCCGACGTCGGATGACGGCGCACCGGCCTGCCCGGCCGGTGCGACATCGCCGGGTCGCAACTGCCCGATGCTGGCCCTGATCAGCCGGTGCTGGTCATCAGCGGGCGCGCCGGCAGTGCCGAGACTCGCTGAGCAGGGCGTCGATCTGGCCGCCGAGTTCGTCGGGATGGCGCAGTGCCGAGCGGAACCTCAGCCGGACGTCCCGATCGCCGGCGGGCAGCTCCAGGCGGAGCACGACACCGTGGCGATCGAGGCGCAGCGGCCGGACCTGGCGAACACCCCGCATGTGGTGGGTGGGAACCAGTCGGCACAGCCGGTCGACGGTGTACGCGTGGTGGTGGTCGAGATGGCACAACAGGTCGGCTTCGGTGGCGGCCAGTGGGTCGGGCTGGGCGGCGGCGAACGCGGCCGGGTCGATCGAGGTGGTGCCGTCGGCGGTGGTCACCTCGGCGGTGGCGAGATCAAGGACCGCCACCAGGTCGTCGTCACTCCCGTCGTACCCCGAGGTGTCGCCTCCGGTCGGAGCCAGCCAGCCGGTGAGCGTGCCGCGTCCCCGGACCCGGTTGCGTACCGGGGTGGGTGCCAGGTCGGTCACCTCGATCATCGCCACGGTCTCCCGCTGGTGCGCGAGGCGCTGCGCGAGTTGGCAGTTGGCCGGTAGCTCGACTCGCACCCGTCCATCACCTGTCACCGTGTGCCGTCCGGCGACGTGCGCCTCGTGGCCGGGGATGTGCAGGGTGAGGGAATGAGCGGCGACGAGCATCGATCGAAGACGGACCGCCGGGTCGTCGGTGGAGTCCGTCGTGCTGGTCGAGGGGTTGCTCAACCCGATCACCTCCTAATAAGGTTAGGCTTACCTTACTTGAGAGGTGAAGGATGAATCAGACCCGCCCCAAGGTCAAGCGGTCCCGTGCTCTCGGCATCGCACTGACCCCGAAATGTGTGCGCTACTTCGAACGCCGCCCGTTCCCACCCGGGCAGCACGGCAGGGCTCGCCGCACCACCAGCGACTACAAGGTCCGGTTGCTGGAGAAGCAGCGACTCAAGGCGCAGTACGACCTGCACGAGGGCCAACTGCGGCGCGCGTTCGACCGGGCTGTCCGGCGGCCGGGCAAGACCGGGGAGGAGCTGATCGTCGATCTTGAGTGCCGGCTGGACGCGCTGGTGCTGCGGGCTGGCTTCGCCCGCACCATCTACCAGGCCCGTCAGGTCGTCACCCACCAACACGTCACAGTCAACGGCCGCCGGCTGGACCGGCCGTCCGCGCGGCTGCAGCCCGGCGACGTCATCGCCGTGGCGGAGCGCAGCCGGGGCAAGGCCCCGTTCGTCGTCGCGGCTGCTGGGGCGCACGCACCGGAGCGGCCCGCGCCGTACCTGGAGGTCAGCCTGACCGGCCTGACCGCTCGCCTGACCCGAGTCCCGCTGCGGCCGGAGGTTCCGGTGGTCTGTGACGAGCAACTCGTCGTCGAGTACTACTCACGCTGAGCGAGGGGTCGGCCGCCCGCGACCACCGCCGCGGGCTGCACCTCCGGTACGCGCGTTGACGCCTCCTGCGCGTCGCCGTCGAGCGGCGACGTCCCGGTCTCGCTGGCCGGAGGTTCGACGGCGGCGCCAGGGCTCCTCGACAACCCCGCGCCGGGGGAGTGGCCGAGCCGAGCGAGACCCGGGATGCCGTAGTGCTGGTCGAGCACCTGCATGGCAGCGCCCGCGGCGATCGCGTCCGCGCCCAGGCTCGACAGGGTCACGTCCGTGCTGAGCCAGTCCCTGCGCCGCGCGTCCGCCCGGACGGCCCGCTCGACCTCGGCGAGGTAGGTGTCACCGTGCCGCAGAAGATCCGCGCCCGCCAGCACCACGTGGGCGAGGTCGAGTGTCTGGAGCAGGTTGACGACGCCGATCGCCAAGACTCGGGCCGCGCGGGGGATGTTCCCCGCGTCGGCGGCCTGGTTGTGGACGATCTCCAGGCATCCGTGGCGTCCGCAGACGCAGAGCGGCCCGTCCAGGTCGACGACCGTGTGGCCGAACTCTCCGGCATTGGTGTGTGCGCCGCGGTGTGCGCCACCGCCCAGCCAGAAGCCGCCACCGATGCCCGATTCGACCATGATGAGGGCCGTGTCGCCGAACGTCGCGCCATGACGCCACGCCTCGGCCGTGATCCCCGCGGCGACGTCCTTGTCGAGATGCACCGGCAGGCCCAGGTACGCCTCGGTGATCTCGCGCAGTGGTACGTCGTGCCAGTGCCGCAGACCGTGCGCGTCACGGATGAGGCCGTGCTCGTGGTCCAACGGGCCGATCATGCCGAGCCCCACGCCGGTCAGCCGGCCGCGGACATCGTTGCCGCCGGTGATGGTGTCAATGCCCGACTTCAGGGTGCGCAGAAGCTGCTCGGGGGTGAAATCGCTGGGCAGCGGGCTGACCGTCGAGTGCCGCACGGTGCCGGCCAGGTCGACCAGGACCAACCGCAACGTGCGCCGGGCGACGTGGGCGCCGATGGCGTACCGGCTGTCGGGGACCAGTTCGTAGACCACCGCGGGCTTGCCGACGGCCGCGCGACGGACACCGGCGGAACGGATCAGACCGTCGGCGACCAGACGGGCGATGACCTTGGAGACGGCCTGCGGCGTCAGGCCGGTGGCGTGGACGACGGTGGACCGTTCGAACGTCCGCGCGGTACGCCCCACCGCCATGACGAGCCCCTGGTTGTAGCCGCGCAGGAACGTGACGTCGGCTGTGGTGCGTGTCATCCCACCACCATATTACGCAACGCTGTTGCTAAATTCGCTCCGTGCATGGATTGAGCAGAGGTCGACGCCTGGCTGCGGTCGTCGCCCTGGCCCTGGGTGGCGTCGCGGTCGGCCTGACCGAGTTCGTGGCGATGGGCCTGCTGCCCGAGATCGCGCGCGGCCTCCTCCCGGACCAGTACGCCCAGTCGACGTCGGGCGCGGTGGCCCGGGCCGGCTGGATGATCACCGCGTACGCGCTCGGTGTGGTCGTGGGCGCGCCCCTGATCGCCGTCCTGAGCGCGCGCGTACCCCGCAAGAAGCTCGTGCTCGGGCTACTCGTCCTCTTCGTCGTCGGCACGATCGCGTCCGCGACCGCCCCGACGTTCGGCCTGGTGCTGGTGGCCCGGTTCGTCTCGGCGCTGCCGCACGGCGCGTACTTCGGCGCGGCCGGCCTGCTCGCGGCGGCCCTGATGGGTCCGGGTAAGGAGGCGCGCGGCTTCGCCACCGTGCTCAGCGGCCTGACCGTGGCCAACGTGGTGGGCGTACCGCTGATCACCCGGCTCGGGCAGGCGGCCGGCTGGCGCACCGCCTACCTGGTCATCGCCGGGGTCTTCCTGCTCACCCTGCTGGCGGTGCTGGCGGTCGTCCCGGAGGTCGCCGCGGCGGCGGACGGCTCGCCGGCCGCCGAACTGCGGGCGCTGCGGACCTCGCAGGTGTGGCTGGTCGCGGCCACCGGAGCGGTCGGCTTCGCCGGGTTCTTCGCGGTCGACTCCTACATCGCGCCGGTGACCACCGACGTCGCCGGCCTCTCGGCCGCGACGGTGCCGTGGGCGCTGGTGGCGGTGGGCCTCGGCATGACCGTCGGCAACGCCCTGGGCGGCTGGCTCGCGGACCGGGACCTGCGCCGGAGCATGATCATCGGCTTCGTCGCGATGATCGCGAGCATCGCCGTGTTCAGCCTTGTCGCGTCGACCCGCACCGGCCTGTTCGTGGGCGCGTTCCTGGTCGGCGCGACCAGCCTCTACCTGGGCCCGGTCCTGCAGGCGCGCCTGATCACCGCCGCACCGGGAGCCCAGCTGATGGGCGCGGCGGTCAACCAGTCGGCCATGAACATCGCGAACAGCCTGGGCGCCGCGCTGGGCAGTGTCGCCATCGCCGCCGGGCTCGGCTACCTCGCGCCCGCCCGGGTGGGCCTGGCCCTAGCGGTCCTCGGACTGGTCCTGGCCGGCGTCAGCCTCGCCGCCGACCGTCGCTCACGCGATCCCGATCCGGTCGCCGTTCCGCTCTGACCACCCGTGCGGACGCGTCCGGGTCAACGCGGCGGGAAACTGATCTCATGTCCTCGACGATGCTGGTGGTCGGCCCGAAGCTCGCCCTGGCGCTGGTGGTCCTGACCCTCGTGGCGGCGGTCGTCGTGACCGTCGGGAAGCTGGGTCACGGTCGAGAGGTCATGGTCGCCGCCGTCCGTGCCGCGATCCAGTTGGGCGCCGTGTCGCTGCTCATCGCGGCCATCGTGTCGTCGCTCTGGGCCACGGCCGCGTTCGTGATCCTGATGTGCGCGGTGGCGGCGGGCACCTCCGGCCGGCGCATCACCGGTGGCCGGCAGGGGTGGTGGGCCGGCGTGCCGATCGTCGCGGGCAGCATGCTGGTGGTGCTGGGACTGCTGCTGGCGGGCCTGGTGCCGCCGCGTGGCATCGCGATCATTCCGGTCGCGGGGATCCTGATCGGCGGGGCGATGACCGCCACCTCGCTGGCCGGTCGCCGTGCGCTGGACGAGCTGACCAGCCGGCGCGGTGAGGTGGAGGCCGGCCTGGCCCTGGGCCTGCTGCCCCGGGACGCCGTGCTGCTGGTGTGCCGTCCGGCGGCCGGGCAGGCGCTGGTCCCGGCACTCGACCAGACACGGACGGTGGGCCTGGTGACCCTCCCGGGTGCGTTCGTCGGGGTGCTGCTCGGTGGGGCGAGCCCCCTCGCCGCCGGTGTGACGCAGTTGGTCGTGCTCGTCGGACTCCTCGCCGTCGAGGCCGTCGCTGTCGTCCTCACCGTCGAACTGGTCGCCCGTGGCCGGCTCCGACCCGCCGGATCGGGGCCGCGGCGACCCGGTCGGGCCCGGACCCGCGGCACGCCGTGGTTGGCCCGGGGACCCGCGGCCCGCCGGGAGCAGCCCTGACCGGTCCCCGTCTCAGTCGGCCCGCGGTGCGCTCAGCCGTAGCTGCCACCGTGCCCCGTGACCGGTGAGCCGGACCATCGCCAACGGCTCGACATCCAGCTGCCGGAACGTCGCCAACGGCAGGTCGAGGGCGTGAACGACCGCGACCCGGATCACGATCGGATGGGTGACGGCGATGATCCGCTCGCCGCGCCCCCGCTGCGCGTCCAGCCAGCGGCCGACCCGGTCCCGGAGTGCCACGATCGACTCGCCCCCGTGCGGCGCCGCGTCCACCTCGGACAGCCATGCTTGCAGCGCCCGAGGCTGTTCGGCGCCGACCGCCTCCAGCGACCGCCCGGTCCAGTGGCCGTGGTCGCAGTCGGCCAGCGCCGCCTCGGCGCTCGGCGTCAGCCCGAGGGCGTACGCGGTCTCGATGGCCGCCGGCGCGGGACTGGACAGGCAGACCGTGTTGCCGCCCCGCCGGTCCCGCCCGGCGGAGGCCCGGGCGAGGGCGGCGCGTCGACCACCCTCGTCCAGGCTCTCGTTTCCCCCGCCGAACGTCGCCCGCCGCAGCGCGGCCGTGTGCCCGTGCGCGACCAGCCGCAGGCGGGTGGTGCTCACGTGCTCGGGGCTGCGATGGCGGCCCTGCGGCGCCCGTCCTGGTTCATCAGGGCCGCGAACAGCAGCCCGATCCCCGTCCAGAGCACCACCTGGGTGCCGAGCGAGGCGAGCCGGAAGTCCCACAGCAAAGTCGCGGGAAAGTCGTCCGGGACCTCCTGGAAGGACGGCAGCACCACGTAGGCCACACCGGTCACCAGCAGGAACCCGCCGACGGCGGCCCCGGCGCGGAGCCACAGTGGCGCCGCGCCGCCGACCGACCGGTAACCCAGCGAGCCGGCCCAGACCGCCACCAGGCCGAGCGCCACCATCAGCAGGTAGGTGCCGGTGCGCTGGTCGATGGTGGCCGGGTCGCCGACCGCCGGTGGATTCGCCGGGTACTTGACGAACGGCACGATCACCACACCGAGCAGCGCGGCGCCGGCCAGCAGCAGACCCGACCGGCCGTCGTCGTACGCCCGCCGCCGACGGCAGAGCAGAACGTACGCGGTGGCTAGCAGGCCACCCATCGCCGCGCCGAACAGGCTGGTGGCCAGGAACAGGCCGCCACGCTGCCCGTCCCTGCTGACCAGCGCGTCATCGTGATGGTGCCCACCGGCGGTGGGATCGGCGTGTGCCGCCGCGTCCTCGATCGCGATGGCCGCGTCGACGTGCGGTTCGCCGGCCACATAGGCGAACGTTCCGGCGAGCAGGCCGGCGACCAGGCCGGCGAGCAGCCCGCGGACGAGAACGGTGACGAACCGTGGTGCGGTGGTGGTGGTCAGTGGCACGGGACACCCAGCAGGTGCCGACCGTCGTGCATCAGCTCGTGCAGGTACATCCCGCTGCGGGAGACCGCCCCCTGGTCGAAGGCGACAAGATAGGCCAGCAGGAGAAGCACGGCGACGGTGGCCAGGGCCGTCCACAGCAGACGGACGTTGCCCGCGGGCTGCACCAACGGCTGGCTGGACGTGGAGCTGGACATGATACGCAAACCTCCTCGGGGATGACGCGTCCCCATCGCAAGGCTGCGGACAACCGAGTGTCCTGGCTCGCGGACCCCGTGGGGACCGCTCACAGTGGCGCGACCGCGCCGGATTCACACCGGCTTCCCTCGCGTCGCCGCAGATAGTGGATCGACGGTATCGGCGCCGATCCGGCCGGTCAACCGCGCCCTCTGTGACGCACGGCATCGAGTGAGTCGTGGCGACCGCCGGCCGCGCACCGACCCAGGTCATGCCACGAGTGTGAAAATTTCGGTCCGCGTGCCGATGCCTTCGGAAAGCAGGACCCCATGAGGGGTTCCATTCGGGATGCGGCAAAGGCCTTGACCAGTATGGAAACAACTCGTAACGTCCCGGCCATCGATCGGCATTATCGGTCAGGCATCGAAAGTTCCGGAGCTTCCACCCATCGTCATGCGCCGTGACGCCGAGGGCGCGATCACCAGTCAGGGAGGCCGGACGTGGGCTCCGACATCGGACGAAACGTCACCATCGCGATGATCGCGCGGCTGGCCGGTGTCTCCGTACCCACGGTGTCCCGGGTCATCAACGGCCGCTCCGACGTCGCACCGCAGACCCGGGAACGGGTCGAGGAACTGCTGACCCGGCACGGCTACCGTCGTCGCTCGTCGCCGAAGCGGACCGACGCCGCCCTGATCGACCTGGTCTTCAACGACCTCGACAGCCCATGGGCGGTGGAGATCATCCGCGGCGTCGAGGACGTCGCCCTGAGCAGCGGCGTCGGCACCGTCGTCTCGGCCATCCACTGGCGCATCTCCTCGGCCAAACAGTGGCTCGACAACATGCGCACCCGCTCCACCGACGGGGTCATCTTCGTGACCTCGATGGTGAATCCGCCGCTCCAGGCCGAGCTGAGCCGGCTCCACCTGCCGGTGGTCATCGTCGATCCCGCCGGCGTGGACCCACAGGCGGCGCCCACCATCGGCGCCACCAACTGGGCGGGCAGCCTGAGCGCCAACCAGTACCTGCTCGGCCTCGGCCACCGACGCATCGGCTTCATCGCCGGCCCACCGCACCTGATGTGCAGCCGGGCCCGGTTGGACGGCTACCGCGCCGCCCTCGCCGCCGCCGGCATCGCCCTCGACGACGCCCTGATCCGCCCCGGCAACTTCTACCACGAGGCCGGCTACACCGCCGGTACGCAGCTGCTGTCCCTGCCCGACCCGCCCACCGCCATCTTCGCCGCCAGCGACCAGATGGCGCTCGGCGTCTACGAGGCGGTCCGCAAACGTGGCCTGCGGGTGCCCGGCGACGTCAGCGTGGTCGGCTTCGACGATCTGCCCGAGGTCCAGTGGTGCTCCCCGCCGCTGACCACGGTTCGCCAACCTCTGGCCAAGATGGGCATGCTGGCCGCGCGTACCGTGCTGCGCCTCGCCGCCGGCGAGACGATCGAGAGCCCGCGCGTCGAACTCGCCACCGACCTCATCGAACGCGACAGCGCCGCCGCGCCCCGGCACCGCTGACGCGGACAACGGCTCGCAGCCGCCGCGTCCGAGTGGGCCGGGACACCTGTCGTCGTCAGCAGATCGTCATCAGCCGGTCCGGAGAGCGTCGTCGACGCCGGTCTCGCGGCGGCCGAGATGGGCCGGGTCACGGCCGGAGAGCAGGTCCAGGGCGGCCTTCAGGCAGGCACCGTACTCGCGGGTGGAGCTGACCCGCCACGGCCGGGCGTACCGCTTCATGGTCTCGTCGCCGACGCCGTTGGCGTCGATGCCGAGGCGCCGGCACAGAGCCACGGCGCGGGGCAGGTGGAAGGCCTGGGTCACCACGGTCGCGCGTTTCACCCCGAAGATCCGCTCCGCCCGTGCACACGAGTCGTACGTGTCGAAGCCGGCGTGGTCCAGCACCACCTGCTGCGCCGGCACGCCCCGGTCGACCAGCCAGCGCATCATCGCCGCGGGTTCGTTGTAGTCGGCGTTCATGTTGTCGCCGGACACCAGGATCGCCCGGACCCTGCCGGCGTCGAACAGCCGCCGGGCGATCTCCAGCCGGGCGGCGAGGAACGCGGACGGCTCGCCGTCCGCGTCCACCTTCGTGCCCAGGACCAGGGCGATCGGCGCGTCCGGCACACCGGCCTCGCTGTAGATGTGGCCGTCCGCGTCACCGCGAACCCACGCCACGCTGGCCAGGGTCCCGCCGATCAGGAGCACCACACCGGCGACCAGCGCGAGGAGGATGCCGCGGCGTACGGCCCTCCTGCGCTTCCCGTACCACCGTCGGACCGCACCGATTCGTCCCCGCATGCGGCGAGATTATCCCCGGTCGGCCGGCCCGCCGCTGTGGCGGGCGGCCCTCAGAGGAGCTTGGCGAGGACGTCGCCGAGGGCGGCGCGTACCGGGTCGGGGTCCGCCCAGCTCCAGTTGGGGTGGGCCCGGTTGGTGAGCAGCGCGAGGACGAGTTTGCGGTTGGGGTCGACCAGGAGTGAGGGGCCGGCGAAGCCGGTGTGGCCGAAGGTTCGCGGGGAGGCGAGCCTGCCCATGAACCAGGGTTGGTTGAGGACGACACCGAGGCCGTGAGCGGCGGTGCGGTTGGGGCGCTCGGGGTCGATGGCGGGCTTGCCGGCGTTGTGGTCGGTGAGCATCCGTTGAACGGTGGCGGCGGCGAGGATGCGCTTGCCCTGGTATGTGCCGCCGTTGAGCAGGAGTTCGCCGATGGCGGTCAGGTCGGTGGCGCTGGCGAAGATGCCGGCGTGACCGGCGACGCCGCCCAGGTGGTTGGCGACGTCGTCGTGGACGGTGCCGCGGAGCAGGCCGCGGGACGAGCGGGCGTCGGTGGCGACCAGGCGGGTGGCCTTGGCGTCGTTGGACAGCCAGGTGTTGGGATTGAAGCCGGTGTCCCGCAGGCCGAGGGGCCCGGTGATGGTGGACCTGAGGGCCTGGTCGAGGAGTTGGCCGGTGACCTTCTCCACGATCTTGCCGGCGACCATGAGCCCGACGCTCGAGTAGCGGAACGTGTCCCCGGGCACGGCGCCGGAGACCAGTGGGGTGGCGAGCACGGCGTTCCAGCGTGCCGCGTTGTCCGGCAGACCGGTGACCTTGGCGCCGACCGGGAGGCCGCTGGTGTGGGTGAGCAGCATCTCGACGGTGACCCGGTCCTTGCCGGCGCCGGTGAAGGCGGGCAGGTAGTCCACGACGGGGGCGGCGAGGTCGACGCGCCCCTTGTCGACCTGTTGCAGGAGCAGGATGGAGGTGTAGACCTTGGTGACCGAGGCGAGGTCGAAGATGGAGTCGGGGCGCATCGGGACGCGCTTGTCGACCGGGAGGAGCTTCGGACCGGCCGAGTAGCGGAGCGCCTCCCCGAGGGCGGCGTGCACCGTCGCCTTGCCGTTGACCTGGACGAGGGCGACAGCACCGGGGAAGCCGCTGTGCTGGAAGGTCTGCGGCGTGGCGGGCAGGTGCTGCCGGAGCAGACCGGTCACGTAGCGGGCCTGCTTCGCCGGGATGCTGCCGCCACCCGGGGCCGCGCCGTGCTCCGCCGTGCCGGCCTCCGTCGCGCCGGCCTCCGCCGAGGGCGACGCCGCCGACGGCTTCCCGGATGGGCCGAGCCCTGCCCTGTTGCCGGCGGCGCCGGTCGCGGTCGCCGCATCGCCCCGGCCGGTCCACCCCGTGCCCGATCCGCGCCCGTCATCGCAGCCGACGACGGCGGAGGTTGCGGCGGCCAGGCTGGCCCCGAGCAGGGTACGACGGGCGACAGGCATGCCGTGATGGTGGCAGCCGTCCCGCCCGCGCGCCACCCCCGTCCCGCCCGGGCGCGGAGCCTTCCGGACCACTGACGGTGACGGCCCTTGAGATCGTCGAATCGACCGTGAGACTCTTGAACGTCGATGACATGCCGCGCGCGGGGCTGACGCCCGTCCATGGGCAGCCGGGAGCACTTGCTGGATTCCCGGGGGACGGTGGCACCAGAGATGGCACACCGGGAGCCGTCCGTCCACGAGTCTGCCCCGCCGCCGCGCCGCGTCTGCTGATGCGACCGACGCGTGACGGGCTGGGCGACTCACTGTCGTTCTCCGCTTAAGGAGCCCAGCCACATGCCGTACCCGAAAATTCGCGGGCCCCGGCCCGCCCGGTCCCGTCGCACCGCTCTCCTGACGAGCCTGTTGCTCGCCGTGGGCGCGCTCAGCGGCGTCAACCCCCCGAACGCCAGCGCGGCAGTCGATCCGGTCGCCGTCACCGTGAACGCGCGGGCGGGGTTGGCGACCGTGCCCGCCACCGCGCTGGGCGTCAACCACGCCATCTGGGACCAGAACCTCGGCACCGCCGAGACGTCGGACCTGCTGCGCGACGCCGGCGTGCGGATGATGCGGTACCCCGGCGGTTCGTACGCCGACATCTACCACTGGAAGGACCACACCGCGCCCGGCGGGTACGTCGCGCCGGGAACCGACTTCGACACCTTCATGGCGGCGGTCCAGCGGGTCGGCGCCGAACCGATGATCATCGCGAACTACGGCACCGGCACCCCGGCCGAGGCCGCCGACTGGGTGCGGTACGCCAACGTGACCAAGGGCTACGGCGCGAAATACTGGACGGTCGGCAACGAGAACTACGGCAACGGCCACTACGGATCGGCCTGGGAGGCCGACGACCACCCGGACAAGAGCGCGACCCAGTACGCGAGGCTGGTCGTCGAGTACGCCGACGCGATGAAGGCGGTCGATCCCAGCATCAAGGTCGGCGCGGTGCTGACGATGCCGGGCAACTGGCCGGACGGGATCACCGCCGGCGCCGACCCGGGCCCCTGGAACCAGACCGTGCTCTCCCTCGCCGGCCCGAAGATCGACTTCGTGGACGTGCACTGGTATCCGGGTGGTTCCGCCGCGGAGTCACTGGCCCGGACCAACCACATTCCCGACGCCGCCTACCTGCTCCGGGAGCAGATCACCCGGTACGCCGGCCCGAACGCCGCGCGCATCGGCATCAGCTTCACCGAGCTGAACGTCGACGCGGGCCGGACCACCCAGCCGGCGGCGCTCTTCCTGGCCGACGCCTACAGCGGGCTGCTGGAGAACGGCGTCTTCACGGTGCAGTGGTGGAACGTGCACAACGGCATCGGCACGGTGTCGGAGGTGGCGGGCCAGACCGACTACGGGGACTTCGGCATCCTCTCCAGCGGCGCCTGCACCCAGGACGGCTCGGTGTGCGAGCCGCCGCTGAACACACCGTTCGCGCCGTACCACGCGCTGACCATGCTGAAACTCTTCGCCCAGCCCGGCAACCAGTTCGTCCGCGCCGGCACCGACCAGCCGCTGGTGAGCGCCCATGCGGTGCGCCGGGCCAACGGCGACCTCGCGGTGCTGCTGGTCAACAAGGACCCGGACACCGCGCATCCGGTAACCATCGACTACGCGGGGTTCACCCCGTCCGCCGCCGCGCCGACGGTCTCCACCCTCACCAACGGCGCGGCCGGCATCGCCACCGGCCAGTCCGGCTCCGCGACCAGCCGGACGCTGCCGCCGTACTCGCTCACCACGCTCGTGCTGCGCCCGGCCGGCGCGACTGCCGGGCGGCCCGCGGCGCCGGGCCAGCCCACGGCCGGCGCCGTCACCGACCGGACCGCGACGATCTCCTGGCCGGCGGCCGCACCCGGTGGCAGCCCGATCGCCAAGTACGAGGTGTACCGACAGAACGGTGCGATCAGCGAGCAGTTGGGCGAGACGAGGTCCACCTCGTTCACGGTCGGCAACCTGGTGCCCGGCAGCAGGTACACCGTCAACGTGCTGGCCCGTGACACCGCCGGTCGGGTGTCCTGGTCCTCACCGCCGGTCACCTTCGCCACCGGCAGCCCGGCCGCCAGCGCGTGCGGCGTTCGCTTCACCACCAGCGGCGACTGGGGCAACGGCTACATCGGGGGTGTCGAGATCACCAACAACGGCACGAGCCCGATCAACGGCTGGACGCTCACCTGGACGTGGCCGACGGCCTGGCAGCAGGTGAGCAGCGGCTGGAGCGCCACCTGGGAGCAGGTGGGTACCGCCGTGCGGGTCACACCCACCGACGACAACCGACAGATCGCCGCCGGCGGCAGCGTGAGCGCCGGCTTCGTCGGCGCGTACAGCGGCCCGAACGTGCTGCCCACCGCGTTCACCCTCAACGGCATCCGCTGCACGAGCGGCTGAGACCGCGGCTGCGCGAAGCGCCCGCCCCCGACGCGGGGGCGGGCGCTCCACTGCGCAGGTCCGGCGTCAGCCCACCACGGACCGCAACGGCACCTGGGCAGCACGCAGGGCGCGTACCAGATCACCCAGGAACGGGTGCTCGTCGGCCTGGAGTCCCTCCGGGTTCGGGATCACCAGGTAGGCCGAGCCGCCCGTCGTGGACGCCCGCGCGTCCGCGGTGAACCGCTCCACGATCGCCCGGGTGCGCGGCAGGTCCGTCGCCGCCACCTCGATGGTGGTCGGTCGCCACCCACCATCCAGCTCCGGCGCCACCGGCGCGGCCGCGGCGCTGGCGCGCGCCGGGTCGATGCCCGGCGTGCGCCGGGCGTCCGGCGCGCTGGTCGCCGCCGGGTAGAGCAGCGCGTTGGCCACCAGGTGCAGACCATTTTCGTTGTACGCCCGGAAGAGCGGATTGAACGCGAACAGCACCGCCCGACCGGCGCCGGTCGGCTCGTCGACCACTGCCGACGTGCCCTTCAACGCGTCCGCGCCGACGGTGTAGCCGTTGGCCCAGAACGTGTTCCCGGCCGGGTAGCGGAGCACGTTCGTCCCGGTGGTGCTCGGGTTGAGGATCGGGTCGCTGTTGTTGAACTCGAAGTCCTCCGCCGGGCGGCCCAGGGCGACCGGGCTGTCCCGGTCGACGTCGACCCGCAGATGCGAGCCGATCACCAGGTAGTCGGTCGGCTTGGTCTTCTCCGTCGTGGAGGTGAGCCCGGCCGCCCGAGCCATCCGGGTGCCCTCGTTGCGCAGCCCGATGTAGGTGTGGCCCTGGGCGATCCACGCGCGCAGGTTGGCCTGCCCGGCGGCGGTGAGGCCGCCGGTCGGGCTGCTGCCGTCCGGCACCAGCAGCACCGTGCGTCCGGTGAACGCCTCGGTGTTGTCGTTGATGTCGGCCGTGGTGACCGGCTTGAGGTCCAGGCCCCACCGCTTGCCGAGCACGTACCGGGCCTCACCGTGCGAGCCCGACGTGGTGGAGATGCCGGTGCCCTGGAACAGCCCCACGTCCGGCAGGTCGAGTCGGGTCCCGCTGGGCCGCCCGCCCGGGGTGAGGGTCACCCCGAACGACTCGGCCAGCTCATCGACCGTACGGCTCAGCCTGGCCGCCGGTAGGGCGACCGTGCTGGTCTCCAGGTTGCGCACGAGCGGCACGCCACGCTTGAGCAGGGTGAAGGTGAGCTCCGCGGCTGCCGCCGAGTCCAGCGGGTACGTGTACGAGCCCCACGGCCACGCCAGGCCGCTGCGGCCGCCGGAGATCGTGCGGACCAGCTGCGCCTTCGGCCGGACGTTGTCGCCGGTGTAGATGGTGGAGACACCCATCAGCAGCGGGTTGCTCCAGGACGACACGTCGTAGAAGTACGGGAAGGGGACGTACGGGTCCTCGCCCATGATCGCCTGGATCCAGTGCTTCTGCGGCTGGTCCATCGGGATCCAGTACGCGCCCTTGGGCACCGTCACGTTGGTGGCCGTCCGGCCGCCGAAGACCCGCGCGGTGGGCACCCGGGTCGGTTTCTGCACCTCGTACACCTCGACGTCCATCCGGCGCAGCCGCTCGACGAGCTGGCGGACGTCGGCGAGCTGCCGGTCGGGCAGCAGGAAGTACGAGCGGATCTTGATGTCCGGCACCGGGAACTGGACCGCGTTGGTGGGCTGGACCACCTCGTTCGGCTCCAGCGTGCCCGCCCTGCCCTGGGCGAGCGCGTCGGTCCAGATGTCGAAGTAGTCGTTGAGCACCTCGCGCTTGTTCGCGGCTGCCCAACCGAGCGTCGCCCACTGGGTGTTGAACTGCTGCTGGACCCGGTCGGCCACCGCCGACGCGCTGCCCTTCTCGTACGTCATGCCGGCGGCGCCGAAGCCGGTGGTCGGCACCGTGTCGCCGTAGCCCATGAAGAACATGTCGTACGTGTCGTAGTTGAAGTAGCACTCCGTGCTGTCGTCGTCGACGCAGGCGCCGTTGTAGCCGAAGCCGGCCTTGTTGGCCTCCCCGATCCGGTTGATCCAGTCCACTGCCTCGCCGGCGATCTCGTGGTGGATCGGGTCGGCGTTGGGCGGGAAGAAGTACTGCCGGCCGCCCATCTCGTGCGCGTCGATGAAGACCTGCGGCGGGTACCGTCGCAGGAGTTCGAGCTTGCCGTCGGTCTCCTGCTGGGTGCGCGCGAACCAGTCCCGGTTCATGTCGAAGCCGAACTCGTTCTGCCGCCGGGTCGCGTCGCGCCCGTCCGGGTTCTGCGTCGGGACGATGATGGTGACCAGGTTGTCGTTGCGCTGCTCGACCGCGCAGGACAGGCCGGCCGCCAGCTCGTACAGCGTCTTGAGCGCGGCGTCGGTGCCGCTCTTCTCGCCGCCGTGCACGTTCGCGGTCACCCAGACGATGGCCGGGCTGTCCTTGGCGGTCCGCGCGGCCGTCCTCGCGCTGGTCCGGCGCGGGTCGCGCAGGTCCCGCACGTCGTCGGCGATCTCGCGCAGCGCGGACGGCCGGGCGTTGCGCTCGTTGGACACCACCGCGTACGGCAGCGGCTGACCGAGAACGCTGGTGGCCATCACGCCGGTGACGACCCGGTTGGAGGCGGTGTCCACCGCTCCCAGGTAGGTCCGGACCTCGTCGTTGGTGACGACCCGCTCCTGACCCACCCCGAGCGGAAAGCCGAGCACGGTCTCCGGGGTGGGCACGGTGCTCAGACGCGCCGTCGGGTCGGTGCTGCAGGGGGCGGAGGGCCGGGCGGCGCTCGCGGCGGATGTGCCACTGAGCAGGGGAATCGTGCCGAGCAGGAGCGTGATCGCGGCGGCGCTCGCCAGCCGCCTCGGAGGGACCGTCCAGGACGGACGCATCGATCGGGCCATGTCTCGTGTTTCCCTTCTCGGGAACAACCTGGCAGTGGCCGGAGCCTATGAACCACCGGTACCTGGGTCAAGGTCGGATCGACTCCGGTGACTTCATGGGATGCCCGGCGGGGGATCGGCTGGCAGGATGATGGTGTGCGGGTGGCCTCGTCCGGAAGGAGGAGACGGTGCTGACGTCTCAGGAGACGATCACGATCTCGGTGTATCCCGATCTTCCGTCCGCCGACGCCCGACGTTCGCTGGCGTCGTGGCTGCGATCCGAGGAGCGGCTTCGCGATCAGGTGACCACCGCACCCGACGCCGGTTCGCCGCCCGAGCAGGAGCCGGCGGGGGCCACGGACGGGCTGGTGGTGGCCGTCGACAGCGGAGGCGTCGTCATGGTGCTGGTGCAGGCGATCGCCGACTGGCTGACCCACCGCCGCGAGGACGTGACGGTGCGGCTCACCCGTCCGAACGGATGGTCGGCCGAGTTGGACGTACGCCAGGCACGGGACATGGACCAGGTCACCGCGCTGATCGAGGCGGCGGTGCGCGCGGCGCAACCGGAGACCAGCGAGCCGTGAGCGCCTGCCGGCCCGCCGCCGACCGAGGTCGGCGACGGGCCGGGGGACCACCGCAGGCGGGGTACGGCTACCAGGTCGTCAGCCCGAGGCCGATCGTCTTGGTCAGCGTCGCGTTGTCGTCGTCGCCGTCCAGCGACCAGATCATCGCCCCGGCCAGACCGGCCCGCCGGATGTAGAGCGTCTTCTGCAGCACGACCGCCGGGTCGTCGTACGTCCAGAACGTCGTACCGTCGAACAGCCAGGCGTGCCCGGAGCGCAGGTCGCGGTGCACGGTGTAGCCGTTGCCGGCCAGGGTCTTGAGCTTCTTGTAGTCCTCGTACCCGGCCTCGAAGGTGGCCGGCGCGGGCCCGGTGGCCGGCTTGAACAGGCCGTTGCCGCCGCCGGTGACGCCGGTCCAGCCGCGACCGTAGTACGGGATGCCCAGGACCAGCTTGTCGCGCGGCGCGCCGCGGGCGATCCAGCCGTCGATGGCCACCTCGGCGGAGAAGTCCGGGTTGTCCGGCGCTCCCGCCGGTACGCGCAGCGCGGACTGCTGGTTGGTCACCGCGTCCCAGCCGCCGTGGAAGTCGTACCCCTGCACGGTGGCGAAGTCCAGGTACTTGAAGATCTTGCGGCCCTCGTAGCCGGCGTCCATGGTGGCCGGGTTGGCCGGCAGGAAGGCGGTCAGCGCGTAGTGCGCGCGGGTCGTGCGCCCGTACGCGTCGAGTTGCCGGCGGAACTCGGCGAGCAGCTTGGTGAAGTTCTCCCGGTCCTCCGGGCGGATGACGTTGCCCGGCTCGCCGGCCCAGTTCGGCCACTCCCAGTCGAGGTCGATGCCGTCGAAGACACCGGCGGCCGCACCCGGGCCGCCCGCGGCGCCGTCACCGCCCGGCAGGTTGCCCTTGAGGTAGAGGTCGATGCAGGAGGCGACGAACGCCTTGCGGGAGGCGTCAGTCAGGGCCGCGTTCGAGAAGTACGTCGACCAGCTCCAGCCGCCCAGCGAGATCAGGACCTTCAGGTCGCGGTGCTTGGCCTTCAGCTTGGCCAGCTGGCCGAAGTTGCCGTTGAGCGCCTGACCCGGGGCGTCGGCGACGCCGTCGACGCTCTCCTCCGCCGGGACCGGACGCTGGTAGTCGGCCCACGCGTCGCCCTCGCCCGGCCCACCGTCGATGTAGCAGCGTCCGTCCTCACTGACGTTGCCGAAGGCGTAGTTGACGTGGGTGAGCCGGCTGGCGGCCCCGGAGGTGTCGAGCTTCTTGACGGGGAAGGCCCGGCCGTAGATGCCCCACTGGGTGAAGTAGCCGACCCGGTGGTAGCCGGCACGGCGGTCGGGCTTGTCGCCAGCGCTCGCGGCGGTCGGCGGTGCTGCGGTGACCAGCATCGTCGCCAAGGCGACGACGGCGGTGAGACGGCGGTGACGGAATGGTCGCATCGGCACTCCCACGAGGAATGGAGCGGAATTAGTAAAGACACTTATCTGATTGATGAAGTTAAGGCGATCACGCTCTGGGGTCAAGAGCCGTCCAGCCACATGGGGGATTGTGGCGGCGTTACCGGGTGGTAACGATGTTGTGCCATGGACTCAGCCCTGACCCTGATCGGTCTGCCCATCGCCCTCGGCATCATCATGCTCGGCCTGGGTCTCGGGCTGACCATTGCGGACTTCCGCCGGGTGGCCCACCATCCGAAGGCCGCCGTCATCGCGCTGGTGTGCCAGGTGCTGGTGCTGCCGGCGCTCTGCTTCGCCCTGGTCCTCGCCTTCGACCTGGCACCGGAGCTGGCCGTCGGGATGATGCTGCTGGCCGCGTCCCCCGGCGGCACCACGGCCAACCTCTACAGCCACCTCTTCGGCGGGCACGTGGCCCTGAACATCACCCTCACCGCCATCAACTCGGTGCTCGCCGTGTTCACGCTGCCGATCCTGGTGAACCTGTCGGCGGCGTACTTCCTACCCGACGGCAGGAGCATCGGCCTGCAGTTCGACAAGGTGCTGCAGGTCTTCGCCATCGTGCTCGTCCCCGTCGCGATCGGCATGCTGATCCGGGCCAGGGTGCCCCGGATCGCCGAACGCCTGAACCGCCCGGTCCGCATCCTGTCCGTCGTCGTCCTCGTCGCGGTGATCGCCGGCGCCGTACTCGGCGAACGCGAGAACATCGCCGACTACTTCGTCTCCGTCGGCCTCGCCGTGCTCGCCTTCAACCTGCTGAGCCTCGCCATCGGATACGGCGTACCCCGGTTGGCCGGGGTCGACCGCAGCGCCGCGACCGCGGCCGGGTTCGAGATCGGCATCCACAACAGCACCCTGGCCATCACGATCGCGCTCAGCCCGGCGCTGCTCGACAGCACCCAGATGGCGATCCCGGGAGCCGTCTACGGCATCGTCATGTTCTTCACCGCGGCGGCCTTCGGCTACCTGGTGACCCGCGTCGGCGCACCGGCTGCCGCCACCGTAGAGCCCTGACCTGCTGACCCGGCCGGCGTTCGGCCGGCCGGGTCGTTCCGTACTGGTCAGCCGATCTGGCTGTTGTCCTTGAGCGCACCCCAGCCGTGCCAGCGGTCGATCTCGATCAGGGCGCTGACCCGAGCGCGCTCCCGCCGTGGGTACGCGTTCCCCGTGTAGTGCTCGGACAACCGGTCGATGTCCGCGAGATCCTCGTCGTCGCGCAGTTCGGCGACGTGCCCGATGATGCTGACGTGGGTGTACCAGCCGGCCTCATCCAGCACTGTGAGCGAGACCCGGGGGTCGTTCCGGATGTGGTCCAGCCGGCGGCGACTCGCGTCCATGTTCACCAGGATCCGGCCGTCCTCCCACAGGTACCACGTGGCGGCGGACACCGGCTGACCAGTCGCCTGGAGGGTCGTCATGACGGCCGGGTTCGGCTTCTGCAGCATGGCGATCGCGGGCTCGGGCAGCGGTGGCTTGGACATGAAGTCTCCTCTTCGCGTCAGGGGTTACCCCTGCACGTTACGCACGTGCCGGCCCGACCGCCGTTGGATGAGGATCGTGGCGGGACAGGTGTGCGGTCCGTCGTTCCGCCTCATGGGGTGGGGGTGGTCGAGGGGGTCGCCGCGCCGATCAGTCCTCCGAAAAAGACCATCATCGTCAGCATGATCATGGGGGCGACGAAGACGTACCCGAGGACCAGGCCGGCGACCGCCATGCCGCGCCCGGACTTCATGTCGTTGCGGGTGTCGTGCAGGCCGACGTGGCCGAGGACGACGGCGAGCAGGCACGGCAGCCCGAACAGGCACCACCCGCCGAGCACGCCGAGAATTCCAAACACCAGCGACGTCACTGCCAGGCCGGAGGTGGGCGGGCCGTGCACGACGATGTGCGCCGGCGGGTAACCCACCGGCGGGTACGGGCCGGGGCTGGCCGGCGGGGCCGATGCCGGCAACGCGGGCCGGTGGGGGTCATGGCCGGGGTGGTAGCTCATGGTCGGTCACTCCTGTACGGGTGGGTAGGTCCGGTCATCCCTGGTCGAGTCGGGCGAGCAGCGCGCTCACCTCGGCGTGCAGCCGACGCAGCTCCGCAGCCGTCGGCGCCAGCTCGTAGCAGTGGTGGTGCGCGGCGGTCGAGAGCGTGGCCCACGCGTACGCCACCCGCCGGGCGATCTCCGTGCCCGGCCCGAGCCGTCCCCGCAGCATCAGCTGCTTGGCTCGGCCCTGCCGGCAGGCCGCGACGGTCGGCTTGACCCGCCGCCAGTAGGCGTCGATGCCGCCTTCCAGGGCGAGCCGGATCAGGCAGGCGCAGGCCCGAGGCCACCAGCCGCCGGGAACGGCGACGGCCCCCAGCAGGCCGGAGCCGCTCAGCAACTGGTCGGCCGCCGCCAGGCAGCGCTGCGGCGTCGGCGCGGTCACCGCAGCGCTCCGGCCAGGAAGCGGGCGTCCGCGACCAGGCCCGGCAGGTCCGCCAGGTACGCGCCGTGCACGCCCTTCCGGCACGCCTGGTACGCGTCCACCGCCCGTCGTCCGTGCCGACGGCCCAGCTGGCCGAGCACGTCACCACCCCGATCGGCATCGTCGAACAGCGCCAACGCGACGATGGTGGCCAGCCGGCGCGACGCGGCCTCGATGGCCGCCTCGATGTCGTCGTGCGGGACGCCCCGCGCGACCCGTACCCGCCAGACCACCCGGTGGCAGGCCGCCTCCACCGCCGAACGGCACAGCTCCGCCACCACCGGCCCGCGCACCTCAGCGGGGATGTCCCCGTTGCGCGACAGCGCGTACGCGTCGTCCAGGTACCGGCTCACCGGATCGGAGCCGGGCCGCAGCGTCACCACAGACTTCTCCGCCCGGTGCACCTCGACGATCCGGGCGTCACCGAGGCCGAGCCGGGTGACCGCGTCGGGCAGACGGGTGTCGTGAGTGAAGACCACCACCTGCCGCTGCTCGGCCAGCTCGTCGAGAACCCGCGCGAGACCGTCCACCTTCGACGGGTCCATGCTCTGCACCGGGTCGTCCACCACGATGAACCGGAACGGGCTCTCCGGGGCGCAGCTGCGCGGCAGGAACGTGGCCAGCCCGAGCGCCTGCATCTCGCCCTGACTCATCACACCCAGCGCGGTGCCGTTGTCGGCGCCGTCCACGCTGACCGGAAACACCACCCGCCGCCGGGTGTTCGCTCCTTCGAGCGTCATCGCCCCCAACTCGACGTTGCTCTCCTGCCGCAGCTGCGCCCAGATCCGCTGCGAGTGCCCGGCGAACGGCTCGACCCGCTCGTTGCGGATCGCCGCACCGGCGTCCTTCAGCCAGCCCCGCGCGGCCTTCAACCGGGCCAGGGTCGCCTCCCGCGCCGGCAACCCGCCGGCCGCGCCCACCCACTCGCGCACCTCGGCCGCCGTCGCCCGCCAACCGGTGTCGCGCTGCCGAAGAAACCCCTCCGCGTACGAGCGGGCCGCGTCCGCCGCGGCCACCACCGCTGGGTACCGCGCGGCCAGGTGGTCAGCCAGGTCGGCCGGCTTCCCGGGTACGCGCCGCAGCGCGGCCACGGCATCGCGCAGCGCCCCGACCGGCGGCTCCGACCCGGGACCTTCGGGCACCGCGAGATCATCGATCAGGTGGTGGGTCTGCCGGAGCAGAGCCGTGAGCCGGGTCGTCGCCGTCTGGGCGACGACACTGCGCTGCCGCAGGTCGGTCAGCGACTGCGCGGCGGCCGTACGCCATCCGCCGTCGAGGGTGCCGGTGGCGCAGACCGGGCACGATCCGTCGCCCTCGTCCTCGTGATGTTCGAGGGCGAGGCGGAGCAGTTCGGCGCTGCGCAGCGCGGCCCGCGACCGGCCGCCGTCGTACCGCAGGGCCTCGACCGCCGCATCCCGCAGCTGACCGGCCAGCCGGGTCACCTCGTCGACCACCGGCGGGGCGAGAGCGGCGAGTTCCCGGCAGAGCAGCACCGCCCCGTCGGTGGTCGCCTCGTCCGGCTCGTCGAGGATCGCCGTCACCGCCGCGAGGTCAACCGCGGCCCGGCCGCGCAGCAGTACGGCGGTCCGCCGGGCCCGATCGTCGGTGATCCTGGACAGCGCCTCGACCAGGGCGGTGCGCTGTGCGCGTACCTCCTTGATGGTGGTGTCGTGCGGCCGGGCGGCGCGCAGCAGACGCTGGTCGGCGTCGGTGAGCGCGTCCAGGCCGAGGATCGCGAAGAGCGCGTCGAAGAGCTGGCTCTGCGTGCCGGCGGCGAGCTTGCCCAGCTCGGCGGCGGTGAGGAACGGCCGGTACAGCTCCAGCGGACGGGCCAGACCCAATTCGGACAGGCCACTGTGCCGGCCACGCGCGCTGGTCACGGTCACCTCGGCGTCGGCCAGCTCGGCCCCGACGGGCCAGGCGCGGTTCACCCGGGTCGGTGTGGCCACCCCGTCGAGCCGCAACTCCACTCCGACCCAGCACGGGTCCTGGGCGTGCAGGTTGCGCCAGCCGGTACGCCAGACACTGGTCTTGTCAGCCCACCGGGCGCTGTCGCCGGTGAGAGCGAGTTCGACGGCCTCGGCGAAGCTCGACTTGCCGGAGCCGTTGCGACCCACGACCAGGGTGAGGCCCGGACCGGGGTCTACCTGGAGGGTCCGTTCCGGGCCGACGCCCCGGAAGCCGGCGACGGTCACCGACTTCAGCCAGATCTGTTCCGCCGATCCGTCGGCGGTGGGGGAGCGGGGGTCGAGACGGGTG
>NZ_RCVJ01000050.1 GCF_003667505.1 Micromonospora sp. BL4
CCCTCTCCCTGCCGGCCACCACGCCCGTTCCGGCCACCACCACGCCCGCGCCGGCCACCACGTCCGCGCCGCCCGCCAGCCCCGGTTCACCGCCCAGCCGGCCCGGCCCGACCGTCACGACATCCCTGACGGTCCCGTCCGTCCGACCGGCCCCCACGGCCAGTCCCTCGCCGCTGGGCGGACGGGCTCACCTCACGAGGTCCCCGGCGGTACGGTGACGGTCAGGCGCGACCGGCCCGGTGCCGGCGCCGGTCGGCGATAGGCGCGTACCGGAGGGGGTGGCGTGGGCGGCGGTGCGGAACTCCGCCCGGTCACCGCCCGGCCAGGCCCGGGGTTGCGGGTCGCCCGGCTGGTCACCGAGCTGACCGCGCCCGCGGTGCTGGTGACACTGCTGATGGTCACCGTGAGCTGGCACAGTTCGCCCAGTGCCCGGCACGGCCTGGCGTGGGGTCTGCTCGCCACGCTCTTCGTCACCGGCATTCCGTTCGCCTACATCGTCGGCGGAGTACGCCGTGGTCGGCTCACGGACCACCACGTCGGCCGTCGGGACCAGCGGCGGGTGCCGTTGCTCGTCGGCCTCGGCTCGGTCGCCGCCGGGCTGGCCCTGCTCGCCGTGCTCGGCGCACCCCGCCCGCTGCTGGCACTGGCGGTGTCCGGGCTGGTCGGGTTGGTGGTGGCCGTGTCGGTGAGCCACTGGTGGAAGATGTCGATCCACTCGGCGGTGGCCGCTGGCACGCTGATCATCCTGGTGCTGACCTTCGGGACCCACCTGCTCGTCGCCGCGCCGCTGCCGGGCGTGGTCGGCTGGTCCCGGGTGCGGCTACGGGACCACACCATTGGGCAGGTGCTGGCCGGCGGCGTGCTCGGAGCACTGATCGCCGGGGTGGTCTTCGGCCTGCTGCGCTGACCGGGCGCGCTGCGCTGACCGTGAGCGCTGCGCCGATGGGTCCCGGGCGGGCGGCGAGGTGCCGGCCGCCCGGGATGCCGTCAGGCGCCGTCGTCGGCGAGGCGGTGTCGGTTCGCCTCGATCCAGGCGTCCAGTGCTGCCGGGTCGTCCGGGTCGACCCCGTCGGCCATCAGCTGCGCCACCGCCGCGGTGGCCGGGCTGCGCCGCTCGCCGGTCGAGTAGAGGCGGGCGAACTCCGGCACCATCTCCTCGATCGCCTCGTCGGTGCGCGTCGCGGCCGTCTCGGGCAGCCCACGCTGGCGCGACGCGTACCGGGCCCAGGCGCGCAGCACGCGGGGCAGCATCGCCGCGTCGTCCATGTCCAGCACGGCCCGGCGGTGCACCCAGTCGAGCAGGAAGAGCCCGGACACGGCGGGGCTCCACCGCATCGGGTCGGCGTCCGGGAAGGTCGCCGAATGGTCCAGCAGCAGGCTCAGGCAGAAGTGCAGCGAGGCCAGCTCCGGGCCGTCGACGGCGTCCAACCCGAAGCGGGCGGCCTCCGGCGCGGCCAGGAACCGTCGGACCAGCTCGGTGCGCTCGGCGGCGGAGAGCGGCTCGACCTCCGCCGGGCTGGTGGGGTCGGCTGCGGTGGGCAGCACGGCCAGCCGGGCGCCGACCAGCGCCCGGTCGGTGGCGAGTGAACCCTCGCCGGGCAGCTCGCCCAGGTCGTCGGTGACGGCGAGGTGGCGGGCCACCTCGCCGCGCAGCTGGGCCGGGTCCTCGGTGCGGAACCAGGTCAGCTCGTCGTCGGCGCACATCTGCCGGACCTGGTCCAGGATCCGTTCCGCCGGCCCACCGACGAAGATGTCCTTGGTGATCCCGATGTTGTGGTCGACCAGGGCCACCAGCGCGTGCTCGGGGCCGCCGGCCGCATCGTCGTAGGCGAAGGTGGCGAGGTAGGAGGTCTGGTCGCCGTAGACGTCGCCGTACGCCCAGCTGCCGGTGAGGTGCACCCGGCCGAGCTGGCCAGTCCAGGCCGGCGCCTGGCTGCCCGGGCGCACCCGTTCGGTGCCCTCGGCGTTGGGGACGAGCGCGGCGAAGACCTGCCGGATGGTGGTCGCCGCGGCGATCCGGCGGCGGGCGGTGGCGGCGAGGAACCCGGTGACGAACTCCCGTACGGCGGTGTCGCGGTCGGTCTCCGCGATCGCGTAGACGCTGCCCAGGAGGGCGCTGCCGAGCATCTCGGCGTCCAGCGCCGACTCGAGCTTGGTCACGTCGCGTGCGGCGTGCAGCACCGCGTCGTAGGGGGTCTGAGGCGTGGCCATGCTCCGACCCTACGCCGCTCGGGCCGTGCACAGAGTGGTAGCGAGCCGTGCGGGGCGCGTCAGCGGCGGGCGGCATCCCGCAGCGCGTCGCGCGCCTGCGCGTACGAGGCGAGCACGATCCGCACCGGGGCGAGCACGTACTCCTCGCCCACGCCGGCGACCTTGGCCGTCAGCCGCTGTTCGGCGCGACTCCGCGCCCGCCGGGCCGCCCAGCGCACCACCGGTCGGGTCAGCGCCGCCACCAGCAGCCCGGCCAGCAGCCCGCCGAGCAGCAGCACGGTGGGCAGTGGCACCTCCCCGACCATCGGGTTGTCCAGTGCGGGCAGGCCGAGCGCCCGCAGTGCGTAGCCGAGCACCAGCCAGCCCAGCCCGACCACGGCGGCCAGCGTGACCAACCACTGGACACCGCCGACCAACCGCCACCAGATCGGTCGACGGTCCAGGCCGAGGTCGGTGCCGGCGATCGCGCGGTCCAGCGCGTCCGGCAGGTCGCCGAGGCGGGACCGCGCGGCGGAGGTGACCGCGGCCGGCCAGGCCGCGGGCAGGTCGGCGGCGGCCCGGTCGGCGACCGCGCGGATCGCCAGGCCGAGCGCCGAGCGTTGGGCGGCCGTCGGGTCCGGTACCGAGGTCGCCGAGACCAGGCTCTCCGCCGGGTCGACCTGATCACCGCCCGGGCCGGGCAAGTGCAGGCGGCGCAGCGGGTCGGGTCGCAGCCGCCGCCAGCCCCGGACCACCGGCCAGCCGGTGGCCGCGCCGGCCCGGTGCCGGTACGCCTGCTGCACCGCCTCGGTCACCGCCGGCACTCCGGCCGCGCCGGCCAGCGCCCGGTTCAACCCGCCGACGGCGGCATCGTCCGGTCCGCCCGCCGGCCGGGCGGAGCCGACCAGGTCGTCCAGCGCGGCGACCACGGTGTCGACATCGCCGGCGAGCCGCCGCAGCGCCGCCTGTCGCTCGGCGACCGTCCGTTCCAGCGCGGTGCGCAGCCCGACCATCCCGGCCGGGTCGATGGCGGTGGTGGCCAGCAGCGGCACGCCGGTCAGCCCGTCCGCGTCGAGCAGCCGGCGCAGGTCGTCCAGGACCCGGGGCAGCTCGGCCGGGGGCAGCCGATCGGCCTGGTTGAGCACGACCAGGGTGACGTCGCGGTGGCGGTGGAACTCGCGCAGGTAGCTGTCGTGGATGACGCGGTCGGCGTACTTCTGCGGGTCGACCACCCAGACCACCTGGTCGACCAGGCCGAGCAGCCGGTCCACCTCCAGTCGGTGGGCCCGCTGCACCGAGTCGAAGTCGGGCAGGTCGAGCAGGATCAGCCCGTGCAGCGCCGTCTCGTCGTCCGCGTCCAGCGCGCTCTCCCGGACGAAGCGGTGCCGGGGCAGCACGCCGATCCAGTCGAGCAGCCGGTTGGCGCCCTCCAGGGCCCCCCACACGCACGCGTGCGTGACGCCGGTCGTCGGGCGGCGGACTCCGACCGGCGAGAGCTCCAGCCGGGCCAGCGCGTTGAACAGGCTGGACTTGCCGCTGCCGGTGGCGCCGGCGAGGGCGACCACGGTGTGGTCGCGGGACAGGGCGAGCCGGGTGCCGGCCCGCTCGACCAGGGTGTGCGCGGGCACCAGCTCGGAGTCCGGCAGCAGGCCGTCCACCGCGGTCAGGAACCGGCGTACCGCGTCCAGGCGGGCGATCAGCGCGTCGGGGTCGATCCGCTGGTCGCCCCGGAACGCCTCGCGTACCCGGCCGGCGATGTTGGTCACCGGGAGCCCTCCTCGTCGGCGGCCGGCGGGGTGTCGCCGCCGGTCGCCAGGCCGCTGCGGTGCCGGGCCAGCTCGACCCGGCCGGCGGCCCGGCGCAACCCGTCGCCGGCGTCCGCGGCGGGGCGGGCGTCGGCGGTGCGGGCCAGGAAGCGGTCGGCCTCCGCGTCGAGCAGCGTCCGCACCCGCTCCAGCAGGTCGGCGCGGGCCTTGGCGGCGAGGGTACGCACCGCCTGGTCGCCGAAGATCGCCTGGAGTACGGCCTGGGCCGCGACCGTGGTGCCGGCCCCGGTGGCCACCTCCAGCCCGGTCGGGATGAACGCGGTGGAGGCGAACACGGCGATCATCACGGCGAGCCCGGTGGCGTTCACCGCGTACGCGGCCGTGCGGGCCACGAAACGCTTGTCGCCCCCCTCGACCCGGACCAGCTCCAGCACCCCGCGCTGCCAGTCCCGGACCATCCGCTCGGCGCGCTCGGGCAGGTCGTCGCTGGGGTGTGCGAGCCCCGGATCGAGCAGCCCGGCCCCCGCCGGGTGCGCCTTCCACGCCGTGTACGCGGCCTCGGCGGCCTCGGAAGCGACCCCGCGCAGCAGCGTGACCAGTTGCGACTCGATGGCGTTGCGCAGCTCGGCGGCGGGTGCCGGACGACCGGTGACGGCGGCCACCACCCGATCCCGCAGCCGGCCGATCCGCGCCTCCAGGGTGCGGAACAGCTCCCCGGTGCCGACGAACTCCTGCCATCGGGCGAGCACCTCACCACGGAGCAGGCGGCCGTCGCGCAGGCCCTCCTCGACGGTTCGCTCGGCGCCCCGGTAGGAGGCCCGGACCCGCTCGTCCAGGCTGTCGGCGGCGGCGACCTGCTCGTCGGCGGCGTCGGCCAGCTCCTCGACGGCCGGGTGCAGTGCGGCCAGCGCCCCGTCCAGGGTCTGCCGGACCACGGCCGCCCGGGCGTCGGCGTCGCCGGCCAGGCGGGCGAACCAGTCGGCCAGGGGTGCGGTGACACCCTCGGGCAGCAGCCCCTGACCGTCGACCCAGGTCTCCGGCAGCACGAACAGCGGCGCCCGGCCGAGATCCTGTGCGGTGAGCATCTCGGCCAGGTGCGCGGAGATCTCGTCGGCGGCCTCGGCGGGCACCCGGTCCAGCACCATGGCGATCACCGCGCCCCGGGCCCGGGCGCTGCGCAGCAGCTCCCACGGCACCGCGTCCGCGTACCGGGCGGCGGTGGTGACGAAGAGCCAGAGGTCCGCGGCGGCGAGCAACTGGCCGGCGAGCGCCCGGTTGGCGTCGACCACGGAGTCGATGTCCGGCGCGTCGAGGAAGGCCAGCCCGGCGGGCAGAGCCGGGGCGGTGACCAGGTGCAGGGCGCGCGGGTCCTCGCTCGGCTCGGTGGTGCGGGTGAGCCCGGGCAGCAGCTCACCCTGCCGGAACCAGGCCGCGTCGGCGGGGTTGCAGACCAGCACCGGTGAGCGGGTGGTCGGCCGGAGCACACCGGCGGCGCTGACCCGGGCCTTGACCAGGCTGTTGACCAGGGTCGACTTGCCCGCGCCGGTGGAGCCGCCGACCACCACGAGCAGTGGCGCGTCGAGTCGGGCGAGCCGGGGCAGCAGGTAGTCGTCGAGCTGGTCGGTGAGGGCGGTGGCGGTGTGCCGCGCCGGCCCGGCGGAGGGCAGAGCGAGGGGGTACCCGGTCGCGCCGATCGCGGCCCGGAGACCCGACAGCGCGCCGGGGAGGCTGTCGTCCCCGGTGGTGGCGGGCGGCTCCTCCGCGGCGTCCGGCGGGCCGGTGCGGGCTGCGACGGCGGGCGCGCCGGAACGGGTGGCGGGATCGCCGTGCGTCGTCACCGCTAAAGCGTGCCCGACCGATGCAAGGGAAGACAACCGGACGGTAATAACGGCTGGGTTGCGTCGGGTCGGCTCAACCTAACTTGACGATCCGCAAACGCGTGGCACTATTGAGTCAAGTTCACTCAACTTGTGGTGGGCCCGCTGCGGGCGGCGCCCGCCAAGCAGTCCACGGGCGGTGCCCGTCACCTGCACAACCTTACGAAGCGAGGAAGCGAAGATGGCACGTGCGGTCGGTATCGACCTCGGCACGACGAACTCCTGCGTCAGCGTTCTCGAGGGCGGTGAGCCCACCGTCATCGCCAACGCTGAGGGCTCGCGGACGACCCCGTCGATCGTCGCGTTCGCCCGCAACGGGGAGGTGCTCGTCGGTGAGGTCGCCAAGCGCCAGGCGGTGACGAACCCGGACCGGACGATCCGCTCGGTCAAGCGCGAGGTCGGCACGAACTGGTCCGTCGACATCGACGGCAAGAAGTACACCCCGCAGGAGATCTCGGCCCGGACGCTCATGAAGCTCAAGCGGGACGCCGAGGCGTACCTGGGCGAGCAGATCACCGACGCGGTGATCACCGTCCCGGCCTACTTCAACGACAGCCAGCGCCAGGCCACCAAGGAGGCCGGTGAGATCGCCGGCTTCAACGTGCTGCGGATCGTGAACGAGCCGACCGCGGCCGCCCTGGCGTACGGGCTGGACAAGGGCTCCACGGAGCAGACCGTCCTGGTCTTCGACCTCGGTGGCGGCACCTTCGACGTGTCGCTGCTGGAGTTGGCCGAGGGCGTCATCGAGGTCAAGTCGACCAGCGGTGACAACCACCTCGGCGGCGACGACTGGGACCAGCGGATCATCGACCACCTGGTCAAGACGTTCCGCGGCGAGCACGGCATCGACCTGAGCCAGGACAAGATGGCCCTCCAGCGGCTCCGTGAGGCCGCCGAGAAGGCCAAGATCGAGCTGTCCGCCGCCACCACCACCAACATCAACCTGCCGTACATCACCGCTGGCTCCGCCGGCCCGCTGCACCTGGACGTGACGCTCAGCCGCGCCGAGTTCCAGCGGATGACGCAGGACCTGCTGGACCGCTGCAAGGGCCCGTTCGAGCAGGCCGTGAAGGACGCCGGGATCAAGATCTCCGACGTCGAGCACGTGATCCTGGTCGGCGGTTCGACCCGGATGCCCGCCGTGACCGACCTGGTCAAGCAGCTCACCGGCCGCGACCCGAACAAGGGCGTCAACCCGGACGAGGTCGTCGCCGTCGGCGCCGCTCTCCAGGCCGGTGTGCTCAAGGGTGAGGTCAAGGACGTCCTGCTGCTCGACGTGACCCCGCTGAGCCTGGGCATCGAGACCAAGGGCGGCATCTTCACCAAGCTGATCGAGCGCAACACCACCATCCCGACCAAGCGCTCCGAGGTCTTCACCACGGCGGACGACAACCAGCCGTCGGTGCTGATCCAGGTGTTCCAGGGTGAGCGGGAGATCGCGGCCTACAACAAGAAGCTCGGCACCTTCGAGCTGACCGGCCTCCCGCCGGCGCCGCGTGGCGTGCCGCAGATCGAGGTCGCGTTCGACATCGACGCCAACGGCATCGTGAACGTGCACGCCAAGGACCTGGGCACCGGCAAGGAACAGAAGATGACGATCACCGGCGGCTCCTCGCTGCCGAAGGACGACATCGAGCGGATGCGCCGGGACGCCGAGGAGCACGCGGAGGAGGACAAGCGCCGCCGCGACGACGCCGAGACCCGCAACGTGGCCGAGGCGCTCCAGTGGCAGACCGAGAAGTTCCTCGCCGAGAGCGGCGACAAGCTGCCCAGCGAGAACCGGGAGCAGCTCAACGAGGCGCTCGGCGAGCTGCGTGGCGCCCTCGGCGGCCAGGACATCGAGAAGATCAAGTCGGCGCACGAGCGGCTGGCGCAGGTGTCCCAGCAGGCCGGTTCGCTGCTCTACTCGCAGCAGGCCGAGCAGGGCCAGCAGCCGGGTGGCGAGGCCGGCCCGGGTGCGACCGGGGCGACGGGGGCGACCGGCCCGCAGGCCGGCGCCGCCGGTGGCGCCGACGACGTGGTCGACGCGGAGATCGTGGACGAGGACGGCAAGAAGTGACCGTCGGTTCTCGACACGTATCCACTGCGAAGGGGATGAGGTAGCCGCATGACGCAGAAGCCACGAGCCGCCGACCCGGGCGACACCGGGTCGGCGCCGGGTGGCTCCGCGCCCACCGAGCCGGCCACCGGCGACGGGGAGCGGGTCGTCATCCGTAACAACCGCAAGCTCAGCGACACCACGGAGCCCGAGGGCGCGGCTGCGGACGCGGGGAGCGACGTACCGGCCGAGGGCCTCGTCGAGGACGCCGAGGTCGTGGTCGACGAGATCGAGATCGAGTCCACCCCGGTCGACGGGCCGGCGCCGTCCAGTCCGCCGGTGGTGGACGCCCCGGCGCAGCCGGTCGACGGCGGTGCCGGCGTCGGCACGCCGCTCGGTGCCGAGCTGGAGGCGCTCCGGGCCGAGCTGGACGAGCGGACGCGGGACCTGCAGCGGGTGTCGGCGGAGTACGCCAACTACCGCAAGCGGGTCGACCGGGACCGCAGCCTGGTGCAGGAGCAGGCGACCGGCTCGGTGCTGGCCGCGCTGCTGCCGATCCTGGACGACCTGGACCGGGCCCGGGAACACGGCGACCTGGTCGGGCCGTTCGGCACGGTAGCGGAACAGCTCGTCACCGCGCTGGGCAAGTTCGGCCTCAACGCGTTCGGCGAACAGGGCGACCCGTTCGACCCGACCCGGCACGAGGCGGTCGCGCACCAGACCTCGGCCGAGGTCAGCGAGCCGACCTGCGTGCAGGTCATGCGGCGCGGCTACCAGCTCGGTGAACGGCTGCTGCGCCCCGCGCTGGTAGCGGTCGCGGATCCGGAATAGTGCGAGACGGTGACCGGCCGGTCCCGCCCACCGCGATGCGGTGGGCGGGACGGCCGGGCCACGACGGTCGGAAGGGGGTGGACCGGTGAGTTCGAAGGACTGGCTCGAGAAGGACTTCTACGCCGTGCTCGGCGTGGACAAGGCCGCCTCCGCGGATGACATCAAGAAGGCGTACCGCAAGTTGGCCCGGGAGTCACACCCGGACCACAACCCGGGCGACCCGAAGGCCGAGGAGCGGTTCAAGGCGGCCTCCGAGGCGTACAACGTGCTGTCGGACACCGGCCGCCGCCGGGAGTACGACGAGATGCGCTCGCTGTTCGGCTCGGGCGCGTTCCGGCGCAACGCCCGGGGCGCCGGCCAGCCGGGTGGCATGCCGTTCGACGTCTCCGACATGTTCGGCGGCGGCGCTGGCGGCGACCGTCGCTTCGGCGGGGCCGGCTTCCAGGACCTGTTCAGCTCGATCTTCTCCGGCGGCTCGGCCGGCGGGCAGGCCGCGCCGCGCGGTCCGGCCCGGGGTCGGGACGTGGAGACCGAGGTGGCGCTGGACTTCGGCGACGCGGTGCGGGGCGTGACCCTGCCGCTGACGCTGCGCGCCCCGGGCGTCTGCGACACGTGCCACGGCAACGGGGCCAAGCCCGGCACCCAGCCGCGCACCTGCCCGGCCTGCCACGGCGCCGGGGTGACCACCCGCAACCAGGGGTCGTTCAGCTTCTCCGAGCCGTGCCGCACCTGCCAGGGCGTCGGCACGGTGGTCGAGGAGAAGTGCCCGGAGTGCCACGGCAGCGGTGGGGTCACCAAGACCCGCACGCTGAACGTGCGCTTCCCGGCCGGGGTGGCCGACGGGCAGCGGATCCGGTTGGCCGGGCGCGGCGAGCCGGGTGAGCGTGGCGGCCCGGCCGGCGACCTGTTCGTACACGTCAAGGTCCGGCCGGACGAGCTGTTCGGTCGTACCGGTGACGACCTGACGTTGACGGTGCCGGTCACCTTCGCGGAGGCCGTGTTCGGCACGGACCTGCGGGTGCCGACGCTCGACGGCGCGGTGACCCTGCGGGTCCCGCCCGGTACGCCGAGCGGGCGCGTGCTGCGGGCCCGGGGCAAGGGTGTGGTCCGTCGCGACGGGCAGGCCGGCGACCTGCTGGTCACGCTGGACGTGGTGGTGCCGGCCCGGTTGTCGGACGAGGCGCGGACGGCGCTGGAGGCGTTCGCCGAGCAGAGTCCGCCGGCGGCCAGGGAACATCTCGACGCCCGGGTGCGTCGGGTCAGTTAGTCCGGTGGGATGGACGCGGAGGTGAGCGGGATGTCGGGCGAGTTCCTCGGTTCGGGTGACCCTGCCTACGAGGCCAAGGTGCTGATGATCTCGGTAGCGGCACGAATGGCGGGGATGCACCCGCAGACCCTGCGCCAGTACGACCGGCTGGGGCTGGTGCAGCCCGGACGGGCGGCCGGTGGCGGGCGTCGCTACAGCGTCCGCGACGTGGTGCTGCTGCGTGAGGTGCAGCGGCTCAGTCAGGACGACGGGATCAACCTGGCCGGAGTCAAGCGGATCATCGGGCTGGAGCGGCTGCTGGAGCAGGCGCAGCAGCGGGTCGCCCGGCTGGAGGCGGAGCTGGACGCCGCGTACCGCCGGGTGGCCGAGCTGGAGTCCCTGGCCCGCTTCCCCGGTCGTGATCTCGTGCCGACCAACCGCACCTCCACCGCGCTGGTGGTCTGGCGGCCCCGCCGTACGCCCGACCGCTGACCCGCTCTTCCGGTCCCGTTCTTATTCGGCCCGGCCCGCACCGGATTTTCCGGCGCGGGCCGGGCCGTTCCGGTTAGCCTGTCGATACGGGTTCTATCGGCTTAATTCGGACCTACCGGCATGGCAGGGGGAGCGATGGCGGAGCCGGCGAAGAAGATGGCCCAGCAGACGGAGGACCGGTTGGAGGACCTGGCCGACACCGTCCGCGAGAAGTTCGACAAGGTGACCAAGGGAAGCTTCCGGGACCGGATCGTCGAAGGGCGGTTCGCCGACCAGGTCGACCACGGCGTCGACCAGGCCCGGGCCGAAACCCAGCGGAAGCAGGACTGACCGGACCGACGTGCGGGCCGGGACCCACGGGGGGTCCCGGCCCGCACGTCGTCCTGAGTGCGGGCCGGGACGCGGTAACCCAGCGGCGGGGGTCCCGGCCCGCAGTTCGTCCTGAGTGCGGGCCGGGACGCGGTGGTCCTGCGGCGGGGGTCCCGGCCCGCAGTTCGTCCTGAGTGCGGGCCGGGACGCGGTGGTCCTGCGGCGGGGGTCCCGGCCCGTTCGTTGTTGCGGGAGAGCCGCGTCAGCCGAGGCGGCGGTTTTCGCGGACCAGGCCGCCTTCGCACCAGTCCCGGTAGACGAAGAGATCCGGCCGGGCCAGCAGTACGCGGCCGTTGTGCGCCCAGATCTTCATCAGCTCGTCGCCGTCGCGCTCCGCCTGCTCGACCAACTTGCGGAAGCGGCGCTTCGGGTGGGCGCGGAAGTTCGTCCGGATGCCGTCGGCCGCGTAGATGTACAGGCAGTGCAGCGCGAAGCGGCGGGCCGGGCAGGTCGGGTCCATCGCCAACTCGAAGAGCGTCAGCACGAGCCGGTCACCGGAGACCAGTAGGTCCCAGTCCGGTGGCATGGACGCCAACGGCACCGAATCGGGCTGGTATGCCCAAGCTCGCAACTCCGCCGGAGTCGGATCGACGGGGTTGGCGAAGCCGTGGAACGTCGACTCCTGCACGCTCACCGGCCAACCTTCCGCTTTCGCCCGCGTCGGCACTGGCCACCCGCGGACCCTGGCTGCTGCGGCGAAACGGTATCCCGCCGTCGGGTGCTGCGGTAGTCCCCGTGGGGAGCAATTCAGCAACCGTTGGCCTGGCCGGGCCCACCGGACGGATCGCGGGGCCCACCCACCGCCGCTGCCGTGTCGATCAGGGGCCACGGCAGCGGCGGCGGCGCGTCAGTCGTGGACCGGGACCGGCTCCCGCCGCTCGGCCGCCGCGCGGTTGCGCAGCCACCGCTTGAACCACGGGAAGTCGGGCAGCCGGGCCAGCATCGGCCCGGTCACCACGGTGATCAGGACGTACGCCGTGGCCAGCGCGGCCAACCGCGGCTCGACGCTGCCGGCGGCCACCGCGAGCCCGGCGATGACGATGGAGAACTCACCTCGGGGTACGAGTGCCAGGCCGGCCCGCCATCGACCGGGTTCGGCGATGCCGACACGGCGGGCCGCGAGGTAGCCGGTGAGCGTCTTCGTCGCCATGGTGATCACGGCCAGCGCGAGCGCCGGCAGTAGCACCGGGGGGATGTCCCGTGGGTCGGTGACCAGCCCGAAGAAGACGAAGAACACCGCGGCGAACAGGTCCCGAAGCGGGGAGAGCAACTCGGTGGCGTGGTGCGCCACCGGCCCGGAGAGCGCGATGCCGACCAGGAACGCCCCGACCGCCGCCGACACCTGGAGCTTCGCCGCGAGACCGGCGATGAACAGGGTCAGCCCGAGTACGCCGAGCAGCAGCGCCTCCGGATCCTTCGCCGACAGAGCGGACGAGATCAAATGGCCGTACCGGATGGCGAGCACCAGCACGAGCAGCACCGTACCCACCGCCACGGTGAGCGCGATGCCGCCGCCGAGCAGGCCGGTGCCGGCCAGCACCGCGGTGACCAGCGGCAGGTAGAGCGCCATCGCCAGGTCCTCGATCACCAGGACCGAGAGGATCACCGGAGTTTCGCGGTTACCGAGTCGGCCCAGGTCGCCGAGGACCTTGGCGATCACTCCGGAGGACGAGACCCACGTGATGCCGCCGAGCACCAGGGCGGCCACCCAGTCCCAGCCGAGCAGCAGGGCGAAGATCGCGCCGGGCAGTGCGTTGAGAACGCCGTCGATCAGCCCGGCCGGGGCCGCCGACCGGAGGTTGCCGACCAGTTCGTTGGCCGAGTACTCCAGGCCGAGCATCACCAGCAGCAGGATCACGCCGATCTCGGCGCCGACCGCGAAGAACTCCTCGCTGGCGGCGAGCGGGAGCAGTCCGCCGTGACCGAACGCGAGCCCGGCGAGCAGGTAGAGGGGAATGGGCGAGAGGCCGACCCGGCGGCTGAGCCGACCGAGGACACCGAGCAACAGCAGCAGCGCGCCGACCTCGACGAGCAGTGTGGTGGATTCGTGCATCCGCCTCAGCCGTCCGGGTCACTGTCGGCGAGGATGGCGGACACACCGTCGAGACCCTTGCGGGTCCCGACGACGACCACCACGTCGCCGGCCGCGAAGCGGAAGGTGGGAAGCGGCGAGACGATCACCTCGCCGTCGCGCAGCACCGCCACGATGGAGGCGCTGGTGCGGGTACGCGCCTTGGTGTCACCGAGCTTCCGGTTGACGTACCGCGACCCCGCCGTGATGGCGATCTGCTCGGTGAGCAGACCGGCGGCCTGCTCGCGCAGCCCGGAGAGCTGGCCGAGCATCAGCGACGCGCCGAGGATGTCGGCGAGCGCCTCCGCCTCGTCGTCGGTCAGCGGGATGTCCGCCTGGCAGGAGTCGGGATCGTCGGGGTCGTAGAGGACAAGATCCCGGCGGCCGTTGCGGTGGGAGACCACGCCGAGGCGGCGCCCGGACTCCGTCACCAGATCGTGGCGTACGCCGATCCCGGGTAAGGCAATCTGCTCGACTCGTACTCGCACCCGCCAAGGCTACCGCTTACCGGACCAGACCAGATCTTGGTCGAATTCGGCCCCTCCAGGGACCTGCGTGCTGCGCGCCGATTTGGTTCCTCCTTGATGATCGACTCGGTTTCCCCGATGTCGCGGTATCCCAGCAGTCCGGACACCCCGATATCGGGGAAACGGAGTGGATCTATCCCTCGGGTGCGCCTCGGTGAACAGGCGCAACAGCCGGCGTCCGGATATCGGACGTGGCGTGTTGCGTGGGTTGAAGCCCAGGCCGCGGCACTCGACGCCCGGCGCCCCGGATGCGCTGACGCCCACCCCGGCAGAGCGGGGTGGGCACCGGCGCGCACGCTGTGATCAGCGAAGGCTGGCGAAGAACTCGCGGATGTCGGCGACCAGCACGTCGGTGGCCTGGTGGGCGGCGTAGTGGCCGCCGACGTCGCCGCGGCCTTCGACGTCCGTGCCGTACGCCGTCCATCGGACGATGTTCGCGTGGTCCCGGTCGGCGAAGCGGCGGATCGACTGGAAGTCGCCGGGGAACATGGCCAGCGCGGTGGGCGCGGTAGTCGCTTCGGTCGGCGCGTCGCCGGCGTGCGCGTCCTCCCAGTAGAAGCGGATCGCCGAGGCGGCCGTGCCGGTGAACCAGTAGAGCGCCACGTTGGCCAGGATGAAGTCGGCGTCCAGGCTCTCGTCGAAGAGTTGGGCGTTCCAGGCCAGCAGTCCGACCGGCGAGTCGGCCAGCCCGAATGCCAGGGTCTGCGGCTGCTGACTGTGCACCTGGTTGAACGAGAACTTGTTCTCGTAGAACCACTGGAGGTGCTTGAGCCCCGCCTGGTCCGCCTCGGAGAGCCCGGCGAACTCGGCCGGGTCGCCCGACGGGAACGAGAAGAGCTGGGTGACGTGCACGCCGAGCACGTGCGCCGCGTCGATCCGCCCCAACTCCGGCGCGACCATCGAGCCGGCGTCGTTGCCGATCGCGCCGTAGCGGTCGTACCCCAGTCGGCTCATCAGCTCGGCCCAGGCGCGGGCGGTGCGGTACCGGTTCCAGCCGGTGCTGCGGGTCGGGCCGCTGAACCCGAAGCCGGGCAGCGACGGGATGACCAGGTGGAAGGCCGGCGCGTCCGGTGCGGTCGGTTCGGTGAGCGGGGCGATCACGTCCAGGTATTCCAGCACCGAGCCGGGCCAACCGTGGGTGAGCACCAGTGGGGTGGCGTCGGGTCGGGTCGACCGGACGTGCAGGAAGTGGATCTGCTCGCCGTCGATCTCGGTGACGAACTGGGGGTACGCGTTCAGCCGGGCCTCGACGGCCCGCCAGTCGAACCCGTCCCGCCAGCGGTCGGCGAGGGCGCGGACCCGATCGGTGCTCATCCCGTAGGCGTCGCCGGCTCCGGGCAGCTCGGCGGGCCAGATCGTGCGGCCCAGCCGGGCAGCCAGGTCGTCGAGGGCGGTCTGCGGGATCTCGACGCGGAACGGACGGATCGCGGTGCCGGTCATCTCGGAACTCCTTCGGAACGGAATGTTTCGTTCTGCTTCCACAGTAGCAGACCGGAACGATCCGTTCCACTGTTAGTCTGGGTGCATGGCAACGTCCCCCGGAAAGACGGAAACGCCGCTGGCCGGCCGCCGTGCGCAGGCCGCCCGCAACGACGAGGTGATCCTCGAAGCCGCCCGCGGCGTCTTCCTCGACGACCCGAAGGCGCCGATCGCCGCCGTCGCCGAACGCGCCGGCGTCGGCATCAGTGCGCTCTACCGGCGGTACGCGGGCAAGGAGGACCTGCTGCGCCAGCTCTGCCACGACGGGCTGCGCCGGTACATCGCCGAGGCCGAGACCGCCCTGGCGGTGTCGGACGACTGGGCCGCGTTCGCCGGGTTCCTGGCTCGGGTGGTCGACGCCGACGTGCACTCGCTCACCGTCCACCTGGCGGGCACCTTCGCCCCGACCGAGGAGATGGGCCGGGACGCCATGCGCGCCAACGAGCTGGCCACCGCCCTTTTCGAGCGGGCCCGTGCCAGTGGGCGGCTGCGCCCCGACGTGGTCGTACAGGACCTGGGGCTGCTGCTGGAGGCGTGCGCCGCGGTGCGCGTACCCGATTCGGAGCGGACCGGGCAGCTGCGCCGGCGGCAGCTGGCGGTGCTGCTGGCCGGGCTGTCGGCGGCGCCGGACACCGACCCGCTACCCGGCCCGCCCCCGGCGGCCGGCGAGTTCGACTGGCGGTGGCGTCGGCGAGAGTGATGGACGTCACAACGCTAGGGTTGAGTGGAATACGCTCAACTCTGGTTGTGTCCAACCCAGTGGACAACGCCGATCCGGGGGAGCCCATGAACACCGAACGCCTCACCACCAAGAGCCGCGAGACCATCACCGGTGCCGTCGCGCTGGCGAACCAGCGCGGCCACGCCACCGTGGAGCCCTGGCACCTGCTGCTGTCACTGCTGGACACCGACGGCTCGACCGCCGCCGGCCTGCTGCGCGCCGTCGGGGCCGATCCCGCCGAGCTGCGCCGGGTCGCCCAGCGCGCGGTCGACGCCCTGCCGGCGGCGCGGGGCTCCAGCATCGCCGAGCCCACGCTGGCCCGTGAGTTCGTCAACGCCATCGGCGCCGCGGAGCAGATCGCCCGGCCGCTGGGCGACGAGTACACCTCCACCGAGCACCTGCTCGCCGGCCTGGCCCGGGTGGGCGGCTCGGTGTCCAGCGCGTTGACGTCGGTCGGCGCCACCGAGGAGTCCCTGGTCGCCGCCTTTCCGAGCGTCCGGGGTGGGGACCGGCGGGTCACCACCGCCGACCCGGAGCAGACCTACCAGGCCCTGGCCAAGTACGGCGTCGACCTGACCGCCAGCGCCCGCGACGGCAAGATCGACCCGGTGATCGGCCGGGACTCGGAGATCCGCCGGGTGATCCAGGTGCTGTCCCGGCGTACCAAGAACAACCCGGTGCTGATCGGCGAGCCCGGCGTCGGAAAGACCGCCATCGTCGAGGGCCTCGCCCAGCGGATCGTGGCCGGTGACGTGCCCGAGTCGCTCCGCGACAAGAAGCTGGTCTCGCTGGACCTCGGCGCGATGGTCGCCGGCGCTCAGTACCGCGGCCAGTTCGAGGAGCGGCTCAAGTCCGTGCTGGAGGAGATCAAGAACTCCAACGGGCAGGTCATCACGTTCCTCGACGAGCTGCACACCGTGGTCGGCGCCGGTAAGGGCGAGGGCTCGATGGACGCCGGCAACATGCTCAAGCCGATGCTCGCCCGCGGTGAGCTGCGGATGGTCGGCGCCACGACGCTGGACGAGTACCGCGAGCACATCGAGAAGGACCCGGCGCTGGAGCGCCGCTTCCAGCCGGTGCTGGTCGGCGAGCCCACCATCGAGGACACCATCGGCATCCTGCGCGGGCTCAAGGAGCGCTACGAGGTGCACCACGGCGTGCGGATCACCGACGCCGCGCTGGTCGCCGCTGCGGCGCTGTCGGACCGCTACATCACCGAACGGTTCCTGCCGGACAAGGCGATCGACCTGGTCGACGAGTCCGCGTCCCGGCTCCGGATGGAGATCGACTCCCGGCCGGTCGAGGTGGACGAGATCGAGCGGGCGGTACGCCGGCTGGAGATCGAGGAGATGGCGCTGGCCAAGGAGCCGGACGCCGCCTCCGCCGAGCGGCTGGAGCGGCTGCGCAAGGAGCTGGCCGACAAGCGCGAGCAGCTGACCGTGCTCTCCGAGCGCTGGCAGACGGAGAAGAGCCACATCACCAAGCTCTCCACCGCCAAGGAGGAGCTGGAGCGCCTGGGCGGCGAGGCCGAGCGGGCCGAGCGCGACGGGGAACTGGAGCGCGCCGCCGAGCTGCGCTACGGCCGGATTCCCGCCCTCAAGGTCGAGCTGAAGCAGGCCGAGGAAGAGCTCGCCCAGCTCCAGGCCGACGGCGCGATGCTCAAGGAGGAGGTCGGCGCGGACGACATCGCCGCGGTGGTCGCCTCCTGGACCGGCATCCCGGCCGGCCGGCTGCTGGAGGGCGAGACTGCCAAGCTGCTCCGGATGGAGGAGTCGCTGGGCGGCCGGGTGGTCGGTCAGGCCGAGGCGGTGGGCGCCGTCGCCGACGCGGTACGCCGGGCCCGGGCCGGCGTCGCCGATCCGGACCGCCCGACCGGGAGCTTCCTCTTCCTCGGCCCGACCGGTGTCGGCAAGACCGAGCTGGCCAAGGCGCTCGCCGAGTTCCTCTTCGACGACGAGCGGGCGATGGTCCGCATCGACATGAGCGAGTACGGCGAGAAGCACTCGGTGGCCCGCCTGGTCGGTGCCCCGCCCGGCTACGTGGGTTACGAGGAGGGCGGCCAGCTCACCGAGGCGGTGCGCCGCCGGCCGTACTCGGTGATCCTGCTGGACGAGGTGGAGAAGGCCCACCCGGACGTCTTCGACGTGCTGCTCCAGGTGCTCGACGACGGCCGGCTCACCGACGGTCAGGGCCGCACGGTGGATTTCCGCAACGCGATCCTGATCCTCACCTCCAACCTCGGGTCGTCGATGATCAGCGACCTGACGTTGGCCGAGGAGCAGCGTCGGGAAGGTGTCCTGGCCGTGGTCCGGTCGCACTTCAAGCCGGAGTTCCTCAACCGGCTGGACGACATCGTGGTCTTCGCCTCGCTGCGCGGGGACGATCTGCGCTCGATCGTGGACATCCAGCTCGACCGGATGCGTAAGCGTCTCGCCGACCGCCGGCTCGGTCTGGAGATCACCGACGCGGCCCGGGGCTGGCTCGCCGAGCACGGCTACGACCCGATCTACGGCGCCCGCCCGCTACGTCGCCTGGTCCAGACCGCGATCGGCGACCAGCTCGCCAAGGCCCTGCTCTCGGGCACGATCCGCGACGGCAACACCGTCAAGGTCGACCTCACAACCCCCACAAACACCCTGACCGTAACCCCGGCCTGAGCCCCACCTGAGCGCGGTGATCAAGAGGTTTGCGTCATCGGGACGTTCTCGCATGACGCAAACCTCTTGATCAACAGGGTGGAGCGGGGGTGGGCGGGGAAAGGA